>NZ_OW968402.1:1474460-2211690 GCF_943169825.2 Varibaculum prostatecancerukia
ACGTCTGATAGATCAGCGCTACCGGATTTTAAGCATTATAGATACCGGCGGGATGGCCAGTGTTTACCGCGCCCACGACGAACGGCTGGGACGCGATGTGGCGCTCAAAATTATGCATCCCCACTTGGCAAACACCCCCTCTCTAGTAGAGCGTTTCGAGGCGGAGGCGCGTTCAGCTGCCCGCTTGATGCATCCGGAAATTGTGCAGATTTTTGATCAGGGAACCTGGCGGCGGCGCCCCTACCTGGTGATGGAGTTTATTAACGGACCGAACCTGCGCCAGGTACTGACTAAAGAAGGCGCTTTGTCTTTAGGACGTGCCTTAGAAATCACGGAGCAAGTTTTAGAGGCTTTGCAGGCCGCGCATGGGATGCAGATTATCCACCGGGATATTAAACCAGAAAATATCTTGTTGGCTCCCTCCGGAAAAGTAAAAGTAGCTGATTTTGGACTTGCTCACGCAGTTAATCAAGCTACTGGCACCACTACCGGATCGGTGATGGGGACGGTCACCTACCTGGCTCCGGAACTTATTTCCCAGACCACCTCGGATGCCCGTTGCGATGTGTATTCCGTGGGGATTATGGCCTATGAACTGATCAGCGGGGTGCCGCCTTTCCAAGGCGATACCGCGATTCGTACCGCGTGGCAGCATGTAAGCGAGGATGTTCCCCCGCTTTCCGATACTGTGCCTTGGATTCCCAGCGAGGTCGATGACTTGATTGCGGCGCTTACTGCCCGCGATGCCCAAGACCGCCCGGTCGATGCCGGAGCTGCTCTACAGCTAGTGAGGGCGGTATCGGAATGTCTAAGTCCCGAGCTGAGTGAACGGAAAGCTAAGCGCCCGGTAGACCTGCCCCAAGAAAAAGAAACTGAACGCACCCCCCTAGGAAGAGGTGGTACTGCAGTGCTGCCGGTTTTACCGGTCGCCTCCCCGCAAGTACCTGCAGCTCCAGTTCGTCCTCATGGCGCGCCTGCTCACAGTGATTCTTCCGCTACCCCGCCTGTCTCCAACCAAGGAAAATCAGTAGCTGTGGTTGCAGCTGACAGTGCGGAGGAGACTCCAGACACCCCTCCCCAAAAGAACAGCAAAAAACGCTTGGTAGCTGCGGTTATCGCCTGCATTTTGGTGCTGGCGGGAGCTGCCGCTGGATGGTATTTTACTTTGGGTCCCGGAGGGCGAGTAGCAATACCTAATGTGGAAGGGAAATCCGCGGCACAAGCCAAATCCATGCTGGTAAAAGCAGAGTTAAAGGTGAAAATTAGTCGCGAGTATTCCGATACTATTGCCCCTAATAAGGCGACTCGCACTGATCCCAAAGCCGGCGAAAAGGCATGGAAAAAGTCCCAGGTAAACTTGTATATTTCTCGGGGAATTGAATACGTAAAAGTCCCCGATTTAACGGGTAAAGATGGTAATCAGGCCGCGAAACTACTTATAGGAGCGAAGCTGAAACTAGCCGGCACCAGCGCGGAATACTCCGATGAAGTCGAAAAGGGAAAAATCATTGCTACGGATCCGAAAGCCGGTACTACTTTACGTCACCACTCCAAAGTGAAAGTAACAATTTCAAAAGGCAAGGAACCGATTAAGTTACCGGATTTAGCCGGTAAAACCGAAGACGAGGTAGCGGAAACACTTAGTGATCTCAAGTTAGAGATGGAAAAAACCACCGAGTTTTCCGATTCGGTTCCGCGCGGGAAAGTGATCGGACAAGAACCGGAGGCAGGAACTACCGTTTACCATCATGACCAGATAAAAGTGCGGATTTCGCAAGGTCCAGAGATGGTTGAAGTCCCTAACGTAACCGCTTTATCTATGGAGGAAGCTAAACAAAAGCTCACGGATCTGGGATTCCAGGTGAATGTTCAAAAACAACTCCTAGGAATTGCCCCCAATCGGGTTTATTCCCAATCCCCTGGTGGGGGTACCAAACTAAAGAACGGATCTACGGTTACTTTGACCTACGTCTAGCGAGAGACTTTCCCTGATCTAGATAGTCTGCATCCTCGAGCTTTAGCAGGACGCAGCTCTAGCGCCCCTAGAGGTCTGGTCTAAACCGTGTAACCCCAGGGCTCTAAGGGTTCGCGCAGAGGATTACCCAAGGTGTCGTGGCGTTTTTGCAACATTTCCGCCACCTGGAAAGCCAGTTCTAAAGATTGCTGGTGATTTAGCCGCGGATCCACTCGGGTTTCATAACGGTTCTTCAAGGCATCTTCTGTCAGTCGTTCACTGCCCCCGATTACCTCGGTAACATCATCGCCTGTAAGTTCCACGTGAATTCCGCCAGGTATAGTGCCCGCTTCTTGGTGAGCGGCAAAGAAACTGGCCACTTCCTCGAGGATGCGTTCGAAGCTACGAGTCTTATAGCCGGAGGAAGATTGAATAGTATTACCGTGCATAGGGTCGCACATCCAGGTGACGGGCCGGCCATCACGCTTTTGCGCCTCTAACAGCGCAGGTAGCGAAGACTTTAGTGCCTGCGCCCCCATCCGGGTGATGAAGGATAGACGTCCCGGATCGGCCTCAGGATTGAGTTTATCTTGCAACCTAGCTAAATCATCGCCGGTGGCGTCGGGACCAATTTTCACCCCCAAGGGATTGGCTACTTGCGAAAGTTGCTCCACATGAGCCCCATCTGCCTGACGGGTACGCTCCCCGATCCACAGGAAATGCGCAGAGGTATCGTAAAGATCACCTGTACGAGAATCTACCCTGGTCATAGCTTGTTCATACTCTAAAAGTAGGGATTCGTGGGCGCTATAAAAGTCCACGGTGCGTAGTTCATCGGCGCTAACCCCGGCAGCGTCCATAAAGGAAATCGCGCGGTCAATATCGCCAGCTAAAACATCGAAACGTTTATAGGCAGGATTAGAAGTAAAACCGCGATTCCATTCATGTACCCGATGTAGGTCGGCATATCCGCCTTGAGTAAAGGCGCGGATCAGGTTCAAAGTGGTGCCCGAACGAGTATAGGTATCTAGAAGCCGTCCGGGGTCTGGAGTGCGAGCCTCGGGGGTGAATTCGAAAGAGTTGACTGCATCTCCCCGGTAAGACGGCAAAGTAACTCCGTCACGGGTTTCGGAATCGCTGGAGCGAGGTTTAGCGTACTGTCCAGCCATCCTCCCCATTTTTACAATCGGCAAGGAAGCCCCATAGGTGAGCACAATTGCCATTTGCAAAATGGTCTGGATTTTCAGCCGCACCCGATTAGCGGTTGATTCCGCGAAAGTTTCCGCGCAGTCCCCGCCAGTAAGCACAAAGGCGCGTCCCCTGCTGGCCTCTGCCAATAGTTCTTTTAAGGCATCTACTTCCCCCGCAAACACCAATGGGGGACGAGTGCGCAGATCAGCTAGCTTTTCTCGTAGCTTGTCCTGATCTGGATAGCTGGGCTGCTGGGTTGCGGGGCACCCCCGCCACGAATTCAGAGCCTTAGTTGTTTTCTCGTCCACGAAATCCACCCTAGTAAGTTTTAGATTTTAAGACGAATAAATCCGAGAGATGGACTTATTCCCTGTTTAGTTTGCTGTGGCACCGGTATTTATTTACTTCTTTGCCCACGTGCTTGTCATAGGGAGGCGCCATTAACACCTTCCCTGAAAAACTGACAGTAATAATTTCTTTGGCTCTCGCCGCACGCGGCGAGAGCCAAAGAAACTTTAGTTAAGCGAATATCGTCTTCACTTAGCTGTTGCCGGCAGGCTAAGCGGACAATGGTAAAGCTACGCGGGCTCTACTTCCTGCCCGATGTTAGCCATCATTTCCTGGAACCAGGGGGTGGTAATATCGAAGGCTTTACCACCCTTGATCCGGGAGAAAGCGATCGAGCTCAGCAGATCCCCATTTTCTTCATCATGACCAATCAGACCGGCTTTGCCTTCCAGTGCGCACTGCACCGCATAGTCGGTCATGGATTTAATCAGCCGCAGATCTTCTACTCCCGCCGCCGAAGCCCGAGAGAAGTAACCGGACTTTTGCACCATGACTTTTTCAGCTCCGATGCGCTCAGCGAACTGGTGCGCAAACCACTGACCGGGATTAATCTTGTCTAGCTGCACGTGGCCAAAGGGATCGCGGGGAACTGTTTCCCCTGCCTGCTCCATCTGCTCCACGATTTCGCTGACCCCGGCGCCCTCAGAAAGGAAGATATTTACGTTTCCGACCTCGTCCATAACTTTTCGAAGACGCGCAGACTCGCCCTCGATATCTATATGTGCTTCAGGCACGAAAATGGCGTGAATATCGCGAGACTCGCGGGTGAGCCCCATGGAAGGCAACCATTCTTTCTTGTCCAAAAGCTTGCGATAGGAACGGGCAGTCGCAGCTGTGAGATAACCGCAGTGACGTCCCATTACTTCGTGAATAATCAATTCCCGCGGGTTAGACTGGCACTCCCCGATTACGTGCTCTGCAAACAGCGCTCCGTTATCGGCTGCGGTCCAAGCCCCCAGGGATTGCCGCACCGGAATGATGTCGTTGTCAATAGTCTTCGGCAGCCCCACCACGGTCAGTTCATAGTCGTGTTCATGCAGGTAGTGCGCAAGATCCGCGGCGGTGGTGTTGGTATCGTCCCCACCGATAGTGTGCAGGACATCTACCCCGTCCTCTACCAAGCGATTAGCCGCAAATTCCAGGGGATTAACGCCCTCTTTAACCAGACCGCGTTTAACCAAATCTTCGGTGTTAGTCAGCTTGACCCGAGAGTTACCAATCGGGGAACCACCGTATTCATGCAGCAGGCCGGCATTTTTACGTGCCTCTTCGTCTACCACAATAAAATTCTTGGAAAGCAACCCGTGATATCCGTGCTTATAGGCGATGATTTCAACTTCCGGGGCCAGTTCGGTATAACGTTCAATCAATCCGCCAACCGCTGATGATAGGCAAGGTGCAAAGCCACCGGCAGTCAGTAGTGCCACCCGTTTAATGGTCATATCTCCTCCAAAAGATTTATTTGGCCAGTTTTGGCCCCGACATTTAACATTCTAGTCGATATTCCTTAAAGGACTCTAGGAGATCGGCACCTTTCCCATCCATACAGGTAAAACAGGATAACCCAGCTTGGGAACCAACCCTATCCACAGCTGGTGGGTAAGTTGCAAAAAATAGCGGAAGACTCCGAGGACTCCCCAGCGGGGTTTACTCTTTTGGTTCTTCGTCCTCGCTTGCAGTTTCTTCCGGAGGCTCCGGCACCTCAGTTTTAGGAGCCTGCCTGCCCCCAGGAGCTTCCACTTTCGGCTCGACGGCGCCCGTGTCCTCGTCATCTTTCTTGGCGGCTAGCGCCTTTTTTACGTCCGCTGCATACAGATCCACGTATTCTTGCCCGGATAGGCTCATTAGGGAATACATAATCTCGTCGGTGATCGCCCGCAACACATAACGGTCATTTTCCATGCCCTGGTAGCGAGAAAAGTCCAAAGGCTCACCAACAACCACTCCGATGCGGTGCAAACGCGGAATCCGGGTACCAATCGGCTGGGCAATATTGGTGCCCACCATCGCCACCGGAATCACCGGTGCCCCCGAACGTAGCGACAGACGCGCCAAGCCGGTTTTACCACGATAAAGTCGCCCATCAGGGCTGCGGGTACCCTCGGGATAGATACCGAATAGTTCACCCTCCTGCAAACGCGCCAACCCCTTTTGCAGGGCCGCCTGGGATTTCTTTCCCCCGGAACGGTCAATGGGAATAGTGCCCACCTGGGTCATAAACCACTTCACGAAAGCGCCTTTCAGGCCTTTACCGGTGAAATAGTCAGCTTTGCCCACAAATACGACTTCCCGGTCAATCATTAGCGGCAAAAAGAAAGAATCAATCACCGCCAGATGATTGGAGGCCAGAATCGCTGGCCCGGTCTCGGGAATATTTTCGGCTCCTTTAATCCAGGGTCGGTACAGAACCTTTAGAATCGGTCCCAGGATTACTTTCAGCATCCGGTAAAACACGTAAGCTTCCTTCCCGCCCGGGCTAACTGGCCGATCCCTAAAGACCGGCTAGACTAACGACTATGAAACTCCCCAAGAAGTGGGGGGCGCATCGCCGCCGCAACCCAAGTCAACGTCGCGTAGATGATGAATTTTTAGATATTACATCTAGGTTAGATGATACCGGTATTTTTGCGCCTGGACCGCGAGATTACGAATTATCCGAGCCAGATGAGCAGTTTCAACCCCCTACGCTGCCTGCCAGTCCCCGTCCCCGCGGAGCCATGCGCGTTTTAGTGATTACCGTCGTAGTGCTAATGGCCTGGGTGGCCACCTACATCACGGGAGTCACCCTGCCGTTCTGGCTTCATGTGTTGGGGTTCTTAGATTTAACGATTTTTTGCGTTCTCCTCATCTATCTGCGTCCGCGCGGCCGTAGCCCCTTGACCAATAAATGGGGGGATGACGATGGGGCGAGGGTGTGAGCGCTCAATTTTTTGGCCCACCTTCGCGCGCCCTGAAGAATCACCTCAGCACTCTGTTACCTTCCAGTGGTGAACTGGCACCCCAAGGCGAGTTTTCACAGCTAGGAACCCCGCTGGCGGAATGTTGTTTCCTGGTGGTTGACCTGGAAACCACGGGAATGGGCGCAGGTGCGGAAATCACCGAAATAGCGGCTGCCCGCTACTATAAGCGGCGCCTTTGCGGAACTTTTCGTTCTCTAGTGCGAACCCGCCGTTCGATCCCTCCAAGAATAGTGGCACTCACCGGAATCACTAACTCGATGGTGCTTGCTGCGGAGCCTTTGGAGGAAGTTTTTCCGCGTTTCCTTGCTTTTTGGAGGGCCGATCACCCCGACTCTCCTCCGGTAAATACCCTGGTTGCCCACAATGCCAGTTTTGACACCGGGTTCTTGCGCCGCGCCGCCGAGCAACTAGATGCTCCCCTACCTCACGCCCTCACCGTAGATACCTTGGCGATTGCCCGCCTGCTACTTCCCCGTCCCTTCGTCGCCAATCACCGCCTAGCTACCCTCGCTAAATATTTTGGCGCGGAAAAGCCCACTCACCGCGCCCTCGAAGATGTTTTAGCAACCGTGACGGTGCTGCAAGGGCTGCTGGATTTGGGGCAGGGAGCCGGTCTCACCCACACCCAAGATTTTCGGGTTTTACAAAAGGTACCCCGCCAGATTCGGGCAAAACGGGTGTTGGGAGTCAATCTACCGGAGCGCCCTGGGGTCTATATCTTTGAGGACGAGGAAGGAAAACCTCTCTACGTGGGGTCGGCTTCTAACCTGAGAACCCGGGTAGGTAGTTACACCACGGTGGGTGAAAAACGTCGGCAAATGCGAGAAATGTTAGCTGCCGCGTGCCATATCCGGCATTATTGTTTTCCCCATGTACTTTTGGCGCGGCTCAAAGAATTAGACTTGATTGCCCGGCTTAATCCCCCATTCAACCGTGCCAGCACCCGTCCTGATAAATATTGGCTGCTAGAGCTAACCGATGAAGATTTTCCCCGCCTGAGACTTTCTAAGCGAGTAGAGCGCGAAACCCATTCCCGCATCCTCGGGCCGTTTTCTACCCGCAAAAGCGCTGAGCGAGTCCGCCGGGTACTCTCGCAGCAGTGGAGCCTGCGCACCTGCACTCAAGAGATTTCCCCCGGAGCTCCTGCGGACAGTTGTTATTTGGAACAGTTAGGCGCCTGTCTTGCTCCTTGTCGCCCGCAGAACCAAGAAAAGTATGCTCAGCACCTAACGCAGCTGGCTGCTAATAAATCCGCCGCGGAACTGACTGCGGTTGATACCCTGCTAGAAAAAGTTCGGAACTTGGCAGAAAATGAAGAATACGAGCAGGCGGCAGTGATCCGCGAACAGCTTTTTTCGCTGCTGCGCGCGGGTGCGGAACAAGAATTATTGGCCCCGCTTCTAGGCGCGGAAGAACTTATTTTTGCCCTCCCCGCTCCCCACGGAGGATGGGTATATGTGGCTCTCGCCTACGGAAAAGTAGTGGGAACTGCTTTTACCTGTGCTAACGCACCAAAAATCGCGATTGACCAAACCGTTGCGGCACTAGCGGAAGTTTTCCCGGTGAGCGCCCCGCACTTCCTTGGCCAGGGCATCCTTTGGGAGCAGCTACATGTCTTGGCGCAGCAACTTTATCAACCGGGAACCCGGATCGTGCGGATACGGGGTACAGCGGCTTTGGCCTGGCCTGCCCAGGGAATGCTTTCTCGCACCCAGTTACGGGAGACCTTGGCTCAGGCTAGAAAACCGTATTCTTTCCAACTATGAGGGCGGAGACCAGGATCCTAAGCAGCGAAAATCTCCTTGAAATTAAAAATGCTTAGCGCAGCAGTTCAGCTACGGCCTCTTGCAGCTTTAGGGGGTTGAGGGGACGCTCCACCGCTTTGGTAGCTCCCGCCCATCCGACAAGCCATTCATCTTGCGGACGCGCGGTCAAAATCAGGATTGGGGGCAGGTTGTCATTTTCTTCAGCTAGAGACTTCGCTACCGAAATCCCAGAAATCTTAGTGGCTTCCCCATCAAGAATCAGCAGATCATAACGATTATTTAGTACCTTGTCCTGGGTAATCGTGGCGGTTGCAGTTTCATCCCAAGTTATTTTCGGCAAATCTGCCGCCGGTTTAATTCCTACTGCTTCGATTACTTGCCGGCGCACCTCACGGTCATCGCTGTACAACAAAATCTGTAGGTTCTCTTCCGATTCCGCCATTTTCTGCTTCCTTAGGTAAATATTTAAAAGGACTTTTGGCTTTCATTGTAACCGACTATCACGCCCTTGCATTGTCCGCTTGTCTAATGTCATCCCCATTTCCTAAATTTTCCGCGCATCATCCTCCTCACAAACCGGGATTAGCCGGTAAATACGCGCTCGAGCGCTGCAAAAATAGGACTTAGCGCCTAGACTAGATAACAGATGCCATCTGACCGGAGGGAAGTTAGGTGGACAATAACAATACAAAAGGAGAACCATTTATATGGAGAAATACACGCTTCCGGAACTGCCCTATGATTACGCCGCTTTAGAGCCGCATATTTCTGGCAAAATCATGGAACTTCACCATGACAAGCACCACAACACCTATGTGAACGGCGTAAATGCCGCCCTAGAGAAACTGGCAGCCGCCCGCGAAGCTGGAGACTTGGCAGCAGTCAACCAGTACTCGAAAGATCTGGCTTTCAATCTGGGTGGACACACCAACCATTCGGTTTTCTGGACTAATATGGGCCCGGATTGCGGCGGGGAGCCCGAGGGCGAACTAGCCGCGGCAATCACCGAAAACTTCGGTTCCTTCGAGGCTTTCAAGAAGCATTTCTCAGCGGCAGCCACCGGACTACAAGGCTCCGGCTGGGCCGTATTGGCTTGGGATTCCATTTCTTCGCGGCTCATCATCTTCCAGCTCTTCGATCAGCAAGGAAACGTGCCCGTCGGGGTAACTCCGCTGCTCATGCTGGACATGTGGGAGCACGCTTTCTACCTGGACTACCAGAACGTGAAAGCTGACTACGTGAAGGCCTGGTGGAACGTAGTTAATTGGGAAAACGTTTCTGCTCGTTTCGAAAACGCCGAAAAGAACTTTAAGTCCCTAATCAACCTGGCCTAGCAACTAACGCGGGGGAGCGATTTCCCCTCCTGCCCAAAAATTCGGGAAGCGCTAATACGCGCTTCCCGAATTTTTATGCCCACCGCACCTACTCGGGAAAACCGCTCCCCCCACGTATTTATACCTTCCCGGAAAAGTGTAAAGCGGGGGAAAAGTTTTTCCCACGCGGATACGATTTCAGATTAGGGTCGCGGCCGGTAAAAGATACGAGAGGGGCTTGACCTGCGGAGCAGGTCACGGGGTCCCCGGAGTGCTTTTACCGAGCCAGACCCGGATTTTACAATCGGATTTAAACTGTCACCCGAGGCGGGTACTGGTTTGTTTCGCCCCAATGTCGTAGATAGCAATCCGCGCTGGATGTGCCTTCGCCCCTTGGCGCGCGCCTTCTGCGGGCTCTATCATCACCATCCGCGAGCCGATGGGTACCCCTAAGAACTGCGGGGTGGTCTGCACGGTAGCGGGCGTAGACACCATTTTCCCGCTGACCCAGGAGCTGGATACCTCTCCCCATTTACCCTGCTGATAGCTGGCGGCAGTCAAATGTACTCCCGGAAAATCATCCGGTTCTAGTTTCGGTCCCGTGCCTTGGTAAAGCATGATTACCTGTTTTAACTGCGGAGCCGGCATATCGGGATCGATATCCAGCTGCGGCTGACTGCCGGGGCCGCCGGTAATCTTTACTCCTTTAGGGAGCTTCTCGAAAGACTCGTCGATTTTCTTCGCGTGTTTCAGTGCGGAAATATCACTTAAATCCATGGCGCTGATCAGGTCGATCACAAACACCATAGTGGAATCGGCGGGGATTCTCTTGGCGGCTTCACCTTGGAAACCTAAGCGTGGAGGTACGGTAAGCTGCACCCGCGAGCCAACTTTCTTGCCGATCAGACCCTGTTTCCAGCCGGCGATAACGTCACTCATCGCATAGCCTTGGGCAGAGTCTCCCATTCTGAAGGTGGTCATCACGGTTTTTCCGTCCCACAGGTTACCCAAAGTGTCCATCAACACCTGGTCTTTGGCGGTTACTTTGCGTCCGTCGCCCTCGTGAAGTACCCGCACCTGCAAACTGGTGGGCGCTTTGCCCGCACCGGCCTCCATTTGGGGTGCTTGTCCTAACTCGCCAGAAACTGCCGGGAACTTCCCTTTTACTTCTGGTGCGGAGGCATCGGATCCTCCCTGGGAACAGCCCGAAAGGACGCCCAGGCACAGGGCAGCCAAGAGCGAGAGCACTATCGCTCGCATTTTCAATGTTTTAACTGCAGGTTGCAAATCGTTATAAGTACGCATAACCCAGCCTGTACAGATTTTCTAGAGGGTGCCGATAATATCCATCACGAATGCGACGGCTTGCCCGTTTTGCATGGAACTTAAAGCTAGCCGCGATCCCACAGTTTTACCAGCAAGCTCTTTATCTAATCCCAACTCGGCTAGTGTCTTTTCCCCTTGCAGCGGCATCGGAGTTGCGCTATCCCAGGTGGAAGCAGTCTTCCCTTCCTGGTCTACCCAGCTTTGATGCACTATCACCACATCTTTAGCTTTCAGCGGCGCTCCTTTTCCTTGCGCCAGCACTACTACCTTGCGCTCTTTTGCCAATTGATCTGGGGTTACCTTCAATGCCGGCTTTGCCCCTAGTTTGCCGTCAACTTCCAGACCGGGCAAAGTTTCGCCGGTGGCTTTAGCTTCTGCTAGCAGCTGCTGGCCTTTCTTCGCCTGGGATGCGGAGAAGCACTTCAAAGTATCCACTACGAATACCAAGGTAGATCCGGCGGGAATGTCGCCGGTTGCCTGATCCCCATAACCCAATTCGGGAGGAATCACCAGGAGGGTGCGCGATCCCGGTTTGGCATCTTTAAGGCCTTTACCCCAGCCGGGAACTACCTGCTTTAAAGAAAAAACGGCGGGGTTTCCACGATCAAAACTGGAATCAAATTTTTTCCCATTCCACAGTTGCCCGTGATAGTTGACCGCTACCACCGCGCCGGTGCCACAGGCTTCGCCCTCTCCATCTTTGAGAGTAACGACTTTCAGATCTTTCGGTGGGGTTCCCTTCCCGGCACTAACCTTGGGAGCCTTACCGTAATCACCCTCGACATTTACCCCAGTATCGTTGCTACTACATCCGGTGAGGGCGCCGCCGATTAGGGCTCCCATAAGAGCGAGGGCAGCAAAAGAAGATGAAAGTCTACGTTTCACGGTTAAATCCTGACTGTTTTTAGTGGAATGACTGGCCGCAGGCGCAAGAACCTACAGCATTGGGATTATCGATGGTGAATCCTTGCCGCTCGATAGTATCCGAGAAGTCAATAGAAGCGCCCTCTAAATAGGGGTTCGACATTTTGTCTACTACTACCTCTACCCCGGGAGCGAACTCCACGACCGCGTCGCCTTCAAGCAGACGCTCATCGAAATACAGCTGATAGATGAGCCCGGAACAGCCACCCGGCTGGACTGCAATTCGCAGCCGTAAATCATCGCGACCTTCCTGCTCTAACAGCGATTTTACTTTTTCAGCGGCTGCATCGGTCAAAGTAACTTTGTGGGTAGCTGTTTTTTCAGCCTGTTCTTCGCTCATGTTTCTCCCTATAACAATCGTCTGGTTTCAGTAAGCTAGTCCTTAGCCTAGTCCAAGCCGGCCCCTACTGGCTATCGTGACCAGGTACGCGCTAAGCGAAGTCCGGCCTGACTCATACCGGCGATATCGGAGGGAAACTGATAGATACCGTCAATTCCCATCTCGGCTCCCTCTGCTCTACTTAGGTTATTTTCACTGGTAACCACGACTATCGGGATTCCGCTGGGAGCGGATAAGTGGCAGAGATGTTCTAAGGGGGAACCGGAAAGATTCCAGGGGGAAAGCTCAGGGGTATTCGCCACTAGCAAATCTGCGCCCCCTAAAATCTGGGGCAGTTGGGTGCGCTCATCTAAGAAATCTGCCGCGAAATCTAGGCGGGCTCCCAATCTGCCTAGTAGTTCCCCGATCCCAAAAGCGCATCCTCCTCCTGGCAGCGTCCCGATTTGGCTTTCCTGAGCTTTTCCGAAGCCAGTTGCACTGGACAGCCCCAGATAACGCTGGTGTCCGAACTTTTTAGCCTCGCCCAGTATGCCCTCCCAATTTTCCTTGGTTTTTTGGGCAATCTCCGGCCGGGTTTTTGCTACCGCAGCCAGCACCCCGGAGGCAGAAAATAGCGGTTTCTGACTGCCGGTAACTACCACCGTATGGGCGAGGGCGCGCCCCAGTTTTTCCCACACTTGCGGATTTGAAGTTTCCCGATCATAGGCGCGTGCCACTCCCCGCATAAAGGCGGCAGGAAAATCTGGTAACTCCTCTAGGTTCGCCAAAGTCGCTGCTCCGGGTGACAAATATTCGCTTTGCAAGGATAGTCCCAGATGACAGGGAGGAAGGTAAATACCATTTCCCGCTTTCAATAACGCGGACAACCGTTCGCCTGCCAGTTCCGGATCGATAGTGCCAGCGAAAATATCTGCTACCGGAAAGTTAACTGCGACCTCCCTAAATCCATAGGAGTAGGGGATGATCTCCAGCTGATCTTGGCTTTGATGACCCTGCCAACCAGCTTTAAAGGCCTCCCCTAGCTCTTTGGCGCTAGCGGAGGCAGTGCTGGTTAATGCCAGAACTATTTGCACTTAAAGCTGGCCACCTAGCCGGCTAAGGAACAGTGCCTCCGCCGTAATTGCGTTCTGTAAGTCCCCTAAATCTTGGGATTCGTTTTCCGAATGGGCGTTGGTGGCCGGATCTTCTACCCCGGTAATCAAGATATCGGCCTGGGGGAACACTTGCGCGAGGTCGGCGGTCATCGGGATTGCTCCCCCACAACCAATATCTACCGCGTCTTTGTCCCAAGCACTAGATAACGCCCATTTCATATCTTTTTCTGCCTCAGATGCTTGGGCTTGATAGGAGGGGCCGCATTCGAGGACTTCGGTCTCTACCTCGGCTCCAAAAGGTGCATTTTCTTTCAGGAAATCGCTCAATGCCTGAGCACATTCGGCGGTGCAAGTGCCCGGAGCGGTTCGCAGCGATAGCCGCAAACAGGTTTCGGGCACCAGGGCGTTGGCGCTTTCGGCACGGGAACGCTGATCCCAACCGATAACGCAAAGTGATGGCTGATTCCAGAGCCGCGACGCCACGTCGCCCTTCCCGGCTAGTTTAAAGCTGTCCACTACCTGGGCATCTGCCTTAAATAACTCTTCTGGATAATGCACATCTGCACTGGTAGAACCGCCAAGACCAGGTACTGCCAAGCTACCGTCAGGGTTAAAACATTTCGCCACTAAAAGGCTGGCGATAGTGACCGCATCTAGTACCGGGCCGCCGTAGGCTCCCGAATGCAGGGCGGTTTCCATGACTTTGACTTTCACATCCAGGCTGGCCACTCCGCGCAAAGTAGCGGTTAGGGCTGGTTCTCCCACCCGCCAGTTATCGGAGTCGCAAACAATAATCACATCTGCAGCCAAATCTTCCCGATACTTTTCAATAAAGTTACGGAATGAGGGCGAGCCGACCTCTTCTTCGCCTTCGATAAAGCAGGTCACGTTAACCGGGCACTTATCTGCCAGCGCCAGCAACGCCCCGTAGTGCACCATGACTCCTGCCCCGTCATCGGAAGTGCCCCGCCCATAGAGGCGCCCGTCCTTTTCGGTGGCGACGAAAGGATCGGTGTTCCAGCGTTCGCGTGGCCCGGCAGGTTGCACATCGTGGTGGGCATATAACAAAACTGTTTTGGCCTGTGGGTCAACTATTTTCCGGGCAACAACTGCAGGCATTCCCTCTTCCCCACCGGGAGTAGGAGCGGTTTTTACCTCGGTTTCCATCCCTAGATTCGAAAATAGTTCCGCCAGGTGGTGGGCAGATTTTTCGACTTCCTCGCGGGAGGATGAAGAAACCGACGGGATTGCCACCAGTTTCGTCAATTCGCTTTTCACGTCATTAAAAATGTTCTCTGAAGCTACTTTTACTTTGGAAATATCACTCATGATTGCCAGGTTACCCCGATAGCATGGGCTGAGGGAAAGACTGCGTTTCTATCTCAGTTAAGAAACCTTAGATAATACAGATTTCCAAAGCCCGCTCTGGCTAGATAACCTGGATGAGTGAAACTTTTTGGACGCAGTAAAGATGACGACGCCGCTCCGGTAGAGGACAAGGTCTCGGGCAAAGGTCGCCCTACCCCTAAACGCAAGGATGCCCAGGCGCGCAATCGCCGACCACTGGTAGTAGACAAAAAAGAGGCACGCAAACGGCGCCGCGAACAACGCGACGAGGTCTACAAGAAACAGCGGGAAGCACTAGATGGCAAGGGTGATGAACGCTATCTACCCGTCAATGACCAAGGTCCGATCCGTCGCTATATCCGTGATTTCGTAGATGCTCGTTTCGCTATCGGCGAGTTATTCATGCCGATTGTGCTGGCTTTCTTGATTTTGTCGATCATGTTCTCTCGCAATCAACGGTTGAATTCGTTTTTACTATTCACTATGTGGGGGTTGCTGCTGCTGGCGCTAATCGAAGCCATTATCACCACCATGATCATTAACCGTTCGCTAATGAAGGTAGCTGAGGGAGATAAGCGGGTAAAGAAAGGAAACGGCCGCTATATTTTAATGCGTCTAGCCAGTCCGCGCCGGATGCGGCGTCCCCGCCCTTCTGGTTCGCGCGGCCCACGCCCCGATATTAGCGAATACGCCAGGGATATTCGCGCCTATATGCGTTCTCGCCCCTAGTGGCTAGTTAGTGGTTATTGCGTAGCGGAAGTGCCGGAAGATTGGCACTAAGCTGCTTGTTTATCTTTCCGGCGAAACTGGGACCCTGATAGATAACCGCAGTCAGCGCCTCTAAAAGATCGGCTCCTGCCTCCAGGAACTGGCGGGCAGAGGCTACATCCTCGATTCCCCCGCACCCGATGATTAGATATTCTTCGTTTAAGTGGGAGCGCAAGAGGCGGACTACTTGCAGGGCACGTTCTTTTAAGGGAGGACCCGAGAGTCCGCCCTCCCCAAAATCGTGGTCAATGGTGGTGTTAGTGGCGATCACTCCCGCTAAACCCACTTCTTTAACCATCTCGGCTAGTTCCACCAGTTGCGAATCTTCCAGGTCAGGAGCCAATTTCACCAACACTGGCACTGCCCTACCGGCACTTTCTTGAGCTGCGGTTTTAACTGCTTCGGCGATTTCGCGCAGCTGGGCGCTAGCTTGCAGGCTGCGCAGCCCGGGGGTATTGGGCGAAGAAACGTTAATCACCAGATAGTCTGCATATTTTGCCAGCGCCAGCGCACTGGCGCGATAATCGTCTGCTGCCTTCGACAGATCTGTCGTCTTATTTTTCCCCAGGTTCACCCCCAAAACTAGGGAACGCCCCTGGCGGGTGCTTCGTAACTGTTGTAAGCGCCGCGCCATCTGCGCAGCTCCCTGGTTATTGAAACCCATTCGGTTACGCACCGCGCGTAGTGGCAATATCCGCCAAAGGCGCGGCTTTTCATTTCCCGGTTGCGGACGAGGAGTTACCGTCCCCACCTCTACAAACGCAAACCCGAAAGCGCCGAATTGCAGCGGCGCTAAGGCATCTTTATCCATGCCCGCTGCCAGTCCTAGATATCCGGGAACTGGCCTGGCCAGGGATTTTAATCCCTGCTGACTGCCAACCCAGCCGCTGTTCAAGGTAGCTACTGACCCCGAAAAAAACATTCTGATTAGCGCGGTTAATCCCGGAACCCGCGAAATCAGATGCAGCGCATTCATAGTTGCGTTATGGCATTTTTCGGGATCAAGCCGTGAAATCACGTGGTTATATAAGAATCGATATAGCACGGGCTCAATTGTACTTAATAGCGGACGCACTTACTGAATAGCTGGGAAACTGTATCCCGGCAGCCGACGTTATTGCCGGTTTTTATTGCTAGTCCCACCACAGGCACCAACCGGCAGATGCCCATTTGGGGTCGGCACTATAGAGTTCATCGGGCGCACAGGCTTGCCCCAAGGCGAGTTTGCTCTGGTATGCGTGCCAAATTTCGCGGGCGCGCTGCGCAGAAGGCTCCGGCACACCTTCAGCAGAATTTTCAACGATAAACATAGTGTCCACGCTGACGCGCTCGTCCCAACGCGAAGAACCGATAAGGTATCCCGACAGGTAAACCCGCCCCGGATTGGCTATGCACGCATTTAGGAACGCCAACAAAGTTGGGGCTTCATTTTGCCGGTCGGCCAGGGCTACCCGAGGAAGCGCTGCCAACACTTTCCGCGCACCCTCGGCATCTAAGCCGTGAAAACGCTGGTAATCCCCGATTCCTTGCCCGGTAGCGACATAGTTTTTAAGAATTTCGGGGATTTTGGTTTCCGCCAGCCACCCCAGTGGTCCGTAAAGGCCGGAAGGCAGATCCGGGTCCTCTTCCAGCATCTCTAGCAGATTTTTATCCCCCTCCTCCCCCAAGAATTCCGGGGTTGAAAGGGCAAAGAGATCACTGTCTTGCAGACGCGCTCCCAACTTAGATTTTGCAGGTGGACGCGCAGGTATTGAAGTGGTCGCCATAGTTACTCCTTAAGCTTGGTTTACTTTTCTTCACTTTGGCGCGCACCCAGCCTCGGGTGAAAAGAGCAGATAAGAAAACCTGGAAAACTATCGGCTATGAAATCTGTGGATATCTTTTTGTCTTCCTGGACGCCATAAGATAGATGAGTGCTTATTCCGCTTAACGATTTATCTGATCCGCGGGTACGTGATTTTACCCAGTTAAAGGACGTGAACCTGCGTAAAAGTTTTGAGGCCGAACGCGGTCTCTATTTAGCGGAAAGTTTTTCGGTGATTACCCGCGCCTTGGCGGCCGGTCATCAGCCGCGCTCCATTTTGACCAACCGGCATTGGCTGGAGCGCCTGCAAGAAACTTTGGGGCCGCGGGCTGCGGATATTCCTATTTTCGTAGCTAAGGAGGAGCAGCTGACTCGCCTTACCGGGTTCAGTATGCACCGAGGTGCTATCGCCGCGATGGAACGCCCGCCTCTGCCGGAACTGGGCGAAGTGCTTGCCGAGGCGCGGGCAGTGCTGATCTTAGAGGATCTGGTTGACCACACCAATGTGGGTGCCGCCATCCGCTCGGCAGCGGCGATGGGCTTTGACGCCATTTTGACTAGCCCTCATTGCGCTGATCCTCTCTATCGCCGCGCGGTTAGAGTGTCGATGGGAACCGTGTTTTCCTTGCCCTGGACCCGAATTGACACCTGGCCCGATACTTCCGCTTTGAAAACCCGAGGATTTATCGTTGCTGGTTTAGCACTAACTGATCAGGCAGTTTCCCTGCCAGATTTTTGCGCCTGCCTGCATTCCCAAGGGGAGCGGGGACAACAGCCGAAAGTAGCCTTAGTGCTAGGCACCGAAGGGCCGGGAATGACTAAGCAGGCATTGGCTGGCTGCGATCAGCTAGTTAAAATCCCCCTCAGCCACGGGGTTGATTCTTTGAACGTCGCCGCTGCCGGCGCAGTTGCCTGCTACGCGGTTAGCCAAGCCCTAGGGACAAATATTCAGACTCCCTAAAGCACGCGGGCGTCCTCGGGAGCAATACGCCTACTTAAATCGCTGGGAAAAATCAGGCGGGGCGCCAGCGAGATAGACTCGCCGCGCCCCGCCTTAAAAACCAGGTCTACGTTACTCCTGACCGGCCTTAGCCGCATCCGCAGCCTCTTTGGCTTCCTTTTCGATAAAGTCAGCCTCCGTAAGACCCTGATGGGGGTTAAAGTCGATTTCCGAGTAGTTTTCCCCTTTTTGATAGGGCGGATCCATACGGCGCAGCGCCACTACCGAACCCACCAGGCCGCCCCAAATCACCAGGATGGCGACCAGCATCATCAATATCGCTTCACCAGTCATAGCTAGTCTTCCTCCTTGTTCCAGTCCACATTTTCTAGGTCGAACGAGGGTGAAATCTCGGCGCTCTTATGCCACTTCATACGGGGCATTATCACTGAGAACACCAAGAGAATCGCCAACATACCCCAGCCGAAAGTATTTGTCCACCAACGCGGATAATCACCATAACCGTGAGAAATCAGATCCACCAGGTTAGGTACCAGCATGAATACTAGGAGCACCGGGATTACGAAGCCGATGAGCCCCTCCCACCATTTACCGGCTTTTACCGCAGAGGTCACGTTCAAGTGAACTCGCAGGGAACGTAGCGAGGGGGTTACCACTGTAACAATCACGCACAGTGAGAGTGCCGCACCTACCACCCCGATAGTGTTGATGTAGTTGTCAACGGTGTCGAGTGCGGCCAGCCCGGTGGTAGTTCCAAAGAAGAACACCGAGACGATCGCCAACACGACCCCGAGAATCACCGATGCCTGTTTAGAGGTCCAACCAATCTTGTCTTGGAAAGCCCCCGCAACCACCTGCACCAAAGACACCATGGAGGTGATACCCGCCAACACTAGGGAGGCGAAGAATAGCGCTCCGAAAATGGCGCCGCCAGGCATCTCGTTGATAATTTGCGGGAAGGTAATAAAGGAAAGCGAAACCCCGGAAATATTTTCCAGTTTGTCGACCGAAGTATGTTGCAGATGCGCCATATAACCCAAGGTGGCGAAAACGCCGATGCCTGCGAGTATCTCAAAGGAAGAGTTCGCGAAACCGGCAACTAGACCGGTACCGGTCAAGTTAGAACGCTTCTTCAGGTAGGAGGCGTAGGTCATCATAATCCCGAAGCCTACTGACAGTGAGTAGAAGATTTGAGCAACGGCCGCAATCCAGACTTTCCCGTTCCACAGGGCGCTCCAATCGGGGGTAAAGAATTTGTTTAATCCGTCGGTGGCTCCCGGCAAGGTCAGCGCCTTGATCACCATGGCTACGAATAGCACTACCAGCAAGGGAATACAGATTTTGGTAATCCATTCGATACCGCGCGAAACCCCGAGAGCGATTAGGACAATAGTGACCACCCAGGTAATAATCAGCGGAATCGCGATTCCCCACACCGGGGTCAGCGAGATTGAAGTGGTGTCTTGTGCCTGCAGGAACTTATCGGAAAAGAATTTTGCCGGATCATTTCCCCAGGCACGAGTAAAGGAAAACATGGTATAGCGCAGCGCCCAGGCAATAATGGCCGCATAGTAGACGACAATGAAGAAACAGACGCCCACCTGCCACCAACCTACGGCTTCGGCACGCCGGTTTACCCTGGCGAGAGCGAGAGGGGGCGAGCCCCGGAACTTGTGACCGATCGCGTAGTCTAGCATCAGCATTGGTAGTCCAATGGCTAGTAGGGCGATCAGATAGGGAACGATGAACGCACCGCCACCATTGGTATAGGCAACACCGGGGAAACGCCAAATGTTTCCCAAACCAATCGCAGACCCAATCGCCGCAATCAGGAATCCATATTGTGTCCCCCATGACTGTCGGCTGGTCTTATCGGACGCAGTAGGCTGCGAAACCTGTCCAGACATCTCAACTCCTTATAGACGGGACAAACAATTGTCGAAGCGCAATTGCTTAGAGCTAAAATAGCCCCTTCTATCATTTGTCGGACAAAAACACCCACATTGTGAGATTTTTGCCTGAGGAAACTAGCTGAAAATTAGTTTTCTCCCGCTTACGCCGTAAGTAAGCGGGAGAAAACTAGGGTTTTACGCAGTTACTGCGGCGTGACGCCGCGGGGTTTCCCCTTCTTCATCTTCACCCGATTCCGTTTTCTTTTCCCAGGTAGGAGCGCCCGCTCCCAGCTGTTCTAGACTCACAGCTTTGGCGGTACCTGCACTTTGGATAGTCATCACCGCGCTCTCACTAGAGTGAGTGACCGTCCCCGAAGTTACGGCCACGCGGGGGTGGGCTTTGGCTACGCCCTCACTGTTTTGAACCTCATCTTGAGGATCCGCGCCATCGGAACCCTGTTCAGAAGCATCTTTTACCCCAGCCTCTTTTTGGGGGCTGACTACTTCCTGCTTTACTTCAGCGGTCTTCTCCGGAGCAGATGCCGGTTCCTCCGGGCTCTTTTCCGGCTCCGGGATAGCTGTGTCTTTAGCTAAAAGCTGCTCTTTCTTAGCATCATTAGGTTTTTTGCTCTGGGTTTCCTCGTCATGAGCCTTACTGGCAGCTGCCGCAACTTTTGCCATCGACGCCCGGTTCTTAGACTCCGTTTTTGAACGTCTGTCTTCCCTGGCCTCACGTTTTTGCCCCTGAGAACGCAGATTTTCATCGCTATTAGCACCGTTTTCTACCGGTTCGCCATGCACGATAAACCCGCGCCCCTCGCAATGCTCGCAAGGAGTAGAGAATGCTTCTACCAGCCCTTCCCCTACCCGTTTACGGGTCATCTGTACCAGACCAAGGGAAGTAACTTCGGTTACCTGGTGGCGAGTGCGATCCCGCCCCAGGCATTCCACTAGGCGTCGCAACACCAGATCCCGGTTGGACTCCAACACCATATCTACGAAGTCGATAACTATGATTCCCCCGATATCGCGAAGGCGCAGCTGACGCACAATTTCCTCGGCGGATTCTAAGTTATTGCGAGTGACGGTTTCTTCTAAAGTTCCGCCGGAGCCCGTGTATTTACCGGTGTTCACATCGATAACGGTCATAGCTTCGGTACGATCGATAATCAGGTAGCCGCCCGATGGCAACCAAACTTTGCGATCCATCCCCTTAGCTAGCTGCTCATCTACGCGGTGGGCAGCGAAAATATCATCGGCACCCACCCATTGTTCAACCCGATCACGCAGATCAGGAGCAAACTCTTCTACATAGGAATCGACTTGACGATAAGTCTCCTTACCTTCCACTTTCAGCTTTTGGAAATCTTCATTGAAAACGTCACGTACCACCCGCAAGGCTAGTTCCGGCTCTCCGTGCAATAAATAGGGAGCAGATTTGGAGGACGCGGCGTTCTTTTCGATTTTCTCCCACTGTCTTTGCAGACGCTGCACGTCTTGACGAAGTTGATCTTCGCTGGCGCCCTCCGCAGCCGTCCTAATGATTACCCCGAAGTCCTTGGGCACAATCACCTTTAGCAGCTTCTTGAGGCGGCGGCGCTCACTCTCGGGAAGTTTCCGGGAAATACCGGTCATAGTTCCTCCCGGAACTAAAACCAGGAAACGTCCCGGCAGCGTCACCTGCGAAGTTAGTCGCGCACCCTTATGTCCAATGGGATCTTTGGTTACCTGCACGGTAATGGAATCGCCAGATTTTAAGGCTTCTTCGATGCGCCGCGGCCTGCCCTTCATCCCGGCAACATCCCAATTGACTTCGCCGGCATAAAGCACCGCGTTGCGTCCGCGCCCTAAATCAACGAAAGCCGCCTCCATAGAGGGCAAAACGTTTTGCACTTTGCCGCGATAAACCGAACCCACCATAGTGGTTTGGGTATGCCGGGAAACATAGTGTTCTACCAGCACGTTATCCTCTAAGACTGCAATCTGATTTAGTCCGTCTTTAGAACGGATTAGCATAGTGCGATCTACCGCTTCACGACGCGCCAAATATTCAGATTCAGTAATGATCTTGGGGCGTCGTCCCTCCCGGCGTCCCTCCCGGCGACGCTGCTTCTTGGCCTCTAGGCGAGTTGACCCCTTGACCTGCTCAATCTGGTCAACAGCCTCTGCGCTACCGCGAGTGCGCCGCCGACGCCTACGGTGACTACTACCCGTTTCTGTTTCTTCTTGGGATCCCCGCGCTGCTTGAGCGCCGTTAGTCTCTGACTTATCTTTCCGGGCAGTAGTCTCTTTGGAACGAGATTGTTTCCCGTTGTCACCGGAACCATTATCCCCGGACGCGTCCTCGCCTTTACGGGAGTTTTTAGAGCCCCGCGCCTTTTTCTCGCCTTTGCCTTTAGTCGATTTAGTTTTCTTTTCGCTGGCGCCCTCACCCTTTTTCCGGCTCTTGCGCCTGGGAGCCGAGTCCTGGTCGCTGTCGCCATCCCCTTGAGCGTTCACTTCCGGAACGGGAGCCGCCGCAAACATAGGAGCCGCAAAAGCTGGAGCCGCCGTAATCTGAGCGGGAGCTGCCGGAGAAGATTCTATTTTCTTGGGGGCAGAAAAAGCTGGCCCGGAAAAAAGTGCCGCGCCACTATTTTGATTAGATTCTGTTTCGTTATTATTTGGGTCTTTCACCACTGATCTCACCTGGACACGCCCGCACTGGCGAGTCCCCTATATTACGCCGTCCTCTAGGACGGAAGCCTTTGTTTACGCGAGTACATTCACCCCACGCCAGAGAGTTTTCCTAGGAAAATAGTCCCTCTGGGGTGGTTCCCTCCGTAGTGCGACGCCGGAAACCATCCAAGATCATTATTCCATATTTCTCAATTCTGTCGTAAAACCAGGCTAATTCTTAGAAAATCCTGGGAATTACTTAGCGACCGGCTGAAAAACGAGCTAATCTAAGTGACAACGTTGTCACTATGGACTCGCCTAAGCAAGCTCATAGCGGGCAGCGACTTCTAAACCGACTAGAAACGGAAAGGCGAGCAGAATGACTATTGCTTCAACAGCATTAGATGCCACTATGTTGGCGCGATGGCAGTTCGGTGTTACTACCGTCTACCATTTCATCCTGGTTCCGTTCACCATCGGCATGTCCCTCCTGGTTGCCATTATGCAAACTAAATGGCATAAAACTGGCGAGGAATATTGGCTGAAGGCGACACGGTTCTTTGGGAAACTGTTCCTAATTAACTTTGCACTCGGTGTTGCCACCGGTATCGTGCAAGAATTCCAGTTCGGCATGAACTGGTCAGAGTACTCCCGCTTTGTGGGCGACATCTTCGGTGCGCCGCTAGCATGTGAGGCTCTTATTTCATTCTTTATGGAGTCCACCTTCCTGGGTCTGTGGATCTTCGGCTGGGGCCGGCTATCTAAGAAGGCGCACCTCACGTGCGTCTGGCTGGTCTGCGTCGGGGTTAACACTTCGGCTCTGTGGATCGTGGGGGCAAACTCCTGGATGCAGCATCCGGTAGGGGCAACCTTCGATCCGGCAACCGGCCGTGCACAGTTGGACGGCCTGGCTGGCTTCTTCCAGGTACTGCTTAACCCGGTACTGTGGGCGGCATACACTCACGTGCTTTCTACTTCATGGCTGCTGGTTGGCACCTTTGTTGCCGGCATCGCTATTTGGTGGATGGTTCGGTCTGCCAACGCTGGCGCCGAGACTGAGGCACGTGACATTTGGCGTCCCATTGCCCGTTTCGGCATGGTGGTAGTTATCGTTGGCGGTCTGCTAACCGCGGTCACCGGACACGTTCAAGGTCAGCTAGTTGCTAAGCACCAGCCGGCCAAGATGGCTGCTGCTGAGGCTCTTTGCCAGACTCCAAATGCTGGCGAGGGCGCACCCTTTACTATTGCTGCTTTTGGACCACTGAACGCTAACTGCGATCAGATTTCCAAGGTTGGCGAGGTACCCGGGGTTTACTCCTTCATGGCTACCAACTCCTTCACTGGAAAGGTAGAGGGTCTGGATACTTTGAACCAGCAATATGGCTCATTGTTCTCTGAGATTCTCAGCCAGCGCGGCTACGATATGCAGTCGCAGCCGGTTGACTTCAGCCCGAACATTATGTTCAGCTTCTGGAGCTTCCGCCTGATGATGCTGTTTGGCATCTTCTCGGCAATCCTGGCGATTTGGGGTCTGGTTGCTACCAAGGGTGGCAAGATTTCTAAGTCCACTGGTTTGGGTAAGTTCGCCATTTGGTCCCTGCCGATGCCTTTCCTAGCCTGCTCCTTCGGCTGGCTATTCACCGAATGGGGTCGTCAGCCGTTCATCGTGCACCCAGTGGACATGCAAGTCGATGGATCCTCGGTATTTATGCTTACCGCCCATGGGCTTTCGTTCGCAGTGCCCGCATGGCAGGTACTTGTTACCTTGCTGGGCTTCACGCTGATCTACCTGGCACTAGGCATTGTCTGGTTCCTGTTGATTAAGCGTTACGTTAAGGAAGGTATCCACGTCAATGCCAATGAAAAGGCAGTACATGGCGAGGATGCTGGCAAGAACCTAAGCTTTGCTTACTAGGTCAGATAGGAGATCGAAGAGATGACTATTCTACAAGTTATTTGGTTCATCCTGATCGCCGTCCTCTGGACTGGCTATCTGGTACTGGAAGGGTTCGGTGTAGGCGCCGGTATGGTAATGCCGATGGTAGCCAAGACCGACCGTGAACGCTCTCAGGTTCAAAAGACCTTTGGCCCGGTTTGGGATGGTAACGAGGTTTGGTTGCTGACCGCCGGAGGCGCGACTTTCGCCGCCTTCCCGGAATGGTACGCCACCATGTTCTCTGGAATGTACCTGGCACTGTTCCTGATTCTGTTCTGCTTGATTATCCGCATCTGCGCGATTGAGTGGCGCACCAAGGTAGCCTCGGCTGCTTGGCGGGGTCGCTGGGACAGCTGGCAGACCATTGTTGCCTGGCTAGTTCCGATTCTGTTCGGGGTGGCCTTCGCCAACCTGGTTCAGGGCATGAATATTGCGATTACCCAGTACAACACCCCCGGTGAAGCCGTGGCGGGAGCTGCTGACCTCAGCAAGCACGTCCACAACTTCACTTCTCAGGGCGCTCCTCTCGGTAGCGTATTCCTCTCGCTGCTAACCCCCTACACCATTGCGGGTGGGGTCATGCTAGCGTTGATTTTCGCTACTCAGGGCTTGGCTTACTTGGCTCTGCGCACCAATGGTGAAGTTCAGAACCGCGCTAAGAATCTGCTCGGTAAGTTCGCGATTGCGGACACCGTGCTGGTTGCAGTGGCCGCGCTTTGGGGTCAATTCCTGTACGCTTCCCAGGCCATGGCTTGGATTCCGCTGATCATTGCTGCCTTGGCGTTTGTCGTCACGGTACTAATGGCGCTTCGCGGCTCCGAATGGGGTACCTTGCTCGCCCACTCCGTCGGAATCGCTGGGGCAGTTGCGTGGATCTTTACCGCGATGGCACCCAACGCTATGAAGTCTTCCATTAAGCCAGAGTTCTCTCTGACTATCTGGGATGCTTCTTCCTCGTCGTCTACTTTGGCGATTATGCTAGTGATCGCGCTGGTAGTGGTGCCCATTGTTTTGGGTTACACCTTCTGGAGCTACACTCGCATGCCGCTGAAGATTACTCTTGAGGGTCTGGACGAAAACCCGGGTGTTCCCTGGGACAAGATTCGTCAGGGTGCTTCTTTCCTCGCGGAAAGCTAGGCAAATATCGGCACCTATCAGGTAACTTCCAACTAGGTGCCAGTAATAAAACTAAATAAATAGTGTTGGCCTTGGCTATTCAGCCAAGGCCAACATTATTTTTACCCCCACGACTATTGTCCCCACCTACCGGAAACAGATTTTACTGACACGCGAAACCCAGAATGAGCGCGGGAGGGGATTTCATCCGAGTGGGCGCGGTGTTACCGAACTGGGGTAGAAAAAGATGCGAGAGGGGGCTTGAGCCGAGCGAAGCAAGGCTCACCGGGGTCCCCCGAGTACTTTTTCTACCCCAGTTCCTCCCACGTACTATCAGACTAGATTGGGACGCGTTTAGAGTTTTCACGTTCCTGTGGGAAAATAGTCCCGATATTTGCACGGAGGACACTTGTTTTGAAACCACTTGATCCGAAACTGCTGAAATATGCTAAGTCTGCGCGGGTCGCCATCGCTATCACCGCAGTCACCGGCATTATGCAAGCAGGTCTCGTAATCGCCCAATGCTTCTTAATCTCGGCACTGATTTCTCCAGTAATCTCTTTAAGGCAATCCTGGGATCAAGTCGCTCAGTTCGCGTTTTGGCTGGCGCTTGTATCGCTGGCACGGGTAGCACTCACCTATTTCCGCTCCAACCATCAACATAGGGCGGCCAAGAAAGCGATTCGGGAACTGCGTGGACAGGTGCTGGCGCATTGTTTGAAACTGGGGCCGCGCTGGCTGGCACGCAAAGGAACCGACACGGTTACCCTGGCTACCCGAGGTTTAGAAAAACTCGGTCCTTATTTCGTGGACTATATTCCGCAACTGATCTTGGCAGTCACGGTCACTCCCCTAGTGCTACTGGTAATGGCGATTTTGGACTTTTGGTCAGCGCTGGTAGCCATTATTACTATTCCTTTGATCCCGATATTTATGGTGATTATTGGGCTGATGACCCAGACTGCCTCGGATCGCCGCCTGGCTACCATGCAGCATTTGGGCAGGCAACTGCTAGATTTAGTTGCCGGTTTAGCGACTTTAAAGAGCCTGGGCAGGCACCGCGGCCCAGAAAAACAGATTTCTTCGATTGGGAAAACCTATACCCAAACCACGATGGCGACTTTACGGATCGCCTTCCTATCGGGTGCAGTCCTGGAGTTTATATCGATTCTGTCGGTAGCTATCGTGGCGGTTACCGTAGGTCTGCGGATGGTGGCTGGCGGTCTCGACCTCTACACTGGGCTAATTGCAATTATGCTGGCTCCCGAGGTATACGCGCCGGTGCGGGAAGTTGGCAAATTCTTCCATGCCTCCGCCGATGGGCTTTCGGCTTCACAATCGGCCTTCGAAATCCTAGAAACTCCCCCGGCTACCAGTGGTGATAAACCGGCTCCGAAACTGGAAGAAACCACTATTACGATTAAGGATCTGGGGATGCGTTCGCGGGGAGCTTGGGCACCCAATGCCGTTAATCTAGTAATTAAACCGGCCACTATCACCGCTTTAGTAGGTAAATCGGGGGAAGGTAAAACCACTACCGTTATGGCGCTGTTAAAACAGCTCTCTAGCGACCGCGGCACTATTACCTTGACCGACGCCTCCGGTAAAAACCTGGATTTAGATGAGGTTTCTCCAGATTCTTGGTGGGAGCAAACCTCGTGGCTCCCACAGATGCCGCTATTGCTACCGGGAACTTTGGCACAAAACATTGCTGAAAGCCCCGCTCATCTTGCGGAACTTTTCCCTCAGGGGGCGCCCGGGGAGCAAGTGCATAAAGCCGCGCGTCTAGCGGGTTTCGAGGAGGTAGTAGCGAAGCTACCGGAAGGCTGGAACACATTTTTACGGGCAGGCGGGGAAGGTCTGTCAGTAGGTCAGCGCCAACGCCTTGCCCTAGTACGGGCGCTGCTCTCTACCAAGCAGCTAATTGCTCTGGATGAGCCTTCTGCCCACCTTGATGCCCATTTGGTGGCACAAGTAGCACAAGTGGTTCAGCAGTTGAAAGATGCGGGAAAAACCGTAGTTTTAATTGCCCACCGTAAAGAGTTAGCACAGATAGCTGACCAGGTAGTGCGAATTTCTTCTGTTCCTTTCACTCCCGAAGAAACAGAAAAGTATAGAGATACTCAGCCACAGGCGGCCAGAGCCAGTGAGGCGGAGATTCCTGAATTCTTAGGCTCGACCCGGGGGTTGGAATAGCATGAAAACTTGGTTCATTACTGCTGAGGAACGCCAGGCTCTCAAGCGGGCGATAAAACTTTTGGAACTAAAACCCGGCACTTTGTTCTTGGCTTGTTTCTTGGGAGCTGCCGGACTGGGCGCCTCCATTGCCCTGGGTGCCACCGCCGCCTGGCTGATTGCGCGTGCCTCCCAAATGCCACCCGTCCTCTACCTGGAGGTCGCGGTAGTTTCCGTGCGCTTATTCGGAATCTCCAAAGCGGTGTTCCGTTACCTAGAGCGCCTAGCCTCCCACCAGCTAGGGGTATCGGGGATGACCACCCTGCGCACTAACCTTTATAAGACGCTTTCGCATTCGGATACTGCTCGGATCGCCAGTTTGCGGCGGGGAGATATTCTCGACCGGCTGGGAACCGATGTTGATAATATCGGTGATTTCGTGGTCAAAAGCCTGCTACCAGCGATGGTGGCCACCATCGTGGGAATCATCACCGTAATCGGGATTTCCCTAGTGGATTGGCGCGCCGGGCTGTTCTTAACTTTGGGCTTGCTGCTCTCGGGAGTGGTAGGGCCTTTATTTACCATTCGTTCTACCCGGATTGCCCAGCGCCGGGAAACCGAAAGCCGCGCCCACATTTCAGAAGTAGCTATGACCATTGTTGATGGATCTGCTCAAATCACGGTTGATGGGCAAACCCAGCAGGTGCTTGCCGGCTTGTCCGATCTGGAAGATCAGCTCTATGACGCCAAGGATGCCACCGCGAAACCGGCGGCTTGGGCGGCGGCTATCGACGTGTTCGGAATGCTGATGTCAGTGATAATGGCCGCTTACTTCGGGATTTTTGCGGTTATTGATCAGTCCATTCCGGAAGTCATGTTGGCCGTCCTGGCGCTTACACCTCTGGCTTCTTTTGAGGGGACTGCCCAGCTCGGTCCTGCCGCCCAACAGCTGGTGATTTCAGCGACTTCGGCGGTAAGGATCATGAATATGTTGCCCCCGGAAGACCAGGTAAAAGCGGCTGAAGAAACCGAAGATGCGGTGATTGAAAATTTCAAAGCTACCGGCCCGAGCATCCTCGAGGCCAAGGATTTAGCTATCGGCTGGCCGGGCGGCCCAGTAGTGGCTGACGGGATTAACCTGCGGCTGGCTCCCGGGGATCACCTGGCGATTGTCGGCCAGTCCGGCATTGGAAAAACTACCCTGCTCTACACTCTATCTGGCCTGCTAAAACCAGTTTCTGGGAGCGTAAAGATTGACGGAGTAGATATTTCCTCTCTGCCACGCACGCAGGCGGCTGCTAGTTTTGTGATCACTCCCGAGGACGCTCATATTTTCGAAACCACTATTCTAGAAAACTTGCGAGTGGCTAATGGTCAGCTTTCAGTTTCTGAAGGCGAAGAACTCGTTAAAGAAGCCGGTTTAGGCGAGTGGCTTTCCTCGCTACCGGACGGTATCGAAACCGAGTTAGGTTCGGGAGCGACCACTATTTCTGGTGGGGAACGCCGCCGCATCCTGCTGGCACGCGCCTTGGCAGCTAAAGCTCCACTCCTAGCCCTGGATGAACCGGGTGAGCACTTAGATCCGGAAACTGCGGATGCGCTGCTGCGAGATTTGCTAACTGCCGGCAGCAAGGAACATCAGCGGGGAGTCGTGCTGGTAACCCACCGCCTCACCCCACTTGACCAGGCAGATCGAGTTTTCATTATGGATAAACCGCATGGCCTGCCGGATGAACCGGCAACTTTCGTAGCCCAAGGTACCCATCGAGAACTGTTGGAAACTCACCAAGGCTATGCCTGGAGTCTGCGTCAGGAGCAGGTTGATGTCTTTTAAGGACCTGCCCACCTCCGATAACTCTGATGCGGATGCGTCCTCCCCGATCGATATTCCTCCGCTGCTAAATAATGCTTCGGGGCAATACTCGCCCCTACCAGAAGATAGCACCCAGTTACTTTCCTCAGTGCTGCAGATGATGGGAAACCTGGAGCAAGATAAAGTTCTGCAGGCTTTCGTAGATCAGGCTTGTGCGGTTACTTCCTCGCCCTATGGGGCGCTATCGATTCTGGGTTCGCGCGGAGAAACCAGCGCTTTTTATATCCACGGGCTTAGCGCCGACGAGAGAGAAACTTTAGGTAATCCCCCCATCGGTCGGGGAATAATCGGGGCTATCCCGGTAGATAACGGCATTATCTCTAATGATTTGCATTCTGACCCTCGTTTCACCGGTTACCCGCCTGCGCACCCAGAAATGGTTTCTTTCTTGGGGGTGCCGCTTCGTATCCACGAACAAGTCTATGGACGCCTCTATTTGTGTAATCGTCCCGGCGGTTACAGCCAACAAGACTTAGCTTATGTGTCTGGTTTAGCGATCCTGGCTGCAGTAGCAGTAGAGAACTCGCGTCTTTATGAGGTTTCTCGTTCCCGCGAGCGCTGGACCAGGGTGTCGCAGCAGCTCACCACGATTTTATTAGAGGGAACCGAAGAAGAGGACGCGCTACAGTTCATCGCCAAATCAGTGCGAGAGGTAGCGGACGCGGATACGGCGCTCCTGGTGCTACCTTCAGTTGGCGATTCCTGGGTATGCGAAATTGCTTCTGGATACGGCGCCGCCGACCTTATCGGGGTAACCTTTCCTCCCCACGGACGGGCGCGGACGGTACTAGCGGAAGGTCAAGGTTTAATCGTTGACTCTCTAGCCCGAGCAACCACTATGCGGGTACCTGAGTTAGCTAAGTTTGGGGCGGCGCTTTATGCTCCTCTCCTGGCAGGTTCCCACGCCATCGGGGTTTTATTGCTGCTACGTCTGCCGGAAAAACCGGAGTTTGATCCGGCGGTATTAGAAATGGCGGAACAGGTCGCTACTCAGGCGGCTTTGGCTCTAGAGATTGCAGGGGCTAAACATGCAGCTGATATTGCTACTTTGCTAGATGAACGCGCCAAGATTGGCGAAGATCTTCATGACCTGGCGATTCAGCAACTGTTTGCCACCGGCATGCAATTGGAACGTATCCGCGCGGCCTTTGCTAATGGAGATGATCTGGACTCTGCACGCGCCGAATCTTTGATGCAAGATGCTCTTGCTAGCGTCGATGATTCGGTGAAACAGATCCGGGCAATTGTTCATAACCTGCGGGAACCTGACGCGGCAGTCGATTTGGTTGAACGCTTGCGCCGGGAAGCCTCACTGGCGCGTCGCCTACTGGGTTTTGCGCCCTCTTTCGTTTTAGATATCGATGGTGAGACACTTTCCTCGGCTAATCCCTCGCGGGAAGAAATCCTGATTGAGGAGGTTGATCAGCGGCTTAGCCACGATATTTCTGATGATGTGGTGGCGGTGGTACGCGAAGCTTTATCTAATACTGCGCGCCACGCGGGCGCGTCTTCGGCGCAAGTAGTGGTGAGCATTAGCGGTATGGGCACTAATGGTTCTATTCGCGTCGAAGTAACCGATGATGGACGCGGCCTCGACCCTGCCGTTACCAGGCGTTCCGGGTTAGATAACCTAAAAAGCAGGGCGCGCCGCCACGGCGGAATCTGTCTGGTGCAGCCCGCCTTACCGCGCGGATTGAAAATTATTTGGGAAGTTCCCCTTTCTTAGCGAACTTCCCCGCCTGCTACCTAGAGCCCTGCCGATTTGGCGACCTCGGCTAGCTTTTCGGCACTGCGAGTGAGGGCATCACGCTCATTGAGGGTAATCGGGGGATCAAGTACCCGCCCTATCCCGGCTCGTCCCACCAAGGTAGGAGCTGCCATACATACTCCAGAAATCCCATTCCAGTTATCTAGCAGCGAAGATACCGTCAACACCCGATCTTCATCGCGCATCACTGCAGAAATAATATTGGTGACCGACAGACCGATCGCGAAGTTAGTGACCCCTTTGCCTTCAATTATCCGGTAAGCGGATTCGACTACATCTTTGGAGATGCGCTGTTTCAGCTTGTCATCAAAGATTCCGCCATTAATCGTGGCTCCCCAGCGCGAAAGCGGCACGTTACCGATCTCGGCGCTTGACCACAGAGGTACTTCCGAGTCGCCGTGTTCCCCGGCTATATAGGCGTGCACGTTTTGGACTGCCACCCCGGTTTCTTGGGAGATAAGGTAGCGCATCCGGGAAGTATCCAGTACCGTACCGGAACCAAATACCTTATGGGAGGGTAGTCCACTCATCTTCAAAGCCATATAGGTGGCGATATCAACCGGGTTAGACACCAAAATATAGATAGCGTCGGGGGCTACATTCAGTACCTTCGGCAAAATCGAGTTCATGATATTTACCATCGCCTGCACCATATCGAGGCGCGACTGCCCCGGTTTTTGCTGGGGGCCAGCGGTAATCACGACTACATCCGAGTCCCGCAGTACTTCTACATCATCCGATCCGGAGATCGAGGCTGCGGGGGTGAACTGAATCCCGTGAGCCAGGTCGAGCGCCTCGGCCTCTACTTTGGCTTTATTGATATCAAAGAGGGCGATTTCGCGTGCCGCACCTTTGATTTGGCAGGCATAGGCCAGGGCGGTTCCCACGAATCCGGCACCTACAATCCCAACTTTTGAGCGCCGCGTAAGCATCGACGCGGGGTAGAGAGAATTAGCGCGTTCTTTGGACATTTTTTCTCCTTTAGACTGGGATTAATCTCCTACTTATTAAGTTACCGGCTGCTACCAGGATTTTCCGGTGATGAACGGCCTAATTGCTGAGGTGATTTTGGATGCTTTTCAGCTTGCCGGTTAGCTAGTTTTCTGTTTCCTCGAGGTTCCCCAGCCGCCCTAGTGCCCCTAGCACCGTCTGATAGTCGGTAGTTCGCCAAAATGGGGGCAGAGATTTTAGCAGGTAGTTGGCGTATCGGGCGCTAACTAGACGCTGATCTAGCACCGCCACTACTCCTCTGTCGCTGTGGGTACGAATCAACCGGCCGGCTCCCTGCGCCAATAGTAAGGCCGCGTGAGACAGGGAAACCTCGGCAAATCCGCTACGTCCTTGCGCCTCAGCCGCCCGGGTACGCGCGGAAATATAGGGATCATTGGGTCGAGGGAAGGGTATGCGATCAATTAGGACGAGGCGGCATTTATCGCCAGGTAAATCCACCCCCTGCCAAAGGGAAAGAGTGCCGAAGAGGCAGGAATTTTTACTGGCTGCAAAGTCCTCTATCAGTTGATTTATCGGCGCTTCCCCCTGTAGGAACACCTGCAAGTCACTTTCGTCTGCAAAATACTCGGCGGCTTGCTGGGCGGCTCGATAGGAAGAAAATAGCCCTAAAACCCCACCACCGGCAGCTTCTGCCAGCTCTAGGGTTCTTTCCAAGGCGGCTTCACTCAAGCCAGATTTACCTGGCCTTGGTAAATCGGCGGCCACATATAAAATCCCCTGCTGGAGATAGTTAAAGGGACTGCCGAGGTCGCTACCTTGCCAACTTTGTTTGTCCCGGAAACCTAATCGATTCGCAATCGCCTCGAAAGATCCCCCTAGCTGCATAGTTGCCGAGGTGAGTACGCAGGAATGTCCCTTAAAGAGATGGGCATAAAGATCCCCACCTACATCCAGGGGGCCGCAATAGAGGCGGCGGCTCCCGGATTTTTCTTCCGCGATCCAGGCGGCCGATTTTTCCGGGTCAAAGGCAGCGATAATCTCGCAAGAATCTAGCGCCTCTTCAATCTGGGCGAGGACGATGCGCTGCTTTACCCGTTGTTCGTCCTCATCCCCGCTGCTGGTGACTTCCCCAGAGATATCGGAGAGTTCTATTTGCAGAGTGGTCAAGGTAGTTTCTAGTTTCTTCGGCAGTTCGTTAAGTTCGCCCTCGTCTTGTTCTTCTAGGATTTTTGTGAAATTTTTGGCCGTCTTTTCCAGGGCGGTAACTGGCAGGTTGAAATGTTTGCTCACCCCGCGCGCTACTTTTTCTATGGCGCCGCCAGAGAGGTTTACGCAGGCTTGGGAGCGGGCGCGGGAGGGTAGTTCGTGGGCTTCATCTACGATCAAGAGGTCGAACTCTGGCAGTAGCTCCGCGCTGGTGAGCGCCTCTATGGACAGCAAAGCATGGTTGGTGATGATGATATCGGCGTCTTGTGCCTTCAGGCGCGCATCTCGGGGAAAACAATCCGTAAAGAAACGACAGGTTTTCCCCTGGCATTGGTTGGGAGAAATCGAGGCTTGCTGCCAGGCGGCTAGGGTCACTCCGCGCTGAAGTTCATCCCGGTCACCGCTGTCAGTTTCTTCTGCCCAGTCTCGTAGGCGCTGCAGCTGTTTACCGATATTACTGGGGGAATATTCGGTGGCCTCGTAGCTGGGGAACAGCCCTTCTATTTCTTCGGGAGCCGCCAATTTCCAGCGGCAAACATAGTTTGACCAGCCTTTTAATACCGCAACTGTGGGAGGCGTATAGCCGAGTTCGCGGCAGGCACTCACTACCGTGGGAATGTCGCAGGTAAGCAACTGGCGTTGCAAGGCTAGGGTCGCAGTGGAGATTACGACTCTATCCCCGTGTTCGATTGCCCGTTGGAAGGCTGCTGCCAGGTAGGCGAGAGATTTTCCGGTACCGGTTCCCGCCCCGACCAATTGGCTTCCGGGCTGGGAAAACGAGCGGGCCACCAGGTTACACATTTGCACCTGTTCGGCGCGTTCACTGCCGCCAATCTGGTTAATGCAGGTACTGAGAATTTTCCGCGCCGCCTGGGCATCTTTGCTGCTCCCACCTCTACCTTTATCGGTGGCCCCTACCAGTGGGGATACTCCGGGATCAGGCATCTAATTTGCCGCCTCTAGGATGGCTTGGGCGAGGGCGGGGCCGGCGCGTCCTACGACGTGAGTACCGTTTTCTAAGTATTCCACTTTGTCTACGGTACCTTCCTCGTGTAGCCGCGCTACCAGCCCAGATTGGTCGTAGGGAATCACGTAGTCAATGGGTTTAGCGGGAGGAGGTAGCGCCTGACCAATCGCCTCCCGCAGTTGGTCTAGCCCCTGCCTGGTGTGGGTGGAGACCGGGATTCCTCCACCGATGGCAGATTGCAGGGCCCGAATGTGCAACGCATCCACCAGGTCTGTTTTATTGAGGACGAGAATCTCGGGAATGCGGGAAACATTAGGCAGATCTGCTAGCACTTCATGTACGGTTTCTACCTGCTGGACGGGGTTGTGGTGAGTAGCATCAACCACGTGCACGATTACATCGGCGTATTCGGCTTCTTCCAGGGTGGAGCGGAAGGCTTCCACCAGTTCGTGGGGCAGTTCGTCAATAAAGCCTACGGTGTCGGACAACGTGTAGACGCGTCCATCGGGGGTCTCCGCTTGCCGTACCGTGGGATCCAAAGTAGCAAATAGCGCATCTTGCACCATCACATCTGCATCTACCAGCGCATTTAGTAGGGAGGATTTTCCGGCGTTGGTGTATCCCACGATTACTACCGAGGGCAGGGGGCTGCTGAGGCGACCTTCCCGTTTGGTGTCCCGGGCTTTTTTCATCTGTTTGATTTCGTGGCGCAGTTTCGCGATTCGTTTGGTAATCCGCCGCCGGTCGGTTTCCAGTTTGGTTTCGCCCGGCCCGCGCGAACCGATTCCCGCACCTCCCGATACACGCCCGCCGGCCTGACGCGACATTGACTGCCCCCAGCCTCTTAGGCGAGGAAGTAAATATTGCAGCTGCGCTAGTTCGACTTGGGCCTTACCTTCGCGAGAGGAGGCATGCTGAGCGAAAATATCGAGGATTACGGCGGTGCGGTCAATGACTTTCACTTTGACTTGGTCTTCAAGTCCCCGCCGCTGTGAAGGCTGCAGCTGCGCATTTACAATCACAGTATCGGCTTCCAGGGCCGCCACCTGCTCGGCTAACTGTTTAGCTTTCCCGCGTCCTACAAAAGTTGCGGCATCGGGGGCGCTGCGTCGCTGCAAAGCCGCGCCTACCAGCTCGGCCCCGGCAGTTTGGGCTAGCGCCGCTAGTTCCGATAGGGACTGCTGGGCGCCGGTGCGATCGCGATCATAGATGCCTACTAGGAAAACTTTTTCCAGCTGTACTCGCCGGTACTCGACCTCGGAAATATCTAGATCAGAGGCGTTTGTGCGTTGGAATTCTTCGCGCAGCTGCCGGGAGAAATCCCCGCCGTGGGAGCTTTGTTTCGTAAGGGCGGTACTGCCCCAATCCAGCAGTTCTAACCCTTCTTTGGGGGTGTTTGCGTCTACATAGTAAGGATGCGGGGAAGTTGCGGGGGCGCTGTCGAAGGCGGAATCAGTTTCGCGCCGGTTTAAGCTCCGGTCACGCACGCGGCGCACCAGATTATAGGCTCTGTCCAGGTCTTGTTTACTGACTTCCGTTTCCGCAGGTATTTGCGCCGCCTCCCTTGGTGCTATCAACTTAATCTATTTTCCCACGACCCTGCGTTAGCTGCAAAAGGCGCGCGGGAGGTGTGGCGTACGGGATCTTTCGAGGGATCGGGCTGACCAAGTTCGACACATCTCACAGCCCGGGAAGTTTGTTTCTTCCGCACGATTGGGTATTCTTTAACAGGTCTAGGGCCTATAGCTCAGTTGGTTAGAGCGTCACGTTTACACCGTGGATGTCGGGGGTTCGAGTCCCTCTGGGCCCACCGGCGTAATCCGGTCAGGGATTACTAACACAATAGAACTCCAGCATTTTGAAAATCCGAGAAACCACAATTATTCCGTCTGTACCCCCATTAGGATACTAGCCAGATATTATTAGGGGAGCAGAAGAAAGGAATGCGTAGCGCCCCGCCCTATCGGTTTATGCTGACTTCTTTAGAGGAATAGTAATGCGTGTAGATATAGATGACCTCAGATTTAAATATCATGGTAGGGGTGAAACGCGTAAAATTTTTGACGGAGCTTCTGTCAGCTTTTCATCGGGTAACTTTTATGCGCTAATGGGGCCGTCAGGTTCAGGAAAGACTACGCTGTTCAGACTGCTAACTAAGGAGCTAGAACCGGAAGGCGGGCAGATTCTGATTGGGAATAGGGATTTAGAAAAAATTTCTGCCCGCGAACTCCGGACTTCAATTCTTGGTCGAATTTTTCAAGACTACCTGTTAATTCCTTTCCTAAATCCGATTGAAAATTTGCTGCTGGCGCGAGAGATCAGCCACGGATCCGCAGGTAGGCGCGAACGCGATCTTGCCTTGCAGTTGCTGGCACGGGTTGGATTAGCAGGTCATAGCACTCAACCTGTTGAGTTGCTATCCGGTGGAGAACAACAACGCGTAGCTATTGCGCGCGCCTTGATGGGATCGGCTCGGATTCTTCTTGCAGATGAACCCACTGGCGCTTTGGATCGGGATAACACTGTTCAAATCGCACAGTTGCTAGCTAGTTTTGCTCACGACGAGGACATGCTGGTTATTGCGGGTACACATGATATGGAATTCGCTAGTTACGCTGACAAAGTTATTCATATCGGCAATTATGGTTTTGCTGTGGAGTAACGCTAATGGGTAGACAGCGGCTACGTCTCATCTTCAAGATGGCTATACACCGACCTGCGGACGCTTTGGGTACGGTGGTTTTCGCGCTAGTGTTAGTGATGACGTGCGCAAGTCTTAGTGGCTTTATTTCTGCCTATAGTCACGCAATTCAGCGCGGAGCGCAAAGTAGTTTCGGAGCTTATAGTCAACAGGTAAACGGCAACGAGGACGTTGCCGTTTTTATGCGGTCTTTACAAGATAAAGGCGAGGCAGTAGCTACTTCATATTCACGTCAGAATCTTCTAAAAACTGATACGAAAAAGGCTACGAGTGCGGACGTAACGATGCTTAGCGGCGCGGGCGACCTGGGGGTACTAGTTGCTGGACACTATCCAGATAAACCGGGCGAGCTATCGGTTAGCCGGGAGGTTGCTAAGAGATTACAGGCAAAGCCCGGGGATCACGTTGAACTCGTAGACGTAGAGCAAACGGGAAAGCAAGCCGCATTTACTCTAGTTGGAATCACCGAAAACCCTGCTTCGATTCATGAAGTCAGCGCCGTTGCTATCAGTAGTAATCAAACCATATTTGATTCCTCCGAAGTATGGTTCACAAATAATGATTTGACCGCTTTGAGTAACTTGTTGGATCACGGTGGCGGAAATGTCGCGACAGTAACCTCGGTAATAGAGCGCGCTAATGCTAATGCGGTCAGTTATCAGGCGATATCGCCACAGGTTGCTTCACTGTTTCTAGGTCTGATTATCGTGGTGCTCTTGGTGGCAATTTATGCTGTCGATCGGCAGCGACGCCGCAGCGTATTCCAGGTATTGACCGCGTTAGGTGATACGCCAGGGCGAGCTGCTTTGACCACTTGTACCCAAACCACTTTGCTGGCATTAGTTGGGGGAGCAATTGGTTGGATATTAGCGTGTATATCGCTTCCCACCGTCTCGCGGTGGCTAGCAGCGTTTTTTGAGCAGCGTTGGAATCAGGTGGAATGGACTGCCGTGAGCATCGCTGCGCTAGCAACGCTGGTCATGATTACCCTTGGAGGAATACTGAGTGCAGGGGTAACAGTTTTATCTCTAAAACACCACAAGCGCGCTCACAGCGAGGGACTTTCACCCCGGGTACTGCTGATAGTAGGTATTGCGGGCACTGTAGCAACATTACTCCTGATAGTTTCTCGACAAATATTGATTTTTCCGCTGGGTCACCGCGTAGCGATGATTGTCGGAGCTCTAAGTATCCCCACCCTGGCATACGCACTCACATTATTCACGCGCAAGCGTAAAGTGACAGCTCGTTTAGGCAATCGCTTACAACAACTTACTTTAGGAGCGCTTGCAATAGTATTCGCTTTGAACTATTACGGAGCGCTCTATGCAAGTGGAGTAGCAGATTGGACTAATTGGCTAGGTCGGCAGATTAATGGTGAGGAAAGCTATCTGCAGGTCACAAGTGCTACCGAACAGGCCGTAGACAATCTTTTGGAAAGATTACCCCAGTTAAAACCGCGCACCGCGGTATTTGGTGATGTCTCTACCAATGAGCAAATGTTCCGGATTACCGATAGCAAAGGTACTCAATGCTTTAAAACCGCTAAGTCTGTAGACGACTGTCCTCAATCTAACCTGGATTTTGTTTATGTTGCCTCTGGAGGATTGATTGATAAGAGTTTTATTAACCATGCTCCCAAAAGTTATGTAACCAATAAAGGTGCAGTTACTTTGATTGGCATCGGTATCACTGACTCGACCATCACCAAAATGTCTACGGTAGAGGGACTTATCGGTGATCGTAACTTGGAAAATAACATTCTAAGCGGGTTGGTTATATCACCTGACTCCCCACTGCTTAAACAGTTAGGGGTCAAGAAACCTCAGTCTTACACTGCGATTATCACCGGTTTTGCCGCCTTACCCGATGAGGTGCAAGACGAGATACGTGCAAACCTGCTCATACAGGCTCCCTTCGCAACCATAACTGATTCTGAAGATCCGCAGGTTAGGCAAATGCGTGCGCAAGCGGTAGCTCGCCAACTTTTAGCGGTAATCGTCTCCGGCGCGATACTACTAACCCTAGCGGCCGCTTTGGTCTCTAATCAGCAAATTGAACGGCGTCTAATCGAACTCACTGGCGGCGGTAGCAAGATGCAAGTCCGACTAGTTAAATCACTACTTATCTCCTACACGGTTTCAGTGACTTGCGCAGTAATTTTAGGGCGTCTAGCCGCGATGGATCGAGTCCCCTTTATCCGCCTGAATTCAGCCGTTTCCCATGACTACGGTCTGGTGTGGACAATAGGATTGTCTGGCCTACTGTTCCTAATCCCCGCCCTCATTATCGCAATTCGGTCTAGCAATACTATCCCGCTAACCGGTTCGCCCAAATCTCAAAATAATCCTTAGCCGAACGGTGCGATAACCGTTTTACCTATCCCCAATCACCGCTATACCAGAGGGATTGAATGAGGGGGACAAAATTGTGTGCAATCTTGCCAAGGGGATTACTATCACTTTATGTATTACAGGCGGATACCGTTATTTTCTTCGCTGACGCTTACCGGGTTGATCGGCGGGTTATGGTGGTATGCCTTGGAGTCCACCGCTTCCACCCCCACTTGGGTGCCGGCTAGCGTGCTAGTTATCGCATTCCTGATTGCAACTATCGGGATGGCCTGTGCGAGCAAAACTACCGGTTCCAAGGGCGCAAAAATTACTTACCTGACCGGCACGATGCTGTTCCTTGCGGGATTCGCGTCCTTTTATGTATTCTCCCAACCTACCACTATAAACATTTTTGGGTTTATAGCGGTTGCTGCGGGTTTAATAGCCGCAAATCTAGCCGCGGGTTACCTTTACCGGGACAATTCTCGGCAAAAGTAAATATTTCGCTGCTTAGCGACCGCGGGTTACTACTTGGGTTCCCGACCATTGGGGGGAAACCACATCAGAGGTGGTGGGATTCATCCCGACTGTTTTTGCGGCCTCTTCGATTATGCGGGGATCAACGGCACCCGGGTCAGAGGCAATCGGGCTGAGCACCCAAATAAAGCCCCCTTCATCCATATTGCCCATCGCATCCATGAGCGCATCTGAGAGTTCATCGGCGCCGCCGTCATCATCGCGCCACCAAATCAGGGCGCCATCGGTCATCGCGGTGAAATCTTCATCTGCTAGATCGTCATCAATTTGATCCATTATGGCTTGGCGAAGATCTTCGTCGACGTCCTCGTCCCAACCAAATTCTTGAATGACTTGTTCTTTCTTAAACCCCATCTCCGAAACGGATAGGGAACTTTCATGCCTTTCGCGTGTGGTTTCCACGTTCTCTAAGTTACATGATTAAAGCAATAGGAGGAAACGCGGGAGCGAGCTTTGAGATAATCGCCTCCGGTTTTTCCTATTTTCTTCTGTTTCCTGGATTGTTCTTGACGCCCTCTCCCCCTGTTTCTCCTGGTAGAAAGAATACGAGCCGGGTTTACGGGAGGCGGAAATATGTTAATGATTTTCTTGCCGCTCTGCTGGTTTCTGGAGAGCGTTAGCGGTTTTCGTTTAGGCGCACTAGCCAAAGCGGCGGAAATAGATAACAATTAGGTTTGTATGGTCATTTCTGTTGGAGGAGCAACGAAATCTATGAGTGAAAATAAGGCGTCACTGGATTCTGTACACCAGTTAGCTACTGCCCTGCCGGATCCCGATCCTCAAGAAACCCGTGAGTGGCTGGATTCTTTGGATGATTTGATTCAAGAGCGCGGTCCGGAACGTACTCGTGATCTTTTGTTGCGGATGTTGTCGGCGGCGGGCGAGCAAAACGTGGCGGTGCCTGCCAACCTCAACACCCCCTTTACTAACACGATTAAGCCGCATGATGAACCGGCCTTTCCTGGCGATGAACGTATTGAACGTGACTATCGTCGCTGGATGCGCTGGAATGCGGCGGTGCAAGTTACCCGCGCGCAGCGCGACGGAGTCCACGTAGGGGGTCATATTTCTTCCTATGCCTCGATTTCTACTCTTTACGAGGTGGGCTTTAACCATTTCTTCCGAGGTAAGTCGCACCCGGGCGGCGGGGATCACGTGTTTTTCCAAGGCCACGCCTCCCCCGGTGTTTATGCGCGCGCCTTTTTGGAGGGGCGACTCTCTGAGGAAGATATGGACGGTTTCCGTCAGGAACTATCGCAGGCACCGCATGGCCTGCCCTCTTACCCACACCCGCGGCATCTGCCGGAGTTTTGGGAATACCCCACGGTTTCTATGGGACTGGGGCCGGCCGAGGCAATTACGCAAGCCTGGTTCGATACCTACTTAACTAATCGCGGAATCAAAGACTGCTCTGACCAGCACACTTGGGCGTTCCTGGGTGACGGCGAGATGGATGAACCGGAATCGCGGGGAATGCTGCAACTGGCGGGACAACAAAAGCTCGACAACCTCACTTTTGTGGTGAACTGTAACCTGCAGCGCCTGGATGGCCCGGTGCGCGGTAACGGACAGATTATTCAAGAACTCGAGTCCTTCTTCCGAGGCGCCGGGTGGAACGTTATCAAGGTGATTTGGGGTCGCGGCTGGGATCGGTTGCTGGCCAAGGATCACGATCATGCGCTGCTGAAAGTGATGACGGAATGTCTGGATGGCGATTACCAGACTTTCAAAGCTAATGATGGCGCTTACGTGCGCAAACACTTCTTTGGACGGGATCCTCGCACCGCGAAAATGGTGGAGGACTGGACCGATGAGGAGATTTGGGATTTGCGGCGCGGCGGTCACGATTACCGCAAGGTTTACGCCGCCTATCACGCGGCGATGGCGCACAAGGGACAGCCGACCGTTATTTTGGCACACACCATTAAGGGATATGTACTGGGTGAGACTTTCGCGGGTCGTAACTCCACTCACCAGATGAAGAAGCTGACCCTTAAAGATTTGAAGGCGCTGCGCGACCGGCTGCATATCCCGATTACCGATGAGGAGCTGGAGAAAGATCCGCAGCTTCCTCCCTATTACCGCCCCTCCCAGGATGATCCTTCCCTGCAATATATGTTTGAGCGGCGCGAGAAGTTGGGAGGATTCCTGCCTTCGCGTCCTAAGGAACGCAATCAGATGCAGCTTTCCCTGCCGGAGGATTCCGTGTATGACGTCCTCAAGGGCGGTTCTGGCAAGCAGAAGGTTGCTACCACGATGGCGCTGGTGCGCCTGATGAAAGAGTTCTTGAAAGACGAAGAGTTTGGCAAACGGATTGTGCCGATCGTGCCGGATGAGGCGCGTACTTTCGGGATGGACTCGATGTTCCCCTCGGCGAAGATCTATAACACCCTGGGCATGAATTACACGGCAGTCGACGAAAATTTGATGCTGCATTATGCCGAAGGTAAAGACGGGCAGATTATGCACCCGGGGATTAACGAAGCGGGAGCGGCGGCTGCCTTCCAGGTAGCGGGCACTTCCTATATGTCTAATGGGGAACCGATGATCCCCTTCTACTTGTTCTATTCGATGTTTGGTTTCCAGAGGACGGGCGACCAGTTCTGGGCGGCCGGCGATCAGCTGGCGCGAGGCTTCGTGATTGGGGGAACCGCGGGGCGTACTACTTTGACCGGTGAAGGTCTGCAGCACGCCGATGGCCACTCCCCGATTATTGCCGCCACTAACCCGGCGTTTGTGCAGTACGACCCGGCCTATGCCTACGAGCTGCGGCATATTATTCGCGATGGAATGCAGCGGATGTATGGGGATGGCTCCGATGGGCGCGACCAGAACGTCATGTACTATTTGACGGTTTATAACGAGGCGATTCACCAGCCGGCAGAACCCGAGGGGGTAGATGTTGAGGGAATCTTGCGCGGTATGTATGCCTTGACCGGTCACTATGAAAATGGCGGACCGAAGGTGGAGCTGCTGGCCTCGGGAGTCTCGGTTCCTTGGGCGCTGCAGGCACAAAAACTTTTGATGCAGGATTGGGGGGTTGATGCCGCGGTCTGGTCGGTTACCAGCTGGCATGAGCTGCGCCGGGACGGTATGGATTGCGATCGCCATAACCTGATTCATGCGGATGAGGAATACCGCCTGCCGTATGTTACTAAGCGTCTGCTTAATACGAACGCGCCGGTGATTGCGACTTCTGATTATGACCATCTGATTCCGGATATGATTCGCCCCTGGGTGCCGGGACGCTATAAGGTGCTCGGCGCCTCTGATTTCGGTTATTCCGACACCCGGGCTGCCGCGCGCCGTCACTTCTTGATTGATGCGGAGTCCCTGGTGGTTCAAGCCTTGGAGGCTTTGAATGAGGACGGGATTCTGCAGGATCGCTCGGTGGTTACCGAAGCGGTAAAACGCTATGACCTGCTAAATCCGAACGCTGGTTCTTCTGGCGAACAGTAATAGCTGACGCTAATAGCATCAGGGGGCGCTCATCGTTTGATGGGCGGCGCCCCCTATTTTTTGGAGTTAATACCCTGCTAATTCCGGTATAGGTATTCACCTGTCTAAAAGGCACTGGACCACATTAAGCCACTTTTGCGATTCTGCGGACAACCCCGGCTTTCGTGGGATTTCCCTATAATTGCCGCCGCTACAGTTAGCGATAAATTTCTTTGCGATGCCCAATAGCTAAGGCTTGAATATAGAAGTGGTCATCTTCGATCTCGCAGATGAGGCGATAGTTTCCGATGCGGTACCGCCACTGCCCGGCATAGTTTCCGCGCAGCGGTTTACCGTGGCTGCGGGGATCAGGGGTTTCCACCAGATTTTTATCAATCCAGTTACTAATCATTCGCTGGGTGTAGCGATCGAGTTTACGAAACTGTCTTTTGAACCTGGCGGTTACCCGGAACTGATATTTCACAGGTCGAGTTCTTTCTTGAACTCATCCCAGGAGTAGGATTTCTTTCCGTCCTCCATCCATTCGCGGTGAGCCTCATCGGCTACTGCCAGGTCGAACTCGTCTTCGATCTTTTCAAAAAGTGCCTGCCTGAAGGCTTCTGCCAAGGTAATCGAATGCAGGTTCGCATAGCTGGTGGCTAGTTCTTTTTCTTCTGCACTCATCCTGATAGAAAATGCCATCTTTCCCCTCCTCTTGTAGTACAAGGTACTACAAGCGTTCTAGGGGGTCAATAGCTTGCGACAAGTTAAAGCATTAGCCGCCACTGAACTAGATCCTGGATGCACGGCAGCCCCAGGCGCGCCTTCCAGAATTGCTTGCCGCGATAAGCGGTAAGGGGCGAGGTGTGGGAGGATGGGGCTATGGAAAAAGCTGAAGTTTCCGCCAGTACGGTTAAGCGGGTTTCGCAGATGGAGGCGGCGCTGGTGCGCCTAAATGACGCGATTGCAACTGTTGAGGGCGCGCTGGATACCTATGAGCAGATGTGGGACGATTATCGCGCCTTGGATAGCTACTATTCTGGAAAAGCCTGGTGGGAAGACTTAGAGGCTGACAACCAGGGGCTTCTACCCGAGGATTTGCCTCGCGGGGTACTTTCCGAGGACGCGCTTTATGACGCCCTCGGCGACGCCGAAGCCCTCCGCCAGCGCCTAACAGAAATCGCGCAAGCCGCGCAGTAAAACACACGTCACTAACCCGAAAAGGATATTGAGCGCTTTATCCTGCTTTAGTTGCACATACGCAACTCAGATAGTTTTGCTGTGTTTACGTAACTGCGCTGCAAAAAACATCAGGCATAGGTTTATTGTCAAGAGCAGTGAAAAACGTTTCCGGCTATGCCTGTTAGCTTAAACGAATTCCAACCCTGTTCAAGATCGCTTCTGCCGAGCGAGATTATCCTCAAACATGGAAAAAGCGGCTCCCGTTTACGACAATGCCCATGGCGCTGACTAGCCGGGTGTGCGAAAAACTCCAGCTTCCCGGCTGAAAGTTACTGCAACGCTTCCACTACCGGGTAGAGCTCTGGACTGTCAGCGCCTAGACTCTGTGAAACACCGCCGGTCAAAGCCAGACTAGTGATTACCAGGAGCGCAGAAATGCGCTTAAGTAAAATCTTTACCATTTGAGAACACCTCCCTTGTATTACTTGGCTTCCACCTGTTGCTATGCGTATGAGGGAGTCCGCTGTGCCTAAGAAAATGAACAGCCCAGTTAGAAAGCATTTGTGGTGGCAAATGCTCCACCTATTTACAAAGCGCCTCTTCTTGTCCAGCTCCGCTATCGCGTTAAAAGATGCATGCAACACTGGCGGATAGCGCGTAACTTCGACCTCGCAAGTCGTAGTAAGTTCGCCCCTATCGTGAGAAACGAAAAAATCAGCAACCAACCTGGAATCAAGGTCACTAGCAAGTCTTTGTATCTTGTCCATACCCCCTATATAGGGCGCGAGAGCAAAAACCCAGGTGAAAGCTATATTCCCACTGTGTAGTATTGGAAGTTTTTAAGAAAAGGGATTTTGTTAAGATTTCTGTGTGTGCAAGCAAAATTGGGACGATGGCCTCCCAAACGGGGCCTACCAGATACCGCCCAGAACAAGATGCGAGAAGTACCCAATCAGCGACATTGTGCCTTGCGATATAGAATACTTACGAATCCAAGGGAATCGCTGGACCCAGGCCGGAAGACTGACTGAGTTCGTTTTTGTTCTCCAGGTCAGAAACAAAAACACTGGCAGATGGCAAACGCACCTTTCGATAGACTGCACACATTCCAACACCCACATTCACCACTACAAAGATGGGGAACGGGATGACAGAGCGCGCGAAACGATTAAGGTACTTAACCAAGCAAGGGATGTTCAGGACGCATTGGGAATGGCTATACTGAGAATCAGACAAGAGATTAATAAACTGGTGGAGGTGCGAAAGTGAACAAGGAATTGGCGGACTTTGAGAACGAAGTCCTCTACAACGTCATGCTTGGGACTACCACCCCTAAAGTTATAGATTCTAGGGGTCACACCCCGCTTATTGTCTGCCTGGAAAACGAAACCGTTGGCACCCTGCTAGCTAGAATCGAAAGAGCCGGAGGTTGCGGGACCGTATATGCCCTATCCGAAACCGGCGAGGTCAGCGTGATAGCAGTGCAAGACAAAGCCCCGGAAGCACCCAGTCCCACCGACCTAGCAGCCGACACCCTAAGCGAAAACTCCCCTATCGGATTATTTATCGAATACATTTCTACCCAAGAAGATGGTGTTTATCTCACCGGCGCAAAAATACGCTCATACGGCACCGCCGAACTGACCAAGGTTTAATTCCCGCAATTCCAGCTACCGCTGACCGATCCATCAGCGGCTAAAGTAGCTGCGAAAGGTTGTTCCCAAGACAGGCTTAGGTTCGATCTGCCGCGCCGGCCTTCTAGTGATATGGAGGCGTTCGGCCCGGAAGCGTAGATAGTGAGCGTACCGTTGCATGACCCGGTAAGGGTAGTACTTGCCCGCCTGTTTGCCGGGGCAGGAGCAGGCGCGGGTGCTACGGGCCGCTGGATAATAGTCCTAGTGGGAACCGGGGCAGGCTTTACCGGGACAGGCGGGATTTCCTTTTTCTTCAGATTATCTACCGCCAAAGAAGAAAATACCCCAGCCCCCAGGACAAGACCTACCACTGCCACGTACGTAATAAACGTAGGCGACAGTAGCAGGTACTTAAATGTGCCCCAGGGGCTACGGAGTAGCGGCCTATCAGAAGAGGTCATCACCCTCTACCTCGTCTACTACCGGGGCAGCCTTAGCGACTTTAGCCTTGGGGCTGCGGGTGCTCTTAGCCTTGGACTTAGGCGCGGGAGCGTCTTGCTCGGCGCTACCTGCGCTAGAGCCAGGGGCTCTATCCTCTTCCACAACCGGAGGCTTATCCGGGCTATAACTAACCTTTGTAGCCTCAACTGTTCATGGTTCTCTTTTACCTCGCTTCCGTGAATAGGAGCCATTTCCAAAAACGGAAAGAGCAAATTGCGTTTCTGGCATTGTTCCCTGACGATGATTTCCAGGGTTCGCCAAAAACTCCACCTCCCCGACCGGCATCTGCTCCAGAATCTCCGCTACTGGGTAGAATCCAGGACTGTCATTGCCTGGATTGCAGGGAATAATAACGCTTAACGCTAATGCAAGCAGTGCAAAAAGCGCCAGAGCGCGTTTCGATACGCTTTGTATCATCTTGGAAAACCCTCCTGTCTAAAAATTTTGCTTTCCACTTGTTGCTATGCGTCAATCACGATTCGGGGGCAAAACAGCAGGTGGGGAAGAAAATAAGGATAGGGTTGAACTACCCCAACACTGAAGACATTGGGGCTTCTTGTTTCATCCAAACATTGCCCGTTTTCCCAACGAACGTATAGTCCATTGGTGCTACTGGTCTTACACGTTTTTCCGCAAGAGTTCTGCTATGTTCCGTAGCAGAGGCGTTTATAGACCGCTCACGTCTTGCCACTAGGTTCACCTCCCCTAAAACGACTCCGACTTCTTATTTGCACTACCTATATAGGGCGCGGGGTAATGGGGGGAAACACAAGACGGGCAAAAATAAAACCGCTGGTCAAGGTAGTTGCGAGGTTTATCAGCATACATTCGCGTCCCCTGCCCCCCATTCATCGGCAGAGCTAAAGACCCCGCCGGTTTCTGAAACAAGGAACGCTTTAGGTTCTGCCTAAAAATCTAAACGGGGAGATAAAAAAAGAACGGCTCATGTTCCTTAGTGCAACTGCTCAGAACGCAATCCTTGTCTGTGAGATAGTTACTATGATTCCCTTAACGAGTTTAGAACTGCCTGCGTGGAAATTACCATATCTCCACGATCTGAGTCGATTAGAACAAAATCAAAGCTCTCATAGAAACTGCGAACTTTTTCTTCAGGAGCCTGCAAGATTAAAAAGCGCGTGCCTGTCATGCCAGCAATATCCCTATACACCTTAAATACTTCGTGCATAAGGATGTAGCTCGCTGAAGTACCATGCAAGGATTGGGCAACGGCAAACTTGCCCAACAGCTGACCGGGATGAGAGGCAGCAGTAGAAATCCCTTCCCGCATAACACGGGGTAGCGCTTTGGAATCTATTACTTGGGAAGATAGGCAGAAATACCCTAGAACCTCAGTCGAGCCTTGCTCGCACATTACCCATATTGCCGACTGGTGACGTTCTTCGTATTTTCTTCCCCATTTAATCAGCCAATTGCCTAAAGCGTTCCCATGCCCACAGTCGAACCAATCATAAATATGATCCTCGTTAAGGCGTTCTACTGTGTAGCTCATGCCTCAACTAGCCCGCATTGAGCGAAAATCTCTCTAGCTTTTTCTCCTTGTTCAGCTCCTAGAGTTTCTAAAATCTCAGCCCCTTTTGCGGTGATAGGCATAATTTGGGGAGGGGGGAGCAAATAGAAAAGCTCCGGAGGCATTTTTCTCCACAAAAAGAAATCAATAATATCTTCGCTATCCAGGTATGACCGCCTGGTACCTTCCTCGCGACCTTCCCAGGCCTTAATCCAAGGGTCCTCCTGGTGCGTCATCTCCACCAAGTCCCACTGGTCAATCTCCCCGTAGTATTCCCAGACTGCTTCTACAACCTGGTCTAGGTAGAAATCATCCTCTAAGGGGGCATCTTCAAAAGTGGCGCAAACTTGCTCAATAAGTTCCAGGCTGACTACTTCTTGCTCGGAATGTAAGGAAAGCAAATCCCCTACGACCGGTCCGTATGTCATGGCGTAAAACTGCTGCCTAAACAAAGGCTCGCCGGTAAGCCTGCCATACCAACCATAAATGTAGTACATGAGCTTTTCTAGCTTAATTGCCGAAATTTCCCCGCGTCCGCTCACCCGAAATAGACGGGCAGCAACATCAAATACCGAACGTTGCATTCCTAGCCACCTCCCCGCGAAATAGAACTGTCTCCTTTTTAATGTATCTTAATGCATCCAGCCCAAACAAGGCACATACACTTACAGCCCCAGCAAATCGCTAGGGCTGTAAGGTTAAGAATGGTTAGTTACTAGCAAGGCCAGGAATTACCTTCGCTATCGCCGCATTGACGCATACTGGTGGTACCATCACCGTTGTCAGTGTATTTCCAGCCATCTTGTATCACAGTCTTGGGACCACCACTGTTACTACCACCGCCAGAGTTACCACCAGAGCGAGGTGCCTGGTAGTTACCACCGGAGCGGCGAGGTGCCTGGTAGTTAGAGCGGGCTTGCCCCTGATAGTTACCACCAGCTTGAGTCTGGGCTTGAGCCTGGGCATCAGCAGCAGCTTCAGCCTCTGCCTGCGCTTCTTTTTCAGCCTTCACCTTAGCTACGTAGTCCTTAGCAGCCTTAACGTTACGTTCAATAATCTCAGCCTGCTTTTCCTGAGACATCTGCACGGCAGTAGGTATCTTATGTGCCGACTCGCCCTGCGCCTTGGGAGCAGAGCTAGAACACCCCGCCAAACCAATAGCTAAACCAACAGCTGCCAGTACAGGTAAAATCTTTCGAGTTTTCATCATTTAATCCATTCAGTTATATCCAACGACTTCCTCAAGTACCCATACCGGGCGCACGAGCAAAACCTTGGCGGGAACTATATGCAACCATTATATCGCTTTAAGAATAAAATAACTAGCAAAAGGAACTACAAATCAACAGGTAGCGGCCGCAAAGTATTAGCCATAAAGCAGCTGCCCGAAACCTCGGCGAAGATCAGCATTAGATCCAGCCGGAAACTTTAATAAAAATCAAAGCGGGAACCAAAAGAATCCGGCGAGAGGAAATATTTCCTCTCGCCGGATGGAATGTTAGGTTATTGTGCTTTTAAAGTTAGCTCAGAATTTTTAGTATTTAGTCCCGACACGCCCACATATTGCGATTTCTTTTTTAAAAAATACAGCTAAGACTTGCGGAAACCTGCTTTTACAGTTTTGTTTTATTGACTTTGATAAAGGCGCGCCAGCTCCCCCAAAGTTTTACATTCCACAATCTGGCCATCGGAGCGTTTTTCTCCCAGTTTCCCTTCGAACCGCGCCACTACCGCATACAGCGACAAATCATCGAAATCTAGCTGCGTTCTCAACCCCGTCTCTGGCCGCAAATCTGTCTGTTCACAGTTAACTTCCGCGGCAACGGCTTCCAAAAGACAAGCTATAACCTCCGGGTCGCCGCTAAAGTTTTCCCAGGCAGCAGGGATATTTTCCGAGGATATATCCGGGTTGCTACCGCTGCCTTCCTCGAAAACCGCCCCAGATTCCGCGGTAGAACTACGTACAGATTCGTCCTCTCCCCCGCTTTCATCCTCCGAGCCGCCCGGCAGGTTTTTACCGAAATCGGCGAGCGCCGCTAAGGCATCGGCATCTAGCGCCATCTCAGCCCACTCGGTGCAGCCAGCGCACCGGCGCTCCGGCTCCCGCATATCGGAAAGGCTCGAGTTCTTCGTCCCAAGCGGTTCCCAGTGCCAAGTCCAGCAAGCGCCGCAACTCCTCTTGACTGCCTTGAGAAAGGGCAACGCGCACCCGGTCTTCGGGCACCACTACGTTGCCCACCACATCGGTTTGGGCATGGAAGATTCCCAGGTCAGGGGTATATGACCAGCGTCCCCCATTGTTATTTACGGAGGCGTCCTCGGTTACCTCGAAACGCAGATGTTCCCATCCGCGCAGGGCGGAGGCTAGTTTAGCGCCGGTACCAATCTGCCCCACCCAGGACAGTTCCGAGCGGAACATTCCCGGTTGCGCAGGCTGTTCCGTCCACTCTAAGTTGACGCGTTGATCTAGAACTGCGCCAACCGCCCATTCCACGTGACTAGAAAGTGCACGGGGGCATGAGTGCACGAAAAGTACACCGCGGGTGTAATCCTTGTTCATCGCTTCTCCTTTAGTGCTCGCAAGGTTCGTCTTCCCCAACGGCCTGTGCGCACCTAAGAGTGATGACACGCGGTGTCTCACTTTCTATTTTGCCCTCGATAACAAGTTTCAACAAGCCCAAAAGCCTCTGACCACCAATTTTGTGACCACTGAGGCTAATGTGACACCTGTGGTTTAGAGGGTGGGTGTCAAAGCGCGGGGTGCGGAGGAAACGCGAGAACGGACTGAGCAGACGCGCAGGATCAGTTTTCTGCCAGGACAGGTTCCGGCGTTGGATGTAACCTCGCGTGGGGCTTATCAATGGCGCGGGGACTAGATTTTCCGATAGGGCTAGGCGGACGTAAACCTCGAAAAACACCTACGGCTTTTCCGAGGTTTTGGGCAGGAGAAAAACCTAGAGCTCACGCTAACTTACAACCACCAAGCTCTTATCAAGGGCGAACGGGAAAAGATGCGGGAGAGACCGGACTAGACGCGCGGGGGCTGAGTTTGATCCGAGTAGGTGCGGTGGGCATAAGAATTGGGGAGAGACTAGGTCTCTCCCCAATTCTTGGGCGGGAGGACAAACTCAGCCCCCGCGCACCGGCTCAGCTACAGGCCTTTTTCACGAATCTCTTTAAAAGCTTTACGGCGCGTTAACCGATCCAGGCGATCTAGGTACAGATGCCCATCTAGGTGGTCACATTCATGCTGGATACAACGCCCCATCAGCTCTTCACCCTCAACCACTTTCGGCTTGCCATCCAGGTCAATCCCTTCGGCACGCGCATACCAGGCACGCTTGCAAGGGAAGTAGAGTCCCGGCACCGACAGGCAACCTTCATCGCCGTCTTGGTATTCGTCCTCAGATACCTCCACGAGTCGCGGATTCAAGATGTAGTCGATTTCCCCGTCAATGTTCCAGGAGAAAGCCCGCAGCCCCACACCAATCTGGTTAGCGGCTAGACCGGCGCGCCCATCGGCATCTACCGTTTCCAGCAGGTCTTCTACCAGCTGTTTTATATGTTCATCGATTTCGCCCACCGGTTCACAGGGGGTACGCAAAATCGGGTCACCGATTACTCTGATTTCTCGAAAAGCCATGGTCTATTTCTCCTCATTTCCGCTCGCCGGAACGATTTTTTCTGCCCGCGCATAGGCTTCCTCAAGATCCTTGCGCACCTTGTCACTTACATACTGAAAGGCATCCGCAACTGCGATTTCTTGGCGTTCGCCAGTGGCGCGACACCGTACTTCCACAGTTCCATCTTTGAGCCCGCGTCCGATCACTATCAACCAGGGCATGCCGAGCAGTTCCGCATCCTTGAACTTCACCCCGGCAGATACTTTCTTGCGGTCATCAATCAAAGTATCGATTCCGGCGGCAGTAAGCTGGTCTCCCAAAGTCTGCGCGGCCTCGAAAAGTTCTGCCCCTTTACCAGTAACCAGCACGTGTACTTGGAAGGGCGCCACATTAGTGGGCCATTTCAGCCCTACCTCGTCGTGATATTCCTCGGCAATAGCTGCCATGACCCGGGAAACTCCGATTCCATAGGAACCCATGGTAACTACCTGGGATTTCCCGTTTTGATCTAGCACGTTTAGCCCCAGGGCTTCGGAATACTTCGTTCCGAGGGCGAATATATGGCCGATTTCGATTCCGCGGGCGGTCTGTAAGGCTCCGGAACCGTCGGGAGCCGGATCCCCATCCCGCACTTCCGCGGCTTCAATAAACCCGTCAGCGCGGAAATCTCTGCCGGCCACCAGGTGATAAATGTGGGTGTCTTCTTTGCCGGCGCCCGCGATCCATTCGGTACCTTCCACTACCCGCGGGTCGAGGAGACAGCGGGGGCTGCCGGAGATATTCCCGTCCTCGTCTACTTTCCGATCCGGATGGTCAGGCCCGGCGCAGGTGGGGCCGGTAAAGCCCGGCACGATATTGGGGTAGGCGGCCATATCTTCCGGGGTGGCCATTTCCACATCTGCCCCTAGAGAGGCTTCCAGGCGGCGCATATCAATCTCGCGATCCCCGGGTACCCCTAGCAGTAGCACTTCCCGTTTCCCATCGGCATAGGTGGCGGCAACCATGAAGGCTTTCAAAGTGTCAGCCTTATTCCATTCCCGGCCATCTTCGCGCGGGAAATGCTCATTCGAGTAATCCACTAGCGCTTCCATAGTGTGTGTACCAGGGGTTTTACGTTCAATCGCCGCCGGAACCTGCGAATAATCTTTCGGCTCCGGCGCAATGGTAGTTACCGCCTCCACATTGGCGGCATAACCGCCCTGGGAGCGGACGAAAGTATCTTCCCCGATAGCACAGGGGAATATAAACTCTTCGGAGCGCGATCCTCCCATAGCCCCCGCCATCGCGGAACAAATCACGAAATCCAGCCCCAACCGCGAATAGATCCGTTGATAGGCACGGCGTTGCTCCTGGTAGGAGGCTTCTAGTCCTTCTTCGTCAATATTGAAAGAGTAGGCGTCCTTCATAATGAATTCGCGTCCGCGAATCAGCCCTGCCCGGGGACGTGCCTCGTCCCGATACTTTTCCTTAATCTGGTAGAGGACGACCGGCAGATCCTTGTAGGAAGAATAAAAGTCTTTCACCAGCAGGGTAAACATTTCTTCGTGAGTGGGTGCCAACAGGTAGTCAGCGCCCTTGCGATCCTGCAGCTTAAACAGGGAAGGCCCGAACTCTTCCCAACGGTTGGTCGCTTCATAGGGTTCGCGTGGCAGCAACGCCGGGAAAGCCACCTCTAGGGCGCCAATCCGATCCATTTCTTCGCGCACTACCTGCTCTACGCGCCGAATCGTGCGCAGCCCCAGGGGTGTCCAAGTGTAAATCCCGGGCGCGGCACGGCGAATATAACCGGCGCGCACCAGCAGTTTATGGGAATCCACCTCGGCATCTACCGGGTCTTCCCGCAAAGTCCTGACAAAATAAGTCGACATATTGTAAGCCACGTTCGCCAGTTTAGTAGATGATTCAAAGGAACCTAAACCGCGCCCGCCTCGCAGGAATCAAGTCGTCTCGCACCTAAGTGAGGTATGGGCGAAAGGTACCGTATGGATCCGCGCGAGCGAGAAGTTTTTCCTCCCGCATACAACGTACGGATTGCATCTCCCAAGACTTGGAACTAAAGACCATTTTTACCTCCCCACTCGCAAGGCTTACGGTCGGTAAGCTGTACCCGCCCGGTTGGGTTTGAGCGCGCGTCCGGATTTTTCTAAGACAACATCCAGCAACAAGAAGCGCAACCATATGGGGAGGGCTGGCTGTGAGCGCGGGAGAGAAGTTTTATCCGAGTGGGCTAGGTGGGCGCAAAATTCGCAACTGCCAGCGGGCAGTTGCGAATTTTTGGGCGGGAGGAAAAACTTCTCTTCCGCGCGTAAACCGTCGCTACGTTTGCCGAATTCTTGGGCAGGAGGAAAAACCAATCCCCCCCCCGCGCCGCAAGTAGCAAACTCGGGAAGCTTAACGACCAGGAATCGCGACCTCAACTTGGCCGGAGCCTTCTTCTAGGCCCAGCAGCTCAGCTTGGCGGTGCGCCTCCGCAATCAGAGTAGGTACGATTTCCTCCTCGGGAACCGTCTTTATCACTTTGCCTTTGATAAAAATCTTGCCTTTGCCGTTACCGCTGGCTACCCCGAGGTCGGCTTCGCGTGCCTCGCCAGGACCGTTTACGACACAGCCCATTACCGCTACTCGCAGCGGCACTTTAATTTCGTCTTTCAGGGCATCCGTAACGGCGTTTGCCAACGTGTAAACATCTACTTGGGCACGTCCGCAGGACGGGCAAGAAACAATCTCCAGGGTGCGTTCTTTTAACCCCATGGACTGCAGGATTTCAATCCCGACTTTTATTTCCTCCACCGGATCAGCAGACAGAGAAACCCGGATAGTATCCCCGATACCTTGACGCAGCAGCGCGCCGAAGGCGGTCGCGGATTTAATAGTGCCTTGGAATTGGGGGCCAGCCTCGGTTACTCCCAGGTGCAGCGGCCAATCCCCCATTTCGCTCAGCAGTTCATAGGCGCGAATCATAGTTACCGGGTCATGGTGTTTGACCGAGATCGCAAAGTCGTGAAAATCGTATTGCTCGAATAGCCGCGCCTCGTTAACCGCGGATTCTGCCAGCGCTTCCGGGGTGGCTTTGCCGTGGCGTGCCATTACCCGCGGGTCCAGGGAACCAGCATTGATCCCAATCCGCAGGGCGGTGCCGTGTTTGCGTGCGCATTTGGTGATTTCTTCTACCTGATCATCGAATTTGCGGATATTTCCGGGGTTAACCCGCACCCCGGCGCACCCGCCCTCAATGGCAGCGAACACATATTTAGGTTGGAAGTGAATATCAGCAACTACCGGAATAGTAGATTTTTGGGCGATGACCGGCAGTGCCTCCGCATCATCAGCGCTGGGGCAAGCCACCCGCACAATATCGCAGCCGGCAGCGGTCAGAGCCGCGATCTGCTGCAAGGTAGCACCAATATCGGTGGTCTTGGTGGTGCACATGGATTGCACGCTAATCGGGGCGTCTCCCCCAATAGCTACGCTTCCGCAACGGATCTTCCGAGTTTTCTTCCGCGGGAAACCCGCTGGCCCAACTTCCGGCATTCCTAGTTCAACACTCACGTTCCTATTATGACGCGTTCAGCCGCTAAAGCCCTATTTTCTAGAAATAATCAGACCTTTCCCACTGCTGTCACCAGAGCTTTTTCGTATGCTCGCTGAGGGCGAAAGCTCAAAGGAAGAGTAAAACCCAGCGGCAGACGCTACGGCAAGCGAATCGGATCCACAATATCGGCGACCATCAGCAGAACTGTCATCGCAATCAATAGCCCGGCCACCACGTATGTTAGCGGCACCGCTTTCGCGGCATCAATTGGGCCGGGAGCGGGGCGAGAACGCAGCCGCGCATAGCTGTTCTTGATTCCTTGCCAACAGGCACCAGCAATATGCCCCCCATCTAACGGAGGCAGCGGAATCAGGTTGAATACAAATAGCGCCATATTTAGCGAGGCCAGCAGGGAAAGCATTCCTCCCGCGCGGTCAGCCAAGGTTATTTGGGTAGCAGGGGCGGAACCGATTTCTCCCGCGATGCGCCCTACGCCCAGAACTGACATAATCCCCGAGCTATCTCGCGGAGTATCGGTGAACACCGAGACCCCCACATTCCACACTGCTACCGGCAGTTTTAAGACTACCGCTCCGGTTTGGTAAAACATTTGCCACATGGTTTGCCCATAGGTGGCTATCCCCGTGCTTTGACGCACCGAACGCGCGTAGAGGCCGGCTTTCCCCTCTACCCCGGAAAGCTGCAGATCGATAACCTCTCCGCCGCGGCGCACCGAAACGGTAGCGTCTCCATGAGTAGCCCCAGCATATTTGCGCAGGTCTTCCCAGGTGTTAATCTTTTTACCATTCCAGGCGACCAATACATCTCCGGATTTGATGCCGGCTTTGGCTCCCGGTGACGGCTGGGCTCCCTCCTGGGAGCATTCGACCACCTGACCGGCTTTTAGACACACAGCTTTATCGACCGTGGTGGTGGGGGTGGCAATCCCAATCCCCAGCATCGCTACCCCCATCAGCACGAATGCCAAGAATAGATTCATGACTGGCCCGCCGAACATTACCACTAGGCGGTGGCGTACTGGCAGGTTATAGAAGGCACGAGGACGCTGCTCCAGGGGAATCTCTGCTAGGGAGGCATCGCGCGCTTCCTGCGACCAGGTAGGAACCAAGTCTTCAGCTTGCTGTGGATCCAGGGCGCGTGCCTCGCGCACCGAAAGTTTTTTACCGTCAAGTTTGTATCCAAATTGGTCAGGGTCACCCGGTCCATACATTCCCAGGATCCGGCAGTATCCCCCTAAGAGGATGGCTTTTACCCCGTACTCGGTTTCCCCGCGTTTGCGCGAAAACAGGGTGGGCCCAAAACCAATCATGAACTGGGGAACTAACGCCCCGAACTTCTTGGCGGGCAGCAAATGTCCACATTCGTGCAGGCCAATAGAGATAATCAGTCCCACAACCAGAATTATTATTCCCAGCAAAAACGCCATGGAGGTACCCTACCTAGTGTTTATGACAATTTCCTGAGCCTTGGCTTTCGCCCAGGTTTGCGCTTCCATAATCTGCCCTAAATCCGGATTATCAATACCGATATGTTCAGATAATACTTCCGCTAAAGAATCCACTATTTGCAGGTAGGGCAGGTTTCCCGCCAGGAAGGCATCCACAAAAACTTCATTCGCGGCGTTATAGACCGCCGGGTGCGAGGCCGAGGCCGCCACTGCAGCTCGGGCCAGTTTTATTGCCGGGAAAGTTTCGTGATCTACCGGCTCGAACTGCCACTGCTGGGCGCTAGTGAAATCCAGAGGGGTAACCGTTTTTTCTAGGCGGGTCGGCCAATCTAGTCCCAAGGCAATCGGAAGACGCATATCGGGTGGGGAGGCCTGCAAAATCGTGGCCCCATCGCGCCAAGTAACCCCGGAGTGAATAATCGACTGCGGGTGAATCACCGGCACAATATTTTCGGGATCAACATCGAACAGCAAATGCGCCTCTATCAGCTCTAACCCTTTGTTCACCAGGGTTGAAGAATTGATAGTGACCACCGGCCCCATCGACCAGGTGGGGTGATTAAGCGCTTGCTGCGCGCTGACCTCCGCTAAGTCCGCGCGCTTCTTGCCCCTAAACGGCCCTCCGGAGGCAGTGAGAATAATCTGGCTAACTTCACTGCCCCCATCCTGGTTTACGCTGGTGAGCCCCTTATGGTGCACACCCGAAGCTAAAGCCTGGGCAATCGCCGAATGCTCTGAATCAACCGGCACAATCTGTCCAGGGCGCTGGCAGGCTGCTTTTACTAGGGCGCCGCCTACAATCAAAGATTCCTTATTCGCCAGTGCCAGGGTGGCTCCGCTTTCTAAGGCCGCCAAAGTGGGAGCTAAGCCCACCCCGCCGGTAATCCCGTTGAGCACTACCGCTTCGGGGTCAGCTCGCCCAGCCAGAAGCGCACTAGCATCTTCCCCGGTCAAAACCTCGGGTTGATATTTTTCGCTACTGCCGGCCAGTTCCGCAGCTAGCGCGCTAGCGAACTCTTCGCCCTTATCTAAAGAAATCGCCACCATCTCGGGGCGGAAACGCGCGGCTTGGCGCGCCAGTAAAGCTAGGTTAGATCCCCCGGCACTGAGGGCGCGGACACAAAAACACCCCGGATTTTGGGTAATAACCTCTAGGGCTTGGGTGCCGATAGATCCGGTGGATCCCAGAATGAAAACGTCGCGCACTGCCTCCCCAATCACCGGTATTATTTTGGCGGCATTTCCCGCCCACCAGCGGCTATTCTACCGCCAGCAGTACCTCTATTGCCCGCGAGAGATAGGCATCGACCACGCCCTCTTTATAGGCTTTTTCATTCTTGGCGGTTTTGAAAGTGGCACTGCGAATCTGGGCAGAAGTCATTCCCTCATCAGAGTCAAAATACTGTGCCAGCCGGTCAAGAAGCTCATCCACCTGGGCGGCGTCATAACCTTTGCCATCCGGATGGGCGAAACGTTTACCCCGAGGACGCAGCATCCGCGGATAAAGAGTGGTTGCCCGCTGGGCAACCCGCTCCATCCAGGCCTGAGAACCATTAACCGCCACGTTATCGGCGCGGTCACGGCGCACGAACGCCGCCTCTAGCCGGTCCATTGCCTGATCGATGGCGCTAGTTTGATAACCGCGACGCACCAGGTCAAAATGGGCACCCCGCACCTGGGCAGCCGAGAATTTTTCAGCAGGCACCCCGCCCTCATAGGCTTTACGCGCCTTAGTGAAAAACTCGTCTACCTGGGAGGGATCGTATCCCCGCGTAAAATAACCGGCTCGCGGAAAGCTGTTCTCACTCATTTGCCAGCCCTCTCCTTCCGAGATTTGGTCGCCAATTGGCCACACGCTCCGTCAATGTCCTGTCCGCGAGTATCGCGGATAGTGGTAGTTATACCTTTACTCTCCAGGGTATCCACAAATTCTGCTTGAGCGTGGGATTCACTCGCCGTCCAGATAGATCCGGGAGTGGGATTTAAGGGAATCGGGTTCACATGCGCCCATCCGTGCCCGCGGGCATTCAACAAATCCGCCAGCAGCCCCGCCCTCCAGGCTTGGTCATTCATATTCTTAATCAGGGCGTATTCGATGGAAACTCGCCTGCCGGTAGCTTGAAAATACTGGTAGGCGGCATCTAAAAGTTCACTAACCTTGAATCGAGAATTCACCGGAATCAGCTGGTCACGCAGTTCATCATCAGGGGCGTGCAGTGAAATCGCCAAGGTGAGCGGGATTTTTTCTGCCGTCAGTTTCTTAATCCCCGGCACCAGCCCGACGGTTGAAACCGTGATTCCCCGCGCCGACATCCCGAAACCTTCCGGCGGGTCAGCAATCAGGCGCCGCACCGCCCCCATCACCGCGCGATAGTTCACCATCGGCTCCCCCATCCCCATAAACACCACATTGGATAGGTGACAGGGATCCCCGCCAAGTTCGCCCTCTTCGCAGGCTTTACGCGCCAAGCGCACCTGTTCCACAATTTCGGCGGTAGACAGATTGCGGGTCAGCCCCATTTGCCCAGTAGCGCAAAACGGACAGGCCATTCCGCATCCCACTTCGCAAGAAATACACAGGGTAGCGCGGGAGGGATAACGCATCAGCACCGACTCTACTTCCGCACCATCAAATAGTCGCCACAGGTATTTTCGGGTCATTCCCTGATCCCCCCTGCGCACCACTACTTGCTCAACTAGGGGTGGAAAAGCCAGATCCGTGAGCTTTTCGCGCCCCTGAGCGGGCAGATCCGACATTTGCTGCGGATCAATATTCAGCCGACTGAAATAGTGGCGGGATAATTGATCAGCGCGAAACGCCGGAAAACCGGCTTCTTTTAGCAGTTGCTTGCGTCCCGCCAAATCAAAATCAGCCAGATGTACCTGCGGTTTTACTCGCCTGGTTGCTTGAAAACGCAGCACCGGACGGGCATCTGGGCTACTGGCACCCTCGGGTACTTGATCGGTGGGCATTACTTGAGCGGGATCGCGGCTAGGGCGAGCCCTGCGCATCAAGTCTTTATCGTTGGCAGCACTATTGGGGAGGACGCGTCCCTTCCCCCTGCTTTTAGCGGCGCTTTTCCCTTTTCCGGAGGCTTTTTCTTTCGCCATTGCTGCCGCCCTTAAAAGATAAATAGGGAGACTACGAAGAACAGCGGCACCGTGATTAGCAGCGAGTCCAGGCGATCCATTACCCCGCCGTGACCGGGCAGCAAATGCCCCATATCTTTAAGCTGCAAATCCCGCTTAATCAAGGATTCTCCCAGGTCGCCGCAGGTGGCAATCACCGGGGTAAGTACCCCAAGTACCGGGATTGCCCACAACGGAGTGCCCGTCACCCAGACGGCAATAGCAGCGGCCACCGTACACATCACCACCGAGCCGGCAAAGCCTTCCCAGCTTTTCGAGGGGGAAACTGCCGGAGCCATCGGGTGCTTACCTTTAAGCGCCCCCGCCGCATAGCCGCCAATGTCATTACAGATAGTGACCACAATCCAAAGGATAATCGGCGCTGGATGATGCGGGTTATGCAGCATAATCACTACAAAAGAGGCCAGGAACGGCAAATAGATAGCCACAAAGCAGGTAGCTAAGAGGTCGCGGGTAGCAAACTTAGAAGGTCCCACGCTTAGGCGCCAAATCGCGCAAGCGATTAACGTCGCCAGCAGCGCCGCCCACAGCCCCTCCGGGCCTAGCAGATAGGCACAAAGCAGCATCCCAATAGTGCCTACCCAAAGGGGAGGCAGGCACAGTTTTATCCGGATACGCGCAAGGGCTCTGGACATCTCGGCTTCGGCCATAATCGCCACTACCATAGCAAAAACCAGGAATAAAACCGTGGGTGCCAGCAGTAGCGCCAGTGCCAAGGCTCCCAGGCCTATCCCCACCCCAATCGAGGCTGGCAGGTTACGACCCGCCCGTGATTTTTTAGCTTTCTTGGGCGGGTTCTTAGCAGGCTCTGGGTTCATTACAGACGCAGATCCCTCGCTTAAGGCGTGGGGGCTGGGATTCAACTACATCTCCATCAATTCTTTTTCTTTGGCATCTAGCAGGGTATCCATGGTATCAACCTGCTTCTTGGTCAAAGCCTCGATTTCCTTTTCCGCGCGGGCCACTTCGTCCTCGCCGGCATCGCCATCTTTTTTCAACTTCCCAAGCTGATCCATGGCTTTGCGGCGGATACCACGAATCGTGACCCGGCCTTCCTCGGCCTTTTGCCCCGCGAGTTTTACATAGTCGCGGCGGCGTTCCTCGGTCAGCTCCGGAAGAGTTACCCGAATATGGTTACCTTCGTCAGTCGGGTTAACCCCCAGGTCGCTGTCACGAACTGCCTTGATAACGTCGCTGGTTGAAGATTTGTCATAGGGGGAAATCAGCACGGTACGCGGTTCGGGAATATTGATGGTGGCCAGCTGCTGCAAAGGCGTAGGCGCCCCGTAGTACTCCACCAAAATCGGGTTAAACATGGCGGCGTTGGCCCGCCCGGTGCGAATCGCAGTGAACTCTTCCCGGGAAAACTCGATGGCTTTTTCCATCTTGTCTTCGGCCTCGAGCAGAATATCGTCAATCACTTGGCTACTCCTTTTCAGCAGAAACTAATGTACCGATTGTCTCACCTAGCAGGGCGGAAGTAACGTTGCCAGGCTCAGACATTCCAAAAACGCGGGTATTGAGACCATTATCCATACAAAGACTAAAGGCAGTGGCGTCCATAACCTTCAGTTCTTTTTGGAGAGCCTCCTGATAGGTGAGGTGGTCAAACTTGGTGGCATTAGGGTCACGCTTGGGATCTGCGCTATAGACCCCGTCAACCCCGTTTTTACCTACTAATAGCTCTTGGCAATGGGTTTCGAGGGCGCGCTGGGCGCTAACAGTGTCGGTAGAAAAGAACGGAAGACCGGACCCGGCACCGAAAATCACTACCCGCCCCTTTTCCATATGACGCACCGCTTTCAAGGGAATATAGGGTTCGGCAATCTGTCCCATGGTGATGGCAGTTTGTACCCGGGTGGTTACTCCTGCCTGCTCTAGCAGATCTTGTAGAGCCAGGGAGTTCATCACGGTTCCTAGCATTCCCATATAGTCTGCCCGCGCCCGGTCTAGGCCGCGCTGGGAAAGTTCGGCGCCACGGAAAAAGTTTCCCCCGCCGACTACCACTGCTACTTGAACTCCTTGTTCAACTGCGGCTCCGATCTGTTGAGCTACCGAATTGATAACGTCCAGATCCATGCCGACGTGTCCGCCCCCAAAAACCTCTCCGGACACTTTCAGCATCACTCTGCGTTGTTTATTTGCGACTTCTTGGTTCACCCTTGTCCCCTTAAAATATCGTTACTGGCCGGTAGGCAACCTGTTACTACCTTAACCCGAGATTACTGCCTGGGGAGCTCCCCCAAATGCTTCTTACTTATTTATCCCGGCAAACCCGGGTTTTTGACTTGCGAACATAAAAGTGTGGCCTCAGGATTTTCCTGAGGCCACATCTTTATTTGCTTAAGAACCTACGTGGAAACGGGCAAAAGCAGTAACTTTACCGCCGGCCGCTTTCACGATCTGTCCTACCGACTTCTTGGGATCTTTCGCAAAATCCTGATCCAGTAGGCAGTTGTCCTTGTAGAAGGAACCCATCCGGCCCTCCACAATCTTGTCTACGATCTTTTCGGGCTTACCCTCTTTAATCGTCATTTCGCGCAGAGTTTCGCGTTCCTTATCCAGTTCAGACTGGGGAACTTCCTCGCGGTCAATGAAACGGGGGCTGTAAGCAGCAATGTGCAGCGCGATATCGTGGGCAACTTCAGCGCCCGCCTTATCGGTGGCCACCAGCACCCCGACCTGCGCGGGCAGATCCGCGGAGGAGTAGTGCAAGTAGCTGGTCACGGCCTCGCCCTCAATCCGGGTAACCTGTCCCAAAACAATGTTCTCGGAGAAGAGGGCGCCGATTTCCTCGACCTTGTCTTTCACGGTGCCTTCGCCGCATTTAGCCTCTAGCAGCTGTTCGCGAGTGCTTACTCCGCTGTCTACCAGTGCCTGCATGATTTCCTCGGCGGCCTCCACGAACTTGGGGGACTTGCCCACAAAGTCAGTTTCGGAGTTCAGCTCTAGCATTACCCCAGCCTGTCCGTCCGCGGTATCCAGCACTTTCGCCGTTACCAGGCCATTTGCGGTAGAACGATCTTCCCGCTTAGCTAGGGATTTCTTACCCGCCAAACGAATCGCCTTTACAGCTTCGTCCTTGTCGCCGTTTGCCTCTTCCAGTGCTTTCTTTACTTCCATCAGACCCGCGCCAGTCAGTTCGCGCAGTTCCTTAATGTCTTGCATCGAAATAGCCATAAGTATGTTCCTCTCGTTAACGATCCTCAGCGGATTATTCAGACTTTTCTGCTTCAGCCGGGGCTTTTTCCTCTTCCGCGGGGGCGGCAGGGGCTTCTTCTTTCGCGTCCTCTGCCTTTTCGGCTTTCTTGTCGCCGGCTTCTTCGCTAGCTTCGTCCTTTGCGGCGCCTTCTAGCAGTTCCCGTTCCCAATCGGCTAAGGGTTCTTCGCTGGCGGGAGCGGCCGCTTCGCCTTCCGCAGCGGCTTCTTCGCTAGCTTCTTTCTTAGCTGCCGCCTTTTGCGAGCGAGCAATCAAGCCATCTGCGCAGGCATCGGCAATAATCCGGGTAAGCAGGGCTACCGAACGGATAGCGTCATCGTTACCGGGAATCCCGAACTCGATCTCGTCCGGATCACAGTTGGTATCCAAAATCGCTACAACCGGGATATTCAGTTTGTTGGCTTCTGCCACTGCCAGATGCTCTTTATTGGTGTCGACTACCCAGATAGCGGAGGGGATGCGTGCCATATCGCGAATACCACCCAGGGTGCGGGTGAGTTTATCTTTTTCGCGGCTCATCATCAGCAGTTCTTTCTTGGTACGTCCAGAACCGGAAACATCATCAAAGTCGATTTGTTCTAGTTCCCGCAGACGCTGCAAGCGCTTGTGTACGGTGCCGAAGTTGGTGAGCATGCCGCCCAGCCAGCGCTGATTAACGTAGGGCATCCCTACCCGCTCCGCCTGTTCGGCAATGGAGTCTTGCGCCTGTTTCTTGGTGCCGACAAACAGGATGTTTCCCCCGCGCAGCACGGTTTGCTGCACGAAATCATAGGCACGATTGATGCCATCCAGGGTCTGCGCCAAATCGATTACATAAATGCCGTTGCGATCAGTCAAGATGAAGGGCTTCATCTTGGGGTTCCAACGCCGGGTTTGATGTCCAAAATGAACGCCGCTCTTCAGCAGCTCAGACATGGTTACTACCGCCATGACTTCCTTTCAGTGCGCTAGGGCGCACGTGTTTTGGGGCTATTGCCCCGGTTTACGGTTTCCATTCGGTTCCTGGCACGACGTCCACTGACACCCATTTTTACTGGTAAAGACCGCTTTCGGGGGTATCCCCTAGAGCTTGCCGCCACCAAAAAATAGGACCGAAGCCAGCGTGACCCAGCAAGGCTGGTAGTCGTACGCGAAGTCACCTGGGAATCCAGGTGCTAAGAGCTATCTTAGCGGCCTTGAGGAACTACCCCAAGCTGAAAGTGGCACTGAGCACTGTTAATCTGCTGACAGTTTTCAAAAGAAAATACTGGTTATTCAGTTTGCGAAGTTTGTTTTGGTTGTTCCAGTTGTTCCTGCGGCTTCTTCTGCGGCTGGCGCCTGGTTACCTATCTGACTTTCGCCGGTTGCCTACCTGGTTTTTCTCCGTTTGTCCTCCGGGGTATATAAGGGCGCGTCATCCTGGTCTGTTTATTTACTAAATTTTTGCGGAGGCTGCGGGCGGGCAAGCTGAGGGAGTGAAGAAGAATCTCTACTCCTTCGGGGCGCTACTAGCGGCTTTGGTCGCGACCTTACTCTTGGCTTTTTCCTCGGCTCCCCCGGCTCTTGCCAGCACGGGAGGTCAAGGATTTGGGCAAACGGTGAATCTGGCGCAGCTTGCGGGAGAGATCGGATATTACCAGTGGCCAAGTCGCCACCGCGTCGAGATTCTACGAGCTTTTGACCCCCCAAGCTCCCCTTGGGGTAGCGGACACCGGGGAGTTGATTTAGCAATGCCGGCAGGCTGTGAGGTTTTTAGTGCGCGCGCGGGAACTGTTTTCTTTGTCGGCACTATCGCCGGTAAGCCCAGTATTTCGATCAAGCATACGGAGCTGATTCGCACTACCTACACCCCGGTGAAAAGTGACTTAGAGGTAGGAACGTCAGTTACAGCCGGTCAAAAGATTGGAACCTTGGAGGCGGGACACCCGGGGCTACATTTTGGGGCAAAAATCGATGATTACCACTACCTGAATCCTCTATTGCTGATTCTGGGACCGATTCGCCTACTCCCCGACTCTTAAACCGGCTTTTGGCGGTCGCTAACAGGGGAATGCGACGTGAAAAAATTTTAGGCGCGGGGGAAAGCCTGCTGGTAGGCACCGATTAGACGATGGGCATCCACATGGGTGTAGCGCTGGGTAGTTGACAGCGCGGAATGTCCTAACATTTCCTGGATTACCCGCAGATCTGCCCCGCCCTCCAACATATGGGAGGCCATCGAGTGCCGCAGACCGTGCGGCCCTAAATCGGGTACTCCCGCCAGGGCACAGGCGCGGTGCAGGCGTCCGCGTACGATCCTTTCCGAAATTACCCCGCCTTGGGCTCCTAAGAATAGGGCGTCAGTAGGCGGCAACTTTTGCAGCTCTCCCCGCGCCCTCTGCAAGTAGAAGCGCAAAGCTTTTCCGGCCTGGGGACTAAAGGGAACTATTCGTTCTTTTGATCCTTTGCCCCACAGCCGCACCGTGCGCGAGTTGAAATCAATATCTTCCGGTACTAGGGCACAAATCTCGCCCACCCGCGCCCCGGTGGCGTAAATCAACTCGAAGATCGCCCAATCTCGCGCCATCACCGCGCTAGTATCTGCCTGACTTTCGCACCAAGCAAGCAGCTTTTTAGCTTGCGAAACCGATAACATATGCGGCAGATTTTTCGCGGTTTTCGGGGTGCGAAGTTGCTTCGCAAAATCTGTTTCCAGCACTTGGTTTTGTTTTGCCCATTTTGAAAAAGCACGCAGCGCCGCGATTTTACGGGCAATAGTGGTAGCCGATTGTCCCTGGGAGCGCAGCTGCGCCAACCAATTACGCGCTGCCGGCAAAGTGCAGGCCGGTAAAATCGATTCTTCTTCGGTAATCTCGCAATGATCCAGCCAGCCACGCAAATCCGCTAGATACGCCTTAATGGAGGCTGGAGAGAATGATTTCGCATACTGCAGATAGCGGCGATAATCTTCTAAGGCTTCGCCTCGCTTCACCGCTCGCATCCCTAGACTCCCGCCTTTTTCCATTTGCCATCAAGTTGGATTACCCGGCCATCCATTTCCAGGTTACCCATAATGGACAGCACTTCTTCGATGGCTGCCCCGCTGGCGCGCGCAATTGCCGAGGCATTTGCCGGACTCCGCAACGGAGTAGCATCCAGGATTCGGGCGCTTAGCGGATCCAGGCCGTCCAAGTACCCTGTCTGCACCCGCATCGGATGGGCAGTTACCGTCCCCAGGGGCGCAATCATTTCTTGCACGTCCTCGGCACTGCTAATCAAAGTGGCGCCATCTCGAATTAACTGGTTGGAACCCGCCCATTCGGGTTGGTTAATCGGGCCGGGAACTGCCCCCACTTGCCGCCCTAGTTCCATGCCGTGCCGGGCAGTATTGAGCGCTCCAGAGCGAAAACCCGCCTGGATGACGACAGTTGCGGCCGATAACGCCGCGATTAGGCGATTGCGATCTAAGAATCGCCAGCGTGTGGGGCGCGATCCGGGCGGATATTGACTAAGCAACAAGCCGCTGCCAGAAATCTGTTTAAACATCTGCGAGTTCATAGCCGGATAAGGACGATCCAGACCTCCTGCCAGCAGACTAATCGTAGGGATTTTTGCCCGCAGACAAGCCTGGTGAACCAGGCAATCCACCCCATAAGCACCCCCGGAAACCAGGGTCATCCCCTCCCCGGCACAGCGCCAGGCAAGTTCGGTGGCAATATCGTGTCCCAGGTTGGAAACGGCACGCGCCCCTACCATCGCCACCGTTTTTTCACTCTCCTGATTTAGCAGGGAAGTATCCCCGATTGCCCACAGTGCCCAGGGTGCGTTAGCGACATTTGCAAACGCGGCTGGCCAATCTGGATCGCGCCGAGTAACTAACTTAAAACGCCCTCGGGAGAGCATCTTTTCTAAGGCCGGTAAATCTAGGGATTCTAGACGCCCCCGCCACCTAGAAAAACTTTTATCCCACTTATCTCCGCCGCTGCGTCGAACTAGCTCTACCGGCAGATATCGGTGCCAACGCTGCGGATCATCACTGGCGGCGCGGCGTGCAATTTTTAAAGCGGCAACCGGTCCGAGTTCACTAAGCAGTAAATCTGCCGCCAAATCTTCGGCCTCAGTTAGCATTGACCAACTGGCACAGGCCAATCGGTACTGATGATTATCTTCCATACTTCCTCCTAAGAGCTGTGCGAAGTTCGCAGCGAATAGGCCAGACCAAAATCTTCGCTGGTGGGTTTATCTCTGCCTTTAAGATCAGCGACCGTCCAGGCCACCCGACAAATACGATCAGCGCCCCGCATCGAAATTCTTCCCGAACCCACCAGGTGATCCAGGCGGTCTTTAGTGGCGGAATCTAAACGCTGCCTCAAAATACGGCTGGGGATGCGAGCATTTAGGGTAACTCCCTGCTCTTTCCAGCGATAACGCGCACGTTCTCGAGCAGATAACACCCGCTCGCGCACGGTTTTACTGGTCTCGGGTACTTCGTCAGTGGTTAAATCGGTAATTTTTGGTCGCCCTACCCGGCATTGCAGATCGATGCGATCCATCAGCGGCCCCGATAGCCGCGCCAAATACCGTACCCGCTGGTAAGGAGTACATTTGCATTCCCCTCCCAACTGTCCCCACATCCCACAAGGACACGGATTAGCCGCAATCACCAGCTGAAACGCGGCCGGGAAACTGGTGACTGCCCGCGAGCGATGCACGGTTATTTTTGAAGTTTCTAAAGGTTGTCTTAAAGCATCTAGGCTGCGGGTTTGAAACTCAGGGGCTTCATCTAGGAAAAGCACGCCCCGGTGAGCTAAGGAGATCGCGCCCGGGGTAGCAATCCCGCTGCCTCCCCCGATCAAAGCCGGCAGCGTCGCAGAATGGTGCGGGGCAATAAAGGGCGGGCAGCGCATCAGGCCATTGGCAGGCATAAAAGTTCCCGCCAGGGAGTGAATCGAGGTTACTTCCAGGGCTTCTTCGTCATTTAACGGAGGTAAAATACCCGGTAAACAACGCGCCAGCATGGTTTTCCCAGATCCGGGAACCCCGATAAAACTCAGGTGGTGTCCCCCGGCGGCAGCTATCTCCAAGGCTTTGCGCGCCAGGAACGCTCCTCGCACCTCCTGCAAATCCGGGGGATCATCGATCGCTGAGGCCGGGGATACTTGCGGGGATGCAGGTTTATCTAGGGTTTTAAGCTGCGCTACCCGCTCTTTCATCTTTCGCATCCCTAAATAAAACAGCGCTTCTACCAGGTGCGATACTCCAATGATTTCTATTCCCTCGATTAGGGAGGCTTCGGCAACCGCTTCGGAGGCCACCATCACTTTCTTAAAGCCGGCACGTCGCGCCGCCAAAACCTGTGGCAAGATTCCTTTTACCCGATAGACTCGGCCATCCAAGCCCAGTTCCCCACAAAACACCATCCCCTCTGCCCGTTTTTGCACCCCCGCATAGCGGGAGGCCACCACTGCTAGCGCGATCGGTAAATCAAAACCGGAGCCAGTCTTAGGCAGTTCCGCCGGGGAAAGATTAACCGTCAGCCGGGTAGGTTCCCACCGCAGCCCGGTAGAGGCGATCGCGGCCTCCACCCGAGCCCGAGATTCCCGCAGTGAAGCATCTGGCAGTCCTACCAGTGCAAATGCTGGTAATCCTTGAGTGTGATGGGCTTCTACTTTGATTAGGTGACCGTTTAAACCCACCATTCCTAGCGCGAAACAAGTTCCGATTTGCGCCATTTTAAATCCCCCGACAGTGGGTAATTACCGGAACTTTTCCACCGGAGACATCAATGGCAATCAGATCAATCCGTGCCCCGTACCCTTTCCCAATATCTGGGTGTCGAGATAGCCATACGCTGACCAGCTGGCGCAGGCGGCCATATTTTTCGCGCCCTATCCCCCGCTTAGCGCCCCCATATTGCTGAGTGGTACGGGTTTTTACCTCGGCAAATACTAGACGCGCCGAACGCGGATCTCGGCAGATAATATCGATTTCCCCGAATCGACACCGCCAATTGCGGTCGATTATCTGGTATCCGCACTCTTTAAGCATCCGGGCTGCCAGATTCTCTCCCGCCGCCCCGATTTCTCGGTTCTTGGTTGCCATGCTTTAAGACTTACCTTGCAGGCAGGCAAACTAAATTTTTTATTTTGCGGACCAGGAAAACCCCGGATTATCTCCCCTTGGGGACAACCTCCCCCAAGGTACAGAAAACTCGGGCACGAGCACTCGCGCCCTAAAAAATAAAACCGTTAGAACAGCTGTTCACCGTGCTGCGGACAGCGAATCAGGTAGTTAAAAGCCCCTAGGGCAGCGTTAGCGCCGGCACCCAGGGCAATCACAATCTGTTTATGCGGAGTGTTGGTGCAATCCCCGGCGGCAAAAATTCCCGGCACCGAAGTGGCACCCTGGTTATTTACCTTGATATATCCGTCTTCTAACTGCATAGTTTCCGGTAACCAGTCAGTGTTGGGAATCGAGCCGATCTGCACGAAGATCCCGTCCAAATCTAAAGTTTGCTTCTGGTCACTGGCGTCAGCGTACTCCAGACCGGTAACCCGATGGCCGTCCCCCAGCACCCTAGTGGCCTTGGCAGAACTGATTACCTTGGTATTAGGTAGCGTTTCCAAGCGATTGACCAGCACCTTATCGGCCTGCAACTGATCTGCCAGGTCAATCAAGGTAACTTCGCGAGCCAAAGCCGCCAGGTCAATTGCGGCCTCGACCGCTGAGTTGCCGCCACCCATGACTGCTACCCGGCGATCGGCAAACAACGGACCGTCGCAGTGAGGACAGAAAGTGACCCCCCGGTTCAGGTACTGTTCTTCGCCAGGAATATCCAGACGCCTAAAACTGGTACCGCTACAAATCACCACGGTACGCGCGCGCAGACAAGCCCCGCCCTCGGTAGTAAGCGGAATCATTCCGTCCTTATCGCGTTCCCCAATGGACTCAACTTGGATCCCGCCAATCTGTTCAACCGCGTAATCACGCAGGTTAGCTTTAAAAGTGGCGACCAAATCCTCGGGTTGTACCCGTTCAAGGGTAATTAGATTCTCGATCTGACCACTCTCTAGGATTTGTCCCCCGATGCGGTCTGCCACCAACCCGACTCGTAATTGTTTACGCGCCGCATATACTGCTGCGGCGGTGGCGGCGGGGCCGCCCCCGATTACCAGCACGTCGAAGGGTTCCAGGGCGTTGAGGCGTTTTGCCCGCAGACCGGTCATTCCCCGCCCAATCTTGGAAACGATCTGTTCTAAAGTTGCCCTGCCCTGCAGGAATAGTTCTCCATCCTTCATCACCGTGGGTACGGATTGCAGATGCAGATGCTCGAACTCTTCCCAGAAAGTTCCCCCATCCACCGTGGTGTGTTTGATTAAGGGGTTGAGAACTGAAATCGCGTTCAGGGCTTGCACCACGTCCGGGCAGTTCATGCAAGAAAGCGAAACATAACTGGTGAACTCGGCGGGTTCATCGATTTCTTTAATCGCGGCGATAATATCAGCATCAGCCTTCACTGGATGCCCACCCACCTGCAATAACGCTAATACAAAGCTGTTGAATTCGGTTCCGGTCGGCACCCCCGCGAAACGTACACTAATATCGGTTCCCACCCGCCGAATCGCAAAAGAAGGTTTACGCTTATTTTCTTCCCATTTTACCTGGATATTGTCAGATAATCCCGCTATCTGATGCAGGATTTCGGAGGTCTGCTTGGACTGTTCGGAATAATCCAGGGAAGTCGCAAACTCTACCGGGTATTTAACTAATCCAATAACTTGTTTTACCTGGTCAAGTATTTTCTCTTCTAGCATTGCTTATAGCTTTCCAGACAGATCAAACGTAGGAGTAATGGTGCTCTCCCCCAAATCCCAGTTCGCGGGGCACACCTCGTCAGGGTGATCGTAAATATATTGGGCCGCCCGTACTTTCCGCAGCAGTTCCCCGGCGCTGCGTCCTACCGCATCCGAAGTGGTTTCTACATATTGAATAATCCCGCTGGGGTCAATCAGGAAGGTACAGCGATAGGCGCACCCGGATTCTTCATCCAAGGCTCCAAACGCTCGCGAAATCTTGCCGGTAGGGTCGGCCACCATGGGGAAAGAAATTTTTTGAATCCGTTTCGAGGTTTTATGCCAAGCCTTATGGGAATGATGTTTATCGGTAGAAACCGAATAAACCTCTACCCCCATCCGCTGCAGCTGAGCGTAGTTGTCTGCCAAATCCTCTAGTTCGGTGGGGCAAACATAGGAAAAATCCGCCGGATAGAAGAACATTATTGCCCATTTATCGCGGTAATCCTCGCTGGAAACATCGACAAAGGAGTCATTATGGAAAGCTATCCCGGACCAGTCCGGCGCTACAGTATTAATCTTGGACACTGTCAGCCTTTCTGCATATATACCATCGTAAAAACGCCTAACACTTTCCTTCTATGGTAACAGCCGCCCGCCGCCCCGGTTAGCTAAATGCGCTATCCGGGCAGGTATTTTAAATAGTTATTTCCGATTCGGGCAGCTTCTCCACGTTAATATCTTTGAAAGAGTAAACCTTTACCCGATTAACGAAGCGGGAAGGCCGATAAATATCCCATACCCAGGCATCTTGTAGGGTTACTTCAAAGAAAACATCCCCGCCATTATTGTGCATTTGCACGTCAACCTGATTGGCGAGGTAGAAGCGGCGATCAGTTTCCACCACGTATTTGAAGATAGACACCACATCTCGGTATTCGCGAAACAAGGCGAGTTCCTGATGGTTCTCATAGGCTTCTAAATCTTCAATACCCAATTTTCATCCCCTTAGACTGCTAAAAACTTTGGGAACTTGCGTTGCGCTGGTGCGGCGAGCGCGCCAGGCTCGGCTAAATTCCGCTGCCGGCACTCCCTGCAAATGCCAGCTGAGGCGGTGCAATGAATCCAGCCCTAACTGCCTAATTGCCTGGGTGTGCTGCGCGGACGCATATCCCTTATTTGCTGCCCAGCCATACCCCGGATCGGGCAAGCCGCTCATAAGTCTATCCCGAGTAACCTTGGCCAGCACGGAGGCAGCGGCGATAACTACCGATTTCCCATCTCCTTTGACCAAAGTGGTAACTCCGCGGGAAATTTCTTTTTCTGAGGACGCAGTCGACACCGCTGCCGGCGAGGGCGGCTCGCAGGAGGCAAATAAATCTGCAGGTGCCGTTAGATAGTCGAAACTGCCGTCAAGTAGCAGTAAACGCGGAGAAAAACCAGTTCTTTCTATAGCTTCCAAGGCGCGGAATGCCGCTAAGCGCAAGGCCGGGGTTAATCCCTCGCGGTCGATTTCTTCGGGGCTGGCGGTTCCTACCGCCCAGGCAGCCGGCCATGCCGCTAACTCGTCGAACATGGCTTCGCGCCGCTTGGCGGTTAGCTGTTTCGAATCGGTTAAACCGGCAGGGGGCGCCCCTTCGCTTCCATCTATGACCGCTACCCCCACTGCCAAGGGACCGGCGATTGCCCCGCGACCTACTTCGTCAATGCCGGCTACGCAAGTTAGTTTAGACGCCGAAGTGCCGCTCTTACCTGCAGAAATAGCGGTGTAATCCGGGGAGGTAAATAGTTTTTCCGCGCGCGATAGTAAGGAAAGTTCCAGGTCTCGACTTGGGATGGTTGTCATTTTAGGGAGCAGGCGGAACCGCTGCGAAAGCGTCGGTGTTCTTAATCGTAGACATCCGAGTAATCGGCCACATGATAGAGAATGCTCGCCCGGTCACCTGGTCTACTGACACGAAACCTTTCGAAGGCTCTTTCATATGGAAACGCGAATCCTCCGAGTTGGAACGGTTATCCCCCAACACCCACAGTTTGCCCGCCGGCACAGTCACATCGAATTTTATTAAAGAGGGCGCGCTGCCGGGGTTAATATATCCGCTTTCGTCTACGCTGACGCCATTAACTTTTATCCGCCCATTAGTGTCGCAGCATTGCACCCGATCCCCCGGTAGTCCGACGATTCGTTTAACCAGGTGGTTGTGGGAGTCATCGGGGCGCAGCCCTACCCAAATCATCATCTTGCCGACCAGGGAGGGACTGGGGGTGTTGGCGCCGCGTTTTAGCCAGTTTTCATCATCTTGGAAAACAATCACGTCGCCTCGGTTAAGTTGCCGGTATTTAGGAACCAGTTTTGACACGATGATACGGTCATTGATTTGCAGAGTTTGTTCCATCGAGGAGGACGGGATTTGGAAGGCCTGCAACAAGAAAGCCTTGATAATTGCGGAGATGGCTAGGGCAACTACCACCATCATTAGGGTTTCCCGAATCATCAACCACCATTTGGAGGGAGTCTTGCGTGTGCGGCGGCCACTTCCTGAGGCAGGCCCGTCTGCCGCTCGTTTCCCTAAGCCGCTTGCGGCTCTAGTTTCTTTCATCCCTTTAGCTCCCGCCATGATTCGATATTTCCATCATGCCATATATAAGTTAATCGGCTCTGCCCGCAGGCAGAGCCGATTAACAAATAACGATTTTAGGAATCGCGACGCTCTTTAATACGAGCGGCTTTCCCATGACGTTCACGCAGGTAGTACAGTTTCGCCCGGCGCACATCGCCGCGGGTTACTACCTCGAGAGATTCGATAGTCGGCGAGTTTACCGGGAAGGTACGTTCTACCCCGATCCCGAAGCTAATTTTACGCACGGTGAAAGTGGCATTCGGCTGTTTCTTGCCGTGACGGGAGATTACAACCCCCTGGAACACCTGGATACGAGTGTTTCCACCTTCGGTGACCCGTACGTTTACTTTAACGGTGTCGCCGGCGCGAAAATCGGGCAGATCAGAGCGCTGGGACTTCTGGTTAATCTCATCGATGATATTCAATGTAGTTTCCTCATTTGCTTTCGTTCCGCAGGTAACGTCAGCTATCGGGCCGGTCTAGCCGGCGTATCTAGCATTGCCAAGCGGCATTTGCGGCCCCCTGCGGCAGGTTTCGCAGCCTACTTGTGCAACCTTGCCTATTGTGCCACGTTTTGCGCCCAAGACGGAACCTGGCGGGCTGTGAAATCCCTAACCGCGATCAGATCCTGATTTTCAATTCCGCCCACCATGAAGGTGCGACGCCCGCATTTGCGGTAGCCGTGGTGGCGATAAAATTTTAGGGCTCGACGGTTGGCCTGGTTGGTGCCTAAACCAATCTTGGTTATATGCGGGAAAAGTGCTTGCAGCTGAGCATGGGATACTTCCAACATTGCCCCTGCCAGTCCCGAGCTGCGCCAGCGCTGATCCAGATAGCATTTTGACAGGTAGGCGCAGTTTTCTCCCGCTGCTTGCACCAGGTTTTCTTCGGGGGGTAAAAACCCGGGGGCGCCCGCGTTGATTAAGGTGTAACCGGCAGTTTCCCACGAGGTTTCTTCTTTGTTTTTTTCGCCGGGAGCCACTTCAGCCAAGATGATTAAAGTTCCCGGATCAGCTAGATAGGCTTTAAAAGCCTGCTCACTAAGTTCTTCAGCGACAAAACGGGCAATCGCGTCCTCGGGTAAATAGTCCGGGCAAGCCTGTGGGAATAGGCGAGATGCTATAGCTGAGCAGGTTGCCGCTTCTCCCGGCTGCGCGCGACGAAAACGTACCTGCCGGCTATAGGGGGCAGGTAGGAATCCGTGGGCAGCCAGGATTTCACGATCCGATTTTTCGAGGGCGTCCGGGGCTAAATCCCAAATCAAATCGGGGCGACGAGCGGCAGTTAGCATTAGGGACTGCTGGCGGCGCCAATCTTTGACCTTTTGGTGATCCCCACTGAGCAATACTGGCGGGATTTCCAGGTCGCGCCAAGTAGCCGGCTGAGTATAGGCGGGATATTCCAGCAGTCCGGATAGTTCATAGGATTCTTCCACCAGGGAACCGGGGTTACCTACGAAGCCATCCAGCAACCGGCAAGTTGCTTCTATCAGGGCAACGGCGGCGACTTCTCCCCCGTTTAGCACATAGTCGCCCAGGGAAAAAGGTAACACCGCAACACCTGGCTGCTGCTGATAGTACTGGCTGACTCGCTGGTCGATTCCTTCATAGCGCCCGCAGGCCACCACCAGATGCTCGGCGTTTTCCGCTAGATCCCGTACCTGGCGTTGAGTGAGTGGAATTCCCGAAGGGGTGGGGATAGCCAGCACCGTTTTAGCGGCACCTGCCTGGTCAATCACCTGGTCAATGGCTTTGCCCCACACATCGGGTTTCATCACCATCCCCGCGCCCCCGCCCGCGGGGGCGCGATCCACAGTCCGATGTACGTCTTGGGTCCAGTCCCGCAAATCCCATATATGGGTTTGCAAAATACCGCTGCCTCGGGCTTTACCCATAAGAGAAACATCTAAGCAATCAAAGAACTGGGGGAAAATCGAGATAATATCTATCCGCATGGGGGAACCTTTCTGCACCCTTAAAACAATCCGTCAGGTGCATCCACGGTGATTACCCCATTTTCGAGGTCAACCCCGGTCACTAAGGCTTTCACAAAAGGTACTTCCACTAGTTGATCCTCAGCCGTGGTTACCTGCAGGCGGTCTTGGAATCCCCCCAGAGCAAGTCCCGCACATTTACCTAGGGGTTCACCCGCGGGACTAACGACTTTTAGCCCTTCTAGCTGCACAGAAGAGTATTCATCTTCCCGGGAAGTTTCCGGGGCAAAAAGTTCGGTACCCCGGATAGCTTCTGCGCCCTCACGCGTGTTTATATGCGAAAAAGTCAGGCAGTAGCGATTTTTTATTTCCCGGTAGGACGCCACTGTCCATTCCTCACCTGCAGCGGTAGTCAGGGTGGCTCCCACTTGGAAACGTTCGGCGGGATAGTCGGTAAAGGGACGCACCAGCACTTCGCCTTTTAGGCCACGCGGCGGGCCAACCTGCCCGACTTTTACCAGATTCATAGTTCTCTTTCCTGTTATATAAGTTGCGAGCCCCATGAATCCTCATGGGGCTCGCAACTAAAAAACTAGCGCTATCGGCGCGAACGACGATCCGTGTCGACTACATCAACCCGAACCGGTCCGCGAGTAGAAAGTGCGCCCATAACCTTGCGCAGAGCCCGCGCGGTGCGACCTCCGCGACCGATTACTCGCCCAAGATCCTGCGGATTGACCCGCACCTCTAGCAGCTTGCCGCGCCGCATACTGCGTTCATCCACCCGCACATCGTCGGGGTGATCGACAATTCCACTAACTAGATGTTCTAGTGCATCCGCCAACATATTTAGGCTTCCTCACTCTCGGGAGCAGCTTCCTCAGCTTCTTCAGCCTTGGCTTCTTCAGCTTCTTTAGCTGCCGCCTCGGCCTCGGCCTTAGCTTTTTCTTCGCTTACCTTAGCCTTGCGCTTTTGTGCCTCGTCCGCGGCGGCCTTCACGTTCTTTTCGCGGGCCTCGTCGCTGCTAAGAGTTTCTTTGGTCTTAATCCAGCTTTCAACGTTTTCTTTACCGTTGAAGCGGGCAATATCGCCCGAAAGTACCAGCAACCGGCGAACTGCGTCCGAGGGCTGTGCCCCCACGCCGAGCCAGTACTGAACCCGATCCGACTGGACCTGAATAAAAGACGGTTCCTCGTTGGGGTTGTACTGTCCAACCTCTTCGATTACGCGACCGTCGCGCTTTTTGCGTCCATCCACCACTACAATCCGGTACACCGGGTAGTGAATCTTACCAACACGCTTTAAACGAATACGAACTGCCACTTTTGTGGTTTCTCCTGTTCTATTGACTGCTGAGTGTCCGCCCTAGCCGGTGGGATTCGGCCTGGATCAAACTCTCGAGACAAGGCCGCCACACAGAGAGGGGGTGTCTTGGCCCGGTACAACTAGCTATTCTGCCAGAATTTGAGGCTGTGTTTCTACTTTACTGCCCGCTAGGCCGGCTTCTTTGAGCAGTTTCACACCTCTTAGCTACTCTCTGCGCGATTCCAGGAGCATCGCCGCACAAAAGGCTGCCGCCCCTAATCGCTGGACTGACTGCGGTGAAACCGGGAGGGAGCTACTGAAAAGCACGAATAAACTGTTCCACGGCGGCGCGGGCAGTAACCGGATCTAAATCGCGGGCGCTAGCCACAAACGCCCCGCGCAAATGTTCGGGATCTTCCCGGTTATAACGGGTTTGGAAAGTTTGGACTTGTCCCCCAGCCACTCGCACTAGGTGGATCCCGGCAGCCACATCCCAGGGGCGCATCGCAGTTCCAAAGGCGACGGCGGTATGCCCGGCAGCTACCTGTGCCAGGTCCAAAGCCCCGGCACCGGGAGAATGCACGGTCGCGTAAGCATTAGCCAGGCGGGCGGCCATCTGCCAGGATTTTTCTACTCGCTGCGGATTTTTATCCCGGAAGGGGAAATACCCGGTGATGATGCCTTCGCTTTCGGCGCGCGCATTATCGGCTTGCATCGCGGTGGCGCGCTCCCCCTCATAAAGGGTGGCATTGGTAGCATCAGCGATGAAAAGTTCGCGAGTGTAGGGAACATAAACAGCGCCTGCCACCGCTTTCCCATCTAGCTCCACCCCGATAGAAGTGTTGAAATAGGCGACGCCGGAGGCAAAGTTCGCGGTGCCATCAATAGGATCTACAATCCAGCGCACCCGCTTCCCTAAGTCCTTCACTAGCGCTTTTGCTTCCGCCAGTTCGCCTGCCCCCGGGGCCTCCTCGCGCTGGTCGTCACGAGCCTGCTGCCAGGCGAACTCCTCAGCTGCAAGTGGCTGCTCTAGGCGATGCCGTGATTTTTCCTGGCAAGCAGCGTGGACCTGTTGCAAAGTTAAGGCTCCGGCTGCGGCAACTTTTTCTTTCTCGAGGACGTGCTCCCCGGTTTCCTCCCCCAAGATCCGGGAGCCGGGTATCGCGCTGCCTAGCAGGTACTGCAGCCGCGCCTCCACATAGCGGTCATGGATAGTGACTGGATCGTGGATACCGGCTTTTAAGAACACCTCTAGGGGCGCACGAAAGGCTTTGCGCAGGTAGACCCCTACCTGTTGTGCCGCCTCCCCCGCGATTATCATTAACGCGTGGTCAAGGCTCATTCCCGAAGTGCTCATAGCTTCTATTATTACCCTCTTTAGGCTATTAGTCCTAGGAAACCGGGGCTTTAGTGGCGAACTCGCGCCCCAGCAAGGCCACTTTTTCAGGTTTAACTGCCATTTCCAGATCGCTACTCGGATCTGAGGAATAGCGCAGGTAGTCGGCGCGGGCTCCCGGTTCCAGGGCGCCCACCCCTAGGTAGTCGCGGGCGCGCCAGGTAGCAAAATCAATAATTTCCCGGGCAGGTATCCCGCCGCGTTCCCATAGCGCCAGTTCCCGTCCCAACTCTCCATGCGGTTGATACCCACCGGAATCGGTACCCGGCAGCAGCTGCACTCCGGCATCGTAGAGCATCGCAAAATGCTCGCGCCGCCCTTCCCACATTTTCCGCATAGTTTCCGCATACACCGGATATTTCTGACCCGCCTGCGCCGCGAACTGATTAAACAATTCAACCTGCAACAAGGTAGGAGTCACCGGAATCCCGCGCCGGGCGCACTCTTGAGCCTGCTCGGCATCAATTCCACTGCCATGCTCAATACAGTCGATCCCCGCTTCTAGCAGACCCGCAATCGCTTTATGGGAAAATGCGTGCGCGGTTACCCGCGCTCCTGCCTCATGAGCAGCCGCAATCCCCTCCTGCAAGATTTCGGTGGGCCACAGGGGATCCAAATCTGAATCCGCGCCGTTGGAGCGGTCGATCCAGTCGGCCACGATTTTTACCCATCCGTCACTTTTTTGCGCTTGGCTCGCCATCACCTGCGGTAAATCACTCAGGTTCTCTACATCGATAGGTAGCAGCCGCATATAGCGTTTAGGGCGAGCAATATGGCGTCCACAGCGAATAATCGGCGGCAAAGCAGGGTTCCCTAAAATACCGGGAGCATATTCCAGGTTTCCGCAGTCACGAATCGCTAAAATTCCGCAGTCTCGATCCGCCTCTGCCTGCGCTAAGGCTTCTTGCGGTGTGGCTATCTGCCCTACTGCCGCGAAACCGATATGGCAATGCACATCGCAAAATCCCGGCAGGAAATAGTCGCCGTCAGCGGTGGCGTCGGCTTTAAAAGTTCCGAAGTGTCCGTCCTCGGTAATCGTTAACTGCCCCCGCACCCAGCTGGGAGCCTGATTAGCTTGCTTACGGTAATAAAAATTTCCGCTAAGTTGCTTCATCGCTGTCCCAGCATTCGTTTCAAGTCATCGGGCAGATCATCCAAAGTGGGAGCTGCGGCCGGGGCGGCTGGCTGCGCAGCTCCCATCCCGAAAGCACTGCCGGGAGCCGGCGCTGTTTCCTCGCCTTTAGCGGCTTGTTGTGCCTCCCACTGTTTTTGCTTCGCGGGATTGCCGAACTTGCGGCGATTCTTCTTCCCCGCCCTACGCTGCTTCTTGGTGGCGCCTCCGCGCCCTCCGGGCATCCCCGGCATAGAGGGCATCCCGGGCATGCCTCCCCCATTAGACATCCGTTTCATCATTTTCGCAGCCTGAGTAAACCGCTCTACCAGCCCATTTATCTCGGTAACGGTGGTGCCGGAACCGCGCGCGATCCGGGCGCGGCGCGAACCGTTCAGCAGGGAAAGGTCATCGCGTTCTGCCGGGGTCATGGAGTTTACAATGGCTTCAATCCGGTCGATGCTCTTTTCGTCAAAGGCATCCAACTGGTCGCGGTACTGATTCATGCCGGGCAGCATTCCCATCAGTTTCTTCATCGACCCCATTTTGCGGAGCTGCTGCAGCTGCGCCATAAAGTCGGTGAGGGTGAACTGCCCTTTCTGCATCTTCCGAGCCAGCGCCTCGGCTTCTTTTTGGTCATAGGCCTTTTGCGCCTGCTCAATCAGGGTGAGCATATCACCCATATCGAGGATGCGCCCGGCCATCCGTTCGGCATGGAAACGCTCAAAATCACCCAAGTTTTCGCCGGTAGAAGCGAACAAGATCGGTTGCCCGGTTACCCCGCGCACCGAAAGCGCCGCCCCGCCGCGGGCATCACCGTCAAGTTTAGAGAGCACTACCCCGGTAAAGCCCACCCCGTCACGGAAGGCAATCGAAGTTTGCACTGCGTCCTGCCCCACCATGGCGTCCAGGACAAATAGGATCTCGTTAGGATTAACCGCATCGCGAATATCGCGCGCCTGGCGCATCATTTCTTCATCGACACCGAGCCGACCAGCGGTATCGACGATAATCACGTCATAGCCTTCGGCGATTGCCCGGTTTAGTCCCGAACGTGCTACCTCGACCGGATCGCCCTTTCCGTCCCCGGATTCGGGAGCGTGAATATCTACTCCGGCCTTTTCGGCAACAATACTTAGCTGAGTGACCGCGCCCGGACGCTGCAGGTCACAGGCAGCGAGGAGGACGCGTTTGCCTTCTTCTTCTCGCAGCCACTTGCCGAGTTTTCCGGCCAGAGTAGTTTTACCGGCACCTTGGAGACCAGCCAGCATGAAAACTGATGGTCCGCGCTTAGCGTAGTTAAGTTCCCGGGTCTCGCCCCCCAAGACCTCCACCAGTTCGTCATGAACAATCTTGACTACCTGTTGGCCGGGATTTAGGGCTTTGGAACGCGCCGCTCCATAAGCTTGTTGCCGCACCGTCTTGGTGAATTGGCGGACTACCGGCAGCGCTACGTCGGCTTCTAGCAGGGCACGGCGGATTTCGGAGACGGTAGCGTCAACATCCGCCTCGGTCAGCAAGCCTTTAGAGCGCAGACGCTTAAAGGAATCGGCTAGGCGATCAGACAGGCTATTGAACAAAGTGGTTTCCTCCTGGAAATAGTTTCGCCGTCTAGTTTACTTCAGCAGCGCATCTACGAAATCTTCGGGTACGAAAGGCGCCAAATCATCGGGGCCTTCCCCTAGTCCCACTAGCTTAACCGGCACTGCTAGTTCGCGTTGCACACTAACCACAATTCCGCCCCGAGCCGTCCCGTCGAGCTTGGTGAGCACAATACCGCTAACATCTACCACTTCGGAGAATACTTTTGCCTGTTGCATCCCGTTTTGGCCGGTAGTGGCATCTAGAACTAACAGGGTCTCGGTCACCGGGGCGCTCTTTTCGATTACCCGTTTGACCTTGCCCAACTCGTCCATCAAACCGGCTTTATTCTGTAGACGTCCCGCGGTGTCTACCAGCACCACATCTAGCCCTTTATCTTTGGCATATTTAACCGTATCAAAAGCTACCGAGGCCGGATCGGCGCCCTCTTTATCGGAGCGCACTACTTCCACTCCTACCCGGTTACCCCAGGTCTCTAGCTGGTCAGCAGCGGCTGCCCGGAACGTATCGGCCGCTCCCAGCACTACGGATTTGTTTTCCGCCACCAAAATGCGGGCAATCTTGCCTACAGTGGTGGTTTTCCCGGTGCCATTTACTCCCACGGCGAGGACGATCCCCGGTTTTTTGCCATCGGCCTGCTCTAGGTTTAGGCTGCGATCCAAATCCGGGTTTACCAGCTCAATCAGTTTCGCACGCAAAATTTCTCGAATCTTATCCGGATCGGAAGTCCCCAGCACTTTCGCCTGGGTACGCAGTTCCTCCATCAGCTCATCGGTGGCGGCGATCCCTAAGTCTGCCAGCAGCAAAGTATCTTCTATTTCTTCCCAATCTTCTGCGCTCAGGTCGCCGCGACCGAGCACTCCCAGCAGCATTTTGCCGAATGATCCTGATTTCGCCAGCCGGGAACGCAGACGCTGCATCCGTCCTTGGGCTGGTTCTGGGGTTTCGAGGGCGGCCTCAGTACTTTCCGGTTCTGGTTCTACCGGATGGGCTTCTTCCGCGATGGGAGCTTCGCTTGGCTCTTCGGCGGGTTCGGCGGATTCTGCCGCGACTGGCGTTTCTTCCGCTGCTACTGATTCCGGCGCTGCCTGCTCCGGCTCCGCAACCTCCGGCTCCGCAATCGCGGTCTCTGGGACTGCCTCTTTCGCACCCTCTTTATCAGCGGTTTCACTTTCTTTAGCCGGTTCAGCTGCTGTAGGTTCCGCTCCCCCATCTACGGGAGTTTCTTCCTCCCCACCCGCTTCACTGGGAGTCGCTTCCAGTTGTTTCGCTTTGGAGGGCTCTAGCCGTTTCTTCGCTTTCGCAGAGCGCACCGCCAAAGCGCTACCGGTTCCAACGACCGCCAGAACTAGAACTACAACTACAATCCCGAGAGGTGTAAAAAGAAAATCCATATCCCTATTGTCACCTATCGGCGCGCCCAGGTCATATTAGGAAAAGTTTTTCCCGCGTGAACTGCCGGTTTAGAAAAAATATCGGTCTTATTCCGATTTGAGGGGTTGCCAGGAAACCTTATCCACCTGGAAAGGTTCATCTCCGGGCAAACCGGTGTGCTCCTCTAAATCCAGTTCGGCGGCGTCCGACTTCACCGGGGTGTCGGGGGTGAACTTGCGAGCCCAGCGACGCATCTGCCCGCCCTGGTGGTCTTTTGGCTTGTCCGCACGGGGCGTATCTGCAATCTTTTGGATTCCAGCAGCTTTTCCCTTGGTTTTATTGGCATTTACCGTCGGTACCTGCGGCAGGTAGCTAGTGGAATCTTCTGGATCTTTCACCATTGGGGTTGCGGCACTAGCTGGAGGACGCCGATGCTGCGAAGGAGCAAAAGTGGGAGGCAGCATCCCCGTGTCATCCGGTGAAGCTCCCTTAGCGTTGGCTTTTGCTCGTTTTTCTTGACGCGCGGCATCTTTTTCTGCCCGGCGCGTGCGCATCGCTGCTACTTCTTCCCCCCACATTTGTCCGGCGGCCGTACGCAGGTTCTCTACCTCTGCCAGCGGATTGGCGGAATCTCCCGGAGATGCCTCTTGTAGCAAAGTGTCGAGGCGTACCCGCTGACCAGAGTGTTCCCGGGGGGCGCGATGCTCGTTTTCTTGCCAAGAATCGGCTGACTCGCGGATCCATTCCCGCACCCCACCTCCGGGACGGCGGGTGCGCACCATTACTGCCACCACTAGCACCCCAATAAGCACAGTGATGCCGATGCCCACGAATAGCAAGATCAACGGTTGAGTCACGTAATCTAGTATGCCAATTCTTAAGCGATTTACCGACTTTAGATATTGACCGATACCAAACTGTTACCAGATTTCGGTGTGAGCTTAGCTATTAGCCGGCTCTAGGCGTTGCGAAATTACCCGCGATACTCCCTCACGCATAGTAACCCCGTAGAGCACATCAGCTACTTCCATAGTTCGTTTTTGGTGGGTAATCACAATCATCTGGCTAACTTCGCGCAGCTGTTTGAACAGCTCTAACATCCGTGAAAGATTCAAATCGTCCAGGGCGGCTTCAACCTCGTCCAAAATATAGAAGGGCGAGGGGCGGGCTTTGAAAATCGCGATTAGGAATGCCAACGCCGCTAGGGAACGCTCCCCACCAGAGAGCAGGGATAGGCGTTGCACGTTTTTTCCGGCGGGCCGGGCATTTATTTCCACCCCGGTAGTGAGCATATCTTCCGGGTCAGTCAGTTTCAGAGAACCGCTGCCCCCTGGGAACAGGTGGGAAAACACTTCCGTAAACTCCCGGGCAATATCCGAGTACGCCTGTTCAAAGGCTTCTTTCACCTGGTGATCGACTTCCCGCACCACTACCAGTAGATCTGCTTTCGAAGTCCGCAGATCTGTCAGCTGTCCCATTAAGAACTCAAAGCGTTTTTCGAGGGCGTGGTGTTCTTCTAAAGCTAAGGGATTAACTTTCCCCAGCCGGGAAATAGCGCGATTCGCTTTTTCCAGCAGGGCGCTCTGTTCAGCACGATCATAGGGGTGCCAGCCTCCTTCCTCAGGTTCTGCTGCGCTTTCCCCGCTGACAGTTTCAGTTTTTACCTGCGCTTGCTCGGCGTTTGCTACTTCATCGGTTTTTGGCGTTTCCGTATCCTGTCCTTCATCTGCAGAGGTAGCAGCTTCTTCCTGGGCGTTTTCTGCCCGCTGCGCCAGCAGCTGCGGATCGGGAACCAGCTGCTGGGGACCAAAAGCGGCAATTAGTTCTTGGGGAGAAAGCGCGTAACGCTCCTGCGCTTGCTGAGTTAATTGTTCGGCGCGTACCCGGTATTCAGCGGCAGCCACCTCGTCGCGACGGCTTAAATCGTTTAGCTCTGCAAGCTGGGTATTCAAACGGTCTATTTCACTGCGTACTTGCCCGGCGGCCTGTGAGGAGGCGGCGCGGGCGGCCTCTGCGCTTTCCCGCCAAGTTTTCGCCACCTGGGCTACGCTGGCCGAACGCTGCGCAAACACTTCACACCAGGACGCCACCTGCAGCATTCTTTGGGAATCCCGGGCACGCTCGATTTCCCGTTGACTGCGGGCAGCTAGCCGCAATTGGAACCGTTCCAAAGACTTTACTTCCCCTTGAAAACGTTCCCGCAAATTATTGGTGATCTGGGTAGCGGCCGCCAGCTCCAAGTGCGCCTGCGCAGCTTTTTCTCGAGCCGCTAAATCGGCGGCCCGAGCGGTCTCTAAAACTTGTTCTGCCTGCTGCAAAGGAGCTAAATCCTCGCTGCCCGCAAAAGCATCCCGCGCTTTTTGAGCCGCCGCTAACTGCTCCCTGCAGTTTTCAAAATCTACTTTCGCCTGCGCCAGCTCTGCTGCCGCCCGCTTTTCTTGGCTCTCGGCTCCGCTAACTGCTGCTTGGCTCAGTGCCCGTTCTTGCGCCTGCGCCGCCGCCTGAGCATCGGACTGGCGCAATACTTTCAATGCCTGCGCCGATGCCGCCGCTGCCTGCGATAATTCTTCTGTAGCTACTTTCACCTGGGCACGCGCTTTTTCTGTAGCTTCTGCGGCCTCCTGAGCGGCTTTCCGGGCTAAGCGTAGACGCCGCTCCACCTCGATACGGTTAACTCCACCGCTGCCGGTTTCCCCCAGGTATTTGCCGATAATCGTACCGTCTTTGATCCCCACCCGCGCCTGCGGATTATCTGCGAGCAGTGCCTGCGCCTGCGCCAGATTTTCAGCTAAATAACTATCTTTTAGCAGCTCGTTTAATGCCGGGTGTAGCCCAGTAGGAGCCGAGATTACCTCTCGAGCCGGAATCGGTTCCCCCGAGCTGTTCGCGGCCGGCTTGCTCAGAGGAACGGCCGCGTCCTCTGGATTACCTACCACCCAACTAACGCTGCCACTGCGGTCTTTAACGGCCGCCAGCCCCGCCTCTAGCTGGGCTGCTTCAATGGTGAGGGCGGATCCGGCGCGCCCGAGCAAGGCGGCAATTGCCCCCTCCCAGCAATCGGGAACCGTGATTAAGGAGGCTAACTGTCCCCGCGACTTCGCTGCCTGCGCAAAAGTATTTTCAGCCTGGTTCGAGGAGGCGGCTAACACCCCACTGAGGCTTGCTTCGCTCTCGGAGGCGGCCACTGCTTTGGCTTCGCTTTCGCGCAGACGGTCGCGAGCTTTCTCTAATTGCGTGCGTACCTGGTTTTCCGCCTCGGATAGTTTCCGGTAGCTACCCGCCGCATCCACCCCGGATTCTGGAACTGTTTCTCCTGAAGCTTGTTGTTTTTCCCGCGCTGCCTCCAATTTTTCTTGCGCATCCGTCTGCGCTTTTTGGGCTCTTTGAATCCGGGAATCCGCTGCCTCCAGGCGCGCCTTGGCCGTTTCAACTTCCCGCTCTAGCCGCGCGGTCTTCTGGGTTTTTTGCTGTGCCTCTTCCCGCAACTCCTGGGTAATGCGAACCTGCTCCCCAACTTTCCGAGTGGTTTCTTCCCGGGCGGCTTCGGCGGCATCAGCTTGCTTGCGTTTAGCTAAAGTGTCCTCGTCATGACTGGCCAGTTCGCTTTGTAAATGTGCCAACTGGCTCTGGCGTTCCTCTACGCTGGGGCCGGCGGGAACTGGTTCAGGTTTCGCTAAGGAGGAGGCGCGTTCATTGGCTAGGGCTTCTAGGGCACGCAGGCGCTCGGTGATCGCGGTCAACTGTTGCCACAGATTGGTGGCTTTACCCGCTACATCGGTTTGCGTCGCATCTGCGGTTAATTTCTGCAGTTTTTCCTGCTGCAGAGCAAGTTTCTCCCCCAGTTCTTCGCGCCTAGTTGCCAGGGCTTTCCCGCTTTCTTTATAGCGGGAAAGCTGCAGGCTCATCTGCTGGAGGTCATCTGCCAGAATCCGGCACCCGGCATCGCGCGCCTGTGCCTGTAACACCGCAGCTCGCCGCGCAGTTTTTGCTTGCCGCGCTAGAGGCCCTAGTTGCCTTTGAATCTCTTGGGTAAGGTCGGAAAGCCGGGAAAGTTTTTCTTCTAAACCATCGAGTTTCCGCAGAGCGCGTTCTTTACGCCGCTGATGTTTTAGCACCCCGGCGGCCTCTTCAATCAGGGAGCGCCGCTGGGAAGGGTCGGCAGAAAGTACCTGGTCGAGTTGACCCTGCCCGATAATCACGTGCATATTGCGCCCCATGCCGGTATCGGAAAGCAACTCTTGAATATCTAGCAGCCGGCAGGGAGTGCCGTTAATGGCATATTCGGAACCGCCCTGGCGAAACAGGGTGCGGGAAATGGTGACTTCCGAATAGTCAATCGGTAAATCTCCGCTGGTGTTATCAATGGTCAGCGCTACTTCTGCGCGTCCTAGGGAGCTGCGGGAACTGGTGCCGGCAAAAATAACATCTGCCATGGAGCCGCCACGCAGATTCTTGGCACCCTGCTCGCCCATAACCCAGGCGAGTGCGTCTACGATATTGGATTTGCCAGAACCATTCGGACCGACAACACAGATGATTCCCGGGGTGAACTGCAAAGTGGTGGCGCTGGCGAAAGATTTAAATCCTCGCAGCGCCAGCGACTTTACATACATCTAGATTCTCTCGCTATTCGCAGGCGTCCGGGAACCAGATTTTTATTTCACGGACAGCCGCGCTGGGCGAATCTGAAGCGTGCACCAGGTTTTGGATTTGTCCACTGTCGTAGTCGCGTCCATAATCGCCGCGAATAGTTCCCGGCGCTGCCTCGGTGGGGCTGGTGGCACCCACCAGGGAGCGTACCCCCTCAACTACCCGGGTGCCTTCAATAACTGCAGCCACAATCTTCCCGGACTGCATAAAGTCAACCACGGATTCAAAGAAATGTTTACCGCGATGCTCTTGATAGTGTTCATACAAATCATCATCGCTTGCCTGCACTACCCGCAAAGCGTCGATAGCGTAGCCTTTTTGCTCAATCCGCGCCAAGATTTTCCCAGTCAGCCCGCGGTGATAGCCATCCGGCTTCACCAGCACCAGGGTGTATTCCTTATCTGGATCCAACTTGAAGTCACTCATTCCCGTTTCCTTTCTCGCTTTCCCGCCCCGTTAAGCCCAAAAACTTACCGAGTTTACTTTTAAGAATACCGGTTGCGGACGCATCCCAATTCTTTTTCTGCGCTTCACAGATTTTACGGGAGTCGCTAAATCATTCCCCAGGCTGGATTGCATCCTCTGCTTCGGGCGCCGTTAGTGCCGCCTCTACCGCGTCTAAGGCTTTAAGGGATTCCCCGCCTTCGGCGGCAATCCGCAGTTCATCCCCGGGTTTTATCTTCAACCCCATAAGCGCGAGGACGCTGCCCGCATCAACCTGGTTAATGGTCACCTGGGCATCAAAACCAGTAGCAATCCGAGCTAAACGCGCTGCTGGACGCGCCGACAGTGGCTCTGAAGCCCCATAGGTGATAGTGCGGGGAGCAAGCGGATCCGGAGCGGGCGGAGGTGGCAAAATATCTGCCGCATCCTCTTCGGGGTAAAACTGGGAGGCAGCATTGATTGATCGCAGGATTTCTGCCAGGTCTGCGCCTTGAGCGGCGGCCACTACTCCCGCAGCGGTTCCCTCCACAATCGGGCCGCGCCCTAGCCGCAGCCGGCGCATCCCGATATCGGTGATTACCTGTTGGCAGGCTAGCCGCGCAGCCCCAAAATCTGCCATTAAGACAATCGCGTCTTGTTCTCCGAGTTTTTCCATTACTTTGGAAATTTTTCCGCTCAGGATTTCAGCGGCGGTACCCAGCCCTTCATCATGGCAACCGCAGGGCTCGATAATCACTTTTGGAGCCAGGTTGGCTACCACTTCGCATATTCCCCGCGCCAGCGTTTGTGACTGCGAAACAACAATAAAGGCAGTTTGCGGTTGCATAGCATTTCCTCCAAATACAGATGTCCCCTCTAGGCTATCGCGCCACGGGGCACGACTTAAACCTAGAGGGGACATCTACTTTTCGGTTTTAAGCGGATTTTTCCGCACGCAGGGTTGAGAACCCCTATTCGGCGTCTAAATCCTTTTCGACCAGTTCTGCAATCGCCGCGACAGCATCCTCGTTTTCACTCTCCACGGTAACCTCGGCACCGCATTCGGCACCCAAGGTCATGATCAGCATCATCGAGGAGGCATCTACCGGTTCTTCTTCGGCGGTTCCAATAGTGATTTCCTCATCGAACTCGGCGGCTTTTTCCGCGATAATCGAGGCCGGGCGGGCATGCAATCCCACGGAAGATCCTACTTTCACAGTTTTTGAAGCCATGATTTTTCCTTTCCTTATTTAACTAATGTATCTAACTTAGGCTTTGACTGCTGCCGGTTTCTTGCGGCGCATCTTAGCGAAAGTGACCGCGGCCGCAGCCACTGCCACCCCAGCTACCAGGGCGACTAGCGCCCCGAAAATATTGGTGTAGGCAAATAGCACGAAGATTCCCCCATGCGGAGCCCGACACCCAACCCCTAGCGCCATCGCAATTGCGCCGGTCACCGCGCCGCCTGCCATCATAGAGGGGATTACCCGCAGGGGGTCGGCTGCGGCGAAGGGAATCGCGCCTTCAGAAATAAAGGACAGTCCCAGTAGCCAAGCGGCTTTACCGTTTTGCTGTTCTGCCGGCGAATACAGTTTCGGACGCACCGTAGAAGACAGCGCCATCGCCAGGGGCGGTACCATTCCGGCCAGCATCACTGCTGCCATGAACTGATAGGACCCATCGGTAGCTTGCGATAGGCCGGCCGTACCTACCAGATAGGCGGCCTTATTGACCGGTCCGCCCAGGTCGAAGCACATCATCAGACCAATAATGATCCCCAACAAGATCGCCGAGGTACCGGCCATAGAGTTCAGCCAGTTCTGTAAGCCGCTCATCAAGGCTGCCAGGGGGCGACCGAGCAGCAGTAGCATTAATAGCCCCATTAGCAGGGTGGTTAGCAGTGGCACAATCGCCACCGGCATCAGTCCTGCTAGCCAACGCGGACATTTCAGAGTGGAGAGAGCATTAGCAATAATCCCGGCCAGAATCCCGGTCACCAGGCCGCCGATAAATCCGGCTCCCAGGGTTACCGAAATCGCGCCTCCAATGAAGCCAGGGGCGATGCCGGGACGTCCTGCCAGACCGAAGGAAATATATCCAGACAGCGCTGGCACCAAGAAACTCATTCCCGTTTGCCCCAGGAAGACCAACAGGGCTCCCAGGTAAAGCAACAATCCGGAGCGGTTAGTCATTATTTTGGCTTCCCCGAAGGGGCCAGAATCTGGCAGATTCCACAGCGAGAAGTTAAGGGAGATATCTTGCGCCGGGCCGGCCACATCATAACCGCCCAGCAGGAATCCCAAAGCGATTAGCAAACCGCCGGCTGCTACGAAGGGAATCATATAGGAAACCCCGGCCATCACTGCCTTTTGGATTCGCCGTGCCCAACCTACTTTCTCTTCCGGCTGCGCATCGCTAGTAGTGGCTACCGGAGCCGCATTCGGGTCTTTCTTTTTCGTCATTACCTCCCGAATTAGCTTTTCGGGATCGTTAATGGCCGCTTTTACTCCCACATCCACTATCGGGAGATGAGAAAAACGTTCCGGTGCCTGCACACTAACGTCGTGTGCAAATATCGCCCCGGAGGCGCAGGCAATCAAAGCCGGGTCTAGCCGGTCGATATGCCCGGATCCCTGTGCCTCCACATGTACGGGAATCCCCAGTTCTTTGCCTTTGTTAAGCAGCGAATCTGCCGCCATATAGGTGTGGGCAATCCCTGTGGGACAAGAAGTCACCGCTACCAGGTATTTCCCTTGGTCACCGCTGGATCCCGCTTCCGGTTTTACCGGAGCTACCGGGGCTGTAGGAGGATTCGCCGGAGCTTCCTTAGCCGCGGGCGCACTCTTGGAGGCAGCTGCCGAACCGGGCTCGACCACCTCCATAATGATCTCTGCGACCTGGTCGGCAGAATCCGCCGAACGTAAAGTAGCCAGGAAGTTCTTATCCACCAGTTTGCGTGCCAGCTTTTGCAGCAGTTTCAAATGTGCCTGTCCTTGCCCTTCGGCAGCAGCAATCATGAAAATCAAATCTGCCGGGCCGTCTTTGGCTCCAAAATCTACCGGCTGTGCCAGCCGGGCAAATGCCAAGCTGCCAACTTTAACTGCCTGCGAGCGGCAATGCGGAATCGCGATTCCCCCGGGCATCCCGGTCACGGATTTAGCCTCCCGCGCCATCAGGTCGCTAATTAAACCATTTTGTTCAGCGCGCCCGGTGAGTGCGATTTTCGCAGCTAGAGCCGCGATTACGTTATCTTTATCTGTCCCCAGCGGCTCATCTAGGCTCACCAGCTGCGGGATTATCAACTTTTCGTCTTCCATAGTTCTCCTGTTCAAGGTCGCTGTTAAAGGCTAAGTTTGGTTATTTTGGCTTCTTCGGGATGGATTTCTGCGGGGGTAGGCGGCTGGGTTCCCACTTTCGCGCAGGCAGCTGCCCCATAGGCGAGCGCAGTCGCTAGGCATTCTTCTGAGCTCTTCCCTCGGCTTTGAGCAAGTACATATCCGGTGAGGGAAGAATCTCCGGCTCCCACGGTGGAACGCACCCGCACATCGGGGCTGGTTCCATGCCAGGCGCCCTCTTCAGTAATCAAAATGGCACCGGCCGGCCCCAGGGTAGCCAGCACTGCCCCGACTCCCCGTTCGCTAAGTTCTTTGGCTTTACGCGCTACTGGCAGTAAATCTCCGCTGATAGCCGCCCTTTCCATTTCGGATCCGTTTCCTCCCAAAAGCTCAGCTAGCTCAAAAGAGTTGGGTTTCATCAGGTCAACTTTTACCTGGCCGAGCGCTTTCCCCAGGGCGCGCAGCGGCTGCCCGGAGGTATCGACTGCGAACCGCCCCTGGCAGCTAGCTAGTTCTTGTAGGCAGGTCACGTAAAAATCATCCGGCAACCCCGGGGGCAAGGATCCAGCGAGTACCACCCAGTCACTATCCTCGAGGGTTCCCGTCTGTTCCCTGAGTGCTGTCAGCAGCAATTTTTCTTGCTCCACATCGAGAGTGGGGCCGGGTTCGTTGATTTTGGTGGTTTCCCCACTGGCGTCGATAACCGTGAGGTTAGTGCGTACTGCTTCCGGAATTTCGGTGCACACATAGGGGAGGTCTACCTGGTCTAACAGCTCCAGAATCGGATCTTGGGTTTTTGCCGGCAACACGCAGCGAACCGGGAAACCGGCCTCTTGGGCTACCCGCGCCACATTGATTCCCTTCCCGCCCAGATCGGTGTGGGTAGAGATGATGCGGTGGACACCTCCCGGCACCAGGGTCTGCTCCAAGTTCACGGTTTTATCCAAACTGGAGTTCGCGGACAGGGTAACGATCATGCCAAGAACACTTCTTTCGCTAGTTTTCCTAAGTCTTTGCCGGCAATTTCACTCAGACGCTGATCCGAAATCAGCATTTCAATTTCACCGGGAGCAGCAAACTGGACGATACCGGTGTGGCCATATTTATCTGCATCCGCCAGCACTACCGCGTGACGACTGCTCTGCACCATTGCCCGTTTTACCGCAGCTTCCTCGATATCAGGGGTGGTATAACCATCGAGCGGATCCATCCCGTTTGTACCCAAGAAAGTGATATCCGGGTGGAGGGCGCGCACGGCCTGCACCGTGACCGCCCCGACTGTCGCCAGGGTGGACTCGCGCACTGTCCCTCCGATTAGATGTACTTTCAGGCTGCGGGTGCGGGTGGCAACAGCCGCTGCAATCGCCGCCGAGTTAGTCACCAGTAGTAAATCGGCGCGGTCAGGGAGCAGCTCTGCAAAATAGGCGGTCGAGGAGCCGGCATCCAGGAAGACAGTAAACGCGCCCTCGGGAATGTGGCTGAGGGCGAGCTGCGCCATTTTTCTTTTTTCTTCGCCGTTGACTTTCATCCGCTCGGACAATTGCGACTCGGGGATCTGTTGGATGCCGACTGCTCCCCCGTAAACCCGCTTCGCTTTGCCCTGGTCGGACAATAATTCTAGGTCGCGGCGAATAGTTTCATCGGAAACTTCAAACCGCTGCGCTAACTCGCGCAGACTCACCTGCCCGAACTCAGATAGCGCTTGCTCGATGAGGAGGCGGCGGCCTCCGCTATGAACCGGCATCTTCGCCTCCCGTCTTGCTGTAAGAATGGAACCTGGTAGATAGAGAATCACCAGAGCCGTTGGTCAATACTCTACTCAACATAACCTGCAACTTCAAGAGATTCTGTGAGTTTAGCGAGAGAGTTTGTGGGGTTATGAGATTATTTCGCTGTTTACTATGGAGGTTTAGAGTATTTCCTTGTTTAACTTTCCAAAAGATGCGACACTGGCACTATAAAGTTGCCCTCAGTGAGGAGGAAAAATGTCCGCAGAAGAAACAATCTATGGCACTCCAGTGGTTAATGGTCTAGCCTACGGGCCAGTCGCCTGGGTTAGCCGTTTTGAAATCCCCAAACTGCCTGCCACGAAAATCCCGCTAGATGAGCGGGAGGCTGAAGCCGAGCGCTACACTCAAGCGGCTCAGACCGTATCCGGACGCCTGCTGGCTCGCTCTAAAGAAACCGTAGGCAGCGCCGCGGATGTTTTGGCCGCCCAAGCGGAACTTTCTCGCGACCCCGGTTTCAAGAAAATGGTGGTCACAGCCATAAACAAAGGCACCCCAGCCGCCACTGCCGTGATGACCACCACCGAAATGTTCTGCTCTATGTTTGAAAAGGCCGGCGGGTTGATGGCCGAACGCACCACTGACCTGAACGATCTTTGCTTGCGAGTGGTAGCCGAACTGCTAGGAGAACCCGAACCGGGACTGCCCCATCTGGCTGAGCCTTCGGTACTTTTCGCCGATGATCTAGCTCCGGCCGACACCGCCGGATTGAACCCGGCAGAAATCTTGGCTTTGGTTACCGAACAGGGCGGCCCCACCTCCCACACTTCGATTATTGCTCGCCAGCTGGGGATTCCCTGTATTGTAGCGGCACGTAAACTGCACCAGATCGAGCAAGGGGAACAGGTCTTTGTAGACGCCTCCCTGGGGACGATTACCACTGGAGCTGACCCGGATGAAGCCCTCCCGAAAGTTGAGGCTGATCTGCGCGCTCGCGAAGCTATCCGTAACTGGTCGGGGCCAGCCCGGCTTGCCAGTGGCGAGGATGTGGAACTGTTAGCCAATGTTCAAGATGGTCCCGGCGCTCAGAAAGCCGCCACCGGATATGCGCAAGGGGTGGGTCTGTTCCGTACCGAGCTCTGTTTCTTAGATTCGGCGAAAGAACCTACTACTGAACAACAGGCAGAGATATATTCACAGGTGCTGGCGGCTTTCCCGGACAAGAAAGTGGTTACTCGCACCTTGGATGCCGGATCGGATAAACCGATTTCTTGGGCAACTTTGGATGAAGAACCTAACCCCGCCCTGGGGGTGCGAGGGCTGCGCACCACCGGCATTGACGAAGATCTATTCATCCGACAGTTAGATGCGATTGCGCAGGCAGCTCAGAGTCATCAAGGGAAAAACTGGGTGATGGTGCCGATGGTTTCTACCTTGTCCGAGGCAAAGTGGGTGGCAAAGCTGATTCACGACCGGGGCCTTACTGCCGGAATCATGGTGGAAGTGCCGGCAGTCGCGATTATGATTGACCAGTTCTTAGCCGAGGTTGATTTCGTTTCTATCGGCACTAATGACCTCACCCAATATGTGATGGCGGCAGATCGGATGAACGCTAATCTGGCCACCTATACCGATTCCTGGCAGCCAGCAGTTTTGACTTTGATTTCCCGGGTAGCTGACGCCGGGGTGCGCCTGGGTAAACCGGTAGGGGTTTGTGGGGAGGCTGCGGCTGACCCCATTTTGGCCTGCGTCCTGATTGGTATGGGGGTCACTTCCCTGTCGATGGCTGCTTCGGCGATTCCCGGAGTGGGTGCCCAGCTAGAACAAGTGACTAAAGAACAGTGTGAAAACGCGGCGAAAGAGATTTTGACGGCTCAAGATAGCGGAGATGCCCGGACTAAAGCCCGCCGCGCCCTGGGGATTGATCGCTAGTTTAGTACCCGGCGGGGGCAGTACCGATAGACAGGTATTGCCCCTCACCCAGGTCGACAATATCGCCTGCTTGCAGCACTACCGGATCTGCGGGTTCAATCGGGTAGACTTGCCCATCTCGACGTAACCGGGTGCCGTTTACCGACTCTAAATCTTTCAAAGACGGGTTACCGTGCTCGTCAATATAGAGCAGGCAGTGGGTGCGGGAAATCTGTTTAGCCGGGCTAGGCACAGTCATGGTTTGGGCTTGCGGATAGGTGGAGGTGGCGGCATCAGGCCGGCGCCCCACTACAATCGCGTCCTCTAAAATCATGGACTGCCCCTGCCCGGAAGTGACCGTATAACGCATAGCAGGTTGGTAAGCAGGCTGTTCCTCGTATTGAGGCTGCATCTCGTATTGTCCCTGCCCATAGTCGGCTTGCCCATACTGTTGCTGGTATTGGGGTTGCTCATAGGCGGGCTGTTGATACCCGGGTTCTGCATAGGGGGGCTGCTGGTAGGCAGGTTGCCCATATTCTGGTTGTTGATATTCGGGCTGCCCGTACTCAGGTTGCTGATATCCGGGAGCTCCCTGGGGAGAATAGCCCGGATATTGGGGAGCTTGCGGTTGTTCGCCATAGGGATTGGGGTAAGCGGGATTTGCCCCCTGACCATAGGGGTCGGGATTTCCCGGCACGGGCGCACCGGGCTCCGCTTGGGGGGCTCCATAGATCCCGCTGGGCGGATAGCCTGCACTGGCACTACCCGACTGGTTCGGATAGTACTGGTAGGGATCGTTGCTCATAGTGTTTCCTCCATTACCAACCGGCAATTTTGTGCTCTCCTATTTACACCAGTCTACCCCAGGCGAGGTTTTTCCATCTATGCTCACCGCAAAAACTTTTACGCACCATTTCCCGCCTTGAGGCTTAAGGCTGATTTTCGGTTCGGTGACCGTATGACTGCCCGCGTCCTTGCCATCTTGGGTCACTTGCACCTGGTAAGAGGCGGGGGTATCGCCCTCGCCCGGTTTCCAAGTTAGCGCTATTTGCCCATCTGCAGCGGGTTTTCCTTCCAAGGCAGTGACTGCAGATACTTCCGTCACGATGCCATCATCTGCGGAGGCAGTAATTAGCGGTTCGCTGGAACTGGGAGCGCTTTTAACCGAGCTAGTATCGGATTTGAAATAGTAGGCAACCCCGGCACCAGTTCCAGCTACCAGTACAAACGCTCCGATTAGAGCCAGGAGGATTCGCCGCCAACCCAAGCGGGAAGCCGGTAAGAGGGAACGCGAAAGCGCCACGCTAGAGTGTCCCCCTACAATCAGGGGACTATCTGCCCGCGCCGCATCTGCCGAATCTAGCGCTGGCTGCGAACCAGACGCATCTTTAAGGCGAGTCGCATCCGGATCGGTAGACACTTGCGCCAAAGTAGGATTAGCGCTCGCAATATCCATGCTGGTCACCGGCTGGTTTAGCTGAGCCTGCACTTCCTGTAACACTTGCCCAAATTGGGCGGCACTTGCGGGACGATCCGCTGGATCTGGCTGCAGCGCCCAGACCAGAATTTCGCGTAGCGGCGGAATCAACTGGGGAGCATCTAGGCGGGGAGCCGTATGTAAAATCCGCTCGGTCAGCGCAGATACCGAGTTATCGCCGCCAGGAATTTCGAAGGGACTACGCCCAGTAACCAGCGAATGCATAGTTGCCGCTAGGGAATAAATATCACTAGCCGCTCCCGCCAAAGAGTTTTCATCGTGCTGTTCCGGGGGTGCCCAGGGTACTGAAAGTCCTAAAACATCACGGTGAGCTAGTGGCTTTCCCAGTGGTAAAGCTAGACCAAAGTCAGAGAGTACCGGGGTGGAAAATTCAGAGATCAGCACGTTTGCCGGTTTCATGTCGCGGTGAGCGAGCCCTGCCCGATGTATAGTTTCTAAGGCTCCCGCCAGACGTATGGTGATGTCCAGCGCCTCTTTGAGGGGCAGGGGGCTGCGGCGAACCCGCTGCGACAAGTTCGTCACCGGACAGTATTGCAACACTAGATAGGGGCGACCATCGGGCAGTTTTCCGGTTTGATACAGAGACAGAATCGCCGGGTGCGCGCAGGTAGCTGCCAGGGCATCGGCCTCGGTAGTAAAAACTTGGCGCCCTTCCCGGCTGCCCAGCTCCCGCAGGACTTTAACCGCTACTTTGCGTTCAGGACGTTTTTGCCTATAGAGGTAAACATCGGCGAATCCCCCTCTGCCCAGCAAAGACTGCACACTGAAACCCGGAATTTTAGGGGGTGTCTGCGCCATGGTCACCCCCTTTCCGTAAGCGAGTTTCGTCAACGCTCGGGGGCGTAGCTGCCCGGCGAGTGTAATCTAGCAGATCCTGATTTCCTCCGGGGTTGTTCTGCGGAGGTTGTGGCGGCGGAGGGAGCGGGGAAACTGCCGGCTTTCCTAAGCGAGTAGCGTCCCAGTCCCCCTCGGAAGGTGCCCCTGGCGAAGCCTTTGGCGGCCGCGGAGGCTGGGTTGATCCCGGCGGGAGCGGAGGTTGTGGCGGCGGCGGGAGCGAGGAAACCGCCGGCTTTCCTAAGCGAGTAGCGTCCCAGTCACCCTCAGAAGGCACCCCCGGCGCCGGCGAAGGCTCGGGTGGCGTTGGCGCTTTCGGAGGCTCTGGCGGCAGCGGAGATTGCTGCGAATTCCGCACCCGGGTAACTTCCGCTGCTTCACTGGCTTTATCCGACTCCCCCTCGGGTGCCGGCTCCTCCCCTAATTTCCAGGCAATCGTTCCTAAGCGAGTAGCATCCGCTGCCGGTTCTTCCTCGGAGGATCCCAGCGGCTTTGCCAGACGGGTGCCGTCACTAAAATCTATCCCTACCTGCGGTAATCCTACTTTACCTAGACGGGTAGCTTCTGAGAACACCCCGCCTGCAGCGGCCGGAACCGGTGCGGCTTCACTGCGCACCGGAGCTAAGGGCGTACGCAGCTGCCGGTATTCCTGCTGGGTAAGCCCCAAGGACAAACTGGGCAGCGAAATCTCCTTACGCGGGGTCAGAATCTTCTCCACCCCCGGAATTACAGTGAGCTTTTGGGCGAACTCACTGCGAATAAAGCGGCTATACAGAGAGGAAGGGCGAATCGCGGCCACCATTGCTTTTGCTTTACCGGCGGCCGCTTTCCAGGTGTCGGTTAGCTGTTTCACCAGATCCCATGCCCAATCGGAATCAATTTCGCTATCGAGACCGGGACTGTAATCCAGGTAGTCAGCGATTCCGGCTAGTTCGCGCGCTCCTGATTCTGCCTTCGCTTGTTTTATTCCCCCTAGGTAAGTATCGATTATCCAGGCGGCTTCTTGACGGGTAGCTCCTGCCGGGAGTCGTACCCCGCGGTCACGGAAACGATCTACTATTTCCTCCCAGGCTCCCCGCAAACGCTTACCTGGTTCTTTGGCTTTCCGCCTCCTGCGCGTGCGGTACCACTTAGCCAGTAGCACTAGCAGGATCGGCGAAAGTAGCAGCAGCAACCAGGAACCATATTTTGCGGCCACCGCGAGCGCTGCCAAAATCTGCATACCGGTGGAGGGATTATCAGCGTGCGCCTGCTTTTCTACGTGCGGCAAAACCGGCGGAGTGGCCGGTGGTGGCGGGGGCTGCAATACCTGTGGTTTAGGCACGGATTTGGGTTGCGGCTGATCGGTGCGGGGTACCCGATTTCGGGGAGGCGTGGGATCGAAGGGTACCCAACCTACGTCTTTAAACTTCACTTCTACCCAGGCGTGAACGTTATCGCCCTTTAGTGTCAGGTTTCCGCCAGCTTTCTTATCGGCCGGATAGGCGCCCATCACTACTCGTGCAGGTGCCCCGAATGCCCTCACCATCAGCGCCATAGCTACCGCGTATTGTTCATCGTCACCGATTAATTCTTTCCCTTGGAAAAATTGGCTCATCCGGGAGGCGCGATGTCCGGGGCGAGACAGCCCATCCGAGCCATCGGAAAAGAAACCCTCGCCGGACAAATAAGACTCCACATTGCGAACCTTTTGCAAAGGGGTAGTTGCCCGCGCGGTTAACTGGTTATTTAGTTCGGTAATTTCAGTGGGAACTGCCTCGTCTTTACCTTGGGGAATGGGGTCAAACTCCAGTCCCGAAATCCGCGAGTCACTGGGGATCCGATCCCTGGCAAACCCAACCTGGTAGGACAGGTTAGCAGGCGCAGCAGCGAAGGCCGACCGCAGCGAGGTCGAATAGTAAATAACTGGTTTTGGCTGATTATTGACTTTTAGGGAATAGGCATCGCCCAAGAGCGGCACCCAGGGTTGGTCATAGTTCACCAGTTTTATGTGCGCGGTGCTATCAGCTGAAACCTGTTTATCTAATACCGAATCAACCTGCACAAATTGCGCGTTTAGTTGGGGGTCAATTTTGAAGACCGTGCCGTCATAGGCGTTCATAGTGGCAAAACGCATCCGGGTACCCGCCGGATAGTTCTTGACCTCCGCGATGGTTTTATCTTTCCAGTCGCGGGAAAGATGCCTAAAGGAGGCTAGGGGGGAAATAAAGTCTTCTAGTTCTACTGGCGGTAGTACGTGGGTGCGGAGCACTTCCCGGTTGCCGCGTTCAGTTATCGCCGCCAAAGAAGCGGAGGCCAGGCAGATAACTACCGTCACGGATACCATCGCTAGGGGGCGGGTAATACTGCTTTTCTGCCTGGCATCCGCTAGGTTAACCCGGCGGGTACGTGCCTTGGTAGCAGAACCGGTAACTAGGGCGCACCAAAGTAGGGCTACCAGGAAATATCCGGCTCCTGCCCAACGCGCCGCTGGAACCACTTGGGCTCCCCAAGCAATCGCTACCACCAGGCTAATCGTGGCAGGTACCAGCGCCACCCAGGGGCGACGCGAAGCCGCTGCTAAGCCCGCTAGTAGGGCGGTTACGAGGCAAGTAATTAGGGGCAGTACTGCTGCTCCCCCAGACGGGGTTAGCGGCAGCGCGGCGGTTAGGGCGTCGCGCCAGCAGGTCACCGTGGAGGTCACCAATACTTGGAGACCGGATAAGGTGGGGTAAAACTTGCGTCCCAGCGGGTCAGTAGCAGCCAAGGTGGGGCCGAAGGCTAAAAATACCCCCAGCATCAGGGTCACAGTGTAGATTATTCCCAGGTTCCAGCGGCGAACCACTAACGCGATCAGCACCCCCAGGACAGTGCCTCCGATAGCGGCGATTCCCCCGGCGAAACCTAGGAAAGGTAGGGCAAATAGCCAGCAAGGAATGATGAATAAGCATAGGGAGCTTAAGCAGATTAAATCGGATCTTTTCATGCCTGACTCGCCCCGCTTAATGCTCGGGGCAGCTGCGTGAGTTCCCCGATGTTTAGTAGTCGCCGCGAGGTAGCGCCTCGCCGAGTCAAAGTAGCTCCGGCATCTGCCCGCACACCGGTGGTAGCCATATCGGCAGGAGGCAGCAAACAGATTTGTTGCAGGCGGCGCATAGATACTCCCGGTCCGCAGATCAGGGAACAAACCGAGGCCTGCGCCTCATGGGCAAGCGCCCAGCGCACCAGATGCCGATACTCTTGGGCGTCCTCTTCGGGCTGAACTTCGGTAAGAAAGTCCAATACTGCCCGGGAAGTGGCCGCTTTCAACACGGTTTTGCCTGCATATAGGGTCAAGGGCTGCCCGCTGGACAGGGAGGAAACCGCTAGAGAGGCCGCCGCCTCTACCGCGAGTTCAAAATCAGCTTCCCCATAATTTTCGCGTTTCAGATCCAGCACAACTAAATGGTGGGAGCGGCGAGTCTCTAGGTATTGCCGCATCATTAACTGGCCAGTGTGAGCTGACATTTTCCAGTGAATATGGCGGCGGTCATCGCCGCTCTCATAGGGGCGCAAGGCGTGAAAGGCAGCATCGGAACTGGTTATTACCTGCGAGGTTGCCCCCTCCATATCTCGAGCATAGCCACTTAAAGTTCCCAGCGCGGAGGTGAAGTTGGGGTACACATAGACCTCTTGAAAGTCTGGCCAAGAACGCACCCGGCGGATTAACCCTAAAATATCTTCACGCACCGTGCGGGGCGGCCCCACTACAATCTTTTCCCGCCGCCTAGTTTGCAACTGGAAATCTCGGCTAAAACTCTTATCCGAACGCAAAGTCGGCAGGGCAATATCGGCTTGTTCCCTCCCCAGGGGTAACTCTATTTTGAGGGCGCGCACCGCGCGGCGTCCATTATTTTTAGCGGTTGCCCGTCCGATTAGATCTTGTCCTTTTCGCAGCCGGTCTTGCTCTACCCGCACCCGCACCGAGAGGTCTCCCCCACCCCAGGTTTGCGCTACCGCGGCTACCAGCGCTAATAGGGAGGCAAACATCACTGCGCCGGCCTCTGCCCAATCCCAAAGCACCCAGGCAGCCAGGCTGGCGAGCCCTCCTAGCAGGACTAGCCACCCTAAACCGGTAAGCGGAATATTGCGTAGCGCACCCAGGTAAGGAGTGGTGCGCGCCCGTTTCCAGGCTTTATTTCCGCTTTTCAGCGCGCTCTTTAGCGCGGTGGTGGTGGTTTCGGGAACTTTCATTATTTTAGGCCTGCGAATCCACTGGCGGTGGTACCTCGTTGAGCGCCCTCTCGACTACGCTTTGCGCGGTCGCTCCTTCAAAGAGGGCATCGGCATCCATAATGATCCTATGCGACCAAACTGGCACTGCCAGGGTCTTTATATCGTCTGGTAATACGTAGTGACGTCCTTGGGAAGCCGCCCACACTTTCGCCATCCGCATCATCCCGATGGCCGCCCGGGTAGAAACCCCCAGGTTAACGGCATCATCTTCACGGGTGGCTTCCGCGAGCTGCTGTACATACCGGGTGATTTGGTCATCTACATAGTTACGTAGCCCCAGCTCCCCCAAGACATTAATTTCTTCCGCCTCTACCACCGCGGTTAAATCCTTGGAGAGGTCGGGTTGAGATGCTCCCGACAAAATCTTCACCGTGGTTTCCCGATCGGGATACCCCAGAGAAACTTTAATCAAGAAGCGGTCTAGCTGTGCTTCGGGAAGTTTATAGGTGCCTGCCTGTTCTACCGGGTTCTGGGTGGCGATTACCAGGAATGGCGAATCTACCGGATGTACCACCCCATCCACGCTGACCTGGCGTTCTTCCATTACTTCTAGCAGCGCCGATTGGGTTTTAGGGCTGGCACGGTTGATTTCATCTGCGAGTACAATATTGGCGAAAATCGGGCCGGCATGGAAATCCCACTGCTTAGTTTTCTGGTCATAGACGGTTACCCCGGTGATGTCGGTGGGTAACATGTCGGGCGTGAACTGAATCCGGCTGTGCGAGGCGGCTACCGAGGCGGCGAGGGCGCGCGCCAGGGCAGTTTTCCCAGTTCCGGGGGCATCCTCTAAAAGTACGTGTCCGCCTGCCAAGAAGGCCGCGAGTACCAGGCGCACCTGGTGTCCTTTACCGAGTATCGCCTGATCAACGTTTTCGGCGATCTGCGCGAAACGAGTGGAAAAATCGGCGGCTTCTGCCTGTTTAAGGATCATAGAGCTATCTGCCTTTCGGTTTGCCGGGCAGGTAACTCCCGCCCGCTATGACTGGGATTGTGGTTCTGATAGTTGCTTAGGGCGCCCCACCTGATTTGAGTAACCGGGTTGCGCCAAAGAGGGCGGTTATCACTGGGTAAAGTCGGCTGCTCTACCAGCGGGATCAGCTGCGGGTATAGCGGTTTCGACACCGGAATCATAGGATTGAGATTCAACCAATTGTTCAGGTAGGAAACAGATGACATTGATTCATCATCGGAAGGATCAGTAGGGGTAGGGCTGGAATCGGGGATTGAAATAACTATCTGCTTTTCATCTATGGAGGTGCCGCCAGATTTGAACTTTAGTGTCGCAGTAATCGTCCATTCATCACCGGGTTTCAAATACTTCAGGCTAATAACCCAACCGCTCCCACGGATGGCACCCACTTTGTATTGAGAGCTTATAAGTGGTTTTCTGCTACCGCTTTCTACCCCAGAAACTTTCAAATCTAAGTATTTGTCGATATCCCACGCGTCTAGGTTGCTCCCGTCCACGGTTATCGTCGCGCTAGTACCCTTTTGGTCTGTCAGACGCATATCGGTGATAGACGGATTTTCCTGGGCAGCTAGATTCGCGGTCACTGAATCAGAAACACCCCCATTATGGTCAAAACTACAGGTGTATTCGACTTTCAGATCGTTTTGCGCCTGCGGGTTATCGAATGGGAAAGCTCCGTCGTTTCCTACCGATTTTCCCGCAACCCGGGTGGCTTTGCAGCTTCCGCTATCTCCGGCGGGGGCAACTGCTCCACTCAGATTCACTTTGGCTTGTTTAGCTCCATTACGTTCTAAAGTAGCTTTTACTGCCTTTTTGTTAAAAGAGTCGTAAGTTGTGAAGTTGCCGGTAGCCGCTGGCCCCGACTTGGTATTGACCGCGTAAACACTGAATTTGTGGGAACCTCCAGAAATCTCAGAAACCTTCCAGGAGGTACCTTTAGCCTCCCAAGTACCGGCTCCCTCTACAGACACCACATAGTGATCAATCGGGGAACCACCGTTAGTACTAGCCGCATCCCAAGTTAGGGTGGCAGTTCCGGGTGTATTGCCAGTGCTACCTCTGGGATTGCCGGGGGCGCCGGGAGTAACCTCTACCACTATCTCCGGGGAAGTCCCCGGCTTAGAATCCCCCACCCGGTTAGTGGCTACCACCGTGAATTTGTGTGCTTTTTTCCCAGGTTCTAGCCCTGGGAAGTCCACTATGGTTGCGGTAGAGGTAACCGATTTACCGGAAACTGAATCGGTAACTTTATAACCGGTAATCGGCGCCCCATTGGCTGCCGGGGCAATCCAGCTAATAGTGGCAGTGGTGGATTCTTTAACGGTAGCGGTTACCGCAGTGGGCGCATCCGGTACTGTCACTACCCGAACCCGCGCGGTGCCGGTCACCTGGCGGTCCGGATCCCCAGAGGCATCCTGCAAGGTATAAGACACCACCATATCGCCTTTAAAATTAGCTGCCGGGGTAACTTGCAATTGAGTTCCCGAAGCCGAAGCCTGACCGGATCCTTGCACCACACTGGGCGATCCCACAGTTTTCAGGGGTTTTCCGGGATAGGGATTGGTGGCGTAGCGATTCAAATCAATACTGAGGGTCTTACCCGACTCGCCCTCCAAATCAATCGCCGTTAACTGGATTAAGGGGCGGGTAGAGCTGACCACCCGCACCGGAATTTTCCCGGTAGTCGGCCCGGAGGCGTCCTCTACCGTGACTTCGATATTGCCCGCGTTACCTTTGGCTTTACCCGCATCCGCCGAAACCGAGAGCCTGGTGCCCTTCAAAGATGCTTTAATCCCGGCCGGAACCGCCCCCAGACGGTAACGCATTTTTGCGGGGTTATCGCCATCTAGATCGCTAACCATATCCGCAAGATTGGTGGTAACAGCCTCTTCACCTGCAGCTACGTCTATGCGCGTGGGGGTGAAAATCGGGGGACGGTTATCGGTGGATTTAACATCTATCGGCAGGGTCAGGGAGGCACTAAGGGCGGAAGAGTCATTAGATTTCCCGTCACTTACTTGCATCACCAGCGAAGTTTTCCCGAAAAATTCGGGGCTAATAGTTACTTGGAAGGAGTCATCTCCGGACATTTTCACCCCGCCGGAAAATCCGGCCCCCAAGGTGATAGCTTTCGCGGAGTGAATATGGGGGGTGCGTGCCTTCCGGGTGACCACGTAGGAGGCCAGGTCGACAGTCAAAGTTTCCCCGGACTGGGCTTTTATGGGCACACTATCGGGGTCAATATAGGGTTTTTGCTCGGAAACCCCCGGTACATTAACTATGGCGTTGGCACTTAAACCGTCCTGGTCAGTGACTTTATAGAGCACCAGTTGCCGCTTAGAAGGCGCCGGAATCACCAGCTTTGATCCTCTTACCGTCACCCCTTTTTGCTGGCAGCTCACGGTCAGGGCGGCTCCATCCCCATCGGGGTCAATGTCATTGGCGAGGACGTCTACTACAATCGGTTCGCCAACTTTCCTTCCCCCCTCTTTCGCGGTCACCAAGTCATCGGCGGCCTCGGGAGCCTGTAGCGGCGCATGGGGGTCTACCTGCACAGTGGCAATCGAGGTATCTTGTCCGCCTCGTCCATCGGTAATGGAGTATTGAATCCCGTAGGAGTCCGCTTTCTTCGGGGTAGTAAGCATCACCGCATCTTGACGTGCGGAAACTTTCAAAGAATCCCCCGGGGTTTGCAAGGATTCCGGCAGCAAGCCAACCCCGTCACCGTCAGGATCAGTATCGTTCGCGGTTACTGCGACTGCGAGGGCGCGATTCGGCCTTACCCGTACTTCATCTGGATTAGCCTGCGGATTTTGGTTAAGGGCAGAGGCGGGAGCCACCCCGACCTGTACCCGAGCGGTTCCTTGTTTACCGAAGCGGTCTTCCACGATATAGCTGAAAGTATCGGTACCGATTTTTCCAGCTATTGGCTGGTAGTTGAGCCAGCTGGGGCCAATATCTACTACCCCCATCTTGGGGGCGTCTGCAATCCCCACCAGGGAAACTGAATCGCCATCGGGGTCAATATTGGTTAGTTCCACTGGTATCCGGGTGGTTTGCCCCGATATCGCCCGACCGGTCACTACTCGCGGCTCAGGAGCCGCATTATCGGAGGCATTGGCCGGTTTTATCTCTACACTGACTCGCGCGCTGGCCTGATTCTGGTTGGTGTCCGTGACCGTGTAGGTGGCCTCGTATTTGCCGGGTTTCTTCGCCATGAAACGCACCTGGTTTCCGGTCACAAAGAACCTTCCTGCCTCCGCGGGAGTAGTGGTTTGCAGTTTGGGAGACAGCTTCAGGGTGAGCCCCACGGGGGAACGGTCATTAGCCAGCACGTCTACGCTGGCTACATCCCCTACTCGCCCTTTAGCTTCATCCGGTTTGGCGTTGGGGGGTGTAGTCGCCGACTGCGTCCTCATGGGGATAACCGTAACTACCCCTTCGGCACTTTCATACCCATTGGACACCTGGTATTTTAAGGTTTCTGCTTTGGTGATTCCGCGGGGAGCGGTGATATTTAACAGGGAATGATCCATCACGGTTGCCCGCAGCGGCGAGGATTCCCCCACGGTTACCGCCTGGGTGACTAGCACTTCGCCAGCGGGGTCGGCATCGTTGGCGAGCACATCGGTTAGCACTTGCCCGCCGATGGGCAGTACCGCCATATCGTCTTCTACTACCGGTTTCCCGCGTTTGCCTGAGGAAGTGACATCGACCCGGATAACTCCGGTGGCGGTGGCGGGGCCGTCAGACACGGTATAGGTCAAATAATAGGTGCCTTCTTGTTCGCTCTTAAAAGATAAAGTTCCCCCCGCCAAATCCGGGGTTACCTGCGGACCGGTTCTTTCAATATTGACTCCCGCCAGGGTCAAGGGATCGCCGTTCGCGTCGGTGTCATTAGCGAGGGGACGGATTGTAATAGTGTTTCCTGCCCGCGCAAACGCAATATCCCCGTTGGCTTCGGGCGGCACATTTCCGGCGGCACGCACATCCACGTTCACCCGCCCGGTGATTTCTTCGCGCCCATCAGATACCAGCACTTTTATTTCTTTTTTACCGATAGAGCCGCCCTGGTTGCGGATCACCAGGGTGCCTTCTTGTCGATATTCGACTTGGTTTTCGGCGCTAGCGGATACCCCGGTCAGGAACACCGGATCCCCATCCGGATCGCTAAAGGCAGGCAGGGCGTTGTATTCGATCTGCTTACCCGATTCCACTACTACCGTGGGTACTCGCTTTTGGGTCGGGGCATTATTTTGCGACTCCGGGGTGATATTCACGGTCACATTGGCGGTATCTACCCCGCCTCTACCGTCTTTTGCCTGATAGGTAAAGTTTATGGTTCCGGAGGCATCGGCGGGCAGCTCGATCCGCAGCGCGGCGCCTCCCCGCACTGGTTTCACCTGACCTTTCTTGGCCTGCCCTACGACCTCGGCGGTCAGTAAATCCCCATCGGTATCAGAGTCGTTTTCCAGCACCGGCAAAGTAGTTATTTTCCCTGGTCGCGCCCCAAACACATCGTCGCGAGCGACCGGTGGAGTATTTTCTTTTTGCCGATCTTTCTGCGCTATTTCTTCGGTCAACTGCGGGGAATCTTCGCGCTCTTCCTGTTTCTTTAACATGGTGGAGATTTCATCCCAGTTATCTACCAGTTCCATGTTTCTGTCGGCTAACCAGACTGCGCCATCAGCGGTGTCATTGAGTACCACCAAATCGCGGTTCTTGCGGAACACCGGGTTCTGTGCGGTTTTTAGCCGCTCCAACTCTTGGGAGGGTCGGTAAACTTTCCCGGAGCATTCCCGCACGAACTTGCCGCTACCTGCCCACGCCCCATAAACGCATTGGGCTTTCACCATCGGGCGGGCAGGGGTACCGCTACTACCTCCAGAGGGAATCTCGCTAGTTCCCCCGCTAGAAAGATCAACTTTTAGCAGTTTATCCTGGTCGGCGAGGAGCACGAACGGTTTTTTGGGGCCGGATTCTTGCAGCTTTAACTGCGTGCCCTGCAGTTTTATTCTTTTCCCGCTGGGTAAATAGAGGATTCCTTGGTCACCATCGAGGGCGACTGCCTGGTCTCCTACCCCTGCTACCTCTAGTTTCGCGTTAAGTGGCAGTTGGGAAAGATCTACCCGTTCGTCCTTCCACAGCTTTCCTTCTTTTCGTACGGTTATCAGCTCTTTGGTGGTAGCTGAGGCCAGGAAGAAAGTTCCTTTTTCCCCTCCGGCCAGCTGAGCGCCGCGTAGGGAACGCACGCTAGCATTAGCCCGGTTGCGCTCTACTCCCAAGAGGTCTTTTCCACTCCAGAGCAGACCGGCTTCGGGGTCAAGAATCGCCAAGTTCTCCCCAGATTGGGCGATTTGCTGCCCTTTCCCCAGGGAGGATGAGGTTTCTAGGCGTACTTTCTTAGGGTCGATTTTGGCGGCTTCACTGGCCGCTTGGTTCTGGAAGTGTACGTTTTCACCCGCCTGGGTAACATCGAACTGTCCGGCTTTGGAACGGACTGCTCCATCTAAGGCGCGTGCGGGAAAGTTCAAATGCCCCACCAGGTGTTGGGACTGGTTAGTTACCCAGATTCCGCCATCATTCAGATCTACCTGCGCCTTAGTTATTCCGGGATGCTGCCAAGCCAGATAGGCGATTACTAGGCTGAGGACGGTGAGCACTCCCACCGCGGATTTGCGTATCCGTCTGCGCCTTTTAGCATTATTTTCCCGTCGCGCCCGGAAACTGGAGTATCCGGTAGTTCCAGTTTGCTGCTGCGAGGAGCTATTTTGCCTGGAGATAGAGCGAGCGGAGTGGCGAAAGCTCCCCTTACTTCCCCGCAACCTAACCACAGCGACGTCCTCTTCTCATCTTTTAATCTTCCGCCGCCAACCCGGGAAAACTTTTCCGCGCAGGCGGGGAACTAACCTGCAAGTATTTACTAAATAATGAGTCTACTAAACTCCAGCGCTTCTCCGCCGCTTTTAATCTATTTTTGTCCCCGGGTATCGGTTTTCAGACTTTCCGCAACCTATAGGCGGAGCTAATCAACTGCGTGTTTTACGGTTCCAAGCTCCCCGACCGCTCTTCTTTTACCGCGAGCAGCGGTTTCCGAAATAGCGGTCTGTTTATTTTCCTAACTATTCATGAACAGTCTTTCAGATACACTACTGCACTGCAACCTTGATATCGCCTCTACCTGCAAATATGCTTAACTATGAATATAGGCACATAGGAATCCATTGCACTACCCCCCCCCATTTACATAAAATGAAATAGTGCTAATAAAGAAAAAAGTTTCCTCCGTTTTTCAGTTCCTAGCCACTCTCGCGACCCTCGCGGTGATTGTGGCGCTCGGGTCGACCAATCCGGCAGCAGCCGAGGGCGTGACCAGCTGGGACGACTTGGTGGCTAAAGCCGACACCTTCACTTCCGGGTCACACGACCTGACGGTCACCGGCAACCTCACCGTGGGTGAGCAGTCAAAACCGCTGGTAGTTCCCCAGGGCGCAGAGCTCACTCTTAAAGGCAAGGGCAGCACAGTTACCGGAATTAACAAGACGGCAGTGGAAGTGAAATCGGGCGGGAAACTGAACCTGGCGGGTCCCTCCTTCACCAAAACACAGTTCACGGTAAACGGAGACTTAAACTTTAGCGCCGGTTCCATTCACGATTCCGACCCCGCCGGCCCGGTGATTTTTGTTGACGGCGGCACCTTCACCATGAGCGGCGCTGCCATTTTCTCTAATAACACCACCACAGTAAGTGCAACTCCTACCCCTCAGGGCGTTAGCAGGGGCAAATATGCGCCGATAACCGCCTACGGTAACAGCACTATCACCATCAGCGGCGGATCCATTACAGAAAACAATAATAACCGCTTGACTCGTGGGGGCGCCATAGAAATTTGGGGCAGCAAAGATAATCACGCCACCCTTAATATCCAGGGCGGAGAAATCGCCAACAACAAAATAGAAAACCCCGATAGTACCGGTCTTGGGGGAGCCATTTTTGGGGTTTTCACCGACGCAACCATTTCTGACGGTAATATCCACGACAACTTCACGGAGTACGCCGGCGCAATTGCACTCTTTAGCGGATCTCTAACTATGAGCGGTGGCGCCATACAAAACAACCACAACAACATGAAATACAGTGGGGAAGCCGGAGCAATGATACTGGGATCCGTAAAAACCGAGATTTCCGGGGGCACCTTCCAGGGCAATACCGGCAGTGATGACGGTAGCGGAGCCATCAAGGCTGCCGGCAGTGACCTGCGGATTAGCGGAGGAACTTTTAGCGGAAACCAAAGTCGAGACGGGGGTGGTGCGCTAATGTCATACGATGGCAAGCTCACCATTGACGGCGGGGTTTTCCGCGATAACCAAGCAGATGGATGGGGCGGGGCTATCGGCGCTAGGGGAGGCACTGTAACTATCAATGGTGGTTCTTTCACCGGAAACACTGCTGAGAAATCCGGGGGCGCAATTGCCCTGTCAGGTGGCACGAAGAAATACGACGGAAGCCAAACCGTGATTAACGGGGGGCATTTCGCAAAGAATACCTCGAAAGGCTTTTGGGGCGGCGGTGCCATTTACAATGACACTTTCTCAAAACTCACCGTTAATAATGCTCTGATCAGGAATAATACGGTTAAAGATTCATTATTAATCGGTGCCGGGAACCACCCCATTAGCAAGCAAGGTGGCGGAGTGTGGAACTGTCCCACCGGGAAGACCACGCTGAACATTACTCGCGGGGTCGCATTTTATGGGAATTCCGCCGAGGACACCCCTAAATATGAAAGTTTCAATGGTGCCGGGGATGATTTCGCCAGTATCTCTACCCACACCTTCGGGAAATTCACCGCAGGTCAGCCAGTATCTATTACCTCTCGGATGCTAGGAGGGGGACAGCGCCTCTGGTATCAAGACGGCTCAATCCATGGTATTCACTCTAACTGGGACTTAGCTAGGCAGCTGCCGCGTTATAAAGAGGGCGGCGATAACAAGCTGATCCCTTACGACACGGAAATCAATGAAAATAAAGCTTTCAAGTCGGTACCCAGCGAAGACTCAAAGAAACTCGCCGAGAAACTAGCACGAGTGGTTATTGAAGATAACTTTGCGACTAGTGCCGGTATCAGTGGCGCGGGGATAGCCAATAATGGTCAGCTGGCTTTCGGTGAACCCGAAAAATGGAAGCTTCAGGTTAAGAAGGCTTGGCAAGGCGATGACCCGGAGCAGCGTCCTACCAAGATAACCCTGGACGTGCTAGTCGGCGGATTCCAGGTAGACCAGGTGGAACTGAGCAAAGAAAACAACTGGACGGCCGTGCTCGAAGACTTCCCCGACCCTGACACCCTGAAAGACGCGAAGACCGACAAGAAACTGCCGATCACCTTCAGAGAACATGACGGGAACGGCAAGCAGCTGGATGGCTACCAGCTGGCCGTAACCGGAGAGTCTAAAGACGAGGGAACCAAGACCTACAACATCTCGGTAGTCAACAAAATGACCACCGAGGTCGAGGTGTCCAAGAAATGGGCAAACCCGGATGGCACTTGCCCAGACGCCTCTCAAATTGAGGTACAGCTGCTGACCAACGGGAAAGCGACCGACAAGAAACTTACCCTGAACGCTGCCAACTCTTGGAAAGGCAAGTTCGAGGATCTGCCGAAGTATATTGACGGTAAACTCGCGAAATACACTGTTTCCGAGGTAGCGATACAGGGATACAGCAGCGAAGTAAGTGGCAATGCCAGCAAGGGATTTACGCTTACCAATACCTGTACGGTTCCTCCGCCCACCACTACCCCACCTCCCCCGCCGGGAGATACTCCTCCTCCGCCAAAGAAGACTCCCCCGCTGCCGCCTACCGGCTCTGGAATTAGTGCGGCGCTAGCGCTAGGGATCTTGGCGCTGGCTAGCGGAGTGGTGCTGGTACGCCGCCGGCTGCAAAACGCCTAAAACCGCTCAGATTCTGACAGTCATTTATGGGTCAAAAGCCCTAGAGGCGTAGACTGCCGCTATGGCTGCGGAAAGAAGCGATAACGGTGGCTACTCCCGAGGGGATCCTGAATATCGACGCATCGAACTCGCGCTATTTATTGCCGCGTTCGTCAGTTTCGCGCAAATGTACGAAACCCAGGTGTTATTGCCGGAAATCTCGGAGCATTTTCACCTAGATCCTTCGGCTGCGTCTCTAACGGTTTCCCTCACTACCGGAGGCTTAGCGCTTGCTTTATTCCTGGTCGGTCCCTCCTCCGAGCGACTGGGGCGCCGACCCATCATACTCACCTCAATTTTGGTAACCTCCCTGGTGGGTATGATGCTAGGCTTTGTCCCTACCTGGCATCTTTTGCTCGCCGGACGTTTCCTACAAGGTCTAGCGGCCGCCGGTCTGCCCGCAGTTGCGACCGCCTACCTCGCCGAGGAAGTGCGCGCTAAAGATTTACCCCGGGCAGCCGGTGTTTATATCGCCGGCACCGGCCTGGGCGGTCTTTTCGGGCGCATCCTCAGCGGCGTCATTTCCCATTTCCTTCCTTGGCACTGGGTCTTAACCGTGATTGGCGTGGCGGGAGTTTTATTTTCGCTGTCGGTCTGGCGGCTGTTGCCTCCCCAAGAAAACTTCCAGAAGTCTCCCCCGGGGTTAAACACCTTGATAGCCCACACCAAAGCGGTGCTTAGTGAGCCGGGATTGGCCTTGCTATTTCTGATTGGCGCCTTGACGCTGGGAGCCTACCAGGCGGTTTTCAATATGGTGCCCTACCGTTTCAGCGCCGCCCCCTACCTCTTCCCCGCTTGGATCGTGTCCGGGTTCTTCCTGGTTAATGCCTTCGGCTCCCTAGCCGCCTCGGTGAGCGGCAACCTAGTTGCCCGCTACGGCAGACGGCGAGTAATGCCCATGGCGGCGCTGCTGACTTTAATCGGCTTGGTATTGACCATTTTTGAAACCCTGTGGATCGTGATTCCCGCGCTAATAATCTTTGCTATCGGGTTCTTCGCTGTCCATGCCACCGCCTCCGGCTGGGTAACTGCCCGCGCCGTTGCGGGAGTGGGTGCTGCGGGGCAAGCAGCCTCCGCCTATTCCATTTCTTACTACCTGGGAGGCTCCTGTTTCGGCACCGTAGGAGGGATCGCCTGGTATCACTGGGGTTGGTCAGGTTTAGTCGCCCTCACCGCCACCCTGATTGCCCTAGTAGTAGTGTTCGCCCTGCTCCTGCGAAAAATCCCACCCCTACAAAAATCCGGTTACTAACCTCTTTCCGTACCTGTTCGTGCACTGAGCGTAAAAGCGCTCGGGGGACCCCGGTGAGCCTTGCTTCGCTCGGCTCAAGCCCCCTCTCGCATCTTTTACGCTCAGCACACAAGTTTGCGAGAGAGATAGGTTTTATCCGAGTAGGCGCGGTGGGCATAAGAAATCGGGGAGAGACTAGATCTCTCCCCGATTTCTTGGGCAGGAGGAAAAATATATCCCCCGCGCACACTATAGGCTGCGGAGCTCTTTTACCGCCCCGTATCTATACCCTGTTGAGGAAAATCTGCTACCGCTGTTCGCGGCGACGTAGGATTAGGTATCCTCCGGCGAGGCATGCCAGCATGGCACCTAGCGCCACGCTAACTTGCGCACCAGTCTTTCCTAGCTTCTTATGCACGTCACCAGTATTGCCCGGCTTGCCCGGAATCTTGGTACCCGGTTCCGGCTCGTTGGCCACATAGATATAGGCACCATCGTACTGCTGGGTTTCATCCGCAGGATTCTTCCAAATGGTGAAGGTCAGCGGCTCTTCTAGTAGCTTGTAGCCCTTAGGAGATTTCACTTCTTTCAACTGGTACTCGTACTGGTCGTTCTCATCGCTAACCGACAGCGCCCATTTGAGTTGTTCCTGGTCGCCCCTAATGGTGACTTCCCCATTCTTATCGGTAGTAAACCGCAGGGGCTCTTTCTCAGCCTGCTCTGGGGTAAGCTTCCCCATCAGCGGCTGGAATTTACCGTCCTTCTTCTCATAGAGTTCGAACTCGGCGCCTTCCAGCTGAGTGGTCAAGTCACGGGAATCATGCTTATGAATGGTTATTCCGGGGTTGGGGGCGCTACCGCCCCCGCCCATACGCACTGCCACGGAAGCTTCAACCTTGGACTGTTCCTTCCCGACCTCGACCTCGTTACCGTAGTTAACCAGATCCTTGCCGATTACTTTCGCTTTATAGGTGACCACTACTTTCTGCTTGTTCGGCACCTGCATAGTGAGCACCCCGTCCTTATACACCGGCCGGTAATCATAATCGGCGGGGGTCATCTTCAAGGTTTCCGGCTGCAGACGCAGATTTGTCATCTGGTCTTTGAAGTTCGCAGTCTGCGCCCCATTAGCAATATCTAGGCCGCCGGGGTTAATGGTGACCGTAAAGGACGCCACATAGTTGTTACTCAAAGTAGGCTTGTCAGTTAGCTCTTTGGTGAGGGGGGCATACTTGTATTCGGCATCCACAGCTTTCGTGGTCACCGGCCCCCAGGTGGCGGTGTTGCTGACCTTTAAGCTTTCTGGGTTCTTATTGATGGCATCTAGCGCTGCCCGACTAACCGGAATTAGCGAGTAATCCAGGTAATAGACAGATTGCTTTTTGCCTTCCGAATCCTTCGGCAACTTATCAGTCTTCATCTCGAAGTTAATCACGCCATCTTGCTGTGCGATCTTTAGGTTCTCTACACCTGACACATTGGGCTTCGGGTCGTCAGCCAACTTTAACAGTTTGGCATCGAACTTGTCAGTGATCTGGAAAGCATCCTTTTCATATTTATCCAGTCCTTCGAGGCGTAGCCGGTAGTTGAACACCGGATAGTCAACCCCGCCGATTTCCTTGAATTTAATGCCGTTGAAGGTTTTGTGAATGCCTTCGGGATCCGGGGTTGCCGCTGCCGACGCGGTGCGGTCAATGCCATTGGCGGTGGCCTTCACCCGATTTACGTGCCGGTATAGACTATCGTCACCAGCGCGGTAAGCCTTTACCCATTCTGGATCATTATTGGTAGTGAAAGTAAGTTTTACCGTGCGCTCGATGGGCTTCTGTTGATCGTCTAGTTCATTATTTTCCAGAAGTCCTTTTTCTGTATGCTCTTTATTTTTGAAAAACTCAATGGTAAATCCCCTATCGGGATTCTCAGGGTCTGGTTCGAACGTATAGTCTTCGTCTCCGATCAAGCCTTGAACCGTGATCTTGGTGTCTTTATTCAACGTGTCCTGGAAAGATTTATCGCCACTCTTGGCTGCCGGCAGGGTATCCGTCAATACTAGGGAGTCATAGCCCTGCGGCACCACATTGACGGCTACCTCCCAAGTGACCTTTTCTGGATCGGCGGAAAAGGCTTTCTTTTCAACGTTAAAGATATGCGGAGGGGTGAGGCCGACGGTGGGAGCCACTACTTCCTCCGGGCCATTGGGATTGCTAGGAGTCCGGCTGGAAGCACCATTCTTCACCGAAGTCGGCACAATCTGCTGGGTGACATCTACCTGGGTGGTATAGGTGATTTCGTAGCTGGAATTTTCTGGGTCAGTATCAGTACCGGGCAACACGTACGACCACTCGAACTGTGTATCCAAATCGGTGATGCCAACGTCTGCCCATTTAATCTCGCGGGTTTTCTCGATAGAGTTGCCCTCCGCGTCCTTTTTACCCTTGTTGACCACGAGCGTAATGCCGTCTCCCGCGTACTTCATCATCTTTTGGAACTCTTCGGGGATGGAGTCTTTGACTTTATTACCTGCCACCTTCAGCTTCGAGTATTTATTAACGTTCAGCGTCCACGGCTGCTCGTAGATTCCCGACTTAGGAGCCGTTTCTTTCGGACTGCCAGCACCCTTGGTGATGGTGCCGATCTTTAGCTTATGCTCCAGGTCATTAGTGGTCTCTTTAGGGGCGGGAATCTGGTCAGAAACCACATTGGCTTTATTCTCAGTTTGAGCCTTGGAGCCAGCCTCGTCCGGGTTAATCTTGGAGTAATCAACGCTGGCGGAGTACTCGACCGTGACCCGCTCCCCATGCGTCATCTTGGGGATGGTCACCGTAAACCCATTTTTGCCAAACTGCGGTACGCCAGGTTTGGGGGCTTGCTTATTCGAGGACTTGATCTTGAATGCTTTGGGATCTTTGTCCAGGTGAAGCGCGGTGTCGTCACCTTGGATCTCGTCAGAAATCACCACATTTTCGTTAGTGTTTATGGAGTTAACCGTCAGGGTGTAGAACACTTTCCCGGCAGCAAAATCATGGCGCGCACTCTTAGTGATAGACAGATCGGGATCGTTAGAAACCACTACGTCCATATGGACGCCATTTTTCAGGTCGATCTTAGAGGCGTCTTTTGCGAACTTTACATCTAAGGTGACAAAGAACTTGGCCTGCGGGGACTGAGTTAACTTCTCATCTTTAGCTAGCTTTACATGGATTTTATTGTCTTTCGTCACCCAAAAGGTATTGTCCTCAACGGGTTTCCCTTGAGCGTCGATCGTGAACTTTAGCGGATTTTTGGTGGGAAAAGCCTGCAGAGCGGCAGGTAAAGCGTAAACGAGTTCAGTATCGCTAGGTATTTGCCATTCAGGACCGGGTTTCTCGGCAAATCCTAGTTTCAACTGGTAAGGGGTGTCCGGGTGGACTTTATATTTCCCTTCCGTATCTTTGGTCAGTTCGGCGCCACCGTAGGACAGCGTCGCATCGTTAGTTAGGAACTTGGTGAGGTCAAAAGTGCCGTCTGCTGGATCCGGAGCAGGCGCGCCCGGTGCTTTCGCGGGACCTGGTTGCTGCGTCGGGTTTGCGGGAGTGGTGCTTTCCCCCGGCGAGGTCGCGGGGGCACCGGCAGGGGCAGGCGAAGTAGTAGTGGCAGCGGGGTCGCTAGCTGTCTGAACGGGGGCGGAAGTGCCATCCCCGCTTGGCTCCGCATAGCTGACCCCAGCTTGCGGCCCAAATCCCAGCAGCAGTGTAAACGCTAACAAGGGAAGCAATAGTTTTAAGGCACGATATTTCCTTTTTTGCCCCATTGCGCGAGTGGATCCCGTTTTCATACTTATCTCTCCCTGAGTTAATGCGCCTATTTCCCCTGTTCACAACAGTTAAGCTACACTAATAAATCTCTCATATACCACCCTACTATATACCTCCTACCTTTAGAAATACAGAGGGAAATTTTATTTCCCAAATGCTTTTTGTTGCTAAAAAATAGCGACTTCCCGATTTTTACCCCACCGCCATAACCTCAAGTTTCCCCCGGCCCCCAACAACCCCCGGAACTCCAGCGCCCGCCCTCATCGGTAACCAAACCATCCTTGCCGACCCGTATCCCACAGGATACGATTAGTAAAATCTAAAAGCTAAAGACGATCCAAGCTCAGGACATAGAAAAGGCGAAGAATCTCGCTAAACAGCTGAAAGAGGAGGGAACATGGCAATAAATATTTCAAGCTGGGACGCCAGCGAGTATCTGGAAAGCGCAGATGACATAGCTGCCTACTTAAATGCTGCTTTAGAGGACGGGGATCCGGCAATCCTGCAGGCAGCTCTCGGGGACGTTGCAAAAGCCCGAGGAATGAGCGCTATCGCCCGGCAAGCAGGTCTGGGGCGCGAATCCCTCTACAAGTCATTATCACTAGAGGGCAACCCCTCCTGGGCAACTATCACCAAAGTATTAAACGCGCTCGGCTTACAGCTAGAAATCAAATCGCCGGTTTCCGCCTAACTTTCCCGAGGTATCACCAACCTCCCCCTAAGGGAATAGCTGGGAAGCGGAAAAGCGCTTTTTTCTGCTTTAGGTGAATCTGCTTCCTAGCGCGGTTTATTTAATATTTTCGCACGTCACTGTTTTTTAAAAGCTATCTCCTTGCGGTTCTACAGAGGTTCCGTTGCGGTTTTACAGTACTTTCGTTGCGGTTCTACAAGAGTTTCGTTGCGGTTCTACAGCAGGCAAAACCATCCCTTAGTCCTCCGCGAGTGGCTAAAGCGCCCGAAAGACACCCATACAAATTCGCGCCGGAGGGTGATTCTGCACCGGGAGGGTGAAAATGTCGCCTATCCCCCTAAGCACTCCCAATTCCCCGAACCAAACCACCCTCCAACGATGAAAGCGCCCTCCAGCTACGAAAGCGCCCTCCACAGACAACGAACCACCTAACTTGTCGTCCCTCCCCCCCAACCGGGAGGGCGATTTTGCAGCAGGAACAAAATAGAGTTAAGAAAAATAGGAGGAGTTTAAGATGAGTGATTTCGATATTGCGGAGGCCGTAGAAAAGCTAGGTTCCTGGCAAGAGGAAACCTACAAGTGTCTACATCAGCACCCCGAGCTTTCTATGGCTGAAACCGAAACCTGCGATTTTATTTACCAGCAGCTGCAAGATTTTGGTTATGAAACTCAAAAAATCGGTGGCGGCGTCGTGGGGGTGCTAAAAAACGGCACTGGTAAGACCACACTTTTCCGCGCCGATATCGACGGACTGCCAGTAAAGGAAGAAACCGGACTGGACTACGCTTCCACTATCACCCGGCGCGATCAAGACGGGAATGAAGTCCCCGCGATGCATGCCTGCGGACACGACGTGCATATTACTGCTGGTCTGGGGGCAGCCCGGGTACTGGCCGAGAACCGGCAGGCCTGGGGCGGCACCCATATTGCGCTTTTTCAACCCGGTGAAGAAACCGCCGAGGGCGCAAAGTCAATGGTTGCCGACGGGCTAGTTGAGAAACTTCCCCGCCCCGATGCGGCTTTCGGCCAGCACGTCCTCACCGGTCCTATGCCTACCGGTTCAGTCGGCACCCATATTGGCGCCATCCTCTCGACTGGCGCCTCTTTGAAAATCACGGTGCATGGTAAAGGCTCGCATGGATCAATGCCTCATATGGGAGTTGATCCGGTGGTGCTCGCCTCGGCGATTGTGCTGCGCCTGCAAACTATTGTGTCTCGCGAAATTGATCCCTTTAAGATGGCGGTAGTGACCGTGGGGTCACTGCAAGCTGGTTCCAAGTCGAATATCATTCCCGAACGCGCCACCTTGCTGGTTAACATCCGCGCCTATGACCTGCAAGTGCGCGAGCACCTCTTGGCGGCAATTAAACGGATGGTGAACGCCGAATGCGAAGCAGCCGGAAGCCCCGAGCCTGCCCAGTTCGAGCTTTACGATTCCTATCCCCTGACCAACAACGATGCCGAAACCACTAAAACGGTAACCGACGCATTCATTGCACACTTCGGATCAGAGCGCGTAGGTGACTGCGGCGAAGTTCCGGCCTCAGAAGATTTCAGCACCATCCCGGATGCGTTCGGAATCCCCTATTGCTATTGGGGATTAGGAGGATTTCGCGAAGAGGACCCCAAGTTCCCCAATCACAACCCCAAGTTCGCACCCATCATGCAACCCACGCTAGCCACCGGCACCGAAGCAGCGGTGGCTGCAGTGCTGGCTTGGCTGGGGAAGTAGAAAGCGTTATTCCCTGTGAGGAACTTTCCATATGCTCCCACTTCACAATCCCACTTTTTAGGAAAGCATTAGCGTTAGCGCAAAGCCTAGCCCAATTCCGCAGGGAATCCTGTCAGGATATTCCGCATACGTAAGTTACCAGCGATTCTTCTCCACGAGAAAGGTGCTATCGAACGCACGCGGGCTGATAGCCGGTTATTATCTCCCCAATACTACTGTTTTAGACGTTAGCTAAACCCAGATAGTTGCGCAAAGTACAAACTATCTTGCATAGCGCTATAACTGCGATTAGAAAAATTGCAAAAAAATACATCTATTTAACGCCTAATTGTATTTTCTTCAAAGTATATTGATGCAAAAATAAGGATGAATGCAAAGATGCATGGCAAATTATCTAATCACTAAGGAGTGATAATGAAAAGGATAGCCAAACTTGCAACCGTTTGTGTTGCAGCTTTAGCACTCGGTGGATTATCCGGATGCAGCGGGAGCAGCAGTTCCTCGAAAAGCAACGACTCAGAAATAATAGTTTGGAGCCAAGTGACGGGCCCCGATGCAAAAGCGGCAAAAGCTACTTTTGACGATTACAACAAGACTAATCCTGACGTAAAAGTTAAGATGCTCACGATGAAGAAGGATACCTTCAACGCCAAGCTAGCTACCACGGCTCGCAGCGGTAAGGATGTGCCCGATATTGCGTGGGTGGCGTCCGAAGAGGTTCCTTCTTGGCAGAGCCAAGGAATTTTAGATTCTTGGGATAAACTAATTAAAGGCACGAAGCTAACTAAAGATGCTTATTTGCCAGCCGCTTGGACTGCGGGACAGGTGGATAACTCTCAATACGGAATCCCCGGAACCATGGGTACCTGGGTCATGTATTACAACAAAGATTTAGTCGATAAGTACGTCCCTGGCGCCATGGATGACGGCATAGCAACTTTTGAAGAAATAGAAAAGGCAGGTGCTGCAGCTAAGGCCGATGGCGTCTATTCTTATGCAAACTCTTGGCCGTTCCAGAACTACGATAATCTCTATCTACAAATGGGCGGTAAGTGGACTGATAAAAATGGCAACATCTCCGTAGACAACGATACTTCTACTAAGGTCTTTGAAGAGTTAAAGAACCTTTTAGACGAGGGTTACATGGTTCCGGACGGCAAGGAAGCAGTCAAGTTGTTCATGAACGGTAAACTGATTTTTATGCCCGAGGGAACTTGGCAACTCTCCACAGTAAAAGACGCGAAATTCGAGTGGGGAGAAACGACAGTTCCCCAATGGGATCTGGAAAACCTAGTCCAATGTTCCGGTGCTGATCAGTACGTAATAATCAAGAACAAGAGTGGCCGATCCGAAGAAAAGCTAAAGGGGATGGTGGCTTTCATGGAATGGCTACAGTCTAACCAACTCGAAATGTTGAAATCAGGGGCAAACCCCTCGGCTAAAGCCATGCTAGACAACTCAGAATATGCGAGCATGCCGCAATCCTTCCTGTTAAAGCAGGAAAACATCGCCAAATCTGTCAACGTAATCAACACTCCTGGACTCAGTTATGTAAACACCGAAATCGATGCCAGGGCATGGGACATGATCACTGGTAAGGCCAATATCAAGCAAACTATGCAAGATATCCAGAAAATCGCTGAACAGAAAATGAAAAAGTAATATTTAGCACCCGTTTTGGCGGGTGGGTACCCTGGGGTACCCACCCGCCAAACTTAAAAATCAGACCATACCATTTTTGGGGTTGTATAGTTATGAAATCCGAAACCAAAAAACACAAGAGCCGTATACGCAATGGCCTGTGGGCGACTTTTTTTATAGGGCCACATAGCGTTCTGTTCATATCATTTTTCTTATTTCCGGTCATCTATGGGATCTATGCATCCTTCACAAAATGGTCTCTCTTCAATGACCCGATTTGGACGGGACTAGCAAACTATAGAGAACTACTATTTGATAAAAATTCCATATTCCACGACCAGTTAGTAAATGGGCTATCTGCAACACTAATTTTCGTGGTTTTTACTGTTCCTCTATGCATAATAGTCCCTTTGATACTGGCGGCAATGTTACAGACACAGCAAAAGTTTAAGAAAATTTTTCAAGCAGTTTTTTACATTCCTTCTATGTTCGCTGTTTCAGCTGTAATGCTAATTTTCGCTTTTTTGCTAAGCCGTTCTTATGGGCCCTTTACCGAATGGTTCAACTTTGATCTCAACGTTACTCAAACGCAGCCTTACGCGTGGCTGGCGTTGATTCTAGTCACCGTTTGGTGGTGTATCGGACAAAATTTAATTATATATATCGCCGCATTGGGCGGAGTTTCTCAGGAAGAAATAGATGCCGCAAGAATAGATGGAGCTTCAAATTTCCGCATTCTCCGTCAAATACAACTCCCAAGTATCCAACTGCCAATGCTTTTTACAGTAATCACAACTACCGTTTTACAGTTCAACGTTTATGGCCAGCCTCTGATGCTGACAAATGGCGGGCCGAATGACTCCACAAAAGTACTACTCATGAGTATTCAACAAAATGCATTTGGATCAGGGGTACCGGTTGCTGGAATGGCATCGGCGATGGCAACAATACTAGGGCTGGTAATCATCCTGGTTTCCGCAGTGGAACTCATCATTCTAAAACTTTGCCAAAGGTAGGTAAGCCATGAAGTTTAGCACCGTTGAAAAATTTTTTGCCGGAATTATTCTCTTAGTACTTTCAGTCCTATGGATATTCCCAGTTGTTTGGGCATTTTTCACCTCATTCAAATCCAAAGATGAGATTATTTCTAGCAGTTTTAGTCTGATTCCTAAGAAATTCACTTTGGCTAACTATATCGAACTGCTAAGCGCCAATGAACAAACACCTGTATTGACTTGGTTTTTCAACTCGTTGGTAATCTCCGTAGGTGAAACGCTGCTTGTGTTAATTGTTGTTTCACTCGCAGCCTATGGATACACCCGAGTTAATTTCAAGGGAAGGGACGTACTCTTTCTATTTTTACTATCGACGATGATGTTCCCCTCAGTCCTTAGCTTAATTCCTAACTATAAAATCGTAGACACCTTGGGGCTTTTAAACTCTCCCCTGGCTGTAATATTGCCAGGAGCGGCCGGAGTCTACAATGTTTTCTTAGTTCACCAATTCGCCAAGGCAATCCCTAGTGAGCTAGATGAGGCAGCTAGGATAGACGGAGCGAGCCACCTTCAAATTTATTTACATGTGATAATGCCTTTATTAAAACCAGCTCTGACGGTTGTAGCGTTATTTACTTTCACCGCGGCATGGAATGATTTTTTGTGGCCCTCAATTGTACTCACCGATGTGGGAAGCATGGCTATAACCCCTGGCCTGCAACTTTTACAAGGCCAATACGAAACCTACCCTGGTATTTCTACCGCTGGCGCATTAATCGCCTTACTACCAATGCTGGCCATATTTATTTTTGCTCAAAAGTATTTCATGGAAGCACTGCACATGACCAGCGGAATCAAGTAATTGGAGAACTTCCTATGATCTATTTACGTAATGAGTATCCACGTCCGCAGTTTAAGCGGGAGAACTGGCAGAATCTAAATGGAGTATGGAATTTCTGCTTTGACGACGAAGACAGGGGTCTGCGTGAACGCTGGTTTTTACAAGACACCCCTTTCAAGATGCAGATCAATGTCCCTTTCGTTTATGAATGTGAGCTCAGCGGCATTAATGTCCAAGAGCGACACGACATTATCTGGTACAAACGCGATTTTGATACACCGACCTTAACCCCACAACAACGCTTAATACTGCATTTTGGAGCAGTCGATTATCAAGCACAAGTATTTATTAACGGTCAGATGGTAAAAGAACACATCGGCGGCGAAACCCCGTTCTCTATCGATGTCACACCTTTCCTCGAAAAAGGGACTGTTCAAAGCCTTTGTTTACGAGTTCAGGACCCGCTTGATAACCAAGAAATACCGCGTGGCAAACAGTTCTGGATGCCGAAATCCCAGGGAATCTGGTACACGCGAAGCACCGGAATCTGGCAAACAGTTTGGTTGGAAGTTGTAAACGATCAACATATTGAATCTCTAGCTATCGAACCCGATTTGGACAGTGGAACTGTTGAGTTCAATATTAAAACTAAAACCAGCAATCAAAATACTATCCTGGGTTTGAAGATTTATTACCGCGACCAACTGGTCGTCGAGACACGTACCAAATGTATAGAGCCCAAACTAAAGTTTTCTGTGGATATCGTGCAATCAGATGTCTTCCGAACAGGTTTTCATGACAGCGATGAATACTTGTGGAGTCCAGAATATCCCAATTTATTTACTGTTAAACTAACGCTAATAGATATTGATTCAAATATTGAAATAGACTCTGTTAGCAGCTATTTCGGAATGCGAAAAATACATTCAGAGAATGGAATTATTTGTTTAAACAACAAGCCTTACTACCAAAAATTAGTTCTTGACCAGGGATATTGGCCTAGAGGCTTACTGACTGCCCCTGAAGATAAGGATTATCGTCGGGATATTTCCTTGGCGAAAGAGATGGGCTTCAATGGATGCCGAAAACATCAAAAACTTGAAGATCCCCGTTTTCTCTATTGGGCAGATAAACTAGGTTTTCTAGTTTGGGAGGAATGCTCCTCTACCCCGTTTTTCACTGCGGATTCTCAGATAGCTATTTTCGATTCTTGGAAAGAGGTTTACCTGCGAGATCGCAATCATCCCTGTATCATAACCTGGGTACCACTAAATGAAAGCTGGGGTGTTCCCAATATTCACTTAGATGGGAAACAACAGCACTGGGCACAGACTCTGTATCATTTGTTGCGTTCACTCGACGACACTCGTCTGGTGAGTTCCAACGATGGTTGGGATCAAACTGTTACCGATATCTGTGCCATTCACAATTATCGGTTCGGCAAAAATGAAGACGACCCCGAGTTCAAAGAATTCTGCGAGACTCTTAGTACCCCGGAGGCGTTAGTGTCGCAATATGTTAGCGGACGCCCGGTATACGCCAATGGGTTCAGTTATGGCGGCGAGCCCATTCTAGTTACTGAATGCGGGGGTATCGGATTTGCTACCAATCAGGAATCGGATTGGAGTTACCTCAGCGTATGTTCCGAAAAAGAATTTTTATCTGCCTATCGACGCCTAGTTTCTGCACTCTGCACTTCAAAGTATGTGCAGGGATTCTGTTACACCCAGCTCACGGATGTCGAACAAGAGGTGAATGGGCTACTAACCTACGACCGCAAGCCCAAATTCGATTTGAAGGAACTACACCAGATTAACGCAAACAACTAGCTCAGCAGCTAGAATTGGAAAGGACAATAGATCACTCGCAAAGAGCCCGGAGAACACTAGGTATGGAACTTCGTCTGGACAAGGAATCCCTAGTAGTTTACCGGGCTCTGGCATCTGATTCACGGCTTAGCATTCTCCAACAGCTATCTCAAAAACCCGCAACCGCTACCGAGCTGGCAAAGATTTTACACCTTAGTAAGACAACGCTTTCGAGACACTTAAACCAGCTACGCCAAGCAGGCTTGATACAGGTAAAAGAAGACTCTCAAAATGAAGATCGCCGCCAAAAAATAGTTTCCTTATCTGTCGATTCCATAGAAATAGTTTTCCCTTCGAAGATTTACCTCCCCTTTGAACGTGTCACTCAGAAAACACCTATCGGTTACTATTCGGACTTCCAAGCCGAGCCCACCTGCGGGTTAGCCAGCAGGACCAAGATTATCGGGGTAATTGATGATCCTCGTAGCTTCACTTGCAACGATAGAATTCGCTCCCAGCTATTATGGTTTTCCTCCGGGTTTGTATCTTATCGATTACAAAACCCTTTAGACTCAAATCAACATGCGGAGATGCTCGATATTTCTATGGAAATTTGTAGTGAATATCCCGGATCCAACAACGAGTGGAAAAGCGATATTTTATTTACAATCAACGACGTCGATGTAGGATCTTGGACGAGTCCCGGAAATTTTTCTGACGTTCGTGGCATCTTGACGCCCTCGTGGTGGAAATCCAACTTGAGTCAATATGGAAATCTGATTCATCTACGAATTAATCACGAAGATAGCACGGTGAATGGTAAACGTATATCAGGCTGTACCTTAAATGATTTACGTCTTCATTCTTCCCCCTTCCTTACGGTTAAAATTGGAACAAAACCTGACTCTCCTAATCAAGGGGGACTTACTATATTTGGGAAGTATTTTGGAAATCACGCGCAAGATATAGTAACCACCTTGTATTATTCGGAACCGTCAGTTCACAGCAGGGATAGCGGCACGCTCCTCTAACCTCGGAGTGTTCTTCTGTTACAGTTGCGGGTTGAGTTCAATCCTGAACTACCCCAACTTTCTTCTGATTACCTGAATAATGCAGTCAGTGAGTGCTTTAGGATTATTGCTCAGTAAATCAGGGTGTAAGTACTGCACTTTCACCAGTATTTTGTTGCGGTTCTACCGAGGACGCAAAGGGCATTTCTAACAAGTACGACTACTAATGATAGAAAGTTGTGGGCAACCGATTCTCCGGCTGCCCACAACTTTAGGCTAATTCTCAAACCGTTAATAGCAGGCAGAATGCACTACTAGCAACCGCCAGCGATCACTCAGTTTCCCCAGATGGATCTGAGACTATGAATCTTTAGGTCGCTGACCGCAATCACTCCCCCAACAGAGGCGATACTGACCCCGCGTTTATCCCCAGCCGGGAAAGCCAGCGAAGATAAACTATAGCGACCATCATTGATGAACACCTCAAGCGAGCCGCGATCAATGATTACCCGCAGTTTCAACTCCGCTCCCCCCACGTAGGGAGCAGAGCGGTAACCGCGATCACTGGAGCCACTTTTACCCCGGTCAAGGATCACTCGATTCGATAGCGTGTCGTAAGCAACCTCGGTATAGCGGTCGACACTTGTTTGTTGCAGCAACAAAGAAACCTGTTCAGAGGAGGTTTTATCCAGATCTACCGTCAATTCTATTTCCCCGACGCTCATATCAGACGCGATTTCCACGGTGCTATCGGTATCCACGGTGAACGCACCTTTATCGACAGTGTTTTCACGTAACCTATCGAACTCTGGGATCGGGGTAGCAATAATTCCGAAATCTTCACCCAGCGAGACCTCCCGCGGGGTCGCCAGCTGCCCACTCCAACCATCTGCTGCTTGGCTGGCAAGCGGCAGGGTGAAGCCTCCCATCCACGCGAACATTAGGCGGCGGTTATCGGGAGAATGCATCGACTGGGTCGCATAAAAGTTGTGGCCGAAATCGAACTGGGCGAAGTTCTTGAGAACTTCAAAGTCCCCGCCCGGAGTCCAATTTCCTACCGCATAACCGGTGTTGTGTCCATTGCGTTGGTTATATCCCTGGCGACGTACGGAAGTCATCGGGCTGTAGACCAGCACCCATTTGCCATCAACTTCAAAAAAGTCGGGGCACTCGATCATAAACGTGTCCGGATCAGGATCTTCGTAGAGTACGCGATCAAATTCCCAAGTGTATAGATCGGCGGATGAGTAGAGCCAAACCTGCCCGCACCCCTCTGGCGTTTCCACACCGAGTACCAGCCACCATTTTTCGCCCTGTTTCCACACTTTAGGATCGCGGAAGTTAGAGATTCCCTTCGGATTCTCGATAACGGGCCCGTGTTTGGTGAAGGTAAACCCATCGGAGCTGACTGCCAGACATTGGCGTTGGATTGAGCCATCACCATCATCTTTACCGTTCGCCCAGCGGTTACCCGTATATAAAACATACAGTTTGCCCTGATGCTCGAGGGCGCAGCCAGACCAGACTCCGTCCAGATCGTATTCCTCACTGGGGGCAAGCGCGATGGGTTCGCGTTTCCAAGTCACCAAATCCTCACTTGAGAAGTGACCCCAATGCATGGGTCCCCACTGCGCACTATAGGGATGGTGCTGGAAAAACGCGTGATAGCGCCCTTGGAAGTAGCTAATACCATTAGGATCGTTGATCCACCCGGCGGCTGGAGCTAGGTGTACCTGCGGATACCAACGCGGGTTTACGTCCTCTTGCGCCGCAGAAACGAATTTATCGGCTTTTTGTAACAGTTATTGATGCTCACTCAAGGGATTCTCCTTTTAGCGGTTGCCACAGACTTTAAAATATCTATATCTCGCCATACCCCCCTAAAACGGAACTTGGACGCCCTCACCACAATCACGATAAGGGCGTCCAAGTTTCAGTCATTACCTTTAAATCACCTAATCTTTGCCACGGTTAGAGCGCATTAGCGTATTTACCCGCTTGTTTGCCTCCGTCAACGAGGACGGCTCGCTTTCAAAGGCGACAACCGAAGACATTGCCGGCTTCATGAGGGCATCTACCTGCGCCCACCGGTCAACTACTGGAGAGGGCACCGTAGTGCCTTCCTCAATATGAACCGAAAATGCGCGGGCATCAAACCCCATATCTTCAAAGGTTTTGATCGCTTTCTTCGTTGAAGAAGATATTGCCGGGAACACCGTACCTTGTTCAGCGATTACATCTTGGCATTGAGCCGAGCCTAGATATTTAACCCAACGCCAGGATTCCTTAGGATGCTTGGTGCCAATCCAAATCGAATCTGCCAAACCGTTCATTACCGAAGCACGATGCCCATCAGGACCGATTGGGGTGGGGGCAACTTGAATCGGGAGTTTAGTGGCGTTAGCGATAGTAGAAATATTCCACGACCCCTCAACCAGGCTGGCATATCCACCTGATCCCAGAGATTCCACAGTCCCGATCCCCGAGGATGCTACCGATAACGGCGGCATATATCCCTTATCAATCAAGGATCTCCACCATCCAATACTTTCCTGGAACTTCGGATCGTCGTAGTTAAAGTGCATCCCCCAGGGATTCTTTTCCGTCCAGGTCCAGCCCCCATTAGACAAAGCATAAGGTGACCACTGTACTTGTCCATATCCAGATCCAGCTTCGTTGTAGCCCAACGCGTAAACCTTGACATGCTTCTTGTCGAAACCAGGTTCATCCCCGCGAACGCCATTCACATCAACCGTGAGACGAGCAAGAAACTTTTCAAAAGTCCCTCCGTCTTTCGGATTCCATTCTAACTTCCAGAGGTCTTCTTGGGTATAACCTGCGGCTTTGACCATATCCTGGTTGTAGAACAGCGCCTCAGTATCCCAGTCTTTAGGAAGACCGTAACGATGTTTACCATCCGCAGACTCCCACTGTTCGGCAAGCCCCGGGGCATAATGACTCAAATCAAACTTCTCGGCCTTGACATAAGGTTCAATGTCCAGGAGCTGCCCCAAAGAAGAATACTTACCGAACTGCGAAGTATGATCGGTGAAAACATCTGGCGCATTTTCAGCCACCATAGAGGCTGTCATTTGCGTCCAATAGTCATCCCAACCGAACTGTTCAATTTGAATATGAATATCGGGGTTTTGTTTTTCAAAATCGGCAGCACATTGGCGGTATCCCGGAAGTTGTCCCGAATCCCATAACCAGTAACGCAATACGGTTTGCCCCGGTTTTCCACTCACTTGCGAACTACAAGCAGCAAGTCCCCCTGCAAGAATCAGCCCCAGGGTCGCCGCCAAAACAGCGGTGACCATTCGGCGCCCAGAAGCAGTAAACGCAGATTTTTTCATGTCGAGCCTCACTTAATTCCAGAGAATCCAACAGAGTTCACAATCCGCTTTCCGAGGATGATGAACAAAATGATAATGGGAAGTGCTGCCACTAAAGCGGCAGCCATCAGAGCTGTCCAGTCCGGCGAACCTTGCGGTTTTTGGGACCGGAAAATACCCAGCGCTACCGTCAGCACCCGCACATTATCGGACTGCCCCACCAATAACGGCCACATATAGTCGTTCCAAGCGTTAATAAAGGTCAGCACTGCCAGGGTAATGATGGGGGCAGAAGCCATCGGACAAATAACCCGGAAAAATACCCGGAACGGACCTGCCCCGTCGATCATTGCTGCCTCATCAATCTCACGCGGAATTCCGAGGAAGAATTGGCGCAAGAAAAATATCGAAAACGGAGTCATAAAGAAGGTAGGCAGGATTATCCCCGCGAAGGTATTGAGCAGACCCAGCTGTTTAATCAACACAAAGTTAGGGATGGCAGTGAAAATAGACGGTACCATCAGCGCCGATAGGAACAGCGCGAAAACCGCATCTCGTCCTCTCCACCTTAAACGGGAAAATGCGTAGGCTGCCATCGCCGAAAACAAGGTTTGGCCTATCATGACTGCTGCTGCCACCACGCATGAGTTACGCAGGTACAACCAGAAGTTGATAGAGGCTCCCGCGCCCCCTTGTGCCAAAGACTCCTCCGGAGTAGTCATCCCTAAAACCCGTTTATAGGCATCGAAAGTGGGATTTTTCGGCCATAACTGTCCCGGGTGTGCCAGCAACTCTGAGTTGGTCATCAAAGAAGATCGCAGCATCCACAAGAAGGGGAAAATCGTTAAAAATAACAAAATAATCAGGCATGCCCACGCACCGTAGAAACCTGGGCCGCGATGCTTACTGGAACCAGTCTTTTTATCCGCAGCGCCCTTTTTAGAGGACGCAGCTTTGGTATCTGTCACCGTTGAAACACTCATAACTCGCTCCTCACAGTTCGTCGGATTCGCCGGCGCGCATCAGTCGCAGCTGAATCAGCGAAATCCCAAATAGCAGGACAAATAGCACCATGGCGATGGCAGAGGCATACCCGAAGTCGAGCTGTCCGAACGCCAGATCCCAAATGTAGTAGTAGATAACCCGGGTGGCGTTGATGGGGCCACCTTTAGTGGTAATCGCTACCGTGTCGAAGATTTGGAAGGAGCCAGTCAAAGTCACCACCAAAACCATGGCGAGGACGGGACGAAGCAGGGGCAAAGTTATCGAGAAAAACTTTCGCCCCTCCCCAGCTCCATCAATATCGGCCGCTTCATAGACCGTACGGTTGATGGTTTGCAGCCCCGCGAAAACCAGTAGCGCCGTATAACCCATGTGTCGCCACACGTTAATAAATGCGACTGTAGGAATCGCCCAGGCGGATTCCCCAAAAAATGCGACCCGGTCTAGTCCCACCCAGGTGAAAATTTCGTTAACGATACCGATTTGGTAATCCATCATGAAGTACCAAACCAGGGCAACAACCACATTCGCTATGAAATAGGGCAACAATGCCATACCGCGAATAATGGTGGAGTTGGTTAAGCGCTGCAGCAGAACTGCCAGGACGATGGCGATAATGGTTTGAAAACCGATGTTAAGCACTACGTAGTACACCGTGACTTTTACGGCATTCCAAAATAGCGGGTCGTGGATTAGACGGCGATAGTTCGCTAATCCTGTCCATTTTTCGGGAGTTAGCACTGCGTAGTCGGTAAATGAAAAATAAAAACCGCGCAGTGCTGGTAGTAGGTAAAAGAAAAATAAGCCGATTCCAGCGGGAATCAAGAAAATTAACGCATATCGCGTTTGACGTGAGTTAACCACGCGGTGTTGCTTCTTCTCGAAGCAACACCCAGGGATGTGCTCATCAGCTTCTCCTTTCAGATTTTTTTAGGGAACAAAGCTGGGTTAAGCGCACATCATTGCGCAGTTAAAACTATCAAAACGGTTTGCATAGGATTGAGATCCGGTAGGCGAATGCCGGCTCTTTGCAGCACGGTTCCCGGTAACTCCAATCCCTCGCCCCACCAGGAAACCGTATCCTCGCCCCACCAGGAAACCGTACCTTCGCCCTCGCCAATCGCAGACTTGATTCCTTTGGGCAGCAGCTCCCGGAGCCGGTAAGAAATGGAACTATCTAATCCCGGTAAGCAAAGTGCTGGTGAGAGACGTTGAGCCGATGTGCGCAGGCGGGTCACCGCAAACACGGCCTGGGCTTTGTCCTCAGATACCACTCCATGAACCCAATAACCCTGGTCGGGGTGATCTACATGAACAGTTCTCCCAGAGTGCAAGAAGGAGCGCAGTTCCTTATGGAGAGCTACCCAGCTTGCAAGTTGCTCAATCTCTTCTGCAGTAGCGGATGCCAAGTCCCATTCAATTCCCATATGCGAGAACATAGCGTTGGAGGCGCGCAGAGCCAGACTTAGGGTACGTCCGGTTTGGTGAGAAACCGGGGAAGCCACATGGGAACCTACCAGCTCCGGCGGGAGTAGCAGGGAGGTGCCCGCCTCTATCAACATCCGCTCAATGGGATCGGTACAGTCAGAGCCCCAAACCCGAACAGCATATTCCATGATTCCCAGATCAATGCGACCACCACCGCTCGCGCAGGATTCGATTTCCAGATTGGGATGGGCGTTTTTAATTTCCTCCATGAGCCGATAGGTGGCGAGAGTTTGCTGGTGATATGCCGGAATCCCGCTGGCAGGCGATACCGCCTCGTAGAGGTCACGATTGAAATCCCACTTAATATAGTCAATCTGGGTGGATGCCAATACCGCTAACATCTGCGATTTTACGTGGTCAAAGGCCCCGGGATTGGTTAAATCCATTACCTGCTGGTGCCGGGCTTCTTGAGGACGATGGGTACGGGGGGAAAGCATCCAATCTGGATGATCCCTGGCCACTTGGGAGTCGGGGTTAATCATTTCTGGCTCAAACCACAGCCCGAACTGCATCCCCTTGGCATGCACTGCATCTGCCAGCGGGGCAAGCCCATCGGGCCACACGTCCTCAGATACTGTCCAGTCCCCCAAACTTGAGGTATCGTCGCGACGTCCGGAAAACCAGCCATCATCGAGCACGAACCGTTCTACGCCAACCTCAGCTGCCAGGTCTACCAGCTTTAATAGATGCGGTAGCGATTGATTGAAATAAACAGCTTCCCAAGCATTAAGGGTCACTGGACGGGGAGTCCTCGGATGGTTATCGCGACTGCGAACAAAACTATGCATCCGCCCTGCCGCCTCATCTAGTCCGCGCCCCCAAGTGCCAATGATCCAAGGAGAGGCGTATTCTTCACCCTTTTTCAGCACGACTTCACCGGGTAGCAATAATTCCCCTGCTAGTAGTCCTTGATATCCTTGAATATCTTTTTCGGCAATGGTGCGGGTATTTCCGGACCATGCCACGTGTACATAGTGAACCAGCCCGCTGCGCCAAGAAGTATTGGCTTCACAAGTTCCGTGGATACTGGATAGTGCGAGCCCGCGTGCGATCCGCGTGTCGCGTTGATGCGCTCCAATAGTGAACTCATGCTTTTGAATATCACGTTCTCGCAGATGATGCCCGGTTTGATCCAGAACATAGGTTTCTGCTGCCGGCGTAGGTAGTCCCAGCAATAGTGAATCCACCTGGTAACCGTCAGCGCCAGTGTTGGTGATCGTAGCTCGGGTACGGATTATGCCGGAGGGGACGATCTCAAGTTCCAAAGTGAGGTCGATATCAGCTTCCATGTCATGTAGTTTTGCCGACATAGCCGAGGCCGCACCGTCAGTTCCTTGATAAGTCAGTTTCATATCGGTCAAGTTGAAAGCCGAAAAAAGCGTGTTGCCGTTACGCGAACCAACTAACCCCGGTGTCCCTACCCAACCCTCACTTTGTTGCGGCACTAAAGAAAAGAGTGGGGAAACATCAGCGTTGCCTAAAACTATGGCCGGAAATTGCGAACGTGAAAAATTTTGACTTTGAGCAGCAGTTAACTCCCCGAGATCTTTCCCCCAGTAGAGAATCTGCGGAGTCCCCTGCTCCGTAATGCGCAAACATACCGAAGTGCCTCCATTACGAAGATTAAGTAACGCAGGAAAATTCATCATCAATCCCTCCTAGAATAAAAGCGGAGTAACGCCACACCGCGCAGACATATTTTCAATACTAAAAACAGTAGCGCGAGTGTAGGGCTGATACAACTACTTTTAAAAAAGCTGGATACGCCCTGGTTGACCAGACAGGAATATTTTTTAAGGGAACCTGAAAAGAGAATAATGACACGGCTATTTGACGACTCCTCGCTGGCACTCGTTGCGCACGTCTTGGCACATGGCCCCCTTTCGCGCGCCGACACCGCACGGGATCTTGATTTATCACCTGCCACCCTCACTCGCCTAGTTCGTCCTTTGATTAACAATGGGACAATCAGTGGGGTGTGTTCTGGGATGTCAAAAACGGGGATGGGGCGTCCCACGAAATTGCTGGAAGTTTCTTCCCACAATCGTTCTTTTATCGGAATTAACCTGACCAGTTCTACGATCCACTGCGTGCGCACCGACACCCATGCACGCATTATTTCTAGTCAAACAGTTCCGATCCAAAATCGGAGCACAGATGAATGCCTATTGCAGTTAAAGGGGCTGATTGACGAACATATCCACTCAACTAAGTACCCCTCCGTTGAAGGAATCGGAATTTCATTGGGAGGGAAAATCGATGGTTCCACTGTCCTTGAAAGCCGCTTCTTGGGGTGGCGAAACGTAAACCTAAAAACTTTTTTCGCAGAAACCACAGCTGAAAACATTCCCGAAATAGAACTAGTTAATGACGTAACCGGTTTAACCATGTTGGAGCAATGGTTTGGGTTGGGACGGCATTGTGAAGATTTCGTGGTTGCCACAATTGGGGATGGCGTAGGTCATGGCATGGTCCATAACCTACGAGCTGTTCGCTCCCCACAGGGCGGTGTAGGTATGACCGCCCATCTTCCTCTGGCGGGAGCCCACGGCGTTTGCCAGTATGGACACGTGGGGTGCGCTAATGGGGCGCTGACTGTACCAGCGATTTTGTCGCGAGCTCAAGCGGGTAGAGCCATTACCGAGAAGGGTAATTCGCCAACATCGGCGGAAGAACTCATGCGGCTAGCAGATAACGGCGATAAATCCTGCAGGCGCGCGATTGCCGAATTTGCTCGAAGCCTGGCGGTGTACCTTCAGACAGTCGCGTCTGCTGCTTTGGTTATGGATGTGGTCTTGGACGGGGAGGGCGTGTGCCTATTGGAATCTTGCTGGGCAGCGGATTTCGACAAGCATTTAAATTCTTATGCCCGCCCCGACGATCCTCGAATCACGGTTCACCGGCGTTCAGGTAGCTTTGAGCGTTGGGCACAGGGCGCCGCGGTAGCGGCGATTGTAAAGTGGCTAATCCGCGCAACTCGCAGCGCTAATGGTAAGGCGTAAGTCTTTAACTACCAGCTATTATCGCTTCTGGGCAATCCCGCTACTGTAGCGCCGCCGATTCTCAGCAGATAACACCTATCAATAAGTGAGTCCCTTAAAAACTAGAGGGCGACGAGTGGCTTCACATAGGGGATCTCTTTGCTGCGAGCCTGATCAAGTTCATAGGCGGTCTGCATGTCCAGCCACAGGCGGGCATTACCGATTCCCGCAAGCTCCAGCCGCAAAGCCAGGCTAGGGGTTAGTGCCGCTTTCCCATTCAGAACCCGCGAAAGGGTAACTCGAGATACCCCCAACTTGCGACTGGCGTCGCTCACCGAAACACCAAGTTCCTTCAAGAAATCCTCCCGGATTACCGCCCCGGGATACACCGGATTTTTCATACTCATTCTCTCTAACCCTCCTCAGTGATAGTCAAGGTAATCAACAAGTTCCACATCTTCACCCACGAATCGAAAGATCAACCGCCAGTTCCCACTGACTCGCAGCGACCAATAACCCGCAAGCGTTCCCGTCAGTTTGTGCGCACGGTAGCCCGGAAAGGTCAGCAGCGGCGCCGGATCATGTACTTGATCCAACACCGACAGCATCCGCGCAAGTTTATCTGCGTGAGCAGGATTGATACCGGATTTCGATCCTGATTCGTAAAACCGCTGCAATCCTGCGTGTTTGAAGCTGACGATCACCACCTAAGTGTATCGCATAACTTTACAGCACGAAAGGGCTAAACCTATTCGTGACTCAACTCAGTTCTTCTGCTGTTCCGTCAAGTACACCTCGCGACTGACAAGTGCGGGAGCCAAACACATCTCCAGCAACCGCGGTGTCCAAAAAAGTCCAACTTGCACAACAGAAACGGTCCAACTTGCACAACGCACGATAAGACAGGGCTGGATGCTGGTGCCGTTCTGAGGTTAGATTGCGCCGCATCCTGCACTATCGGGCAAAAGGGACAGCACCCCTTGACCAATGTAGCTTTTAAGCTACAATTAGGGTGTGAAAATTGCTTCCAGCAGCTTGTTTGACGCTTCGCTGGAGGGGATAAATCTAGCCAAATCAGAGATATTAAAACCGCTCAAAACCTCGCAAAACAGATAAGAAAGGAACGATCATGAACGAAGTGACTTTTTCTGCGTTTGACGCGAGCAAATATCTTGACACTGATGAAGCGATAAATGACTACTTAACTATCGCACTCGAAGATGGTGACACCAAAACGGTGCAAGTGGTTTTACGTGACATCGCCCGAGCACACGGCATGACTCAGCTCGCTAAAGAAACTCAGCTCAACCGCGAATCCCTCTACAAATCATTATCCAAAGAGGGCAACCCATCCTTTGCGACCATCACGAAAATCATGAAAGCCCTCGGACTCAAAATGACCCTCGCCACCCAATAGCCCTAAACCCTGGAACGAAAAAGATCAACCCTAAGTTTTTCCAAACAATCCGCCCGGATTACCGCCCCGGGATACACCGGATTTTCTATACTCACGTTTCCTCGCCCTCCCCTGGATATCTCTCCCTCTGATAGTCGCAGCCCTGGGCGCCGGTTATTAGCGGTAAACGTCTTTACGATGTCCCAGATCAACTAGAACAACAATCAGTTCTCGGTCCCGGATTTCAGTAATGAGTCGATAGTTTCCAACCCGGTAACGCCAGTAACCAGAGAATTTGCCCTTTAATGGTTTCCCATACTTTCTGGGCTCGGCAGTATTGACTAGGTTCTTTTCTACCCCCGCTTTAATCATCACCAATACCGGCTTATCCAGTTTTTTCAGGGCTTTCTTGGCTTCTTTCGTGTAGTAGAGCGAATACCGCTTCATACCCCCAATTCCGCCCATAAATCATCGTGGGAGTACAGCTCCGCCTCACCGGCGACCTTCTGCTTTTCATAACGCGCGATCGTCTGCAGATCGTATTCGTCCTCAATGCGTTCCATCATGGTTGCGCGAATAACCGCAGATAAACTCCGGTTATGAATCCGCGCGTAATCCTTATATAAATCCAGCTCTTTATCCGGAACCCGTAAACTAATCGTCCCCATCATCTCTCCTCCCAGCGCTGTACTACAAGTGTAGTACCACCTAGATTGAGGGCGCAACAGTTTTACCCCTAACCGAGGGCGAAAACCCGGGATGCTTCACCCGATAACGCCAGTAGCCACAAACCACGGGTGTTTATTGGACGTGTGGTTCGGGACGATGTCTATCACTACCCGAATGCCACGCTCACGTAATGCCGTCACCAGGTCGAGAAACTGCGCCAGCGTACCGATACGCGGATCAACATCGCGATAGTCAATCACGTCATATCCGCCATCAGATAGTTCTGACGGATAGAAAGGGCTGAGCCACACCGCGTCGATATTTAGGGAAGCCAAATAATTAATACGTGAGGCTATGCCAGCCAAATCCCCGATGCCGTCACCATTAGAGTCAGCGAAGCTGCGCGGATAAATCTGGTAAACAACACCTTGACGCCACCAATCTGCGTCTGAAAAGGCGATAATCCTTCCTTAAGCTTTCTTGAAAGACAAGATACGAGATTCCCAGGGCGCCAAATAATCCGGTGCATTATCGGCATGGGTGCCCAGTATCAGTTCGCCGCCGTTAAGATCCGGCAGGTCGTTTGGAATAGCCGCCCGCTTAGACGAACAATTCGCTAAAACTAATAAGGTCTCGTCACCGAGGGTACGGGTAAATGCCCAAATTTGTTCGTGTTCCGCCAGCAGCAATTCAAAGCGACCTTCGCGCACCACTTCAGATTCGTGGCGCAGTTTAATTAGCGCCTGGTAGTGCTTGAATACCGAATTCGGGTCTTGACGAGCAGCTTTGGCATTTATCTTCGGGTAATTCGGGTTGGGCTTAAACCATGGCTCACCATTGGTGAATCCAGCATTGGCCGACTCCTCCCATTGCATTGGGATGTGGGGCGTTTCGACGCCGCAGTCCGGACCTGTGTACTCATGGTGATGTTCTTCCCCGCCCGTTACCGCAAACGCATCCACACGCTGGTGTCCTGCGGCAGCATGCCGTCCGCAGTCAGCTCTCCCGAGCACAGCAGCACATCGCCCTCAGGCAGGGCGGCTGGCGTGGCACCGAAGTTCGTCAGATTCGCCCAGCCGTTGCTGCGACGATAGGCGATCACACCGCCCGCATTGCCGTCCGCTCCGTCTTTGCTTCCGGATTCCGCATCCTGCTCCAACCATTCGAGCTCGGTGTCATACAGCTTCAACTCATGGCGTAAGGCGAGCGCCCGACGGTACAGGTTGAGCATCGAGTTACGGTCCGCCCGCTCTCGGTCAACGGCGAAATCACGGAACCACAAGGGCTGAGGGAGATGCGGCCGGGCCGGGGTCTTCCCGTCCTGCGCACGTTCAGGCGAAAAACCGAAGGACCCTGTCTGCGCGAAAGCACTCCCACCATCACGAACACCGGCATCCGCCGCGACCCAAGGCAGGGGCACACGGCACCCATCACGGCCTTTGCTCATACCGGAACGGGCGGTGCGCAAGGCAGTCGGGTCTTCGAGCCGGTCCCAGGGGATATCGGCCACTTCGAACAGGCCCAGCTCCTCACCCTGATAGATGTATGCGGAACCGGGGAGTGCAAGTTCCAGCAGAATGGCGGCCCTGGCACGTTTGGTGCCGAGCGCGCGATCCTCGACATAGGTCTTGCCATCACGCAGCAGCCAATCCAAAGCGAGCTGATGCTGATGCCCCGGTACGGAAACCTGGGGCAAGGCGTATCTGCTGGCATTGCGCGGCACATCGTGGTTACTCATCACCCAGGTCGAGGTCGAGCCGGACTGCTTCGCCGATGCGATGCCTTCGGCAATGGCCTCGTGCATCTCGTCGCGGATCCAGTTCTTCTTCGCGAATTCGAAGTTGAATACCTGTCCGAGCTCTTTGGGGCTGGCGTACAGATGCTGCCTGTCAGGGTTCACCCAGGCCTCCGCAACCGCGAAACGCGGAGGATTGTACTGGTTGAACAGCTTCCTCCATTCACGGTAGATCTCATGCACCTCATCGCGGTCATAGGTCGGATGCGAGCCATCGGAGGGAATGGGCTTGAATACGTCAACATCCCACTGGTCAAGGTCATCCCGGTCCAGGTCCTTGGCCAAAGCGTGTGCGACATCGACGCGGAAACCGTCCACACCACGGTCACACCAGAACCGCAGCGTCTTGAGGAAGTCATCACGCACCTCCCTGTTATCCCAGTTGAGATCGGGCTGATCGGGCGTGAAGAGATGCAGATACCATTGGCCGTCGGCCACACGCTTCCAGGCGGAACCGCCGAAGTTGGCGATCCAGTTCGTCGGCGGCAACTCGCCATGCTCGCCCCGCCCCTCGCGGAAGATATACCGTTCTCTCGCCGCGGAACCCGGTTCCGAATTCAGGGCCTGCTGGAACCACGGATGATGGCTGGAGGTATGGTTCGGCACGATGTCCACCACGACCTTGATATCGCGGGAGTGCGCGGCCTCGACCATTTCGCTGAAATCATCCATCGTGCCCAGACGACTGTCCACATTGCGGTAATCGTCCACATCATATCCGCCATCGAGCAAATGGGAGGGGTAGAAAGGGCTGAGCCAGATCGCGTCGATGCCCAGATCGCTCAGATAGTCCATTCTTGAGGTGATGCCCTTGATATCACCCAAACCCGATCCGGTGCTGTCGCTGAATGACCTCGGGTAGATCTGATAGACCGAAGCCTGTTTCCACCAGAGCTCGTCCTTCAGCGCGTCGGATTCCTGCGCATCGGTTCCGAATACGCCACTCACGGCCGTTGTGTCATCCTGGGATACTTTGAGGTTCAATGAATCTGCACTCATAGTCAACTCTGACTTTCTTCCAATCGTCATTGATAGTGTTTGGAACAACAACCTTTATGCTAGCGCTTGCATAAATGTTGTGCAAGCGCTAGCAATAAATAGTCACTGAACTTCGCTCCCCACGTCCCGCCGATGGGATAGCGGGCGGCCGATGGCCCTTCACAGTACAATTGCAGCAGTAAGCAGGAGATTCCAGGCGGGACAGAGAAGAATGTTGTTGAAGGATATAGCCGAAATGGCTTCCGTATCACTTTCGACGGTTTCCCGTGCCCTGCACAACGATGAACGCATCAGCGAGGCCACCCGGCTACGCATCCAGGCCATAGCCGAACGTGAGCATTTCCTGCTGTCGAAAAGCGCTTCCGCGCTGGCTTCCCGCAAATCCTTCCGTATCAGTGCGCTCTTCGTCGACCGCTTCAACACCTGGTTCACCTCCACGTCATTTGAAGGTCTGTATACGACCATCGCAGGAAGCGGATACGATCTCTTTCCCATCGTCTTGCACACCCCGGAACAGATGGACAGCTATTTCCGCAGCATCTCCGAGAACAAGAACACCGACGGCATCATCATCGCCTCGATTCTGCTCAGCCCCGAGCAATCCTCCCAGTTGGCGGATGCCAACATCCCCATCGTCGGCCTTGACTCGCAGGACACCGAAGGCTATGACGCCGCGGTGCTCCTCGATAACACCGCATCCATGCGGGACGCCGCCGAGCACATACGCGATCTCGGGCACCCGCAGGTCGGCCTCGTCGAATTCCCCCAACCAGGGTCATTCAGGCGATACAGCTTTACCGAACGCATCCCCACCTTCGAACTGGCGTTGGGCGCCGCAGGCTACGATCCGCGGAACGTTCAGCGTTTCCGTAGCGAGAACAACCGCGCCGATGCCCAGGGCGTCGCCTCTTTGTGCGCACAGATACTGTCCGCCCAGACCCGGCCCACCGTGCTCTTCGTGGAGACCGACGACTTCGCCATCACACTGATCGCGGCACTGCAACAACGCGGCATCCAGGTGCCACGGGACATCTCGGTCATCGGATTCGACGACAATGCGGCCTCCGAACTGGTGGGCCTGGTAACCTTCCATCAGGATGCACTCGACGACGCGCGCCTTGCGGCCTCGAAGCTCCTGGACATACTCAACGGCAGACAGCTGGCCGAAGCATATTCAGGGCTAATACCCAAAATATGTGTCTTTTGCCGGGCGTGTTGGGGTGGTTTAGTGTCCTGCCCAGCCTTTGCGGATGTGTAGGGATCCGTTTTGGTATGAAGTGTCCCAGGTTTTGTTCCGTTTGAGTAGATGGGAAAATCTGGATTATGCCTAAGAAATTTGATCAGGATGCGAAGGATCGTGTGGTTCGTCTTGTTGAGGATCGGGTTCTTGCGGAGAATTTGTCCTTGCGGGAAGCGTGTCAGGTGGTTGCGCCAAGGCTTGGTGTTTCCTGGCATACTGCTCGCCAGTGGGTGCAGCGCTCTCGTCGTGAGGGTCGTGTTCACCGCCTAGAGGAGGACGTGATTGTTGAGAATGCTAGGTTGCGGCGTGAGAATCAGCAGCTGCGTGATACGAACGAGTTACTCAAAGCGGCGTCGGCTTTTTTCGCGTCAGAACTCGACCCGCAACGTCGGAAATGATCGCTTTCATTGACCGGTACAGGGATCATTTTTCGGTCGAGTTCATTTGCGCGACGTTGAATGTTCATCGTGAGGGTGGTTTCATTACCTCTCGTGGCCTCGGCAATCCAAATCTCGTGGGGTAAGTGCTCGCGCTTTGCGTGATGTGGTTGTTATTGAGCGGATCAAACAGATACACCGTGATAATTACAGCGTTTATGGGATACGCAAGATGTAGTTGGAAATCCTATAGATTTCCCTACCATTTCCTTGGCTTCACCAATACGAGCCAGCTCGATATTGGGTTCGGCCTGCGTTACGGTGGCATGCTCTTCGCCGTGAGGGTATCAGTATTGACCTGAAGCAAACAGCTCGATTGATGCGTCTAGCAGGTGTGAGAGGGAAGATGAAGGGCAAATGCCCGATAACTACCCGGAAAGCCGGTAGGGAAGATACCCGTCCTGATTTGGTAAAGCGTGACTTTAGAGCGCTAGCCCCGAATCGTTTGTGGGTAGTAGATATTACCTATGTTCGCACAGTCAAGGGATTTGTGTATGCGGCGTTCGTAACTGACGTGTTTTCCCGCAAGATTGTTGGTTGGGCGCTATCGGATTCGATGCGTACGAAATCTCTACCGTTGCAGGCACTCAATCAGGCGGTATTGTCAGCTAAGGAAACTGCGGGTCTGGTACATCATTCAGATCATGGATCCCAATACGTAAGCATCGTCTATAACGACACGCTCACCAATGCCGGGATTAGACCCTCAACCGGAACCATTGGTGATTCTTACGATAACGCGATAGCAGAAAACGTTAACGGCTCATATAAAAATAAGCTCATCCACACCCGCCGGTGGAACAACGTAATAGAGGTAGAAATCGCGACATTTCAATGGGTGTCATGGTGGAACGAACACCGCCTCCACCAAGCGCTAAGCTACCGCACACCCAGAGAAATCGAGACCGAATATTGGGGAAAACACAAACACCAAGTAATAATAGAAAACAAGGCAAACGCCTAGGAACAAAACCCAGGACAGTTCAAACACGCCCGGAAAAAGACACATATTTGGGTATTAGCCCGTTACACTTAACAATCAATTCCCGTTTTCAAGGGGGAAGACTCACATCTCAAGGAGTAGAGACAATGGGGACTAATTCAAAAGCTTCAATGAAACCCGCAGCATCCTTCGAACCAAAGAATCCTGGTTTATGGACCTATGTAGCATTTACACTCGCTAACCTAGGTCTGTGCATCGTCTACGGATCGGCATTGCAAGTTTTACTTGCTACGCAAGTTGACGCGATTGTAGGACCAGAAAATCGGGTGGGACAGCTTGCTATTGTAACTAGCGTTGGCGCTGTATCTTCAATGATTGCTCAGCCTGTTGCAGGGTGGATAGCGGATAAAACACATGTACGCTTTGGAAAGCGTAATTTTTGGATTTTTATTGGTGGTATTTGCTCTCTCTTCGTATTATTTCCATTAGCTTTCAGCAACAGTGTTTGGATGATTACGCTTCTTTGGGCGGCTTGCATGTGGCCACTTAACACCATTCAAGTTAATCTCAGCGCTTTCATCCCAGAGCGCACCCCGATTAATCGCAGGGGTCTCATGTCTGGCGTGATGGGAGTCGCAAGATACGGAGGTATGACCATTGGAGTCATTATTGTCGGTCAAGTCGCCTCTACCATTCCTTCTTATATAATTGTTGGAGTTACATGCGCACTAACTGCAATGCTTTATTCCTTCACCACTAAAGATTTATCTTTGGCTGAACGTCAAGAGGCAATCGCTACTGATTCAGATAAGTCCCCTTCGGAGGTGAACAGAGGAAAGAACGTTTTATTCACCTCAGCCGCACACGATTTTTGGCTCGCATTCGCATCAAGATTCTGCGTGATTGGCTCATATTTCCTTGTGACCGGATACATGCTGTATATGCTGCAGGACTATATTGGCTACGGGGATCAAACCCTGGTTGCTGCAGCTGCAGGAGTGGGCATCGTCACCGCCGTTATAACAATTGGAAACTTAGTATGTTCTGTTCTGGGCGGTATGCTCTCAGATCGCCTAGGTAAAATGAAAATTTTTATTGTGGGTGCCGCCGCACTATTTGCGGTCCCTGCTATCCTTATGTATTTTTTTCCGTCATGGAAAATGTTACTAGTTTCTGCAGCTTTAATCGGCATCGGATTTGGAACCTATAACTCGGTTGACCAAGCGCTTGTCGCACGCGTGCTGCCGTCGAAGGAGACTGCAGCGAGAGATTTAGGCATTATTAACTTTGCTGATGCTGGACCACAGACTGTTGCGCCTACTATTGCTGCCGGTATTGTTGCTTTTACAGGCGACTATGGAGTCATCTTCCTTGCTATGGGATTCTTCTGTGTAATTGGAGCAGTAATCGCTCTACGTATTAGGGGTGTGGATTAAAAGCCTGGGTATATTTTAAGGGGAATTATTATTGCAATCTATCCAATTATCTAAGGAACTCTCGATACTTAAAAACTAATGTAAGCAGAATCCTGAGAGCCAGGGAAAAATATAGCTGGTTTCAAATGGATGAATCCTACTGGGTTTTGTTCCGCTTCTTATACAAGGGTCGGTTGACTGGCTCGGTGTTGATTATAGCTTGCGATAATCTCCTCTGGGTAGCGTAGCCTAGGGGTTCGTGGAGGCGGTGGTTGTTCCACCAGTACACCCGGTTCAGGGTTTCCCACTCGATTTGGCTACACGAGCGCCAAGTGCAACAGTAGATTAACTGAGCCTTGTTTAGTCCGCCTACGGTTCGGCTTGGCGTTATCGTAAGAATCGCCGACGCTGCCAGTAGAGGACTTTACACCGTAGTCGGCAAGTTTTTCATGGTATCTGATATAAATGTATTCCGATCAGTGACTGCTATGGCGAATCGGATCTTTTAGATTTACCCTGGCGCAGTATTCGTGTTTAAACACACCATTTTTAGAGCTCCCACTAAAACAGGGGTGGAAGGGCAGCCCACAGGGATCTGCTTTTTTATATTCATTCTCTCTTAGCTACCCCTAGAAACAGCTAAGCTACTAATATTCGCTGGTGGGACAGGCGAGTCAGCCGACTACCCCGCCAGTGATAAAGATCGGAGAAGTAATGAAGTTTGTCCTTGCTCCAGACTCGTTCAAGGGAACCATGAGCGCTGCCACGGTCGCCGCTACCATGAGCAGCGGCGTTCGCGACGTTTTCCCCGATGCCGAATGTGTCGAGGTGCCCATGGCTGACGGTGGGGAAGGTACCGCCCGATCCTTAGTTGCTGCACTCGGCGGTGAAATGCGTTCGGCTCAAGTAGCCGATGCATTAGGGCGCCCTAGGCCCGCACACTTCGGATGGATTGCAGCAAGAATGCTCGCAGTCGTCGAAATCGCAGAAGCTGCCGGTATCGAACATTTAGCTTTAGAAGAGTTAGATCCTCATCAAGCCACTACTGCGGGCGTAGGGCAGCTGCTCAATCAGATACTTGAGCTTTCCCCCACTAGCCTGATTGTTGGTTTAGGTGGCTCTGCCACTAACGATGGTGGCTGGGGAATGGCGCAGGAGTTGGGAGCAGTTGCTAAAAATAGCTCCGGTGACCTCATCGATAGCTGCCCACTAGCCTTAGCTGATGCTGCCAGCCTAGATATCAGCAACCTCAGTAAACGTTGGCAAAAAATAACGGTCACCCTTGCTTGCGATGTCGATAACCCGCTCACCGGAGAAAGAGGTGCCACCGCGGTTTTCGGCCCCCAAAAGGGGGTGCAGCCTGAAGAAATCGCCATATTTGATGCAGCTTTAGCGCAATGGGGAAAGCTTTTAGATAAAGCTAGTGGTCATCCCGTAAGTGAAACTCCCGGCGCGGGAGCCGCAGGCGGCTTAGGGGCAGCTTTTATGGCATTGTTAGGCGCAAAACCGCAAAGCGGGGTCAACGTGGTAATCGATGCCGTCAATCTAGAGGATCAGCTAGCCGGGGCAGACTTTGTTTTCACTGGAGAAGGCGCCATGGATTTCCAAACTAAATTCGGTAAAACCCCCTGGGGAGTTATGCTCACTGCCCGCAAACATAACATTCCTACTATCGCATTCACCGGCAATTTAGGACGCAACGCAGAGTCACTACACGAAAACGGCTTTGCCGCCATCGTCCCGACCGTACGCGAAGTAGGGAGCTTAACCGAGGCTCTCGAAAAAGCTCAGTCATCGCTGCGTGAATCAGTGCGTATGACCTGCCGGATACTTGCTGCGCCAACTTTCCCGCGTGACTGAATAATAAAAACGGATAGGGTGCATTTACGGGAAACCAGCAAGATCCTTCCGCTTTTCTAGCGCGCTGATAATTTTAGAGAATGACTAATAAAAATAAGCTATCCCCCGAAGATGCGAGAAAATTTATTAATGACGACCCCTGGAACTGGCTGCCTGGCAGGCATTGCTCCTCTGTTCGCAAGCGATGCTCTTCTGTTCACTTGGGTGAAGAAGAAGGCATTCGTATTTTAAGAGCTCGCGAGCAAGCCGCTCTGACTCCCGTCTCGCCAGAACAGATTGCTAACTATGCGAATGAGTTTCTAGCTGCCTTAGGGATTCCGGAAGTTGAAACCCCCAGATTTGCTTTTCCACCTGGACTAACCGATGACGAACTGGACCGGTATCTAGAGGAAAATCTGTACGAACCAATAAGTGCCTCGGGAGGAAATCGTAAGGACTTGGTTTGGATGAAATTCACCGACCAAGGTTTTCTGGGGGTGGTAGCGGCAAGTGCCGACATCAATTTTGACATTCGAAAAGACGGAGAAACCGACCTAGGAAAACGAACCGTAGCAGGAATAATCGTTCATGGACTCAAGCAAACGTGGGATAGAAGCTTCGTGCTAGCGTTTCCTCTCAAATCAATACCAGAAGATTTGACATGCAGTGGCATAGAAACCGGCATCGGAAACTATCTGATCAGCCAGGATGTCCCGATATTGGACTATTACTCCCACAGGTACTTCTAGATCCCAGGCGCGACGGTCAGCCTGCCCAACAGTGGGGTTCTTCCCCTTAATCGGGAAAACACCAGGATCACATCCTGGCTACGGGGCGACAATTATTCTCGCGTGGAGCCGACTATCGGACTCGAACCGATGACCTGCTGTTTACAAGACAGCTGCTCTACCAACTGAGCTAAGTCGGCGGGTACGTAACCCGTACAGAGGGCGCGCCGCGCGCGAAGCGTCCGCAACCCTTACGAAACCAGCGCATCGGGTAGGTATCAAGTACCCGTAGCCCTCGCCTCGCGTCCTCGAAAATGAAGACGCCCTTTAGTTTGTCACGGCTTTAGTAAATGAACAAAACCGCAGCTAGTTGGCACCCGGTTCTTATGGTTTTCTGGGCAGCTAAAAGATAGCTCTCACCCAGCCACAGCGGGCTAAAACCTGGCCGAGAACAGGTCCCTGCCTAGCTAGCAGTCCCCCTGACCTATTTCTTACCGAGCAGCAGATCCTCGTTAAAAGTTCCGTCCTGGTTAATCGGATTGTCAACCAACTTCGCATTGGAGGCAAACATCGGGGTTCCTATCTGCTGGGATTGCTTACCAGCAGCATCCGCCCACTGTTTTTGCCACTTCTCCAGCAGCGCCGATTGGGGTTCTGCCTTGAAGGAGTTAATGATCTCGTCTTTAACCCCAACCTTCTTGGCAACTTTCTTGATTTTTTCTAGCGACTTAGCCGGATCAGCCATAATCGTGGAGTTACCCTGATCCTTCCAACCAGCGTCCTCACCTTTAGCGAACATCACCCCATATCCGGCATCGATCAACGCTTGATGGAACTCCAGCGTTTTCTCTGGCTGAGCTGCAGCCACCTGCATAGAGGCATTCCCGGCGATAATCGTCCACGGCAGTGCGTGAGTAGCCACTGGATGCAGCACCAGATTAGCTTTACCGTCCTTAGCAAAAGCCAGGATCTTCTCCCCCAACTGATGTTCTAGGTTCAGACAGGCGGGGCAGCCATAGGAAAACCACATCTCAATAGTGGGAACCCCAGCGGTAGCTTTATATACGCCCTTTTGGCCAATCAAAATACCCTGCGCCGCATCAACGGCCTCCTGACCAGAGAGGGCAGCAACTTTTTCCGGGCGCTGACCGGAAAGCACCGCGCCTGTATTCCCCTGCGCTTCTCCATTTCCGCTCTGCGCAACCAGGTATCCGGCGAGAGCCACCGCGGCCACCACTAGCACCGCAACTATCGCGATCGCTACCCGTTTTCCGGTTTGCTTACGGCGCGCCGCTTCCCGCTGTGCTTCTACCTGTTTCCAAACCTTTTCTTGTCGCTTTTGCGCGGCTTGAGATGAGGTCTTAATTTTTCCGGTCTGAAACTTGCCTTTTTTCTGTGCCATTGCTTTCCGCTACTACTTTCCTGCGACTTTCCAGTTTTCTGTTTCAAGCATAAACGAGGACGCGCCTAGCTCCCAGCCTATCCGGGCTTTGATCACCGCAACCCGGGCTAATCAGGCTACCAAAGGAAATTTACCACCATATATTCGGCGCCGATGCTGACTGCCAGTGCCACTACCCCCCAAAACAGACGGGCACCGGCTCCCCCGATCAGGCGCACCATAGAGCCAAACCCCACTCTGAAGGAACGAGAAAAAAACGCCACTATCGTGCCAAACAGCGAATACGCCAGGTAGAGCAGCACCCGATAAACCGCCTGTTGTTCGCGCCAGCCCTCGGGCAAAATCCGCTGTGCAGGTTCCAATAAGAGCACATCCCCGTACTCTCCTATTAGGGTCACGCCCACCCCCACCAGTATGGTCACCACTATTACTCCATGTAGCGGCGCCCATAATGGTTGGGCTTTGAGCGCCGCACTGGGCGGAGTAACCATTCCCGAAGCCAGTTGCGCATCTCGCATCCGCGCCCTAAACGCCCCAAACAGACCGCAAAAGGCCACTAAGGCAGTCAGAACTACCGTACCCAGGGATACTGTCAGCGGTGCATGCAGATTATTTTTTAGCGCAAATACTTCGGTAGCCAGCGATAAGGACAGCATTAAGACCAAACAAGACAACCAGGCGTTAGGTAACTTATTGGGGATATAGCGCGGCTCCCACTGCGCAGGCACCCCGCCAACCCCTCCGGCAACTGCACCGTAGCCAGGCGCCGACGGCTGCACCCCCGGATCTACGCCGCCCCCCGGATAGTTACTTGCATAGTTACCCGCGGACGCCACCTGATAACCGGCCGGACTGCCACTTTCGGGGGGAGCCGGAGGATAAAGCCGAGTAGCTTGACCTGAAGCTGAGGGCGCGGAACTGGGCTCTGATTCCCCTCGGTGTTGAGAAGCAGGCGGAAAACTGGGAGGAGGCGGCCCCGGATCGGCTGCACCAACATTCGCTGTGTCCAAAGCTGCGGTCCCCGCCCGCGCAAAACCAGAATCATCCGTCAGGTAAGAATCTTCCGGCAAGTAATCAGCGGGATCTTTCCCCTCATTAACCGCCCTAAAAGCCGCGATTAGCTGGTCGGGAGTTGCTCGCCGCTCCGGGTCTACCTGGAAACCAGCCTCAAAAACTCGCTGTAGCGACTGCGGCAATTCCGATAGGTCAGCTTGACCAGTATTTATGCGCCCTAAAACTACTTCGATAGGACCAGAACCAAAGGGCGGACGGCCACTGATGCAATAGAGCAACACACACAGCCAAGCCCACCAGTCATCGCGCGGGCGCGCATCCTCGCCCTGAATAAGTTGCGGAGAAATATATCCGGGAGTTCCCGTGACCAGCCCGGTCGCGGTTAAACGTTCCGCCCCCGGAGTTTGGGAAATCCCAAAATCAATCAACACCGGCCCTTGCTTCGAGATCATGATATTGGCGGGTTTCACGTCCCGATGCACCACCCCGGCGCTGTGCAGTTCCCGCAAAATCCGTGCCAGCCACTGCGCCAGGTCAATCAAATCCGGTAAATCCCAGGTGCCGAATTCGCTCACATCCTGGTCGATAGTCACCCCTTTGATCAGCTCCATAGCCACGTAAGGGGTTTCGCCCTGGGTATTTACCTCGAAAACTTTCGCTACCCCCGAGGAGCTAACGCGGTTAATCGCGTCCGCCTCCCGCTGCAGACGTTTGCGGGCATTGGGGTCGCTGGCAATCTGCGGATGCAAAAACTTCAAGGCAACTTGGCGACCATCAGGGGCTTCGGCCTGGTAGACCGAGGCCATTCCCCCGGCGCCCAAGGCCTTAATCACCTTGTATCCGCCAATTTCTTGCGCGACCACTGTCTCCCTAACTGTTAAGCAACTCTCTTTAGCTGATTTTAGCTAACTAGGCTCGCACATTCCCAACCACCTATGCCACAATTGTCCTAGCAAAAGTAGAAGGAGGAGGAATAGTGCCCGCTATGCAAAAACTTCGAGTCACTACTACGGGGACCTCTTCGTTCTATTCTTTGATTCCTTCCCTACCCTGGTCACTGCCTCTAGAAGAATGGCCAAATGAGCTATTAGCAGCACTCCCACGTGGTATTTCTCGCCACGTAGTGCGCTTCATCCAGTCTGAGGGCGAAATTTACGCGGTAAAAGAGATTTCTGAGCGCGATGCATTGCACGAATACCATATGCTGCTACAGCTGCATAGAAAAGAACTACCTGCCGTGTCGGTGGCGGCAGTAGTCGCCGGACGCAAGGACAAAAACGGGGAAGAACTACCCGCCGCTCTAATCACCAATCACCTGAAGTATTCCCTGCCCTACCGGGTGCTGCTGTCAAAACAGCTCTCTCAAGGCAATCTCGATCGCGTCCTTGATTCTCTAGTTGCCCTGCTGGTGCGCCTGCACTTATCCGGTTTTTACTGGGGGGATGTTTCCTTATCGAACACTCTTTTCCGCCGCGACGCCGGCACCTACGCCGCCTACCTGGTAGATGCGGAAACTGGGCGCTTTTACGACAATATTTCGGATCGCTCCCGCGAATACGATGTCTCCCTAGGCGCCATGAATATCATCGGGGAACTGATGGATTTGCAGGCCGGAGGCCTGGTAGACGAGGACTTCGATCCGACTATAGTCGGCGACTACCTGGAAAAAAGCTACCACGCCCTCTGGAATGATTTAACCGGATCCGAGCGGATTCCCGCCGACGAGATATGGCGAGTAGGGGCGCGTGCCGACAGGCTGGGACAGCTAGGTTTCGATATTGGCCAAGTAGAGATTGAGTCCGATGAGGACGGGGATTTCTTACGTTTCACCCCGCGAGTCGTAGAGGCCGGGCATTTCCAACGCCTGGTAAAAGATTTAACCGGCCTGGAAGTCCAAGAGGAACAGGCAAAACGTATCTACACCGATATTTTGACCTATAAACGGCGCAAGAAACTTGATAAAACTCCCCTGCGACAGGTGGCCAATACCTGGATGGATCGGGTGTATCTGCCCACCATAAACGCGATTCCCGCTGAGCTGCGCTCAAAACTAGAGCCGGCACAAATCTTCCATGAAGTTTTGGAACACCGCTGGTTCATGTCCGAAAAAGCTAGGCGCCACGTGCATACCCGCAAAGCCGTAAAAGACTATATCCGCACTCAGTTGGCGGCTCGCCCGGATGAACAAGTAGTCCTTCCGATGCCGCTGACTGCGACCGCCGATATTTCTGATTTTCTAGACCCGGAAAGAAAATAACTGCCTTTATTGTGGCCAGCGCCCAGGCTAGTAGTGACAGACTTAGGTGGCATACATCCCGGATATCGGTGCCGATAAACCAGAAACCTGCTGCTAGTGACGACCGTGACGGCGCCCTACTACTACTAATCCTCCCTGAGGTAAAAGACGATCAGGAGACATCGACTCGGAAACTGCCGCTAAGGAAATCGTGAATACTGCCGGCTGCCTGTTGGTAAGCTCTATGCGTCCCCCATCGGCTTCAATTAGATCTTTAGCCAGTGCCAGACCAATCCCGCTGGAGCCATGACCGCTAACTCCCCGCCGGAAAATATCGGGAGCGATATCTTCGCTCACGCCCTCGCCCTCGTCAGAGACCTCGACAAAGATGGAGCGCGAGGAGACTCCTTCGCGGGTAGAAACCGTGACCGTACCCGCCCCATATTTCAAAGAATTTTCCACCAAAGTGGCAATAGCCTGCGAAAGCGAAGAGGGTGTCGCCAGGGGCAAACGATCGGTTACTTGGTTGTCAAACACAATGCGGCGCCCCACTGCCGTGAACTGTGGCTCCCACTCATCCCGCTGTTGACGGAAAATTTCCTCCATTTTCACTGCTTGGGTATGGCCATGACTAGACTGCTGAGCCCGTTTCTTCAAGTCTTCGACCACTTGGGTAATGCGTTCTACCTGTTCCAAACAGGCTTCCGCCTCGGTGCGTACTTCTTCGTCATCGCTTAGATATTGGATTTCTTCTATCCGCATGGAAAGGGCGGTCAAGGGAGTGCGTAACTGGTGAGTAACATCCGAGGCAAACTGGCGTTCCTTGGCGATCCTGCCCACGATTCTTTCACCGGAGCGAGAAAGTTCCTCGCTGACCAGGTCGATCTCCTCGATTCCAGTAGGCTCTATCCGGGCTTGGACCGCACCAGAACCCACCTGTTCTGCCTGAGCAGAAAGATATATTAGGGGCGCTGCCAGGCGCCTTGAACCCCGGAAGGCAAAAATCGTGCCAGCACCCAATGCCACTGCTCCGCAGATCAGCACCGCGCAGACCGCGCCCACCGACGACCAGATCACCGGTACCGCCGAAGAACGGATAGAAACATAAAGACCGCCAGCACTGCGGGCATGGGAATACAGTTGCCATTCAGTGTCGACGGAACCAGAATCAAAAATACGCTTTTCCCGCTGGTCAATACGGATTTGGGATTCGGGAGCATAGACACGTCGCCACTGCGTAACCGCCTGGCGAGTACGATCCAGATCGTGAACCCCGATCTGATCCAAGTAACGCGAAAGGGTCACCGCCTGGTTATCCTGAGCCGTCTGGCTGGACTGCCACACGTAGGAGGGCGCCAAAATCGCCAAAGGTAGTCCCAGTAAAGTCAGCGATACTAACACTGACTGGAAAACCATTAACAGCGCACGGCGGCGCATAGCCGGCTACTTTCGTTCAGTCTCGAAACGGAAGCCCATTCCCCGCACAGTAGAAATGTAGTACGGATAGGCAGCGTCATCGCCCAGTTTCCGTCGCAACCAGGAAATATGCATATCCAAAGTCTTGGTTGACCCCGCGGGATCCGAACCCCAAACTTCCTGCATGATTACCTGGCGAGGAACTACGTTGCCCGCCTCTTTAATCAGAATGCGTAACAGGTCAAACTCTTTGGCAGTCAGTTGTAGTTCCCGGCCATTTTGGAAAGCGCGGTGAGCAGAAACATCAATCTTGATGTCCTGTGCCTCTAAGGTGTCGTCTTGGAAGTCGCTGCCAGCGCGGCGTAAAAGAGCGCGCACCCGAGCCAAAAGTTCTGCCAAGCGGAAAGGCTTAGTTACATAGTCGTCCGCACCCGCGTCTAGACCAACCACCATGTCGACTTCATCGGTGCGAGCAGTTAGCACCAGAATCGGTACTGAAGATCCTTGGGAGCGAATCTCCCGCGCCACGTCTAACCCATCCATATCAGGCAGACCCAGATCCAGTATCACCAGGTCAGCACCAATTATTTCGCCGAGAGCCCCGCGGCCGGTGCCATGAGCGCGCACCTCGTAGCCTTCCCGTCCCAGCGCACGTGCCAGAGGTTCGGAGATTGCCGGATCGTCTTCAACAAGTAAAACTGTAGTCATGTTCCCATAGTAAACTATAAAAATCTTTATCGCCAGCGGGCGTGTACTTTAGATAGTTTTACTATTTCTTTACTGGCGGGGAAGCCATCTCTAAGGTACTGTGGCGCATCAGCGGCTGGGCTGCGCCTTCAGATTTACCGCGGGTAAGCAACCAGGCTTCGACCTCGCCGAGGCCTTGGAGAGCTTGAGTTTCTGCCGGGCTTACCGCGAAAAACCCTTGATTATCCAACTCTTTTAACTGTTTGGCAGAGGCGGCATCCATCAGGATTTGCCCGCGGGGAGCGATATCTACCAGGCGAGAGGCCAGATTGACCGGGGGACCAAAAATATCGCCGGAACGGGAAACTACCCGCCCATGAACCAGCGAAGCCCGCACCGGTTGCAGCTCCGGCTCCTTTTTCAACCGCTCCACGATTGCACACACGATATCGGCCGCCACCAACAGTTCATCGGCAACAAACAGAACCGCATCCCCCAGGGTTTTTACCACCCGCCCTCCGCGAGTAGTAACCACGTCGCGACAGGCCATTTCAAAAGTTTGCACCATATCCGCGAGCGCTGACCCCGTCATAGTGGAAGAGCGGCGGGTATAGGCAACCATATCTACGAACCCCATACACCGATCTAGGGGATAAGAATCGGAAGCAGTTTCTTTCCCCTCCCGCATCTCTACTTCTCGGTTGGTGTTAAGCAGTAGATACGCCATTTGCCTGCGCCAGGCATAGCCCAGTTGGGATTGCAAAAGATCTATGTATTGATCAATTTCATCGAGGGCTACTAGGCGCGCCTTGGTGTCATCCAGACCCATGCGGTCTTGAAAATCAGTCACAATCGCCTCTAGCTGCCACAGCGCCAGCCGCTCGGCCAAATAGGATTGTGCCCGCAATAGTGAAGTTACGGCACCGGGTGAAAGCGCGCCCTCGCTAATCTCTTGAATCCAGCCCTTGACCGCTTGCGCGTCTTGTTCAGTGAACATATAGGCGTCCGGATCTGCCTTGGGAAAGCCACAGGAAGTCCAGAAACCTTCTACGACCTTCATCTCGACTCCCAAATGATCTGCCATCTCCCGCATAGTCATAGTGGGAGCGCCCCCGATTAGTTTCCACACCGGGCGCATCACGGTATTGCGCGCAATTTGGGCAGCAGACATGGATTCACTCACCCTACAACCTTAAGGTGAACAGCCTCACTTTTTCCAGCAGACCAGGCAGTGCCACCCGCTTTGGCAGAAACTTTTCTTTTTCACGGCTTCGCTACCTCGATTTGCTCCGGTAGCACTGTTTTTCCATAGGTTTTATTCCCTGCCGCCATTGTGCCTTTTAAAATAGAGGCTATGACTGATCACTTAGTCTTGGCCTCCGCCTCTAGCGCGCGGGTAAAAGTGCTGACCGGGGCGGGTATCACCCCCTTGGTTTGGGCAGCCGATATTGATGAGGACGCGGTGCGCGCCACCTTGGCTAACGCTGCGCCACCCGAGGTAGTTACGGCTTTAGCCCAGGCGAAAGCCCGACACATAGCCCAGCTAATAACCAAAACCAGCAGGCGTCGCCGAGAATGTTTGCAACTCAACCAGACCACTTTGAACGCACTTGCCGGGCTAGAAACAGGTGAGCGCCTGGCGGTAGTGGGATGCGATTCCATGTTGCTGCTAAACGGCAAATTACGAGGTAAACCCCATAGTCTCGAGCGCGCCCTCGCTCAGATTCATGAACTTTCCGGGGCGTCCCCGGTGCTTTTCACCGGCCACTGCGCGATCGCCCTCACCCGCACTAATAGTGGCTTTACCTGGGAAAAAGAGGTGCAGGGCCACTCGGAGGCCACTCTGTATTTCAGCGAAATCAGCAATAGAGAGGCGCGCGCCTACGCGGATAGCAAAGAACCTTTGGAAGTAGCGGGCGGTTTTACCATTGATGGATTGGGAGGAGCCTTTATTGACTCTATTAAGGGCGACCCACATGGCATTATTGGAATTTCTTTGCCATTAGTGCGTAAACTATTAACCGAACTTGGCTTTTTTTGGCCAAATTTATGGAAGGGCTTACCAAATCAAGCCCCAACAGATAAGGTTGAGTTATGAGTGAACGAAAAGCACGCGGGGTAGGCCTCGCAACCGTCAGCGAAAGTGGTCAAACCCTGGACGTTTGGTATCCGCGTCCTTACCTGGGTGACCAGCCAAATGAAACCGATCAGGAATTAATCCACAAACTAAGTCAGATTGAAGGGCGCGACGAGGGGCGTGGGGTTAACCGCACGGTCACCGTAGTCACTATCGATTTAGACGAGTCCGCCAGTTCGACTGCCGACGCCTACTTGCGTCTGCATCTACTGTCCCACCGCCTAGTAAAGCCCAACACCATCAACTTGGATGGAATTTTTGCGCGGCTTCCTACCGTTGCCTGGACAACGGAAGGTCCCTGCGCGGTCGAGGACTTCGAAAATACCCGTATGCGGATGCGTCTGGGTTACGGACACCCGATTCACCTGCTCAGCGTGGATAAGTTCCCCCCAATGGTGAACTACATTATCCCCTCCGGAGTGCGCATTGCTGATGGCGCGAAAGTTCGTCTCGGAGCCTATCTGTCACCGGGCACCACCGTGATGCACGCGGCTTTCGTTAACTTCAATGCCGGCACCTTAGGAGCCTGCCTGATTGAAGGACGGGTTGCACAAGGGGTAGTTATCGATGACGGCTCTGATATTGGAGGCGGCGCCTCTACCGAAAGCACGCTCTCAGGTGAAACCGGGCAACAGATTTCCCTAGGGAAACGCTGCTTGCTGGGTGCCAACTCTGGGCTAGGAATCGCCCTCGGCGATGACTGCATGGTTGCCCCTGGCTTGAACCTGACTGCCAGCACCAAAGTTTCGGTGCTCCCCCACGCGGGGGTGGCGCCCTCCGCCGAAGGTTACTTCGCGGAGCCAGTAGTGGTTCCCGCCTCCGAGCTTTCTGGAGCTTCGGACGTGATCTTCCGCCGCAACTCCCAATCGGGTCGGGTTGAAGCCCTGCCGCGCGCTGGCAAAGAAATCAAGCTGGCGACCGCCGCCCGCATCAACCCGTAAAATCAACAATCCGGATTTTTCCGGAGCCAAGTAATAATCCGCGTACCGATCCCGGTGCGCGGATTTTTACACTCCCGCCGCCCGCAGCCTCGCTGCTCCACGCTCGGGTCTGGCTCGCTTACCTCGTTGAGCGATTAAGCGCGGGGTTAGATTGTTATCCCGGTACGGGTTGGGTTGTAAAAGCGCTCGGGGGACCCCGGTGAGCCTTGCTTCGCTCGGCTCAAGCCCCCTCTCGCATCTTTTACAGCCCAACCCTTGTGCGCGGGGGATTAGTTTTATCCGAGCAGGCTAGGTGGGCGTAAAACTTGGAAACGTAGCTACGTTTCCAAGTTTTTGGGCAGGAGGAAAAACTAATCCCCCGCGCTGGCTACGCTATCGATTCTGCTTACGAGAATTACGACTGGTGGCGCCAGGCTGCGGAACGCTGACTGGCGACCCAAGCAGCGACCTGCGTGCGGCGCTGCAACCCCATTTTGGCTAGTAGCGAGGTGATATGGTTCTTCACTGTCTTTTCGGCGACACCGAGCTTTTCGCCGATTTCGCGGTTAGACAGCCCATCGCCGATTAGGTTTAAGACTTTGCGTTCTGCCGGGGTCAGATTCGCGGTGGGATCCTCGTTGCCGGCGCGGCGGCGGGTAACGGTGCGTTCATCAAGCAAGACTCGACCGCCTACTACTGCCCGAATCACGTCGGTGATTTCGGCTCCCCGCACCGTCTTTAACACATAGGCTTTAGCTCCTGCCTGCAAGGATTCCGCTAAAGCATCATCGTCATCAAAGCTAGTGAGCACGATCGCCAAAGACTTGGGGGAAACCTCACGCAGCTGTTTCATTACGTCAATGCCGGTGCCATCGGGCATTTGTAGATCCACCAGCACCACATCGGGGCGCACCAGTTCGGCGCGGCGCACCGCGTCCTCAACTGTTCCCGCCTCAGCTACTACCTCCATACCGGCAGTGCGGTCTATGATTTCGGCAATCCCGCGACGCACGATTTCGTGGTCGTCAATAATCATTACCCGAGTGGACGGTTCTTCTGTCTGCGATTGCTGAATGTTCACGCCTTGATTCTACCTAATCCTGGTGCAAAGGAAACATAGCTTTCACAAAGTAGTCAGCTAGCCCTTAATCCTATCCGGGAGCTACTGACCCCCCGCTGGAGCAGGCGCCAGGGGCAAGTGGTCAGAGGCGTGCTATTGACCCTATTTTTTCAGTTCCTGGCACTGGGGACAGTAGGTGGCGTTACGCCCTGACTGTTGCAGTTTTTTTAAGGTGGTGCCGCAAACCTTACAAGGCTCGCCGCCGCGTCCATAAACTTTTAGTTCCTGCTCGAAATAACCGGGGTTTCCACTGGTGTCTACATAGAGTTCATCGAAAGAAGTTCCGCCCTGTTTAATGGCGGCTTTCATGATCTTGCCCGATACCTTAAATATTTCCTCAATCCGTTCCTCGGTTAGGGTTTTAGCGCTTTGCGCCGGACTGATACGGGCAGCAAACAAGGTTTCATCTGCATAAATATTCCCGATCCCGGATACGAGCTTTTGGTCTAGGAGGGAGTGCTTAATCGAGCTCTTACGCTGATGAATCTTCTCGGCGACCTCCTTGAAATCTGCGTGCGGATCAAGTACATCCCGGGCTACGTTTACTTCCACATTGCGGGGAATCAAATGAGATTCAGCGCCGATACCTGCCGGTTTCTTGTCCTTGGTTTCCACTAGTGGCTCAACCACCATGCGACCGAAAGTGCGCTGGTCAACAAAACTGACGGTTCTGCCATCTTTTAGGGTTAGGCGCACCCGTAAATGTCCTTGATTCCGGCGGGATAGTTCAATTTTGGGTTTATTGATTAGTAACTGCCCGGACATTCCCAGATGAATAACCAGGGAATACAGGGTTTGCTTTCCCTCTTCATCCTCACCTAATAGCCACAAAAACTTTCCGCGACGCACGGCGTTCGTTATTGTCCATCCCTCTAAAGCCTCGCTAAAGCGCTTCTCATCCTGCCCCCGCAGAGAGCCGGGAAAAAATACCTCAACTTTTTCTATCTGCGCCCCTATTAGCTGCTGTTCGAGGCCGCGGCGTACTACCTCAACCTCAGGTAATTCTGGCATAAACAGTTCCCCTCAAATCTACTGTCGTTTCTCAATCCTTAAATGTAAGGTCATTTCCTTCTAAAAGCCTATCGGCGTAGTCACGCCATGTTCCTCTCGCAGCGTCATTACCGCTTGTCTGGCGGCTTCATGTTCGGCCACCTTCTTAGAACGACCTTTCCCGGAACCAATTTCCCGTTCTCCGATTAGGGCTCGCGCCGTAAAACGGCGATTATGGTCGGGACCGATACCTTCTACTGAAAACTCTACATTATGAACCCCTAACTGACCAGTAAGTTCTTGCAAAGTAGTTTTCCAGTCCATACCTGCCCCCCGCTCGAGGGCATGTTCTAAGAGGTCTTGAAGCAGATTTTCTACTACCTTTCGAGTAGTTTCCAGACCGTGGCTCAGATAAGTTGCCCCGATCAGGGCTTCTACCGTGTCAGAGAGAATAGAGTCCTTTTCGCGTCCTCCGGTCTTATCTTCTCCGCGCCCTAGCAAAATAAATTCCCCGAGATTAATATCGCGGGCAACCTTGGCTAAAGCCGGTTGGGAAACAGTGGCTGAACGCATTTTCGCCAAATGCCCCTCCGGGTGAGAAGGATAGGTACGGTAAAGACTTTCGGTGACAATCAACTGTAGAACTGCGTCACCCAGGAACTCTAGGCGCTCATTATTGGGAAGATCGTCTTGTTCATGAGCGAAAGAACGGTGAGTTAAAGCCAGCACCACCATATCGGGGTCTAGCTCGATCCCCCATCTGGTTAGCAGCTTCGCTAGGTCTTGCGAACCGCGACTCATGCGTTCTTCTCTCCCTCTTGGTCAAATAACCCACTCAGCGCCGACCAGCGCGGATCTATCTTTTCATGATGGTGACCGGCTTCGGCGTGTGCCAACGCGATTCCACAGTCGGGGCAAAGCCCCAGGCAATCAGGGCTACAAAGCACCGAATAGGGAATCTGCGGCACAATGGCGTCTATCAATAGCGGCTCTAAATCTACCCGAGAATCAGGGCACACCTGATAGGACTCATCCAGATCAGCATACACGCTTGAGTCGTCACTCACCTCATTTAGCAGGTGCGCAAGCTCATCTGGATAGTAATAGATTCGACTCAAAGAAAATTCGATTGCTTCTTCTACGGGTTCCAGGCAGCGCACGCACTCTCCTTTAGCGAGAGCACACCCGCTGACACTGATGGACACGCCCTCGGAAATCGCTACCGCGAGCACCTGTAAATCCAGGGTTTCCCCGGCCGGAACCGCCATATCGTCAGTGCCGATGGGGGCAGGTAACTGCACCTGTACCTGCCAAGATTTACTGTCGCCTTCACCGGATCCTAAACTGGCTAAATCCAGCGGGATAACGGCCTTTTTTATTTGTTTCATGACCCTCACCCTAGGCGGAATTTTCCTCCGGCGCTAACAGACTTAACTAAGCTGGTTAAAACTGAGGGCGCTCCTGGCGGGAAAACTGAGCGCGCCCCTTACGAGTTTGCTCAGCGATTGCCCCCAGCAAATCTTCTAGCTGCGTCAAAGAATCATTAACGTACTGGTCAGATTGATTCATAAAATCGCTGGCTTCCCCGCGCGCAGTATTAACCGTTTCCTTAGCAACCTGCTGAGCTTCCCGGTAAACGTTCTCTTGAGAAACCATTTGATCTGCGCGTTGCCGAGCTTCCTGCAAAATCTGCGCGGCTTGCTCCTTCGCCTGGGCAACAGTTTCTTCTGCCTGGGCGCTGGCGTGAGCAATCGCCGACTCGGCCTGCTGATTGGCTTCTGCAACCGTTTGCTGGGCTTGCTCATCGGCCTGGGCAATAGTTTTCTCTGCGCTCTGGTTAGCTTCTTTAGTGACCCGCTCGGCCTCGGCGCGGGCATCAGAAATAGTCTGCTCGGCCTCCTCGTCGGCGGCATCTAGCACTTTATTGGCATCGGCGACGATTCGATCTGCATTAACCAGGTCAGCCGGTAGCGCCGCGCGCGCATTTTCGAGCAGCTCCACCCCTTCGGCCTGGTTAATCATTACCGAAGCGGAAAAGGGAACGCTGCGTCCCTCCTCGATCAATTCGGTGAGGCGGTCAAGTACTGCAATCACATCTGAAGGTGCGTACTGCGGTTCTTCCTGGGCTTCCATAATCTTCCTTCCTGTTTTAGGCTTCTGGATTCAAAGAGTGGTCGGGGGCAGTGTTATTTTCCGCGGATGCATCGAAGACTACTTGCAGCGCCTGGGCTACTTCGGGAGGAACGAATCCAGACACATCTCCCCCATAGGCGGCGATTTCTTTAACCACGGAGGAAGAAATCAGTGCATTTTCCGGGGAGGTGGGAATCAAGATCGTATCGATACCGGAAAGTTGGCGGTTGGCGAACGCCTGGGTCATTTCACTGTCAGTGTCTTTAGAGTTGCGAATACCTTTCACTAGCGCCACTGCCCCATAGCGGGTCGCCAGGTCACAAGCCAGACCTTCCCAGGTAACTGCCTGCACATTCGGCAAGTCTGCGGTGGCTTGAGTAATGAATTCTTCGCGCTTGGCGGCCTCAAAAAGATAGTTTTTCTGGGAGTTTTTTGCTACCGCCACGATTACGCGCTCAAAAATGTGGGCTGCGCGGGTGATCACGTCCAAATGACCATAGGTCAAGGGGTCGTAGGATCCGACGCAGACAACAGTACTCATGAATACTAAAATACCTGCAAGGGTTCCCTGGGGAGGACTTCCCACGCGGAGGGAGAGGAAACTGAGCTTGTCCGAACTCTTTTAGGCGGCACCGAGGGCGGGGCGCAGGAAGTAAACGGCACTTTCCCCGTAGAGTTTGCGGGCTTCTTCTTCCCAATCATCTTCGCCCCAGTCCGGGGCTTCATCGCGAGCCGAACGCTCGATCACTATCCAGGCATCAGGGTCACAAAGGGGGAGCAGCTGCGCTAGCACTTCTAAGATTTCCGAGTTCTTCATATTGTAGGGAGGATCGATAAAAACCAGTTCCCATTGGGGATTTGGCTCGGTTCCTTTCCAACGCGAAGCCAAGAAAGTTAGGGCGGACTGCACATATAGTTTCGCTTCCGCAAAAACCGGAGATGCCGCCTGGTTCTTGCGGATTACTGTGGCCGCGCTTGGTGCACGATCAACCAGGTCTAGGCTGAGGGCGCCGCGCGAGAGAGATTCAAAGCCATAGGCTCCCGAACCGGCAAAAAGATCCAGAACACAGGCATCTTCCGTGGCTCCCCGAGATTGCAGAGCCGAGAAAATTGCCTCCCGAACTCGGTCTTGAGTAGGGCGGGTGCCGGAAGAGGGTACGGCTAGCTGAGTGCCTCGGGCAGTTCCAGCTATTATTCGCGTCATGATTACACCCTAACCCTAGCGAAGTTCACAAAACAGCGACTTTCGATATTACATTCAAGCATTCCGTTACCCGCGCTCTAAAAATTCCTGTTCTTCTTCGCTGATTCGCCGGGCAATCGCCTCTTTTAATATTTGATGGCTCTTTAGTTCCGGGTCTGCCGTTACCAGCGTCTTAGCATCTTGGCGCGCCTGGGAAATCACTGCTTCATCCGCCAGCAAATCCAAGATTTTCAACGAGGAGGCGCGTCCAGACTGGCTTTCTCCTAAAATGTTCCCACTTTCCCGCAACTTGAGATCGACAGCGGCCAGCCGGAAACCATCGGTAGTTTCGGTGAACGCTTGCAGACGGTTGCTGGCTAGAGTATCGGGTTGTGCCCCTGACCAAACCAAACACACTCCCCCAAGTTTGCCGCGTCCTATGCGTCCCCGCAGCTGATGCAACTGGGCAAGACCAAAACGGTCGGCATCTAGGATTACCATCATGGTTGCCTGGGGAACATCCACCCCCACTTCGATAACGGTGGTGGCCACCAACAACGGGGTTTTCCCGCTAGTAAAATCCGCCATCGCCCGGTCTTTTTCTTCCGCTGACATTTGTCCATGCAGAACCCCGATTTCGATTCCTTTTAGCGCCGGGAGCGACCGCAGGTGGCTGACGGTATCACTGACATTGGCGATGGATCCTGCCGCATCCTCGCCCTCTTCACCGCCAGCCCCATCTTCATTTTGGGAGCCAGGATTGATTGCCGGACACACCACAAAAACTCGGTGACCGGCCACGATTTCTTCGGCGGCGCGCTGCCAAGTGCGCGCTGTCCAGGTGCGATTCGCGGTATCTACCCGGAAAGTTTCTACTTTCGCCCTCCCGGGAGGCATTCCCTTTAAAGTCAGTAAATCTAAGTCCCCAAAAGAGGTCATCGCCACCGATCGAGGTATCGGAGTAGCGGTCATCACCAATAGGTGGGGAGTTCCCGATTCGCCCTGTCGCAGCCGGTCACGCTGACGTACCCCGAACTTATGTTGCTCATCGATAACCACCACCCCCGGGGAAGTGAGCATCACCCGCTCAGAAAGCAAAGCATGAGTTCCCACAATCAACGCTGGTTGCCCAGTTTTTAACGCATCCAAAGTACGGCGCTTTTCCGCAGTGGACATAGAGGAGGTAAGCCGATAAATCGGGATGCCCTCTGTCCCCCGTAAAGTAAACCCTCCTGGTTGGGCGTATTCACCTAAAAGACTGGTGAGAGTAGAAAAATGCTGATGCACCAAGACCTCGGTGGGAGCCATGAAGATTCCTTGCCGCCCGCCATCTACTGCCAGCAACATCGCCAGCAATGACACCACAGTTTTACCGGAACCCACATCCCCTTGTAGCAGCAAGTTCATGGGATGAGGTGACTGTAACCGCTCCTCTATATCAGCTAGGGCTTGCTGCTGGAAGTCGGTTAGGGCAAAAGGTAGCGAGGAGGCGACCCGCTCGGTAAATCCTCCGGGAACCTCTTTTAGAATGGGTGCATCCGCAGCGAGTTCTTGTCGCCGCTCCGCTAGCGCCGCCTGCAACACGAAGGCTTCCTCGTAGCGAAAACGACTACGCGCCGCCTCATAATCTGCGCGAGTTTGGGGGCGATGAATCTGTTCTAAAGCCGCATTTATCTCTAATAATCCCTGTTCTTTGCGGATTTCCTCGGGTAAAGGATCGGGCAGGGGACGAAACTTTAGCTGATCTAAAACCACCGCAATCGCTTTTTGGGTGGTCCATGTGGGTAGCCCGGCCTTCGCAGGATAAATCGGTTCTGGCCGCTGAGCCTGCACTTTAGCTGCCTGGTTACTGGCGGCATCTAGATTTTCGTCGCTTACTTCCTGATAGGAGGGGTGAGACAACTGTAGGCGTCCTCGATATAGGCTGGGGCGACCAGAAAACAGTTTCGTTTGTCCCACCTGCATTTGCGAGGACATCCAGGTGATTAGGTGCTGGCTTTTTGCCCAAAAAACCGCATCCATCAGGTTTTCCCCATCGCTTAGCTGCAGGGAAAGCATCCATTTTCCACCGCGAGTACGCCGCCGTGAAGAATCTGCGATTTGGGCGATTACTGACTGCTCTTCCCCCAAGGTGAGTTGCGGGAAAGAAGTAAGCTCCCCCAGTTCGTGATAGCGCCGAGGAAAGAAGTACAACAGCTCAACAGTGGTTTCAAGCCCGAACTTTTTATCTAACTTCCCCGCTACTCGCCCTAGGATTTTCTTTAAAGGCTCCCCGGCTACCTGACTTTCCTGCGCGTTCACGAAGACAATACCCCCACCAAGGTGTCGCCGCTTTGCCCGCCACTGATTAACTCAATCCGGATTCCGGGAGCCCCTTGCGAAAGCGCGTTTTGGATGCGGGCAATCAGATCCGGGTCCTCCCCTTTGCGAATCAGGATACGCGCCTGAACATCATCGGCGGTCACCGAAGATGCCAGCAGATCAAAGGATGTTTCGGAGGATACTGTCCATGTGCGTTGGGTAGCTAAAGCATCGAAGGTGCGCGAGCGCTGCAACTGGATCAGGTCAGGGGTTTCAATGGCTGAAGAAACTACCTGGCAGCAGGCGCGGGTTACTTCTAATACTTGCAGGTCATCTTGGGTGGGAGCCACCATCACTTCAATCCCTTGATTTTTGGCGGGACGTACCAGGTTTGCTAGTTCTGCCGCGCTCACCTGGTCACAGGGCAGCACTTGGACGACCTCTTGCTCCATCTCGGCGATTATCGGGAGTACTTCCTGAGGAACTCCCCGGCGGGAAAGCACTACTGTGGCACCTAGGTTAGCTAAATCTCCCACCAGTCCGGGAGCAGAAGCATAGGCTAAAACCGCTGGTCTGATTGGGCGGATAGCGCGCGAGGAATCCAGGCTCACCAAGTTGGAGCCAGAGGGGGTTTCACTTTCAATAGGCAGCGGGGGGCGGGCTAAAATCATCCCCGATTTTTCCGGTAACAATTCGATTACCTTCCGGGGATGCCGGCTGCGTACTAGCAGCATCCGCGGTCCGATTCCCAGCATATCGGCGCGACCGGTAATCGCCCCATATACTCCGTTTTTCTCTAGCTCCGCGCGCAGTCGCTGAACACGTGAATTATCGGCTTCCCCGCGCCAAGTTAACACTAGGGAGTGCCTTCGCGAGGGCGCAGGCAAACCGGGGTGGGAATCCGGAACCATATCGCGCACCATTTGCAAACTGGTGGCTACCGCCCCCTGCTCTTGTTGATTTTCCCGACAATAGGTTTCTACCATTGCCGCTACTAGCAGCATCAACACTGCCGCTCGCGCATCGGGGCGCCCATGATTTTCTTCTGCCCCTTCCACTAGAGCCACTTGGCTAGCCATCCAGGCACGCGAGAGAATATCTTCGATTGACATTTGCTCTGGCTGGGTTTCTAGCTCCGCGTTTACCTCCTCTATCAGCCCCGATAAAGTGGGCGGATCTAGGCGCTCCACGGCGGGCAACAGGCAGCGGGTAGGACACTGGCTGCTAGAACGCAACACTTTTAATAGCTGCACCGGATTTAGACCGGGGGAACTAGCCGCATTGGCAGCCGCACTGCACAGCTCGGACAGCACGATCCCAATCATTCCGCTGGCTCCCGCTAAGGCGGCATCGGCGATCGCTTCTAAAACCCAGCTGGCGTCCCTATCTGCGCGAGAAGGCAGTCCGGCCACAGTCAAAGCCACCTTATCCCAGGTAAGCAGGGTGTTTGTGCCGGTATCGGAATCCAGCTCGCTTTGTAGATCCATAGAATCTAGGGCGCTTTGCGCCGCCTGCAGCACTTCCCCGCTGACCTTTACCCAATGCCGGATATTACTTCCCGTGACTTGCAGATCCAGCCGCTCATCAGATTCCACCGCTTTCGCCACATTTTCCCGTTTGCCCTTCGGCCTTGGTTTCGCCGGTTTGGGAGCCATTTGCGGTACTTCAAAGTCAAGCAGCCCGGTTGTCCCTTTCACTGGGGTTTCCGCGGTTTTCTTTCCGCTTTTTTTTCGTTTTTCGCTGGAACGAGGACGCGGGGTGGTCTTATTGGGTTTTAGGCTTTCCTTAGCCTCAAGGGAATTTTTCTCGTCCCGTCGGTCATGGCTTACATACTCTGAATTGGCAGTAACCGGGTTTTTTGCCCTTGCGGCGCGCGCGAAATCTGCAAAAGAAAACAGATCCGCTAGGGGTTCTTCTTCGCCCACTGCCGCCTCCTTCGCAAAAAACTAGTTAAGGGTCTGCGCCTGCCCGCTCTCATAGTCTAACGAGTTTTTCAGTGAAGCCTGGCACAATAACCACCTGGTACTTGGCGGTTGCGCTTCGAATCAGTTAATCTGGTCGGGTTGCCGATATCTGGGCAAACTTACCCAGATTCAAAGAATACTTGAAGGAGACTATCGTGGCTGCCACCTGTGACATCTGCGGAAAAGGCCCCGGTTTCGGGAAGAGCGTTTCGCACTCCCACCGGCGCACGAACCGCCGTTTTAACCCGAACATTCAAAGCGTGCGCGCCGTTGTTGGTAGTGCCCGCAAACGCATGAATGTTTGCACCAAGTGCCTGAAATCTGGACGGGTAACCCGCTAGTAACAGGACGAATCGGCGCCGTCTGCCTCTGGCAGGCGGCGTTATTTTTATTTTCTCTGGAAAGTTCTCCTCCCTGAGCAGGGGAAGCCATGTAAAGTTAAAAGTGATTTCGCATCCAAATTTAGACAGGCAGAGGATTCTCATGAGCCAGAACAGCCCAAACCAATACGGTAATTTTCCTAATAACCCTGGTCAGCCTCCCTCTCCGAATAATCCGAATAATTCGTTTAAGCCGGGAATTCCAGATGGGCAAAACCATCAGATGCAGCCCTACCCACCCCAGCCGGGCAGCCAGGCTCAGACCTACCGCCCCCAACCAAGCAGCCAAAGCCCGATGCCTCCTGCCCCAAATGGCGGCAACTACCAGTGGAATAACTATGGACAACCTCAGGGACAACCTTTCCCCGGACAACCAGCTCCCGGTAACTACCAGCAATATCCGCCTTTCCCCGGACAACCAGTTCCGGGCATGGCCTCCCCTATGCCAAATCAAGCTTTCCAGCAGTACCCGAATCAAAAATCGAAACTGGTTGCCGGTCTGCTCGGCATCTTCTTGGGCGGTTTTGGGGTGCATAATTTCTACCTGGGAAGAACGGGGAGAGCAGTTCTTCAGCTAGTAATCACCCTGCTTTCCTTCGGCATCGCAGCCATCTGGGGCTTTATTGAGGGCATCTTAATTTTGGCGGCGAAACCGGGATCTTCTTGGGCGGTCGATGCTGAAGGGATACCTCTACGTGACTAACTAGCGCCGAGCCGGTTATTACTGACTCCCAGCACCAAGTTTGCCTACAGGGAAAACTATTGCTGATCGTTGTTCAGGCTTTACCATGTGAGCAAGTTCAAAGGCCGCCAGAGCGCTTTCAGCTTTTAAAGAGGCCTCCTGGTCTGCTAGATTAGGTGTTAACCGACCAGGAAACTGGTACGAAAGTGGAGGTTTTCCCACCTGGATGCTCTCGGGTATCGGGTAAGAACAGATGCTTTAGGCATCTGCGCGTTTTTTCGCAGCCTCCGCAAAACCAGCGGGGGCTTTTCTTTTTAAGTCTGGCTCCCAAAAATCTCGAGCAAGGAGCAGCTATCAGCAACGAGACACGCATTAATGAACGCATCCGGGTGAAAGAAGTACGCCTAGTTGGCCCCAGTGGTGAACAGGTAGGGGTAGTCCGGATCGAGGATGCATTGCGCCTAGCCACAGAAGCTGGCTTGGATCTAGTAGAGGTCGCGCCTACGGCGAAACCTCCAGTTTGTAAGTTGATGGATTACGGCAAGTTCAAGTACGAGGCCGCACAAAAGGCTCGTAACGCTCGCCGTAACCAAGTGAACTCCCAGCTAAAAGAGATTCGTTTCCGCCTCAAAATCGATGATCACGATTACGAAACCAAGAAAGGCCACGTAATACGGTTCCTCGAAGGCGGAGACAAAGTAAAAGTCATGATTATGTTTCGCGGACGTGAACAGTCCCGCCCCGAGCTTGGCGTCAAACTTTTAGAGCGCCTGGCCGAGGAAGTAACCGAGATGGCTACCGTAGAATCTATGCCCCGTCAGGACGGACGGAATATGACTATGGTGCTGGCTCCCACGAAACGTAAACATCACACCAAATCGGATCAGCGTCGTCGCCGCGACCAACAGCGCGGCGAAACTATGAACCGTCAACAACTTAAGGATGCCCGTAAGGCTCGCAGAGCTAAAGAGGCTCAGGAAGCTGAAGCCGCAGCGAAAGCGAAAAAGTAGGGTCGTCCTAACCGCCTAAGAAACAGGCAAAACCACCGGCGTGCCGGTAGAGAGGAAAAACAATGCCGAAGATGAAGACGCACTCCGGTGCGAAGAAGCGCTTCCGCCGGACTGGAAGCGGCAAATTGATGCGGGAAAAGGCGGGCAAACGCCACCTGCTAGAACACAAGTCTTCCAAACTGACCCGTCGCCTCAGCCGTGATCAGGTAGTGGCACCCGCCGATGCCAAGCGCGTAAATAAGCTGCTGGCTGGCAACAAGTAGGCAAGGAGAGGATTAAGAGAGATGGCACGCGTAAAAAGAGCAGTTAATGCCAAGAAGAAACGTCGCACCGTATTGGATCGCGCCTCCGGTTATCGGGGTCAGCGTTCCCGCCTGTACCGCAAGGCTAAAGAGCAGCTGCTGCACTCAGGCGTTTATTCCTACAATGATCGCCGCAAGCGCAAGAATGATTTCCGGAAACTGTGGATTCAGCGGATTAACGCCGCTTGCCGCGCCCAGGATATGACCTATAACCGGTTCATCCAGGGCCTGCGCCTAGCAGACATCGAAGTTGACCGCCGGATGCTCTCCGAACTAGCGGTTTACGATATTGACACCTTTAATCAGCTGGTAGACAAGGCGAAAGCTGCCCTACCGAAGGACGTAAACGCTCCGGCTGCTTAATAAACCGTCAAGAAAAGTCAGCTTTTTGCTTAATCTACGCCTAGACACGATTGATAATCCTCGCTCCCAGCGGGTGCGGACGCTAGTCAATCTGTCTAGGCGTAGTTTTCGTTTAAAACAAGGATTACTCCTGGTAGAAGGGCCACAGGCCTGCGCGGAGCTACTGCGTTTCTACCCGGACGCGGTTCGTGATGTTTATCTTGTTACCGATGCACCCTCCCCCGCGATCCAGGTGGCGCGGGAGGCGCTAGGGGTTACTTCCTGGGTGCATCCGGTTACCCGGCAGGTAATGAACCTGTTCGCGCCCTCCGCACAAGGAATCGCCGCCACCGCCGATCTTTCGCTGCTTCCTAGCGAAAAACTTCCGTCCCCGGATATTTTGAATGAGGGCGTGTGGGTAGTGTGCGCGCGAGTGCAAGACCCCGGTAATCTGGGCACTATTATTCGGATTGCCGATGCCTGCGGTCTGGCAGGGGTACTGGCCTTGGAAGGCTGCGCAGATCCCTCTAGTCCGAAAGTTATTCGCGCCAGCGCCGGGAGCCTGTTTCACCTTCCGGTTTACTCCGGCGGCTCCCTTGCTTCTTTAGCGGGGTTGAGCGCGGAAAACGACGGCTACCTGGTGGGGCTGTCGGGATCAGCCGAAACAGATCTCCCTACTTTTACTACTTCTGGGATGGTAACTGCCGCGCCGTTATTTATCTGCCTGGGTAATGAAGCCCGAGGTTTAAGTAGCGAGGAAATCGCCCTCTGTAATGAAACCATTTCTATTCCCATGTGGGGGCAAGCTGAATCCCTAAACGTAGCGACTGCCGCCGCGATCACCCTGCACGCCATCGCCAGTGCCCGCACTCACTAAAAGCAATCCGCCTTAAATCGCCCTATCCAGGGAAAATGACAAATATCATTTCTAAAAAGTGACAAACCCTGATGGTATAGCGCCAGATTAACCGCGATAATTTGGGTATGAAAGAACAAGCAGACCCCAACCTATCTACCTCCATAAAGGTAGTGGATAAAGAAGCATTAACAAATGCTGCCGGAATAGCAGAAAGTTACGAAACTACCCGGAAAAGTAGAGAAAATAAATCCCTTATTTCCGCTACCCCAAAGCCGGCAATAGCGACTCAAAACCTGACCCAAACTTTTGGCGCAATCCGCGCCCTGAACAATATAACTTTAACTATTCCTGCCGGAAAAGTAACCGCCCTGCTTGGACCAAATGGAGCCGGAAAATCAACCCTAATTGATTTAGCTACCGGACTCACCAAACCAAAATCCGGGAACATTAAAGTATTCGGTTTAGATCCGTTGCGTGCCGTTCGCTCTGGCAGGATAGGAGTCAGTCAGCAAAGCGGTACTTTTCCGGAAATACTCACGATTAAATCCGCCTTACAACTCCTAGCGGCAGCCTGGCCAAAACATTTGCCAATAGAGCAATTAATGGAGCTTTGCGATCTGAATAAAATAGCCAAACGGAAAATAAAAAAGTGTTCCGGCGGAGAAGTTCAACGGCTTAAACTTGCTTTAGCGCTCCTACCTAATCCGGATTTACTTATTCTTGATGAAGCCACCACCGGAATGGATGTGAACGCAAGAGCAGCGTTTTGGCAGATTATGCACCACCTAGCCCAGCAGAAGCGCACCATTGTTTTCGCCACCCACTATTTAGCGGAAGCCGAAGATTTTGCGCACAATATAGCCATCCTAGATCACGGGCAGCTGGCAGCCAGCGGCAGTCCCGATAAGATTCGCTCCTTGGCACGCTCGCACCTATCAGCCCTATTAGCGGAGCCCTCACTCACCGGCGCTCAGCGCGCCCTCGCCAAAGTCCAAGGAGGGCGAAACTGGAATATCTGGTTCGATAACGAGCGCATCCATATAGATGGGGCTGACCTTGATGATGCGTTACGCACCCTCGCCCAATTCGATGAAGCCACAGATTTCAGCCTGACCCGGGCATCCTTAGATGAAGCCTTTACCCATATCACCCAGGAAGCAAATCGTTAAGATGCCTATTGCTAATACCTACTCGTCCTTAAAAAAGAGAAATACCATGTCGAAAAATAATGATTTTGCTCTAAAGCTAAAAACCGATAATAAAATGTTAAAAATGCTGAATTTTCCCGCCTCCTCTAAAAGTCAATCCCCCTATAACTCCTGGCGGAATCTGGGATTAATTATGCGGCGTTGCTTTTTTGTTTGGGTACATCCGACTACTTTAATTCTATTTACTTTTATCCCGATAGCCTGTTTCTCGATTTTCGGTTTAGGGCAGGAATACTCGAATATCGATTTAGGAGAAACCACAATTGCCGGATCCATCATGTGCAATATGTGTCAATACTCGGTAGTATTTGTCGCCGCCTGTATCACTGCCCGTATCGGCACCGAACAGGCAACCGGCTGGACGCGACAAATCGCCCTCACCCCGATAACTTCCCGGCTGTATGGCACTGGCCGCGTTATCGCGACCGCTATTTCTTGCCTGGCAATGACCATTATTACTTACAGTTACGGGTTCGCTACCGGGGTACGCATGAGCGCAAAGACTCTAATATTATCCCTAGGTGTTTTAGTAATTTCCGCACTTTTCGGAGCGGTATTTGGATTATTAACAGGTCTGCTCATCCCCTCAGATGCGGCGCAAGGAATAGTTGGAGGCGGCTCGTCACTAATCGCTATTTTTTCGGGAATGTTTACTCCTTTAGAACAGATGGGCGCGTTTGTCCAAAAACTGGGTGAGTTTATGCCTATGTGGGGATATAATCAGCTTTTACAAGCCACATTTAATAATCAAACTATTTTGGGGTGGAAAATCTATTTGAATATGGCAGTGTGGACTGTGCTGCTATTGGGAATAGTGTTAGCGTTACTGCAACGAAAAAAGTCGTAGTTACCGCCTAGAACTTTATCGCCGATAATGCCAGCAAAACTGACTAGCGACTGGTGGAAATGAGGGAATATGTTAAAAAATAGGGACTCTTGGGCTTTCGCTTTCCCTCCCCTACTATTTCTTATTCTGCCCCTTTACTATATGTCGGCAGGATTTCCACAAATCAGTTACCTTGTCGCTTTCTTTTTGATGGTGCTGTTTGGCGCCTTCTACGTGGCGGCTTGGCTACAAATCCCCTATCGTCCGCGCCGTTTATCCTCGCTTAATATCGCTATTCTAGCCGGGCTAATCGCCACCTATTTGGGAGGATGGTGGATAGCGGGAACTAACGCCCCGGTAGCCTTTCAAGCTTCCTATCTTTGCTCGGTAGCTATATTTTTACTACCTGCCCGTCTTGACTATTACGCATTAGGGATAATTTATCTGCTGACAATGCTGCAAGTAGCTATCTCTCCCTCTATAACCAACTGGTCGGCGGTGCTGATAACTATCTTTACTTCTTTAGCCTGCTTTGCTGGTCGCAGCTCCGTTGAGGCTGAAAAACGCCGGACGCTGGCGGCAGCTAGTGAAACACAGGCGGCTAAAATGCGCGAGCGAGCCAGGATTAACGCTGATTTGCATGATGTTTTAGGGCAGACCTTAACGGCTATTTCCTTAAATGCTCAGCTCAGTTCCCGGCTTTTGCAACAAGGCAGGAATCAGGACGCGGCCTCGGCTCTCCGCACTGTTCAGCTCCTTTCACGACAGGCTCTCGCGGATGTGCGACAGGTGGTTAGCGCTTCTCGCGAGATTGTAATCGCTGAAGAAATAGAAAATGCACGGGCACTTTGCCAGGCAGCAAATATCACTTTTTCTGTTAGCGCCCTGGATACTATCAAGCCCGAAATCGAGAATCTGGCTGCTTGGATGATTCGCGAGGGAATCTCTAATCTGGTTCATCATTCCGGCTCCGATAAGGCCTGGCTGCTCTGCACCGCTAAAAGCGTTTGTTTAATCGATAACGGTAAAGGTTACCAGGAGCTAGTTTCAGATAGTGATAACGCCGGGTCAAGTGGTAACGATGCTACCGGTAATGGTCTTTGCGGTCTTAAGGACAGAGCCAAAAATCTAGCAGTTATTTCTTACGGTAACCTGTTTAGCTCGGCTTGGGAGCAGCTAATAGCTATAGACCCCGAGATTTCTACCAGGGCAGATGAGCTGATTTTACCCCCTAAATATCCTCGTAAACACCCTCATGGATTCTTCCTTGCGCTTTATACTCGCTAGCTTGCGGCGCAGTTCATTTAAGGCACTCGCCGAAAACCAGTCATTTGTCGCTACTGCGAGTGTTGTGCCTGATACTTGTGGTACTTACTCAACTAGCGCTATGGAATAATTAGAACATGATTTCGCTAATGCTGGTAGATGACCAAACCCTGGTGCGACAAGCTTTAGCCAGTTTGCTTAGTTTAGAGGACGACCTCAAAGTTTCAGGGCAGGCTGACAACAACCAGGCAGCGTTACAGCAGCTGCGCGCCCTACAAAATAGTGGACAGGCAGTTGATGTGGCGTTGGTAGATATTGAGATGGGGTCAGATTCCGGACTGGATTTAACTCGCGAAATCAAACAGGCTTTCCCAGACACAAAAGTACTGATAGTAACGACTTTTGGTCGTCCCGGATATTTAAGCCGAGCGCTTGCGGCAGGAGCTAGCGGTTTTATTGTCAAAGACACCCCCGCGGATCAGCTGGTGAGCATTATTCGCAATATCTATGCGGGAGCTAAACATATTGACCCTAAATTGGCTGCCGATGCCCTAGCTCAAGGACCTAATCCTTTAACCCCGCGAGAAATCGAAACTCTGAACTGTGCCTTAGCTGGGGCTAGTATCGAGCAAATAGCGGCTACAGTTTTCCTAGCTCCCGGCACGGTACGTAATATCATTTCCGGTGCAATGACCAAGCTGGGAGCTAAAAGCAGAATCGAAGCTGCTCAAACCGCTAGCGCCGCCGGTTGGCTATAATCCTACTGCAATAAGTCCGAGTGCGTTCCCGTTCGTGTTAGCGAAAGCTCAATTTGGTTAGAACTAATTTTATATATCAGTAGCCAATCAGGGCGGATATGACATTCGCGATGCCCCAACCAGTTTCCCGTTAGTGCGTGATCCTTTAGTGCTTTTGGAAGTGCTTCTCCAGCCGCTAACAGCCGGATAACGTCATCTAGCTCCTCTATGGGAAGCCCACGCCGAATAGCCTGCTTGTAGTCTTTCTTAAACCGGCTAGTCCATTGAATCTGGTAGCTCATGATTTTAGTTCTTTTAACGCCTCTTCGACATCCGAATAGCGTTTTGCATCTGGGTCAGCTAGTAATCTCTCTGCTTCTGTTAGAGCCATCTGGGTTTGATAGTTGGGCGATTTTTGACGGATTTCAAACGGAAATCCTCCCGCTTGGATAGCCTGACGCAAAAAAATATTAATCGCGGTAGTCATATTAACCCCTAGATTGCGAAAAATATCTTCGCTTTGCTGCTTAACATCTTTATCCATGCGTACACTGAAACTGGTAGTACCGGACATAGCAAATCCTCTCTCCTGCAATAAAATACATCTATAATAAGTCTATTATCCAGGTATTAGATATGCAATAGCTATTAGTTTCTACTAACTGAGGGGCAGGGTGAGGGTGAAGATGGCTCCTGAGGTGGCGCGATTTTCGCCTGTGACGCTGCCTCCGAGGGCTTCGGTCAAGGTTTTTACGATCGCCAGCCCTAGCCCGGAGGATTCTCCGGGCTGCCGCGCACTGTCGGCACGCACGAAGCGATCAAATAGGGTATCGGTAATCCGCTCGTCAATACCCGGTCCGTTATCGGCCACCTGCACCTGTACTTGCCGATCCGCCGTAAAGCCGGCGCTAACCTGTACTTTGGTTCCGGCAGGCGTGTGCTGTGCCGCATTTGAAAGCAGGTTAGAAAAAATCTGGGCGAGAGCGGATTCGCTGCCCGCTACCCTGGCTGCGGCCAATTCTTCCCCTATTTCCAGTTCCCAGAGGTGGTCGGGATAGGCAATCCGGACAGTCGTAAAAGTATCCACCAAGGCTCCCGCAATCGGCACTTCCTCTACCTGGGCACTTTGTCCGGCATCCATCCGCGCCAACAAAATCAAATCAGAAACTAGATCCGCGAGCCGCCCACTTTCCCTTTCGATCCGCTCGACTGCGTCTGCGGCCTCCTCTCCCAGGTTTTGCCGCGCCAATAGCTGGGCGTATCCACTGATAGCAGCGACGGGGGTGCGTAGTTCATGAGAGGCGTCAGCTACAAATTGGCGCAGCTGCGCCTCGCTATCCTCCCGTAGTTTCAGCGAGGTTTCGACATGTTCGAGGGCGCGGTTCAAAGAGCGCCCGAGCTGGGCGGCCTCCGAGTCTTCCCGGGTAACTGCGTCTTCAACCCGCGCAGGTAGCTTAGCTTCGTTTTGGAGATCGACGGTTTCAACTTTTCGCGCTACCCGTTCCACCTGGGCTAGATCCCGCAGTTCCCGGCGCACCAGGAATCGCGCCAAAAAGTAGGCGCCTAGCAGAGCCGCGAGCGATCCTAAAGTGTAAAAGAGGGTAAAGGAACGCAGAGTTTGATTTACTTCCCGCAGCGGGATTCCGCTGGCGATCTGGGCAGTGCCACCGGGGCTACTCACCGAGCGCAGTACCACTCGATAATCGCCTAGCGAAATCAGGTGAACATTTTGGGGATGAGCAACTGAATGTGCCAACACCTGCTGCACCTGGGCGCTGTTCAACTGGCGCGAGCCTTCTTTCGGGCTAGCTACTAAAGAGGTCGCCTGACTGCCTTGATAGATGAGGCTAAATGAACCGGCTGTTATTCCCGGGAAATCCCGTCCTGGGTGCGGTTTCTCCGGTTTGTCGACATGCTCTCCCTCGCCGTCTTTGCCATGCGGATCAGGGAGTTTATTCGCGTGCGGTGTATCTTTTGCCAGCTGATCCGCCGGTTTTCCCTTGGGAGATTTTCCCTGTTGCGCGCTTTCCTTCTCCACGTTTAAAGGAGTTCCTAAAACCTCTTTTCCCTGGCCAGCCCGGGCGATCTGGGCGAGTTGATTCACAGATTGGTTAAGTGAAGTGTCGAGTTGAGTATAGAGGGCGCTTCGCAGCGTGAGTCCCGCGAAAGTTCCTACCACCGCGAGCACCAGCAGGCACACCCCTAGCACCATCACCGGTAGGCGGCGCGAAAGACGACGTGAGGGGGCGCGTAAAAACCGGCCCCTATTGCGTCTGTTATTAGCCACGCGCCTGCTCCGAACGCATCACGTACCCTACTGCCCGCACGGTTTCAATCAATGGTTCTGTCTCCTGGTCGATCTTTTTTCGCAGGTATGAGATATAAAGTTCCACTACGCTGGCTTTGCCGCCGAAATCAAAATGCCAGACGGCATCCAGGATCTGTTCTTTGCTAAGGACCCGATCACAATTTTCCATCAGGTAGCGACACAGTTCGAACTCGGTTTTTGTTAGCTCGATTGGCTTTCCTGCCCGGCTAACCTGGCGGCTATCTACCTTCATTTCTAGATCTTTTACCCGCAGCACCTGCTCTTTGGGGTCATTTTCATCAGCGAAACCGCTGCGGCGCAATAGTGCCTCTAGGCGCAACTCTACTTCGGTCAAATCGAAGGGCTTGGTTACATAATCGTCTGCTCCCGAGCGTAGACCCGCGATTTTATCGGCGATAGCATCCTTAGCGGTAAGCATTAGCACCGGAATATCCTCCCGCTCACGCCGGATCCGCTCCATCGCTTCAAAACCGTCCATTACCGGCATCATCACGTCCATCACTACCGCGTCCGGGCGCTGTTTTCTGGCCAGCTGTACCGCCTGGAATCCATCATTAGCGGTGAAGGTTTCCCAACCTTGGATGCTTAGAGCCTGCGCCAATAGGTCGGCTAATAATTTTTCATCATCCACGATCAGGATTCGGGGCACCTGGCCTGCCCGCGCCAAACCAGAGGCACGGGCAGACTTTGTTTCAGTTTCCATGTCTTAATTATGCCTTTACCTTGAGCTGTTCAGGTGGCTTTAGCTGTTATTGGAGGGCGCGATGCTATGGTTTTGAAAGTCGCCTGTCCCCCCAATACCGTTTTCGGAATTGCTTTGTTTCTGCTGGTTTTGCGGTTTTTGGTTCTGATTGTCCTGCGGCGGTTGTGACTCTTGCCCATTTTGGTTTTGCCCGTCGGGTGCCATCTGGTCGTATTGTCCTCCCGGGGCGTTTTGCCCCGGCTTCCTAGGACCGCAAGGCCCCAGATCGCCACCTCTTCGCCCGTCAGGAGCCATCTGTCCGCCGTGACCCGGAGGCATATGTCCGCGAGGGCCTTCATTTGAGATTGCCATTCCCGATCCCATGCCTCCCATAAACAGAAGGATTGCCGCTCCCACCAGGGTCACTGCTTTAACCCAGGTTTTTTTGAAAAAAGTGGCAATTTTTCCGGTCTCAGCGCCGGTTTCCTTCGCGAAGGCTTCCGGCTGGAAACTCTCTTGGGTGAGGGGCACTGCCGACGCTCCGGACTGCGCGCCCGCAGGGGGCACTGGTTGCCTGGATTCAGTTTTTGGTTCAGTTTCCTGCTCGGTTTCCATCGACTGGGTTCCGTGAGCTGCCAAAGCAGGCTCGGGGGCATCCTGATCATTTTCCTGCTCGGGCAACCGCTCAGTAACTTTACCGTCTTGCTCTAGATTTTCTTCCTTTGCTTCATTTTCGGGATTCATTTTTCCTCCTAAGTTGTTTCTTTAACTAACATCTTTAAGTTAAGAAACTGATTTATGAGGCTAGGAAGAAAAACCTATGAATTTGCTATGGATATTTTTCGCTGCGCGAATAGCCTTTCGTTAGCACCCGGAATTACCTATCTGAACAGCCGTTTTACCTTTACTGAGGATGCTTGAAAGTAATACTCAGAACCCGGAACCCGGGACATTATTTTGTGGGCCGGTTCGCACAGTTGGCACAGAGGCCGAAAATATCTGCCATATGTTCGATATCGCTGAACTGGTAGCGCTGAGAAATTTCGGAAATCCACTGTTCTAACTGGTCATCTTGGATATCGACGGTGTATCCACAGCTGCGACACACCAGGTGGTGATGGTGTCGGCGCGCCGCACACCGCCGATAAAGGGTTTCGCCCCCTTCCGAACGCAAGCTATCCAGCTCTCCTACCTCGGTTAGGGTCTGCAGGTTCCGATACACCGTAGCTAGTCCCACGGTTTGCCCGGCACCCATTAGGGCAGCATGCACTTGCTGGGCGGAGCGAAAATCGGTTTCATCAGCCATAATCGCCATGATCGCGTCTCGCTGCCGGGTTTTACGCTGCATTGCCATTGCTTCTTTTCCCTACTTTCCCGCCCTTTAACGCTGCCGCAGCTGGCAAATTTTCCTGACTGCTGCCTCGAGGGCATATTGCGGATCCCGGCTAGCGCCTTTAGCGTCCTCGTCTGCTTGCGCAATAATTTTAATCGCTGCCGCTAATTGTGAATCTTTCCATCCGCGCACTTCCCGCCGAGCTTTTTCCACCTGCCAAGGTGCCATTCCCAGCTGGGCAGGGTTTATTCCCCGCACGCTCACTTTTGCCAGGTTGCGAAACTTGAGTGCGAGCGCACCCCCGATCGCGACCGGCTCCACCCCGGAAGAAAACGCTTGTCGTAGCAGCACTAGGGCGCGCGAAAGATTCCCCACCGCTGCTGCATCGGCCACGTTAAAGCCAGTAGCTCCTACCCGCGAACCATAGAACTGCTGCACTGCCTGCAAAGTTACCGCCTGCGGATAGTCAGAAACTAACTGGCGAGCAGCGCCGATTAGTTCCGCCAAATCCCCACCTAGCGCATCTACTAGCAGCTGTGCCCCAGCTGGCTCTATGCGTCCGCCGACCGTGCGCACTTCTTCAACTACTAAGGCAAGTTTGTCGCGGGCATTCTTTACTTTCGCAACTTTAACTTCCCTAGCTCCTGCCTTCTTTATCTTGTCTACCTGGCGTTTTCCTTTATTAGTGCCATCGTGGAGCGCTACCACCCAGCAATCAGGTTGCGGGGTCACCAGATAGGCGGCCAAGTCCTCACCCAAAGCTTCATCAGCGGATTCAAAATCAGGAATCACCAACAGGCGGGCTTCCCCAAACAAAGAGGGCGAAGTCAAAGAATCCAGGGATCCTACTTGATACCCGGCAGCGGTCACCTCAGTCACTGCTAGAGCCGGATCCTGGTTTCGTCCCAGTTGTTTCAAGCGGGTCAGCGCCCGATCTGCCAGCAGTTTTTCTGGTCCGCGAATCAATACTGCGGATTCCAGGGTGCAATCGCGCCAACTCATCTGCTTTGAGACCATGCTTCAACATTGCCACCGATCCTGGTTTTTGGAAAGTAGCAACGAAAAATAAAGGTCACCCCGCAGGCAACTGCGACTAAAGCTAAAATCCCGGGGATTCCTTGCGGCCAGGGCAGGATCGCAAAGGGGTTACTGGCAACCCCGCGAGCTACCATCATCACCCAGGTGCACCCGACTCCTAAGGTTTTAGCTAGTAAAGTACCTGGTAGCGGCAAGAACGTCAGGCAGGCACCTCCCCAAATCAACAGGGTTACCACCGGAGCTATCGCCACATTGGCCGCTACGGTTAGGGTGTTGATTCCGGGACGGATTAGCAGTTCTCCCGGCAAGCAAGCTAGCTGTGCCACCAGGCTAACTGCGCTAACCGCCAGAAAAGCCGCTAAAAACTTTCCCAAAAGCGCGCGATATTTTTCAGGTATTACCCGAGCTATCCGACCGCTTCCCTTTCTTTCCAGCGATTTCAGTTTTTCTTGTAACGTTTCCTCTACCGGTTTAGCGACCAGCACAATCGCGGCAGTGGCACTAACTGAGAGTAAAAATCCGGCATCCTGACCGAAGGCGGGTTCAAAAATTAGGAGCCCGATTACGGCCGTTTCTAGGGCGCTAAAAGAACGGGGTTCCCTACCCCTAGCTAAAGCCAGCACACTCACCATACCCATTACCGCTGCGCGCAGCAGTGACGGCGCCGGCCCCAACAGTAGGCAGTAGCCCACTAAAAGGCTCCCACACGCCACCAGACGCCAGCGCCGTCCAAGACCAGCAGTAAGCAGTGCCACTAGGGACAGCAACACAGAAATATGCATCCCCGATACACAGGTAATATGCACAATTCCCGCAGTTTTCAGCGCTTCGGTATCCGCGGAGGCATCGGCGCGGATACCCAGGATCATGGCCGGCAGCAGCATAGCTGCTGCCGGGGATTTTGCGGCTATCAGTTTCTCTTTCAGCCTGGCCGCGAACTTTTGTTTGAGGGCCGCCGCACCGCGCGGCTCGGCTCGAATTTTTGGGGTAGCCATGATTTGGGCGGGAATCTCAAACAGAGTATTTGCGCTGGTAAAATCGCTTATTTCTAGGTTGCTCTTCCCGGTGCGATGCGGTCTTTCCAGTTTCAGGCTGGTTTCTAGGACGGTTCCGCGCGGATAAGCCGTTAGATGCTGGCCGAAGGCCACCACTTTCAGGCGGGTTTTAACCGCCGGGGCAGGCGGCAATCTAGCTTCTAATAGCTGTAACTGGGTTATTTGTTGGTCACTGCCGGGCGCATATTTTCGCGGCGGCCCTTCTACCATTGCTAACACTCGAACTTTGGAGATCTCCCCCTGCCAAGCGCGCGCTAAAGGATCCGCTGCAATCTGCCTAGCGGCCTGCGAAACCGATAAACCGACCGCACCAAATGCGGCTACCGCCAGGGCTAAGGTTAACCCTACCGGTGCTAAACGCTGGAAATAAACGGCGATCAGCAGCGCTGCCGCTACCACCAGGGCTAAGGCACTGATAATCGGTTCTAGGTCCAGGGGTAAGGCCGGTAGGATCAGCGTCCCTAACCAGGCAGATACCGCTGCTGGCAATAACCGTAAATCCAGGACTCGAGAGTTCACATTTACGCCTAGACTTTGATTAACTCCGCCAAGGCAGCATATTTCTTTTCTCCGATTCCCGAAACATTCTTTAAGTCCTCAATGTTTTGGAATCGCCCCTGCTCCTTGCGATAAGCCACTATCCGTTGCGCCAAGGCCTCCCCCACTCCGGGGAGCTGTTCTAACTGTTCTTTGGAGGCATCATTGATAGAAATTTTGCCCCCAGACCCCGCAGCTGCCCCTTCGCCCTCACTGTTTTCCCCTGCGCTAGCTCCGCCACTATCGCTGCCTGCACTTTCATCAATCCCCACTCGAATCTGCTCCCCATCACTGACTTTGCGCGCCAGGTTCAGCTCCGATAAATCCGTCCCCGCAAGCGCACCCCCGGCGGCTTTAATCGCGTCTTGTACCCGGGCAGAAGCGTCCAGGCGCACCACGCCCGGTTTATTCACTTTTCCCACTACATCCACCAGCACCGCCCCACTCGTTGCCGGGGCAGACGCCGATGAGGAACTGAAACTACTAGCCGGTAAAGAAGCACTGCTTTTAGGGGTTTTACTTTGTGACCAGCCCGCCAGCACCGCCACGATGACCATGACAACCAGCGCTACCGCCACTATTTGTGGAGAGGGTACCAGGCGCGCCCGCAAACCCCCTGCAGGAGAGCGTAACCGCCCCTCAGCCTGGGCTAAAAGTTTTTCCCCCTGTGCGACGCTGCGAGTGGCCTGGCGAAACTGCGCGCGGGTATAGCTGGATTTTTCCTGATCCATAGGGCGAAACTATTGCCTGCCACCTTAGGCCGCAATCTCAAATCTGCGGTTAACAGGACAAAGCGGCGTTATCTACCCTTGGGGACAGACCCTCAAGTAGCCGTCCCCGCCATAAACCCCCAAAATAAAAGAGGGTTAAAAGCCTAGTTTACTCGCATCCCAAGAGCGTAACTTTTCCAAAGCCGCCACTAAATCCGGGCTTAAGGGTGCTTCGAAAGTCATTTTTTCGCCAGTGACCGGATGAGTAAAACCTAGGGATACCGCATGTAACCACTGTCGCTCCAGCCCCAGTTTCTTGGCCAGCAGCGGATTTCCCCCATAGATAGGGTCACCCACCAGGCAATGACCCATCGCCTGCATATGCACCCGAATCTGGTGTGTCCTGCCCGTTTCTAACTGCACCTCGAGCAGCGAAGCGCCGGGCAAAAGCTCTAAAGTGCGGTAATGGGTAATCGCCGGCCTTCCCCCCTCGACTACCGCCATTTTGAAATCTCGGGAGGGATGCCGCCCAACCGGGGCTGAAATCGTTCCCTGCGCTGGTTCTAGGTAGCCTTGCACCAGGGCGTGATAAATCTTTTCCACCCGGCGGGCGCGAAAATCCTCCTGGAGCTGTCGGTATGCTCGCTCTGATTTCGCCACCACCAGGGCGCCGGAAGTCCCTACATCGAGGCGGTGCACGATCCCGATACGCTCGCTTGGCCCCGAGGTGGCGACCTGGTGCCCCGCCGCCAGCAGGGCGCCAATAACCGTAGGTCCCTTCCATCCGGGAGCGGCATGCGCGGCTACTCCCACCGGTTTATTCACCACCACAATATCGGCATCTTCAAAAAGAATCGGCAGTTCAAAGGGGGTTTCTAAACTTTTTGGGGAGGTATCGGGCAGCAGCACTTCCACCTGGTCTTCGGGAAAGACCTCGGCAGATTTCCGGGGAATTTTCCCGTTTACCTGCACATCTTTTTGTTTAATCAGTTTGGCAACTAGTGAACGCGAAAGTTCCAGTTCACTGGCTAATACCTGGTCAAGACGCATCCCCCGCACTGAATCGGGCAGCTGCATCGTAACCCGTTCACGCATCTTTGCCTCGCACTCGCTCCGGCTTATAGGCGTGTTTTCCGCTGGTAGAGGGTACTCCCAGTACCACCAGCACCACCACGGTAATAACCCCCACCACAATCGCGATATCGGCGATATTTCCGACAAACATAGAGCGATAGTTTAAGAAATCAATCACGTGTCCGCGAAAAACTCCTGGAGGACGCGTAAGCCGGTCAACCAGGTTTCCTAGCGCTCCACCTGCCAGTAGCCCTAAGGATAGTTGCCACGCCAGATTGGTCATAGCGCGCCCACTCCAAATAATGATTACTAGCACTGCCGCCGCGATCACCGAAAATACCCAGGTGAAGCTTTCAGCTAGGGAAAAAGCAGCGCCAGGGTTGCGCACCAGTTGCAGACCAATGAAGGTACCGATTAGTGGCTTGGGAGCGGCTCCCACTTCTAGGGTGCTGAGCGCCCAGGCCTTGGTGGCTTGGTCAATGATCAGCACCGGTAGGGCAATAAATGCAAATATCACCAAGAGCGGGGCGGCTTGCTTCTTTTCTCGCTTGTTCATCTTCTTCCCAGATCGGTTGAGTCTACGACTCAATTTAATAAAAAAGCAGCGATGCCACCACTTGCGTGGTGGCATCGCTTCATCCTCCCTGGCTCTCGGGAGGAACTAGGCTTTTTTATGCTATTTAGGCCTCTTGGGCGTCGAGTTGCCCGATTAGCGCCTGCAGGTGCTCGCGCACCTTGTGGCGGTAGTCATTCTCGAAGGCCTTGAGGTCATCAACCCGGGTTTCTAGATCTGCCCGCTCGGATTCTAGCTGCTCTAGCACGCGGCGACGCTCATCATTGGCTTCGCGTACGATCTGGTCACCCTTGAGTCGGGAATCTTCCAGAATCTGGTCGGCTTCTTGCTGACCGTTGCGCACGTATTCATCGTGTACCCGCTGTGCCAGCGCCAGCATCGAGGTTGCGTCCTCAGGATGGTCGCCGGCGCTTTGTGGAGCGGCAGCACTCTGCTGTGCCTGCGACAGCTGTTCACGCAGCTGTTCGATTTCCGCAATCGCTTGCTGGGTTTCGGCCTGCGCTTGCTGGGTCTCGGCCTGTGCCTGTGCCAAAGCCGCCTGGGCTTCTTGCTGGGTCTGCGCCAAGTGCGCCTGCAGCGCCTGGATTTGCTCCCCGGCCTGCGGGTCACCTTCGGCAGCTGCCGCCTGGAACTGCTGTACCTGCCCCTGCATCTCGGCAATCTGTCCATTAGCGGTTTCTAGCTGCGCCTTGAGGGCAGCTACTTCTTCGCTATTGTCGCTGGGGGCTACTGCCCCACCAGCAGCAGCCTGCTGACGTGCCTCATCCAGTTCGGATTTTAAGGACGCATTTTGATCTTGCAGGGTCGCGATAGTTTCCACGACCTCATCTAGGAATTCGTCGACCTCTTCTTGGTCGTAGCCTTCACGGAACTTGGTTGCCTGGAATTGCTTCCAGTGCACATCTTCAGCAGTCAGCAGAGCCATACCTGTCACCTCAGTTTGTTATCGTCTTCTTCCCCGGGAAAGCTGTTAACTTCCTCGAGGAACTTCTGCGCTATAGGTTGCAGTTGGAAACAAGCATACCGAAGTTTTGCTCAACTTCCACATCTTCAACAATAGTAACATCTATGATTTTCGGCAACACTTTAGACATTTTTCTGCGGTTTTAGGAACTAAAAAGCACCAAAAGCGCATTTACTAAGTGGGTCCAAATGTTAATTAAGATTGTGACCAGCAAAAACAGTACTATAAAACTAAGATCTAGGGCGAAAGTCCCAAGACGCAGTGGTTTAATGAATCTCCCTAAGAAACGTAAAGGCGGATCGGTTAAACCAAAAACCAGATTACAAAGAAACAGGGTCAGGGAATTATTTGGTCGCCAACTGGGGTTTAGCGCCATCACCCAGGACAAGACAGCCCGGACTATCAGCGCCAGAATGTACAGTTGCAGCAGCCATCTGCCAACCAGACCGACCCAATAGATTAGGGAAAGCATCTAGTTAGCTTTGGTTGAAGAAATCTCTTTTAGACCCCAGGGAGGACGCGCCCTCGTCTACCTGTACAGACTTGGGGGAAAGTAGGAACACCCGGTTCGTCACCTTTTCGATGCCCCCATCGAGGGCGAAGCTAAGACCGGCAGCGAAGTCAATCATCCGCCGTGCCTCCAAGTCGTTCATTGCCCCCAGGTTCATAATCACCGGGGTGCCGTCCTTGAAGGCCTCCCCAATATTTTGCGCCTCGTTATAGGTGGTGGGGCGAATGGTTACAATCCGTTTTAGATCCGAAGCCGATTCGGGCTGGGAGCTGACCGCATGCGGGAAACGCAGCGCCGGCTCTACAATCCGAGGACGAGGAGCCGGAACTTCCGCATCCGGAACTTCGCTTTGCAGCTCATCGCTATATTCCTCGTTCTCTTGCGGTTCGGACAGGCCTAAATAGTCCATCGTCTTCCTCAAAGCGCCCATCAGGTTCTCCTTCGTTAAATACGGGTCTATGAAAACGTTAATCGTGACCGGGTTTTTTAGGAAGCATCCCCTCGGCGTGTTCCCAAAACTACCGACCTAAAATTGCAGTTCAGCCGGCTGGCACCTCACCTTTACCAACTACAATCCCCGCGAAGCGTCCGGTGACGGAATCGCGGCGATATGAATAAAGATTTCGATCTTCGAAAGTGCAGCGTTTAGAGGCGAAAGTAATCCGCACTCCCGCTGTGCGCAGCTGGGAGATTACTCCTGCCTGCAGATCCAAACCGGGGGTACCTGAGCGAGTCCGCGACCAGGCGGCCGGCACATGTCCGGTTACATGGGTGCGCATCGCCTCGGGAACTTCATAGCAAGCCCCACAAATTGCCGGTCCGATTGCGGCGTGAATCTTCCCGTTCTGTGCGCCTAGTTTTCGCATCGCGATTACCGCTTCCCGCGCAATCCCGGTCACCATTCCCGCTCTACCGGCGTGTACAGCGGCTACCAGCAGGCCATCATCAGATGCCAGCAACAGGGGTACACAATCGGCCACCATTACTCCGGCAGCAGGGGTTGCCAACCCCAGCTCCGCAAATTCGCGGGTATCAATAATGATTCCATCGGCATCGGCAGGGCTGTCAGTGTAACCAGGATGGACTTGTGCCACCCGGTTGGAGTGGGTTTGGTGCATCCATACCACTTTCCGCCCGATCGCCTCATCAACGATTTTGCGATTTTGCGCTACCACCGCCGGGTCATCACCAACGTGATCTCCCAAGTTGAGAGTGGCATACGCGCCGGTGGATCCCCCTCCAATTCGGTTGGTGAAAACCGCCTGCGCTCCCCCGAGGTCAAACATGGCGGCCTACCGCATGAAGTCGGGTACGTCTAGCCCCGATTCTTGGTCATCGTCCTCGAATACTCGCGGTACCGTCAAAGTAGCGTCATCCTCACGCCCCGTATCTACCCCAAAGTTATCGCGGTAGCTGTGGGAGCTCTCATTTTCCCGGCGGCTAAAGGCATCGCGGGAGGGCGGAGTTACCGGCAGGCGGTGCGCTCCCGGCGCGCTAGCGCGCGGCAAATCCCCCACGCTGCGATCTTCATCGTTCAAGGCCGCCCGGCGCGGGAAAGCTGGGATCGCAGAGGTAGCAGTGGAGTCCTCTTTTTGCTCTTTCTTTACAGGGGCGGAGGCCGGTTCTGCCGCTGGTTGCGGCGCTTTCTGCTCTACCTTAGCGCTCTTGGCTTTGCCTTTAGCTTTTTTAGGGTCATCGAATCCGGCAGCAATAATGGTCACTCGAATTTGGTCGCCCAAGGCCTCATCCACATTGGCACCAAAAATAATATTGGCTTCGGGGTGTACCATCTCGCGCACCATATCCGCGGCGCGATGTACCTCGATTAAGCCCATATCCGAGCCTCCCTGGAAGAACATCAACACCCCGAGCGCCCCATCGATATTGGCTTCTAGCAGCGGGGACATAAATGCGGCTTCGGCAGCGCGAATCGCGCGATCTTCGCCGGTGGCAGAACCAATCCCCATGAGGGCGGTTCCTGCCCCCTTCATCACGCTTTTCACGTCCGCGAAGTCCACGTTAATGAGGGCGGAAGTGGTGATCAGATCGGTGATGCCCTGGACACCGGAATGTAGCACTTCGTCTGCTGCGGAAAAAGCATCGACCATGGTGATGTTTTGATCCGAGATTTCCAGGAGGCGATCGTTAGGAATCACGATAATGGTGTCGACCTCTTTGCGCAGCGCCTCTACCCCGGCATCTGCTTGGGTCTGACGACGGTTACCTTCAAAGGAGAAGGGTCGGGTAACTACCCCAATGGTCAGGGCGCCCATTTCTCGCGCCACCCGCGCCACGATAGGAGCACCACCCGTACCGGTACCGCCGCCCTCGCCTGCGGTAACGAAGACCATATCGGCACCTTCTAGGGTGTCTTTGATTTCTTCTTCGTTATCAGCGGCGGCGCGCTCGCCTACCTTGGGATCGGCTCCGGCTCCCAGACCGCGGGTTTCTTCCCGTCCGATATCCAGTTTCACGTCTGCATCTGACATCATCAGTGCCTGCGCATCGGTGTTAATCGCGATGAACTCGACGCCTTTTAGCCCGAACTCGATCATGCGGTTAACGGCGTTTGCTCCGCCGCCGCCGATGCCTACGACTTTAATATCTGCCAGGTTCGTATCTGGTACTGTCACGGTCGCCCTCCGATCTAACCCTCAACCTTTAGTTTAGGGTTAGTTTTTCTTGCCCTCTTGGTCAAACGAAAATCCTATGTAAAGTGGCGTTTTCAGCAAGCACTCGGCGCGCGTGTTGCCAAATTTGCGCTAAATGCGCCCCCGAATCCTCGCCGTCCTATCATTGAAGACGAGGACTGCAATCCCAGGAGGAAATATGCCCACTATTTTTACTCGTATCATCGCTGGCGAAATCCCCGGCGAGTTCTGCTGGAAAGATGACATCTGCGTCGCCTTCGCCGACATCAACCCCATAACCCCCGGACACGTACTTTTAGTTCCCCGCCGGGAAGTCGAAAACTACTGGGACGCTCCCACCGAGGAGCTGCAGCACCTGATGAAAGTGGCGCAGATTATCGGTCGCGCCCAACGCCAGGCTTTCGGCTCCCAGCGATCCTGCCTGAGTATTGCCGGGTTCGACGTGCCGCACCTGCACCTGCACTTAATCCCGTCGAACTCCATGGAGGATATCAAGTTCGCGCACGCCCAGCCGGCAACCCCGGAGGACATTGCCACCTCTATGCAGGCACTACGCCAGGCGATTGCCGACCAGGGGTATGCCCACGAAGCAGGAGTTAACGCCTAAAACTAAGGTTTTAGGGGTGAGGCGCAGGTGACGTGCTAGTTGACTGACCTAACCGTAGGCGCGTGCTCGGGGTGAGGCGCGGGCGCGGGGAACGCGCACTCACCTTGAGGAGCAAACTAGTGCCCCCCTACTTTTTCCCGAGGGCGCGTTACAGCAGAAGGCGCGACGCTAAGTTGGGTGCGCCAAAAGGGTGCGTTAACAGCGTAAAGGCCATGACTACCCCGCGGGCAGGTGGCGGCGGAGATAATCAAGTTCGCTTTGGTCGTACCAGGACAGCGGCTGCGCCGCCAGTTCTTCCCAAAGCTCCCATCCGGAAGTTTCCTGCGCGTCCTCACCGCTAAAGTTTCCCCGACACCAAGCCGCGGCTGATTCCAAAGAGACCGCCTCTCTGACCTGCTGACATAACTCTAGTTCTTCGGGGCTATCGAGATGTAGGCTGACCAGGCGCTGCCAGTCGAAGCCGGTTTTCACTTCAAAAACACCGAGATCGCTGCTGGCGCTGATTTCACTGGCTTCCACGTCCAGCGCCGCTACGATGCGCCCTTGATAGCCACTGGCGGGAACCTCTAGGCAGGACATCGCAGCCATAGTCATGGCCATATCTTCTGCCTGTTCTTCATCTAGGGGGTCAATTCCCCAAAGCTGACAAAAATCATGGTTGCCTGTCCAGGCGAACTGAGAATAAAGCTGCTGGTTAGAAAGCTCATTGACCGCTACGGGAAGATAAATACGCACCTAACTATGCTAACGCCCGCGCGCCCTCTTGAGCCTTAGCCCACCCCGAAGCATGCTTAAAGGGAGGTTGCCAGGATTTTTCTTACCTCAGCAACCACCCCAGTAACTCATCTATCTTTAATTTTTTCTTAATTTAAAATTGCTAACAGCCTCTTTACAGCAATTTTGATTATTAAAACGTCTTTTGGTTTCCTCTTTAAACAGCGCAAAACGCGACTTGGCAATGATGCCTGTTTCCCCGATGCCCTTAATGGATTAGCGGCACAATTCTCATATTCTAAGGATCCGAACCGATGAGTTTAGCAGCAAGGCAACCCCTCTTACGAGAGCTGGAAAATGCCGATAACGAAGTAGAAAATAGTAAAAACCGTTTCCAGGAACTGTTTCCGCCGGGAAAACCTTTAGTAACTATCTGTCCTCAAGATGGGAAATATTCCGGGCCACTAGCAATCATTTGCCCCGAGCTCCCCGAAATTCCCCTCAGCCCCAAGTATGGCCCGTTAGTAGTGCGGACGTTACGCCCTAAAGAACAAGAAAAGCCAGGGGTGTTGCCTGGCGCGAACCAAGGGGAATCGCTAACTAAGCTACCCCAGATAAAACCCTGGGTAGCGGCCGCGGTGAAAATGATTTTTGAAGTGTTTTCCGGGCGACGCTCCGAACAAGCCGTCACTAACTGGTTCACCGCGGAGCTGCGCAAACCCTTTTTGGCTTTGGTACGCGCCGAAAGGCACCGTCCCCTGCCGGCACCGATTCAAGTGCGGCGTATTTGTTACCGCAAAGCCGGGGAGGGCGAACGTGGCTTCAAAGGGATCGAGGTCGCGGTTAGTATCAATGACGGCTCCCGGGTGCGGGCAATCGCCATGCGCATCAAACCCTGGGGAAAGAGCTGGCGAATCACCGCCCTGGAAATCGGGTAAACAACACGCAAAACTAGGGTAAGCGCGCAAACCCGCGACAGATATACGTGGCAGATACCGCGAATACCTGAAAGGCTGATCTAGCCGCTCTCTACCCACGAAACCGCAGGTAAAGGTATTTTACCGGTTTACTAACGGCGCTTCTTGCGCTTCTTTTGAGCGCGGCGCTGAGCCCGGTTACCGCCTTGCGCGGCGGTTTGCCGGGCGGCCTCGGCACCAAATGCCGATCCTTGTCCGGAGGCACCGGCCATGGCCGGCACAGTTTGCGAGGATTCCTTATGCCCGGTATCCCCCATCACTGAGCCTTCCGCCAGCGCCTTCTTCTTGGCTTGTTCAGCTTGCTGCTTTTCTGCCTCCAGCTGTTGCTCGTAGACCTGCTGGAACTGGTGGGAGAAACTGAAAATACCGGTAATAGTATCTTCGCGCACCTGCCCCATCATGTTTTCGAACATCAGCGCACCCTCGGATTTGTATTCCACCAAGGGGTCGCGCTGCCCCATCGCCCGCAGGCCGATGCCTTCTTTGAGGTAATCCATTTCGTAGAGGTGCTGTTGCCAAAGACGGTCAACCGTGGCCAGTAGCACCCGGCGTTCTAGTTCCGCCATCGGCTGGTCGCCCAACTGATCAATCGCGATTGGGTTCTCATTTACCTGATCCAGAATCTCTTCATAGGCATCAGCAATGTCATCCTGCAGCTTATGTTCCAGTTCGGTAGCCGAAATATGCAGGAAGGCGCCATCCTCGTCTTTGAGATCAGATAGCGGGGTGCGCACCGGATAAACCGCACGCAGATTGCTCCACAGTTTTTCCAAATCCCATTCGTTGGAATCGGCGCCTTCGCTGGTGGCATGGGTGACTGCCTCGGTAATCAAAGTGCGCAGGTAGGAAGGAATCAGCTCATCGAGATCGATTTTCTTGTGTAGCACTTCTTGACGTTCGGTGTAAATCAGATCGCGCTGATCGGTCATCACATCGTCATATTTCAGCACGTTCTTACGAATCTCGAAGTTCTGCGCCTCCGTCTGGTGCTGCGCGGACTGAATCCGCCCCGACACCATCTTGGATTCGAGCGGCAGATCCTCGGGGTAGAGCGAAGAATTCATGAACCGGGTTACGAACGCCGCCATGTTCTTCATCATTAGCGGGTCGTCCATCGCCAGGTAGAAACGGGATTCCCCGGGGTCACCTTGCCGTCCAGAACGCCCGCGCAGCTGGTTATCGATCCGGCGAGCATCGTGACGTTCGGTACCTAGGACGTAGAGTCCGCCCAGGTCAACGACCTCTTCGTGTTCATCGGCTACCTCGGCCTCCGCCTCGGTAAGGGCATCCTCCCAGGCTTCTTGCCATTCGGAGAGATTTTCTTCCGGATCCAGGCCACGCGCACGTAGTTTCTGGTCAGCAATATGTTCCGGGTTGCCGCCGAGCATAATGTCGGTACCACGCCCAGCCATGTTAGTGGCCACGGTAACCATGCCTTTACGCCCGGCATCGAAAACCACCTGGGCTTCATGAGCGTGCTGTTTAGCGTTCAACACGTTGTGCGGCACTCCGGCCTCATCCAGCATGATAGAAAGTTCTTCCGACTTGGCAACATCCGTGGTACCCACCAGAATCGGCTGGCCTTTTTCGTGACGTTCTTTAATGTCATTGACAATCGCCTTGAGCTTGCCGCGCCGGGAAGGATAAACCAAATCCGGCTGGTCAATGCGAATCATGGGTTTATTAGGCGGAATCGGGATTACCCCGATCTTATAGGTGTTCATGAACTCGGCTGCCTCGGTTTCGGCGGTACCGGTCATGCCCGCGAGTTTTTCGTAAAGACGGAAATAGTTCTGCAAAGTGATGGTGGCCAGGGTCTGGTTCTCGGCCTTGACCGGAACATGCTCTTTGGCTTCAATCGCCTGGTGCATCCCTTCGTTGTAGCGCCGTCCCTCCATCACGCGCCCGGTGTGTTCGTCAACGATTAGCACTTCCCGGTTGCGGACAATATAGTCACGATCCCGTTTGAACAGCTCTTTTGCTTTGATCGCGTTATTGAGGAACCCGATTAGGGGGGTGTGGGAGGCTTCGTAGAGGTTGTCTATCCCTAAGAAGTCTTCGACCGCGGCGATCCCCACATCGGTTACCCCCACGGTGCGTTTCTTTTCGTCGACCTCGTAATCCATATCCTTTTCCAGGCGGGTCACCAGGGAGGCGAACTTGTTGTACCACTGGTCGGCCTCGCCTTGGGCGGGACCGGAAATAATCAGGGGGGTACGGGCTTCGTCAATCAGAATCGAGTCCACCTCGTCGACGATGGCGTAGTGGTGTTTGCGCTGAACAATGTCTTCTACTCGCTGCACCATATTGTCGCGCAGGTAGTCGAATCCAAACTCGTTATTGGTGCCGTAAGTAATATCTGCCTGGTATTGTTTTACCCGCTCCGTTGGGGTTTGGCCGTTGACGATACAGCCCACGGTTAGCCCCAGGAAACGATAGACACGTCCCATAAGTTCACTTTGGTAACTGGCGAGGTAGTCGTTGACCGTGACTACGTGCACGCCCTTGCCGCTAAGTGCATTCAGGTAACTGGGCATAGTGGCGACCAGGGTCTTACCTTCACCGGTTTTCATCTCGGCAATATTGCCGTTATGTAGGGCGATTCCTCCCATAACCTGCACGTGGTAGGGCTTTTGCTTGAGGACGCGCCAGGCGGCTTCCCGCACAGTAGCGAAGGCATCGACCAGAATTTCGTCCTCGGTTGCCCCTTTTTCCAGCGCCTCTTTGAATTCGGCGGTCTTGGCTTTTAGTTCTTCGTCGCTGAGGGCGGCGTATTCTTCTTCTTTCGCCACAACTTCGCGAGCTGTCCGGTCTAGGCGTTTGAGGATTCGCCCCTCGCCCATCCGCAGGATTCTTTCAAAAAACGACATTTGTTCTCCCGTGTGTTCGCTCCGTTTACCGATTCTATATGGCTGCGGCAAAAAGCACGATTAGTTATTTTAGTTTTTCCTCTAGGCGTAGCACCTGGCGGTACTGGTTTTTCGGCTCCTGTGCCTAGCTCGCGGGTTTTTACGGTTCGTACGCCCCAGCTTTGTGCGCTGGTTGCTACGCCCCGAGCTTTGCTCGCAGCTCCCGCGCCTTACCGGTATCCTCCCAGGTAAACCCGGAACGTCCGAAGTGTCCGTAGGCGGCGGTGCGCGAATAAATAGGTCGGCGCAGCGAAAGCCGATCGATAATAGCTGCCGGTCGCAGGTCGAAGGTTTCCCGCACGGCCTGCAGAATCTTCTCTTTATCGGCCTTTTCGGTACCGAAAGTTTCCAGTTCTACCGACACCGGGTGCGCCGAGCCGATAGCGTAGGCCACTTGCAGTTCTGCTCGATCAGCTAGTCCGGCCGCGACCACATTCTTGGCTACCCATCGCGCCGCATAGGCCGCGGAGCGATCCACTTTGGTGGCGTCCTTACCCGAGAAGGCGCCCCCGCCGTGACGCGCCATCCCTCCGTAGGTATCTACGATGAGTTTCCGGCCGGTCAGACCGGTATCGGCGGCCGGGCCTCCCAGGATGAACCGACCCGCCGGGTTCACCAAGGTGCGGAAGTCTAGGTTTTCAACCCATGGCACCTGGGCGATTACCGGATCGATTACGGCGGCTTTTACTTCTTCGCGCAGGTCTTTGAGGTTTGCGGAGGCGCGATGCTGGGTAGAGAGTACGATCGTGTCCAACCCCACCGGGTGCCCGTCCTCATAACGTACAGTTACCTGGGTTTTCCCATCGGGACAGAGATAGTCGAGGATTTTTTCCCGCCGCACTTTTTCGAGTCGCTTGGCGATGCGATGTGCCAGCCAAATCGGGGCAGGCATTAAATCGGGCGTTTCGTTGCAGGCATAGCCGAACATCATCCCCTGGTCACCAGCTCCCTGCTGGTCAAAAGCGTCTACCGCTTCGCCTTGGCGAGTTTCCCACGAATCTTGCACCCCTTGGGCAATATCGGGGCTCTGGCGGTCGATAGAAACTAGTACTCCGCAGGAATCTCCGTCAAAGCCAATATCGGAGGAGGTGTAGCCGATTTCGTTAATGGTGTTGCGCACCAAAGTGGGCAGGTCAACATATCCGGAAGTGGTGATTTCGCCGGCCAAATGCACTTGCCCGGTGGTGGCCATGACTTCTACGGCAGACCGAGCCTCCGGGTCTTGCTCTAGGAGGGCGTCCACGACGGTGTCGGCGATCCGGTCACAGACTTTATCGGGGTGACCGCTGGTGACGGATTCAGATGTAAAAATCGACTGCTTTGAGCTCATAACCTCCAGTTTAGGGCAGCCCTTGCCTCGGAGGGAATTAAGCGAAGTTAAGCGTCAAAAGTCACCATAATGCGTTCCACACTGGACTATTCGCAACACATCGCCATCGATCTTGAAAACCAGACGATTTTTTTCATCGATGCGAGCGCTCCAGTATCCAGAAAGATCTCCCCGCAAAGGTTCAGGTTTGCCTATGCATTTGTACCCATTACGGTCAATTGACTGTATTAACTTCAATATTCGTCTCACAGTTTTCTTGTCTTGTTTCAACCAATACTGAAATTCTTCCCAAGAATAATCTGTCCAAGCCTTAATCACCGGGCAGAACCTCGTGAATAGTACCGCCAGTTTGTTCCATTTGGGCTATTGAACTGCGCAAACGCTTCATATTTGATTCTGAGTAGAACGGATCAATAGACACCTCGAACGGGATTCGCTTCTCCCGCACGACCTTTGCTGCAAACATAGTGTAGGCGCTGGTAGCCGTAAGCCCCAGTTCTTTACACGTGGCTTCAAGAGATTTTTTCAAACTAGCATCCATCCGAAAATTGACAGTTGCTTGTGCCACTTCAACCACTCCTTAAATACAAATCTCAACTTCTGAAGTACATATTAGAGGTTTTGCAACACAAATGGAATACTTTTTTACATTTTGCGCTCAACTGCCGTCACTTTCACCAGTCTGATACACCCCCGCTTGCACAGGCTCCCACCCCCCCCTAGTCGGCGCCGGAGGGTGTTCTGGTACCGGGAGGGCGGTTTTGTCCATGGAGGGCGATTCTGCACGCCCCCACACGCGCCTTCAGGCACAACGCGAACATTTCCACCCTCCCGCGACATTTCCGCCCTCCAGAGGCACAAAAACGAGCGCTTTAGAGGCTTCTACAAGCGCGGCGGAGGGTGATCTTGAACCGGGAGGGCGATTTTGTCCCTCTCCTTCCTTCCAGGCGCGCCGGAGGATGATCCGGTACTGGGAGGGTGGTTTTGTCCGTGGAGGGCGATTCTGCACGCCCCCACACGCGCCTTCAGGCACAACGCGAACATTTCCACCCTCCCGCGACATTTCCGCCCTCCAGAGCGGGTGTGAGGCGGACGCGGTGAGAAGTGAGGGGTGAGGGGACGGGATGAGTAGAACTCAGCCGCATGGGGGTGAGGGCGCGAGGCGGCGATAAAGCGATCAGACGGCGGGACGGCAGCGAAGTGACCGGGCGGTCCAAGACAGCAGGACGAGAGTGCGGAGCCGGGGCGGCGAAGAAGCTATCGGGCGGAGGAGGAGCGGCGGGCGTCGGATGTGCGCGCGGGGATCGGGTTAGGAGACCAAAATTTTCCGAACTTCACCCAGTTTTTATGGACTTCCGCGGGGTTGAAGATACAAACACATCTGACGGTAGCCTGTGGATAACTTGTTGCGTAATTCATCGAAATTGAAATTAAGAATGCGACATGAAATTTGATTAAATTAAATGCATAAGTTCTTTTATTTTTATATTTTATTCACTATTCTTTTGTCACATTTATCTATTAATTGCCAAAATAAAACGATTTTCCACAAAAAAGACCCTATTTTGGGCTTCGCCAGGGCTCTCACGGGCAACAAACTCGCGCACGAAATACTTCACCACATGCGATCAAATTGTGTCGAGTTTCATATAAATTATTTAGCTGAACATCTACTCGCTAGAAGGTAACGACGCACGAAGACGAGAGGAAATAAGAATATATGCAGGTAGAGGGCATGAAAGATACAATCGTAAAGCCGAGGGTAGCGAGCGCAAAGCGCCGGAAATCAACAGCGTCGCAAACAAAAAGTGCGGGCGCTAGGTAGATAGCTGCTAAGTGTTGGAACGCAAGCGCAGCACTTCAGGCGCAAGCGCCAGCATTCGGCATCGGCTTCCCTATCGCCGGTAGCGCGCACTAATAACGTCAGCAGCAGGCTGGCGCTACCGCGCGAAATAGACCGCTAGTACCCTGCCCTATTCTTCGGCGCCTAATTCGCTGTCGCCGGTAGGCACTACCAGCACCGGGCAAGCCGAATGCGCCAGCACTGATTGCGAGGTGGAGCCCATTAGCGCTCCTGCGAATCCTCCGCGCCCTCGAGTTCCGACTACCACCAGATCGACAGCGGTTGAAAACTCGTTGAGCAGCGCCGCCGCGTTTCCATCCAGGGCGTGAGAATGTACTTTCACTCCACTATCAGCGATTTCTTCCTGGCAAATTTCCTTGAGTTCGCTGCGCACATCCCGCAAAATACTTTCGCGATCCACCGATGCTGGCAACCACGCCAGTACCCCCGCCGAGGACGCCATTGGTACTGCCTCGACCGCGGTCAGTTCCGCGCCCCATACTTGGGTTTCGCTGATGGCGCGGCGCAAAGACTTGCGGGAACGCTGCGAACCATCAACCCCGATAACTATTTTCTTTACCGGAACGAACTGGTCGTCAGCGCCACGCCTCGGCACCACCACTACCGGACAACGGGAATAGGCAGGTAGCGCCGAGGAAGTCGCCCCCAGCAGGCGGTCAGTAAACCCTCCGCCGCCTCGGGTACCAACCACTATCAAATCGACTTGCTGCGACAGCTGCACCAAAATCGCGGTAGGATCGCCAGCATCAACTCGCCCCTTAGCCTGGTAACCCAACTTTTCTAGGTGGGCGATAGCCTCGTCAACTACGGTTTGGGCACTGTCACGAATCGCATCATTGTCCACCACCGCGAATCCGGAATCCATTGACGCGGCCGTATAGGAAGGTAGCGCGTAGGCACATAATACTTGCAGCTGGGCGCCGCTTTGCTTGGCGCGTGCGCCCGCCCATTCTGCGGCCTCCAGGGATTCGGGGGAGCCGTCCACTCCCACTAAGATCTTTTCTTTTTCCGCCATGATGATGCCACCCTCCTGCTGCACCGATGCCTGCTTGCTTCCATTTTATAGGCCGAAGGACGCATTTGCGCTGAAATGAGCGGTGCGCGCGGAAGCGGGCGCGGAAACCTACGGGGGAAACGAGCCTTGCGCTCAGCTGAAGACTTTATCTTTATCCTGAGGAGCCGCCTGGTCGCTTTTTGCGCTGGTTTTGTCAGCCTGGGGCGCGGGTGAGGACTTGTGTGATTGCCCGGAATGACGAGATCCTCTACGCTTACGCGATTCCCGGAACTTCTTTGCTCTTTCCGTGCGGGTTAGTCTGCCTATTTGCGCGAAGTTTTCTTCTTCATTCCCGCTATTTTCTGCTTCATCGTCTTTTTTACGGTCTTTTCGCAGGTACCGTGCCACGATGGTTCCTCCTACTGCGGAAATAATTATCGGGAGGATCATCCACCAGCGCAGCGCATCCCACCAGGTGGGGCCTTCTTCGTTCATAGGGGGCGCTGCCTTGAGGGCGATGCGTTCAGCGGTAACCACCAGGCGGTGAGTGTTGGTGCCGTAGGGGGTGCAGGTAAATAGGGTCAAAATGTCTTTACCTGGTTTCGGCTCAAATAAGTCCAACTGGGTAGGTTTAATCACGTGGATAGCGCGTACTTTATAAGCAAGCTTTTGCCCCGCCACCTGCACATAGGCAATATCGCCGACTTTGACATCCCGCAAGCCGTCAAACAAACTGGCGGTCCTCATCCCGGAATGGGCGGTTAGCACCGCGTTTACTCCTTTACCACCGACTGGCAACCCGGTGCCAAAAAGGTGTCCGGCTCCCCGCGCAATCGCGTCATCTTCGGTGCCATGCCGCACCGGCAAGTCTATTTGCCCAGATGGCACCACTAGACGCGCCATTACGTCTCCACTTAAAGTGGCCAGGTACTGTTTATATTCTGCCGACCCGGTTTTGGTCATCTGGTAGAGGTAGGGGTCAAGAATGGGGATTCCGCGGATGTTGCGGTTATATTCATGCGCCTGTTTCAGTAGCGCCTGTGACTGATCGGGATGATTAGCCATCCGCTTCATTTCTTGTGCCTCTAGGCGCGAGATTTCACCGATACGCACATTACCAGCGAAAATAGCGACTACCGGATAAAGTAGGAGCAACGCTCCCACTACTGTTAAGACAATGATTAAGACTCTTCGCAACGCGGTCCCCCCTTCAAAATTCTTAGCAGTTTTCGCCTAGCTATTCTTTTAGCTGGCTCGGTATTTTCTTAACCCAACTCGGGTACTTAGCTTCCCGCAGTCTACAACGGGCTTTTTACTTGTTTAGTTAGCTGCTTCTCCCCTGGCCGGCCGACCTGCTTTCTGCGGCTTTTTCCGGCAAGCATTTCCAGCTTAAGGGCGCAAAGAGGGGGCGATGCAGCAAGCTGCACCGCCCCCTCTTTGGCATTAGGGGCTATTGTTCACTCTATTATTAGTTTTCCTAGACCTGCGCTTAGTCCTTGCGGCGTTTAACCGCTAGGGTCACGCCGATGGAAACTAGGATCAAGCCCAGAGCCGAAACGAGTAGAATCCCCTGCGCACCAGTCAGCGGCAGCCCCAGGTTCTTGTGGTTGGTAATATCAAGCGCGTTACCAGCCTTAGCTTTAGCTGCAGCCGCCAAATCAGTAACCGTTCCCGGCTTGGTCAACTTGAAAGAAATCGCCTGTGGCAGAATCTGGTAACCAGCCGGAGCTTGTTCCTCAACTAGGCAGTAGGGTACCTGGTCCGCTTTCGCTACTGCTACCCCATCAATCCAGTCAGTCATCTGCAAATCAGAGATTTTTGCTAGACCATCTGCCCCAGTCTCATTTGAGGTCTTGATAGTGCCGCCATAGCTGGAGCAATCTTTATTGTCCGAGGTATCCAGGTGAACACTGAAAATAGCGCCAGCCAGAGTCTCGCCCGCGCTGTTAACCTTCTTGATTACGATATCGCCGTGCCGGGTCTCAACCTCCGGGGAGTTAATCGGCTTATCGTTCTTCTTAGACCATTCGTTCGGGTACAACTTACCGGTGTTCTTGGTCAAGCCATCAGCCGGAACGCTCTTTAGCTTGACGTGCAAAGTAACCTCGATCTTGGCGCCACCAGCGATAGTATTCAGCCCGGCACCCTTGAAGGCTACGGTGATCTTGTTGCCTTCGGCAGTGGCATCAAAATCGGGTGTAGTCTGGTCGTTAATCTTGGCGGTAGTCTTTACATACTCCACATTGGCGGGCAACTGGTCGACAATCTGGTATAGATTACCCAGGTCAGCACCATCCATCTTTCCATCGCCATTGACGTCAGCACCAGTGGAAGTGGTGGTCAAGACGTACTTAAACTCATCCATACCGTTTGCAGCGCCCTGATTCAAAGTAGTAACGCCCTTGTCTACGACCTTCTTATCCAGTTCGTTTTCCTGGTTCTTGGGGTAGACATGTACGTCGCTATTCCAGGCCTTACCATCGGGATTGGTCATCGGCAAAGTAACTGCGAAGGGCGCAATCGGAGTGATTTTTTCCTTCTTAACCTCTTTACCTGCAGCCTTAATCGTGCCCGATCCGGCTAGATCTTCAACCACGACGTAGAGACCCCTAGGTACAGAAGAAAACGCAGCTTCCCCATTAGTGCCAGTTGTCATAGTCGTCGGGTTAGCGGCCAGAGTGTAGGTCTTACCCCCAGATACAATCCCGGTAGTGGCGACATTATCCTTCAAAGCAACTGCCCCAATTTCTTGAGCCAGTTTCAGACCATCATTGGTAGAAACATCAACGCCCTCAACCTTATAGAGCTTAAAATTAACCCCCTCCAAAGGTGTTTTACCATTAAGCTCGGCAGCATCAATCGCAGTACCATCGTGTTTCAAACCCGTGGTGGCGCCCAAATACTTATGTATCGTCAAATTTGCGGTAGTGGGCTGAGGTGCACCCGGGGTCAACTCAGTATTGGCACTGGCGGCGCCTACTCCTGCCAGGCCCATGAAGGCCATCACCATGCCGGTTAGCATGGCCAATAACTTTTTCTTACTCACTTTCTTTTCCTTTCAAATAGAGTGAATACAATAGCAATCCCTAATACCAGGCACCCTAGAAGCAACACTTCTAAAGAACCGGCGTATCCCGATAAGGGAAGTTTCCCTTCCGGGTAGTTAGTGACGGTCAGGGATCCATTCCCGCCACTAACCGTGTTTACATTTCCTTTTCCACTGATAATGGTGACTTTCCCGTTACCGTCTACCGTGAAGTTCACCGGCTGCGGCAGGAGGGCGTAACCCCTGCTGGTCTGGGTTTCCTTCACAACGTACTTTTGGCCGGGTAACACCTGGAACTTCACAGTTCCATCCGCACCGGTTTTCAAAGTCTTTTCGGCAACATCGGAACCCTCTTTAAAGAGCTCAAACACCACGCCCGCCATCGCGGAGCCGGTATCGGATTTCTTATTCAAAGAGATTTCAATATCCGATTTCTGGTTATAGCGCTTGAAAGTTATCACCGGGTTATCCGCGCTCGGGGAAACCGTTTCAACCTCGTTGGAAATTAGATACCCCTTCGGAGCCTTAGTTTCCTGAATCTTATACTTCACGCCGAAAGTAAGGCCGGTAAAGGTGGCGAGGCCGACCTCGTTAGTAACCAGCGTCTTCTTGGTTCCATCAGGCGCCGTTAGGGTGAATTCCGCACCCGCCAGCGGCTTACCGGTTTCTTTCGATAGTTTCGAAACCGTGATCCTGCCGGTGTCCTTAGTGTTAGGCACCTCCATAGTGATCAGTCCGGTAAACCCTTCTAGCAGGGCATAGTCGGATACTTTCACCGAAATTGGGTTAGATTTCAGGATATAACCGCTGGGAGCTTGAATTTCCTTCAGCTTATAGATCTTGTTCGGATCCAGCTTCACGGTTGCCGGCAGGTTAACCAAACCGTCACTACCAGTAACCAGGTTGGTAGCCACTTCCGTCGACTCGTCCTCTTCATACAAGGTGAACTTGGCACCGGAAAGCGGAATCACCACATCAAAAACACCTGCCACCTGGCCTGGCACTTTAACCGAGCCGGGAGTGCCCGACACCACCTTGTCCGCTGCCGCTTCATCAATCGACTTCACCAGGGGTTCGAACTTGAAAACCCGCAGGCGAGAAGGATTATTATTGGCCGTCCAAGTAAACTGCTGCGCCTTATAATCATCAACTATGAAATCGTATTGCGCCTGGGGGTCAACATAGTACCCGATGGGAGCTTTCAGCTCTTTCACCCGGTAAATACCGCCATCCAGTTCGGTGAACTCTGCTTGCCCGGTATCGACTGTAGTTGCCTTCTTAATCGGCTCGGCGGGCCAAGAACCATCGTCGGCCTGCTTGAATAGGCCGAACTCGGCGCCAGCAAGGTTGCGGGCATCGCCGGTAACATTGGGGTCAACCTTGGTGACTACCAGCGAAGACTGTTGCTTTTGTTCCTCATTGGGCACCAGTAGCTCGCTTTGCTCGAACAACAGATGCCCGGCAGCATCCTTAAGCTTGCCGGCCTCATCAATCTGGAACTGCAGCGGGGCATCGTTCTTGACATATCCGGCAGGAGCCGTGATTTCTTTCAGAGTATAGACCTGGTTAATCACCAGATCCTTCAAGATGGCATTAGCGTCTGGTCCCCCGGTGGTTACCTGCGTAACCAGGTTGGTAGCCGAAGCAGTATTGCCTTTATAGAGGGCGAAGGTCGCGCCGGGTTTAATCACCCCGTCACCGCGCTTCCACTGGCCAAAGGACTTATTCTTATCAGCCATGCCGCGCACGCCTAGCTTCGACAAGGACACCGAGCCTTTATCGTTAAAAACCAGACCAAGATCCCCGAAGCCGAACGTCAGATTCAACCCACGGAATTGAGTACATCCCGTGGAACAAGTCGTAATCGTAAAGTCAATCGGAGCAATCGGCTGCAGGTGACGATCACCCGGATTCTCGGTTAAGCGCCATTTACCGGCAGGAATGCCATAGAACTTTACGTCACCGTCATCGTTAGAGCGCACCGTCCTCGGAGCTGAGTTCGGCACAAACATGGTGCCATCGTTCTGTTGCACCGGTAGCGGAGTAATCGTGAACTCGATTCCCGCTAAGGGTTGACCGTTCTTATCCACCTTTTTAAACTCGGCGGTACCACGAATCGGCTCGACTGGATACCATTTGCCCATGTTGGTAACATCAGGCGCTTTAATCTGGTAGGTGCCGGTAGCAGAATCAAAATTAGTCGCACTAAAGTCGGTGGCGGACAGCATAAATGCTCTATCGCTTACTGCATACCCGGTCGGAGCCTCGATTTCTCGCACCGTCCAACCCGGGGCGGCATTCACATTCGTAAACCTGACTTTGCCGTTAGAGCCAGAGATAGCGGTGGCTTTGAGCGCGCCCTCTTTATCATAGAGGCCAAACTTGGCTCCTGCGAGCAGTTTCTTCTGCGCTGACTGTAAGGGCTCGGCTTTGTATCCGTACTTTGTCAGCTCAATATTTACCGCCGGCGGCACCAAAGTGTTAATCACCGGGTTGGATTCCAGTTTCCCTTCGTGAGAACTAGACACGCTCCAGAAATCATTTATCGCCTGCTTACCCAAATGTTCTTGGGAAAGCGGAGTCGCGCCCTTGGGGCCGGCAATCATCGGTACCGTGATCCGCACTTCGCTGCGCGGCTGCTGCGGGTTGGTATTAGTGAATTTCAACCCCGTTACCGCCGAGCAAGGAGTGCTCTGCCAGTTGGCACGATCCAGGTCATATTTCGTCGCGATACCAGTATCGCAGGTATAGAAGGTATTCCAACCAGTAGCAGCCGTTCCATCAGCCATTTGGAAGCTGATTCGCCCGCTGGGATCATACTGGTTAATCATGGTGGAACCTTTGCGGGCAGGAGTACCTGCCACCGGCAGTAAGTCATAGACCACCGGATTTTGCTCCGGGCGCGTCCCGTAGCCTAAGCGCAGCTGATAATCGAAGTTCGCTCCCCCGACAGTTCTAATCTCGGTAATCCAGGGGGCATTGGGCTTGCGCTCCCGAATCCGCTTAGTTATGTAGGTTTCATCCCCAACCGCGACTCGGGTGGTATTTTCCGCTTTCGACCACGTTCCCGTACCCGCAATCGGGTTCTTCACTTCATTTAGGTAACGGACATTTCCCTGCGCCCGTACAAACGCTTCGTTAATAATGTCACCGTCGATAACACCATTGGTAATAGTGGTCTCTAGTTGTCCCACACTGTATACCTGGTTCGGATCCGTGACTTGGTCGGCTTGGAAACGAACCGCTACGCGTCCGGTGCCATTGAAGTTGGAAAGGATCTCATAACGCGCTCCGGGCAGCTCCGCAAACTTTTGAGTTAGCGTCACCCGGTTAACTTCCAAGCCCTTGGGTAGCACATCTACCAGCTCGAAAGCAGTCAAGGGATCACCATAATCGGTTTCCAGCTCGGCACCCACGGTATAGGTACCGGTTTTACCGGCTATAGTTGCCTTGGCAAAAGTGTTCACTTTACGAGCTTTAAGAACTTTGCCCTCGGGCTTCACCTTGACATGAGCCTCTTTGATACGTTCTCCGCCCTGTACCTTATTTCTGAGGTCAGCTTGGCACTTCAGTCCGTTACAGAGGTTCTGATTCGGGTCACGGAGCTTGGTGTGAATCTTGGTAATAGTGCTTTGTCCCGGCTGCATTGCCTTAACGCTGCTCCACCGCAACTGGACGTTCTGGTAGGAGGTAAGATTCTCCGGCAGGTCGATACGGTCAGTTCCCGTAATACCAACCGAATAAAGAACTTGATAGGTATCCGGTTCACCAGTGGGACTAATAATCTCCAGTTTGCCCCCTACAAACACTGGGTCGGGAGTAATAGCGGTGTATTGTAAACGGTCATCAAGGTCGAAGTCCCTAAGATTTAGGGTGACAGGAGTATCCGATGTGTTCCTGGTAAGTACATTCCAATCGAATTCTGTATTACGATCCTGCTTGCTGTCGTAGATTACCGCGACTCCATCACGGAAGTGCGGACCGGCAGCAACCTTCGTTAAGGGCACGCCGGGGGGTGCGGTCTCCATCGGTTTATAGAAGCTAAAGTAAGTATTTGCCGCCCCAGTAATTAGCGGTTCCTTCGGACCTTGTTCTTCGGGGGTGAGGGTAAAATCGGCGTGGTTATCAATCCGTTTTTGTTTCTTTGCCCCCGGGAAATGCAACTTCAAGCTCCCTAGACCTGAGTATTCCGTGGTCAGACGTTTTTGGGTATTAGTGTAAGTGAGGGTGACCTGATCGTCACCTAGCTTCCACCCCGGGTTTTCAGAAGCTACGAACTGGGCACGCGCTTGGGTACCATCTGTCTTCGTATATAGCGGCAACTGGTCAGTGATGGTGTAACCCCGCACGTTCCGCAGCATTTTCTCTACTTCAAAAGTAAAGGTGACCGCGTTATTGCCAGAGGTGCTGACGTCCCCTTCCGGATCGTCATCGTAGTCCCTGCATACAGCAAGTTCGCATCCGACTGTATCTTTCTTGAAGGTAGGCAGCGGATAGTAACCTTTAAGGTTCACCGGTCCCGGTTTAGAAGCCGGGTGCGGGGTCAACACATACTGCTTCCCATCCGAGGCGGTATCAAGCAATTCGGCCTTAACCGGGAACACTGCATCCGAGGCGGTAATCCGCTTCTTTATACGCCAGTAGATAGGAATACTTGTTCGTATGGAGCTATCGTAATTCGGCCTCAGCTTAACTTCTAGGACTCCTGGGGCAACTACCTTTACTGATCGGAAGTATTGGCTGGAAGTATTATCCCAATCCGCAACTTCTACCCGGGTGGGATCATAAGTTATCCGGATGGTCCCATTCTTAACTATCGAGGTGCCAGCATCCCCACCGTAGGTGATGTCAGTACGCATATTATTGCCGAACTGCTCTTCTAGCTCGTTGGACTCGGGCCAGCCTGGCTGGTTTATTTTTCCGGTCAAATTCAGACGGGCGTAAGAGCCCGACAACTCGGCAGGAGCCTTCTGGTAACGGAAAACTATGTCCTTGTCATTACCATCTAGCTTTATGGTCTGGGTAGGAGGCAGCGAATATCCCTTCACCATGGGAGGAACTAGCACATAATTTTGGTTACTATCGCCCTCTCGGCTGTTAATTGGACGGTTCATTTCCGGAGCTACCGGCTGACCGGTTTGCTGATCAAGGTAGCGTACCCGCACCTGGGAATCGGTGAGGATAATAATGTCGTTACCAGATCCAGTAGTATAGCCAGAAATATTATTGGGGTTCTTCCCCGACTCAGGACGCAGATATATAGGCCCCCTAAGACCGCCGTAGGTAGTATTAGAGCCAACGCCGTGTCTACCCCAACTTATGTCTGAGAACATTTTTACGGCATGTTCTAGATGATCATGCTGCTGACCGCTAAAAAACAGGGGAGCATCCGGAACCGTAAACACCATTCCTGGCTCCATCTTCCAGCTAAAAGTAGCTGGAGCGATGACCCACAAATTACCAAGAGACTCCGGGAGAGCGGTGATATTATTTTTATTTTTCTCTTTGTCTATATCTTCTGTCTGCCCGTTAGAGATAGAGGCCCCAAAGACCTCAGCATAAGGGTCCCAGTCGGAGATAGGTGCTCCCCGCTCACGTCCACCTAAGACACCTAACTTGCCCCAGGAATCTGGTAACGCCGTCAACTCATTATTGGCAAAAGCCCCATAGTGGATTTCTGTAAGCTCACCCCAGGAACTGGGTAAAGCCTTTAGGCGATTGTTCTGGAAACTGTACCTTCCGACTACATTAAGCTTGCCCCAAGAAGGCGGCAAGGAAACTATTTCATTGTTCAAGAACGCGCCACGCGGAATAGTGGTAAAAGTATCCCAGGGGGCAGTGAGAGCAGTGATTTTATTATCCTTAAAACTCTCGGCGCCGATAGTAGCAACGCTACCCCACGAGTTCGGCAGACCGGTGAGGGCGTTGCCCATAAAAGCCTGAGCCCCAATAGTCTTCACCTTCCCCCAAGAAGAAGGCAGGGATTGAATCTGGTTAATGTTAGTACCGGATTCTGCTCCATACGGGTAACAACGGTAATCGGGATAAGCGCTATCTTTATAAATGTTTTTACCAGCAAAAGCACAAGGCTCAATGGTAGTCACGCTATCCCAGGTGGGAGGAAGCACTGTGAGATTATTTCGTACGAAGGAGTTCTCACCGATAGTGGTCACCCCTCCCCAAGCGGGCAGCGCCGCCAGCTGGTTATCGTAGAAAGCCTGCTTCGGGATAGTGGTGATCTTGCCCCAAGAATCCGGCAAAGAAGTTAACAGGTTAGAAGCAAAACTACTCGTGCCTATCCGAGACACGTTTTCCCAGGAATCTGGGAGTTTAACCAGTTTGTTTTTCTCAAATGCAGAATCTCCAATGCTGGTAATCGACCCCCAGGCTGGTAGCGAGGCTATCTGGTTATCATAAAAGACCTGCGAGGGCAGGGAGGTAATCTTCCCCCAGGGAGCGGTCAAAGCAGTGATTTTATTGTGTTCAAAAGACCCTACCCCCAGTTGTGATACGTTCTCCCAAGAATCCGGCAACCCAGTCAACTGGTTATAGCTAAATACCTCTTGACCTAGGCTGGTAATCGGTCCCCACTCGGGCAGTGAAACTAGCTTATTCTCCTTAAATGCATACCTGGGTAAAGAGGTAATTTTACCCCAGGAATTTGGCAAGGCGGTTAGCCCACAAGAATAAAAGGCTGTTTCTCCAATCGAGGTAACTTTTCCCCAAGAATCTGGAAGCGTCGCGAGATTTGAGTTCCTAAAAAATGCCTCCTGGCCGATTGAGGTGATATTTCCCCAGGATTTTGGTATTGATTGCAATTTATTCGCACCGAAAACCCCCTCATTGATCTCGGTGAGCAAGCCCCAAGAATCCGGAAGTCGAGTCAAGGCACCACTTCTGAAAGCATTTTTTCCAATAGATTTAACAGAACCCCAGGAATCTGGGATTTCACTCAACTTTCCGTTTGAGTTAAAGGCTGATTCACCAATCGAGGTAACTTTTCCCCAAGATTTAGGAAGAGCCGTAAGTTGTTGGGAACTTTCAAAGGCGGAATCGCCAATCTTAGCAACTTTGTCCCATGATTTAGGCATCTCGGTGAAGCTGCTAGATGCAAATGCCCGGTTGCCGATGCTGGTGATAGAACCCCATGAATCCGGAATCCGGGTCAGCGAAGGGTACATATCTGAAAAAGCATTATCGCCGATCGCGGTAATATCCTGGCCTTTATCTCCGACTGTTGGCCAGCACCAGGGATCCTTGGTCTTCCCTGCCATATGCTTCTGGTTACCGTCACGGCTGAACCCGGTAATAGTTCCCCCGTTGTAAGTGAAATCTTTTACCTGCCAACCGGCACAAATAGTTTTCTCTGGCCAATTCGGACCTACTGCCACCTTGCCTTTAACGGTCTTAGTGCGCCCTTGAGAATCAGTAGCGGTGTAGTAGACATCGTAGGTGGCCTCTGGCACACTGGTGTCAATTTTTTCTGGAGAGACCGTCAGCGAGTCAGTAATGTCTTTGCCATCAGTGTCCTCCGCAGTTATCCCCGCCAGCAAGGCTGCTTTGCGGCCGTCGCCACCTTGGGGAATATGCTTGACGATTTCTCCGCTGATCTTGGGTGAAAAATCGGTTTTCTTATAAGTAAAAGTAACCTCATTGGGCGCCCCGGACTGCGGGGTAATATCTTGGGTAGCCGGAGTCACCGCGTAGCCAGCCAGTTGCGGCGCCTTAATCGTGTTTTTTTCGCCCGCGAAATAGACGCCATCCGGTTCGGTGAACTCACTTTGTAGCACCTGCGGGCTGCGCAGGGGCTTATTAGTATCAGCATCGAGGTAGTTAATGGTGATCGAGACTGCGTCCTCCGCAGCCACCTGACCAAAGCCGGAATCGTACTTTTGAGAAGTTACTGCGGCCGGGAGCGAGGACTGCCCGTCAGCTTTTTCTAGCACCACCCAGCGCTTGTTATTCGAAAAAACTTCCTTGCCAAAGGTGGTGATGGTAGCGGGAATCTTCACCTTTTCAATCTGGTTACCGCTAAAGGCATCCTGCCCTACTTTTTCCAGTTGGGGCGGGAGCGTAACCGTAGAAAGCTGGTTATTGGCAAATGCGCTAGCGCCGATCTCGGTCACGTATTTCGGCAGGGTGACCTCAGTTAGTTTATTGTCACGGAAAGCGTTCGCCGAAATAGTGGTTAGCCGCCGGGGCGGATTTTGCGGAGCATCCTGGCGGGTGTCGGTGATATTCACCTTGGTTAACTGGTTATCGCTGAATGCGCCCTCGCCAATGCTGATTACCGTATCCGAAGTGAAAGTAGTTAGCTGGTTCTTCTGGAACGCGCCCTCGCCAATAGTTTCTAGCCCCGGAGCCACCAGCTCCGTAATCTCGTTATCGTAAAAGGCGCGATCGGCGACCTCCGTCACTGAAGCCGGAAGCGTAACCTTAGTGAGTTTCAGCCCCGAAAATACACTCGCCGCAATCTTGGTGACGCCATCAGGAATGGTCAGTTCGTGATTATTTTGCAGATCAGTTTTACCCGCATCGGTCAGGCCAGTAATTTCCGTTCCGTTGTAAGTGAAACGAGGGTCAGTCGGGGGCACCCCCCCCCGCATCGGATTTGGGCTGCGAAGTGCCGGAGGAACGCCCGCGCTGGGATCTTCGAAGTTAAAGGGGACTGCTTGGTTGCCGGTTGCAGGGTTATTAGATGCGGACGGCTTAGATGAGGACGGGCTGGGTTTGTTGGAGTTTGCAGACGGTTTTGTGGAGTTGCTGTTACTGGGGGTATTAGTACTGGTTGAGCTGGAGTTTCCTGCATTCGGCTGTTCTACTGCGGGCGCCGTTATCGGCACAATCACCAGCAAAGTGGACAACAACAGCCCTAAAACCGAAAGCGAAGCAACAAGCCTTCTGCTCAACACGTTACTCGTCACGCTAATACCCCAACCACGGGTCAGCCGTCATCATTAGCGGCTTACCCTCTGCTCAACACATTACATCTCAATGATAGTAAATTAATATTCTTTCCGCAATGGTTCGGAAGATGGGCATCCTTAAACTGCTTAGGCGTTCACGCATAAAATGAAACATCTCTATATAGAAGCTTCCCTACCCTATATAGAAGCATCCTTATATATAAGGACAACCCCCCCCCGTAAATTTCGCCGCCGGAGGGTATTTACGTCCTTGGAGGGTGCTTCCGTCCTAGGAGGGTATTCAGTCCGTGGAGGGTAATTACGGCTCTGGAGGGCGATTTTGTCGCTGGAGGGCGATTCCGCCACATTCCACCAGCATTTTCTCCCCCGATGCGACCGTTCCACCCTCCCGAGACAAGATCACCCTCCTAAGATATGGAAACCGCATCCTACATCACGTTTGCCTAACACTCCGGAGGGCATTTCCGTCCGTGGAGGGTAAATACGACTCTGGAGGGCGGTTCCGTCGCTGGAGGGCGATTCCGCCACATTCCACCAGCATTTTCTCCCCCGATGCGACCGTTCCACCCTCCCGAGACAAGATCGCCCTCCCGCAACATCTAAACCCAGCCGCGGCATCTACACCACGCCACAGTATTTCCCGTCCCCAACTAGCAATAAGCGCAAAATATCCTCGCCGGATTATCGGGATAAGGACTTTATAAACAACCGTTGCGAAGCTATAGCTATGTTTCCGGAACTAATCAGCACTCAGGCTTTTTCCCGGCGAGTTCTGATGCAATCTCTGGCGAATGGCACCCTGATTAAAGTCGGGCGCGGACATGTTATTAGGCCGCTGAAATCGGCAGATAAATGGCAAAGGATACGACACGTAAAGCTAGGGCAAATCGCTTCCCACGCGGCGCGATGTAACACTCCCCCAGTGTTTATTGGAGTGACCGCTGCTCTGCTGCATGGCCTGTGCCTAAAATCGCTGCGGGGGGACACCGCTTTACATACCTCGACTAGGCATTTTGAAAAGAAATTGCTGCCCGCTTGGGTAGATTTAGATACTTCCAAAGGTTGCCCTATCCGCACAAAAATGCCGCCAACTCCCCTGATCTTCCACAAAATCACCGTCCCGAAAAATTCCGCTAAATTTATCGGTCACAAAATGCGCGTCACCGATCTTCCCACGACTACACTGCAATGCGCCGCCTGGTTGCCCGCCGGTAGTGCGCAAGCAGTCGCTGACTCCGCAGCTAGAAAGCTTATTCCGCAGTGGAACCGCCTTGATCGTCGTAGTCGCGAGGCTTTCGCGGATCGAATTCCAAAGCTGCGCGCTAAGATGACGAACCTAGCAAACAACTATCGGAAGCGGCTCGGAGCGCCCCAGGCTCGGCGAATCCTTGCAAATATGGATCCCCGATTTGAAAGCTATGCGGAATCTTTATTTCATGCCGCATCACAGTTAGCGCAGGTAAAACGGCTAATTCCACAGTTCCAAGTTAAGATTTCCACCGCTCAGAGCTATTTTCTAGATGCTGCGCTCCCGAAGATTCGCGAGGCGTTTGAAATCGACGGAATGCAGAAGTATCAAAGCACCGATCCTCAAAAAGCTTTCGAATCCATTCAGGGTGAGAAACAGCGCCAAAGTCAGCTCCAAAAACTCGGATGGCGCATTTACCGATTTACCTACGAGGACGTGGCGGACACCCTGGGGTTTGCAAAATTCCTGCGCGAAAGGTTAGGTACCTGCTGGAACGGTGTGCCACTTCTGGCCTTATACCGTTTGAAAAAACCCGCTTTTAATATGTAGCGGATTAGGTCAACTTGACTACATTAACTTGCTGAACAGCTCTTTTATAGGTTTGCGTCCTCGCGGGGACTATTTACTTCATTCGCTAAACGGATCAATAGCGTCCCCTTATTTCTAGCTACTCCTTACTCTTTGCATCTTTTGTTGCATTCCTTTCGCCCGCAGGTCATACACATATTTCGACCTGTGGAGGGCGGAAACGTCCTCCTCTATAAAAGCCAAGCGGGCACACTCCCTACTGATAGTTAGATATCTGCCCTATCTAAGCGCTTGGAGGTTAGATATCTGACCCAATTAAACGCTTGGAGGGTGGAAATGCTGGGACAATACACGCAAGCAGGAAATACGCACGACACTAGCGCCCTCCACGCACAAAAACACCCTCCCGAGACGTAAATACCCTCCCGGCGCAAAAGTTGGACTCAGAGATCAGCGGTAAAAACACCCTCCCGAGACAGAAGCACCCTCCAGCGCGAGGAATGGAGAGGGGTTTTATAGAGAGGAGAGGGACTTTAGAGGGGATCATCAATAGCTGGAGGGCGAGTTCGACGCTGGAGGGTGAAAATGTTGGGGCAATACACGCAAACAGGAAATATATCCGACATTAGCACCCTCCACACACAAGAACACCCTCCAGGAGCGTAATTACCCTCCGGGCACAGAAGTTGTAGTCAGATACCGACAGGTAAAACGCCCTCCGGAAACAGAAACTCCCTCCAACGCGAGGAAAAGCAGGCCAAAACGCAACCCGGTGGGAGTAAGCGGGAGTACGTGACACTAAGCGAGAAAAAGTGAGGAAAAGCGAAACTAGGAAGAGAAAAAGGTTGCGACCCGAGGGAAGTTAAGGGTGAAAAAACGCGACCCGAGGGAAGTTGAAGGTGAAAAAACGCGACCCGAGAAACTAGCCTCGGGTCGCATGATTTTAAGTTTTCGCTTCGATATTAATTTTTGGTTCACATAAGGCTGTGGTTAGAGAACGTAATACCTAGTACAGCCAGAACCTCGAGTAACCGCAGCTGCCGTTAATAATTAGAAACGGATTACCTGGAAACCCGAAGAGTAAATCGGGGCTACCTTTACAACGTCACCAGGTTTGGGGGCGTGAATCAGTTTCCCTCCGCCAATATAAATAGCCACGTGACCGGGATGCCACAGAACGTCACCAGGCTGAGCTTGGCTAAGCGGCAACTTGGTTCCCGCAGCAGCAATAGCCGAATCGGTGCGAGGAAGCGACTTTCCAACTTGCCCATACACGTATTTAACAAATCCGGAGCAGTCGAAGCCGCTGGGAGTGGAACCGCCCCATACATAAGGAACGCCCTGATACTGCATAGCAATCCCCACCACGGTGCCATCGGCAGGACCTAAATCGCGCCCCGCGAAGGAAGAGGATTGTGAGGAGGCGGGCTGAGCTGCCGGAGCAGGAGTATTTACCTGAACAGAGGTGGCAGCCTGGGCGACTTTATCTGACTCAGAGGTAACAGGCTCATTAACAGTCAGCTTTTCAACAGTGCCTTTCGCCAGCTGCGCGGAGTTAACCGAGGTGGCGATGCGCTTGGCGGCGGTGGCGTCGGCGCTAGCGGGAACGGCTGCTGCCGCTACTACGGTTAGCGCAACCCCCGAGCCGGCCAGCGCAGATAGGCGCTTGCCATTTTCGGAAGAAAATACAGACTGGGCAAACTGGGAAACCGGAGTGGAGGGACGGCTCGGAGCGCGGTGACGCGCTTTCAGCTTCTGAGTCACGATAAGGGTTCTCCTGACAGTGAAAGTTCTCTGGCCGATCAAGAAAGCTTCTTGGGAGCTACCCAGGAAACCGTCCTGACCGATTGGTCGTATCCAAATATAATGCTTCGATAACGAAATGTCACGTTTTGGTTACGAAAGTTTTTTAATCTTTCTCAAGACCTCGGAAACCAAGTGGCCAGACCCACAAAAATGCGCACCCTCAATAACTAGAAAATCAGCCCTAATAATTCGCTATTATCCCAGCTCAAAACAAAACTTAGACAGGTCTAATCCCCCTGGGAGACCCCTTCGACAAACAGGTGCTGCCCTAAAGAAGTGTAAAGTAACACAGTTTTTCCTGTGTCAACCCCGATAACCGACACCTGATCGTTCTGAGGCTGCAGATTCACCTCGTGACCAGGCAAAATACCGGCCTCATCAAAGAAAGCCAGCATTCGGGGCTCCGCCTGCAGAGGCTCGCCAATCCGCACCACTTTGGTGGCCACAATACCGCCATACTGCTCCACAATCTGCGCTGCAGAGGTTCCCGGCCCCACCAAATCGCTATCAGCATCAGGAATCGGGTTGCCATAAGGGTCAGTAGAAGGATGATGCAGCATATCGAGCAGGCGCATCTCTACCGCGGAAGACATCACGTGCTCCCAGCGGCAGGCCTCATCGTGCACCATTACCCAATCCAAACCGATCAAATCCAGCAGTAACCTCTCGGCCAGGCGATGTTTGCGCACCACTTCCCGCGCGAGGGCAACGCCCTGGTCAGTAAACTCAATCCGGCGATTATCAGCCACAAAGAGCAAATCATCGCGCTCCATGCGCGCCACAGTTTGAGAAACGGTGGGGCCGGAATGATCCAGGCGCTCCACAATCCGTGCCCGCAGCGGCGGCACCCCATCCTCGAGCATCTCGTAGACAGTTTTCAGATACATCTCGGTGGTATCAATCAGATCGCTCATCAATGCCCCTTGTGCCGTGTCAGTCGCGGAACCTGCGCCCGCCATTATTCTCGCCCAGCCTCACATTGCCCGGCTAACCCAGGATATGGCGCTTAACGCAAAGTTTAGACGCAAACGCGATTACCAAGGGCGTTTTGGACTAGATTCGCGGAGGTTTGCGCACCTAGAGTAAGGTTTGCTTTATGGAAAACTTTGTCAGCATTCCCGAAAATTTATTGCCCAAAAATAGGAAATTCGGATCCGGACCTAGCTCAATAAGAAAAACTGCCCTTGCGAAAGTTGCCGCCAGCGACCTGCCCGGCACCTCGCACCGGCAAGCCCCAGTTAAAGACCTGGTGGGTTCGCTGCGCGAAGGGTTAAAAGAATTATTTGCCCTCCCGGACGGATACGAGGTAGTGCTGGGAAACGGCGGCGCCACCACTTTTTGGGCGGCGGCGGCGTCCTCTTTAATTAGGGAAAGTTCCGCGCACGCCGTTTTCGGCTCCTTTGGCGCTAAGTTTGCGGAAACCGTCAGCGGGGCTCCGCACCTTAAAGACCCGGCAATAGAGCTCGGGGGCGTATCGGCGAGGGCGCAGGGCCGGGAAACCGAAAGCGAAATCGCGCTTTTGCGGGGCGGGCAAGAGGGAATCGACGCCTATTGCTATCCCGCACATGAGACTTCTACTGGCGCCCTCAGCCCGGTAAAGCGCATTGAGGGAGGATTAAACCTGGTAGACGCCACTTCGGTCGCAGGCGGGGTGCAGGTCGATATTTCACAGACCGACGTTTATTACTTCTCGGGGCAAAAATGTTTCGCCGCCGAGGGCGGGCTGTGGGTGGCGCTGGCCTCCCCTGCCGCTCAGGAACGGGCGAAAGACATCAAAGCAAACCCGGGTGCAGGACGTTGGATTCCTCCGGTACTGGATTTTTCGGTGGCGCTGAAAAACTCGGTTAAAAACCAGACTTTAAATACCCCGGCGATTGCCACCCTGATTTTATGGGAAGACCAGGTGCGGTGGATGCTGGCGGAGGGCGGCCTGGAGGCGATGGAAAAACGCACCCGGGCGTCCTCGGCGGTGCTATATGAGTGGGCGCGTTCCCACCCGGACGCCTCCCCCTATGTGTCTGCCCCGGAAGAGCAGTCCCCGGTGGTGGTGACGATTGATTTCCACGATATTGATGCCAACCAGGTGATTGCGCAGCTGCGCGCTAATGGGATCGTAGATATCGATCCTTACCGGGCTTTGGGACGCAACCAGATCCGGGTGGCGTGCTTCCCCAATGTGGAAGTGGCCGATACCCAGGCGTTAACTGCCTGCCTAGACTACGTAATCGACCGCCTGTAGCGGCCTTCTTTAGAAGCGGGTGCAGCTACCTGCGCGCTAGGCAGCACTAAAGCACCCTACCGGCGCCCGCTAGGCAACACTAAAACACTCTTATAAAACAAATAGTCCGTGGGAGCAGCCTGGCCACTCCCACGGACTATTTAAATTCCAGACCCTTTACGACAGCAGGGATTGGATCGGCCCGAGGCAGAAGTAGATTACGAACAGGATCGAAACTATCCACATCAGGGGGTGGATCCGCGAAATCCGTCCGGAAGCGATCTTGACGATCACATAGGTGATGAAACCGAACCCGATACCGACGGTAATCGAGTAGGCGAACGGCATCATCATGATGGTCATGAAGGCGGGAATAGCCACGTCGGCGCGCGTCCACTCGATATCGCGAACATTCACCATCATGAGGAAGCCTACGAACACCAGGGCGGTGGAGGCCGCCTCGGCGGGAACCAGATCCACTACCGGGGCGATAAACATGGAAACCCCGAACAGCAGGCCGGTAACTACCGAAGCCAAACCAGTGCGCGCGCCCTCGCCAACCCCGGAGGTCGATTCCACGAAAGAAGTGTTAGAGGAAACGCCGCCCAGGCCACCGGCCATTGCCGAAAGCGAGTCAATCAGCAGAATTTCGCGAGTCTTAGGCGGATTGCCGTTCTCGTCGAGCAGGTGCGCGCCTGCGCCTACCGCCACCATAGTTCCCATAGTGTCAAAGAAGTCTGCGAGCATCAGCGAGAAGATCAGCAGCACTACCCCTACCGCGGTGGTGTGGGGGTTGGTGAAAGCGCCGAAGAAATCAACTGCACCGATAGTGGAAAAATCGGGCAGGGAAACCGGGGAACCTTTAAGCTGCGGCACGTTAGAAGCCCAGGCAGATACCGCCTTTTCATCGGCTGCGCGCGAACCCAAATGGGCAAAAGCCTGCACGATGAAAGCCAAAACCGTAGCGCCCACAATCCCGATGAGAATCGCGCCTTGCACTTTGCGGATATAAAGCACCACAATCACGGCTAGACCGACACAGAACACTAGCGCTGGCCATCCCACCAGGGAGCCGTTCACACCCAGCTGTACCGGAGTGCCTCCAGGACGAATAATCCCGGCATTTATCAGACCTACGAACGCAATAAACAGACCAATACCCACGCTGATAGCGGTTTTTAGTTGGGCAGGAACCGCTTTAAACACGGCCTCCCTAAAGCCGGTCAGCACCAGGATGGTGATGGCCACGCCCTCCCAAAAGATCAGCCCCATCGCTTCCTGGTAGCTGAGCCCCAAAGCCTCGGGGTTCGCCAAAGTAAAAGCCACCACGGCGTTTAGTCCCATACCGGAGGCCAAAGCCAACGGGAAGTTCGCCACTAGCCCCATAAGCAGGGTCATCACGCAGGCCACCAGGGCAGTGCCGGCAGCGATAGAAGATTGGCTAATACCTTTGGGGGCGGCGTTCCCCAAAATCGCGGCGTTAACCACCAAAATATAGGCCATCGCGAAGAAAGTGACCAGGCCACCGCGGACTTCCCGCCCAACGGTGGAGCCCCTTTCAGAAATTTTAAAGAAACGATCTAGGAAACTATTCGACTTTGTCGCCGTATCTTGAGAAGACAAGATAACTGTCCAATCCGCCACCAGGGCATAGAAGTTACTTACAAGCTCATTATCGGAAGATTCCCAGGGTTTTTCCAATCTTGACCGCTATCTGCGACTTAGTTGCAAATTTCATCCAGATTGCCTACGCCGCAACCAAAGCAGCCCTAGCGAGATTCCCTAGACCTGTTCGAAAATTCCTTAGCCTCCTGGTCAGAGCTGCTAGTCCTAACCGCTAGCGGGCAATAGCTAGGACGCAAACACAGTCCTCCAGCCTCAAGCCGAGCCCCTAGCCAGAGCCACTACTCCCCTAGATATCCACCTGTTCTACGTCGAGTTCATCCAGGCGCGCGGGCGTGGGCTGCCAAGGGGAGGTATCCACTTTGACGTCAGTTTCCGAATGCGAGCCACAGGTGTGATCCATAGAAACCACCCGGCCATCGTCCACTGACCATTCATTGGTGCACACCCCGAACATGGTGCGCATACTGCCTGCTACCTTCAGTAAGAAGCCACAGGTTGAACAGGTATTTTCTGGAAGCTTCTTGCGGGTCATTCCCCGCCGCCCAGGACCTTGTTCGGAGTTATACCAGCGTTTAGCGGCCTGGGCACGACCGCAAGCCGACAGTACCCGGGGGCGCCCCAGTCCCAGTTCCTCTAGGGTGCGCCGATCAAGATCTTCGGGATTGGTGTCCGCATAGGACTGATCGAGGCGCTCGTCATCGGGAACGTAAGGTAGCACGTCCTCGCGTTTTATGTCTTGAGGACGCAGCCGCTCTGCCCAAGGCACCCAGGGACGCGCCAACAACGCGTCCTCTCCCGGAAGTAAATCGACTTCACAGACGGTGGCTTTGCGTCCCCGTGGCACCCGCGCTAAAACCGCCACCCAACGCCAGCCGCGGTAACCCGGCTTTAAACATTCAAAACAGTGGGTGACCAGGCGTTCACCCTCGTTAGTGGCGCTCAAATGTTCGCCAATCTCTTCCGGTTTCGCAATAGGCGCAAGCCCTTCGCGAGCAATATCGACCGCGCTGGCTAGTACACTATCCGCTTTTCCGGTTTTACGCCGGGTAGTTTCACTCATGTGCGTCTTTCTTAATTCACCGCCACTACTAGGCATCGAAATCATCGGCAACTGCCCGCAGCAGCTGCGCGATCTTCGCACCATTTTCCGGGTAGCGTCCATGCCGCAAATGCCCGGAGGAGGCGTCCAATAACTTAATCAGGTCTTCGACTACCGGCACCATGGCCTTGGGTTTACGCCGCAAATTTTTTGCTACTGAGGGCGCGCGCTGCAAGATCTTCACCGATAGGGCTTGGGGACCGCGTCGCGAGTCGGCAACGGAAAACTCTACCCGAGTTCCCGGTGCAGGAGGTTTAGTGTCAGCAGGCAATACGCTGGCGTGTAAGAACACCTGCGAGCCGTCCTCTGCGGTGATAAACCCGAACCCTTTGTCGGCATCAAACCACTTAACTTTTCCGCTTGGCACTGAAATCTCCCTACTTTTTCTAAATCTAGGTTACATGAAGCAACATATAACCCACTTCTTTGCATATGATAATGCAAAGTGGGGATTTAATCTGCTCCGGGCTAGCCTCATTAGTTAGGGAGAAACTTACGTGAGAGTCTTAAAGAAAGCCGGTTTACTGGTAATAGTTCTTCTAGCTGCGCTTTTCGCCAGTTTCGTAGTTACTGGAAACGTTGCTTACGCCGAGGATCCGCCTAAAATTTCCGATCACCTTTATGATCCAGGAAATAAAATGGGCAAACAGGCCGAGAAAGTCAAGGAACGTCTGGCGTCTTTAGATCGCTCGGGACTGCATGTTTATGTGGCGTTCCCATCGGAGTATTCCAATGACACCGTCAGCAACTGGAACTTGATGGCGCTACAAAAGTCGGGGGCTCCTCAGGGCTCCTATATGCTCTCGATAGTGGCTGATAACCCTAATCAGACCATGTATTTGGCTTCTGCAGATAATGCCGCGAAACTCTCCCAAGAAGAATTGTCTGCGATAGCCTCCGATAAAATGGTGCCCCTGCTCAATCAGCAAAAATATCCCGAGGCAGTTTTAGCTTACCTGGATGCGCTTTCAGCGAAAGCACCGGAAATGGGGTCGGGACTGGCGGTTGCCCCCTGGGCGATGATTGCTTTCCTGATCGCCCTAATTGTGGTGATCATAGTGATTTCCCGGATGCTTAAGGCGCGCCGTAAAGCTAAGGATCACGCCGAGGAAAGAGACAAAGCGGATGTTTTGGCTTCCGAGGCAGCGGCCAGCCCGGTGGTAACGCCGGTGACAGCTACACCAGCTACCGAGGAGCAGACTGCCCCGGCACCCTCGGTTCCTGCTGCTACCGAAGCAGAAAGTAGCGAGGAGGATGAGCAACCGCGCAAACGAAAGTTTGGATTCAAGTTTGGAGGCAAGAAAAAGGCGAAAGCCTCCGCCAGCGATTCACCTCTGCCAGAAGCATCCTCGACCCCGGCAGCTGCCCAGGAGGAGGCAGTTACCGCTGCTACTTCACCTGCTGCGGCTCCCGTTACCGCGGCGGCCACGCCCCATTTGCCTGAGGTTAGTGCGCCTAGTGCGCCTGCGGCGGTTTCTCCCCAGCCGGCAAGCACCGCTGCTGCTTTTAAACCGCAATTTGGCAAAGTTCCTTCACTTGCGGAGCTAGATCAAATCGCTTTAGCACGGACGAAAGCTGCTTCTCAATCACCTGCCGGAACTACCGGCAGTGGTCACGCCCCTGTGCAATCTCCGCAGGCGCCACAGGTGCGGGAGGTACCGCAGGAGGCGCCACAAGCGCCGGCTCTACAGGGGCAGGCACCAGTTGCGCAGCAACCACAACAGTTCCAGCCGCAGGCGCCACAAGAACAACCGCAGGTACAGCAACCCCCGGCTACGCAACCACCGCAGCCGCAGCCCGTAGCGAGCGCCCCACAAACAGTAACGCCCGGTTCGTCGCCGTTACCACAAGCGCCGGCCTCATCTCCGCTGGCTGCTACCGCCACCCCGGCAGTGCCCACGGCGGCGCCAACCGTGCAATCCCCGCAGATGTCCGCGCCGCAAGCGCACAGTTCCGTCCTACGTCCGGGAGCGACCACCTATTTGCCACCGGAAGCCAATGACGATGACACTCAGGTTACTTCCGCCGCGCAGATTAAAGACTATGGTCAAGAACGTCGCGACGAGATTGCCCGCGCGAAAGCCCGCGCCCAGGCAATTAACCGTTTCCGCCAGGAACAGGCGCATAAGCAAGCCGCGCCCACTCCAGAGCGACCCGCTAGCTATCAGCCGGGTTTGAGCCCCCTGCCGACAACCCCCAGCCCCCAGCAGCAAGCGGCTGTTCCGGTAACGCCTCCCGCGCAGGTGCCTTCCCAGCCCGCGCCGCAGCCACAACTGCCCACGCAGGTGGCTTCCCAGGTTGTATCTCCGGTAGCGCCGCAGGAAATTCCACAGGTATCTCCGCAGATGACAGCTCCGGTTCCGGGAGGCGAAAGTTCGCAGGCTCCCAGGCAGGCACAGGCCGCCGCGCCCTCCGGCCCGGAGCCGACCACTGCCCCGCAGACGATTCCGCAGGTCGTTCCCCAAGAAACGCCGCGCGTGGAACCGCCGGTAACCCCGCAGACTCCGCCACAGGCAGCTCCGCCGGTAACTCCGCCGGTAACCCCGCAGACTCCGCCACAGGCAAGCGAGCGCCCGGCAGAACCCGGCGCGCAACCGGACTTTACGAAAGTGCTGCGGCAGGCCGATTCCTGGGCTCGCAAGGGTTCCAGCAAGCTGGCGCTGGCACAGGAACGCTTTGGAAAGAGCATCACCCAGCCCTTCGCATTGGCGCTAGTACGCGCCCAAGATGCCGTCCGCGCCGCCTTTGCGGAATTTGCTACTGCCCAGCTGCAGTCACGGCCTATTGATCAGCAGATTGTGGCCGGTAATTTGCCGGCACCTTTGCGGGAGCTGCGCGATCAGATCACCCACTTTACGAATCTGTATCATCAGCAAACCCCGCTGCCGGATATCACCCGCAGCTTCGAGCGGCAGATTATTGAATGCCGGGAAGACCTGGTCAGATGCCGGTTGATTGTGGAGCGCATCCAGAATGATGACCCCCAAAACGCTACTCGCATCGGCGAGGACGTGATGGGGGCGCATAAACTGCTGGCGCGAGCACAGAACCTGCTGGAAGAAGCCAAGACCATGGATCGCGCGGGGCAGGAAAACGAGGTACTCAAAGCCACGGTCCGCACCGAGAACCTTTTGTTGCAGGGGCGTAAAATCGCGCGGCAGGCGCGCGCCGAGGAAGCCGCTCTCCAGGCGGCAGAAAAAGTTACTCAGGCTTTGACCTTCGAAGAAAAAGTGGAGCCGCTTAGCGAGCAGGTCGCTATTTTGATGGCGGCAGTCGATGACTATATCGGAGTGCACACCGCTAAGGTAGGAGTAGCTGCCCGCACCATGCTTGACCTGGCAAATCGCACTTTGACTCGCCTTGATCGGCCGGGGAATCACGACACTCAAGAAGCCTTGCGCCTCTTGCAACGCGCGAAACAGCAGACTGAGCAGGCCTTGCGTCTGGCAGAAAATGATGTGGCAAAGCGGAGCTAATCAGGGCTAAACCGCACTAGTAGTAGGGTGAAACGGAGCTAGCCACGCGAAGCCGCGAAAGCCTCCCCTGACAGCCAGATTTCTGCGCCTCGGGGAGCCAGCGCCTCCTGAAGCCGATAGGATTAGAGGTATGTGCTTAGCTCGATTCCGCAAACGGTTATTGGCATCATTTTTCGCGGCGCTGCTGGGGATGTTTTTCACGGTAGCACCAGCGAGCCCGGCTCTAGGCGATGCGCCTGCGGAAAGTTTTGACAACCATCTATCCGACCCGAGTGGATATCTTGACGATTCGCAGGAAACAGCTCGTGCCTTAAACGATGCCTCCGGCGGGGGCTACCAGCTCTATGCCGCCCTCACCGACAATTTTGCGCCCCTAAGCGCGCAGGAATGGTGCGTCAAGAGTCGAAATCAGGGCGCGGGAAACAGCCGCAGCGTGCTGCTAGCAATCGCGGTCAAGGAACGCGCCTACTATATTTGCCCCAGTGACGATGTCAGTTTCAGCGCCAGCAGGCAAGAAAGGATTGTTCAAGGAATAGAGCCCCTACTTTCCCAGGAACAATGGGAGCAGGCAGTTAAAGTCTTTGCATCCAGCGCCGCTTCCTCCTCCGATCTTAGCGATGCCGGAAGCGCGGGAGATTCCGGCGTAGGGGAATCCGCGAGCACGGGCAGCTGGTTTTGGCTGATAGTCCAAGTCCTGGCGGTAGTGGGAATCGGAGTCGGGATTATTGCCTTCGTCCGAAAACAAAAAAAGACCCGCACTCAAATAAAAACCAGGCAGGCTGCCTCGGATAAGCAGATTGTAGAGCAGGCAGGGTCAGATGTATTGGCCGCTGACGATGCCATTCGAGGTGCGAAAGAAGAACTAGAGTTTGCGAAGATGCAGCTAGGGGCGGCACAAACCGAGGAATACGCCCAAGTGCTAGCGCAGGCTACCCAGGCGCGAGATAGCGCTATGGAAAAGTTGGCGAGTTTAGATTCCCTGGCGGGTATCGAAAAATCCCAACAGGCGCAAGCTGCATCTGCTGAGGCTAGACACTGCCTCGAACTGTTGAAGCAGCAGGCAGAGAAATTAGCGAGTTTACGCGAATCTTTAGATTCTTTGCCGGCGCGGATTAAGAACCAGTTAACGCTGATTGCAGAGTTAGAAACCCAGGCAGAGCAGCTTCCTGCCATCATCGCGGCGCTGCATAAGAACCACCCCCAGGCGGTATTAACTTCTTTAGATGACGCCCCCGAGCAGATCAGAAACCTTTTGGGAGCCGCGCGGGAAACTTTGCAACCGCTGCTAAGCGAGTCCAGCTCTCCCGCCCTAAAAGTGCAGGTGCAAACCGCGGAGCGAGCGATTGCCCAGGCACGGGCCTTGATAAAAGAAGTTTCTGAGGCCGAGGGACAGTTGGCGAACTTGCAACAGTCACTGCTGGCGGCAGTAACCTCTATTTCTGCTGATCTCGACGATGTGAAACGGCTGGAATTGCAGGATAAGTCGATTTTTCAAACGCTTTGTAGCAAAGCGCAAGCCGAGATTGATAACTGTATGAAAGCCCGAGATGGGCAAGGTGACCCCCTGGCGGCGCTGTCCGCGATTGCCCAAGCGGAAGCAGATTTGGATCAGGCGCTGGCGCCCTACCGGCAAGACAGTGAGCAAAAACAGAAGGCAGCGGCGAGATTGCAGACAGCTTTGGATAGTGCACAGAGACGGATTGCCAGTGCAAATAGCTACGTTTCTAGCCACCGGGGAGCGGTAGGTTTGGATGCACGCCAGTATCTTGCGCGCGCCAAATCCCTTTACCAGCAGGCACAGGAGGCCAGAGGAGATACCGGGATAAAGCTGGCGGAGTTGGCGGGAGAAGCTGCCGATCAAGCCCGGGACAGCGCGCAGGCGGACTACCGGGAGCGCCGCGATGACTGGGGCAGCCGGCCGGGAGGTGGTGGTAGCGACTTTCTAACCGGAATGATTCTGGGTGGAATCCTGAATGGCGGTCGCGGACCGGGAGGCAGCAGCTGGGGCGGCAATAGCGGCAGTTTCGGAGGTGGCTTCGGCGGCGGAAGTAGCAGTGGCGGTTTCGGCGGGGGCTTTGGCGGCGGAGGCGGCGGCTTCGGAGGAAAGTTTTAACCGGCGAAGCGCCCAGTTTTCCGGTAAAATTAGAAAAGATACTCAATAACTAGGAGGACCAATGGCAGAAAAGCAAACGATTCTGGGACGAATTACCAATATGGCGAAAGCTAATATCAATGCACTCCTAGACCGGGCAGAAGATCCGGGAAAGATGCTTGACCAGATGATTCGGGACTATACCAACTCGATTCATGAAGCTGAAAGCGCAGTTGCCCAGACCGTAGGGAACGTACGGCTGGCAGAAAAAGATTTAGAAGATGATCGTGCTGCCGCCTCCCAGTGGGGCGAAAAAGCCGCTCTAGCGTCAAAGAAGGCGGAAGAAGCGCGCGCTAGCGGGGATGCTGGCGAGGCAGATCGTCTCGATAATCTAGCTCGCTTGGCTCTGGGTAAACAGATTGATTTTGAGGAGCAGGTCAAGGCGCAAGAACCGCTCTTGGTTTCCCAAAAGGATATGGCGGAGCAGCTTAAGCAAGGCCTGGCCGGGATGAAGACCAAACTAGAGGATCTTAAAGTTAAGCGCGACCAGCTGGTGGCCCGGCAAAAGACCGCCGAAGCCCAAAACCAGGTACAAGAAACCGCCCAAAAGTTTAACCTCGCGGATCCCACCAGTGAACTTAACCGTTTCGAGGAGAAAATCCGCAAGCAGGAAGCCCTGGCAGCCGGACGCGCGGAGCTGGCTTCTGAATCACTAGAGAATCAGTTCGCGGAGCTGGAAAAATCCGGTTCCTCGGCAGAGATTGAAGCCCGACTAGCGGCTTTGAAAAACAAGTAAGTCTCACTAAGACAGACAGCTTTAATACCTGTTGCTGGCGTCAGAATTTTTTCTGGCGCCAGCAATGTTTTTTACGTTAATAGGATCTGATATTCCGGAGCACTACCAGGATGGAATCTGCGCCGCGCCGGTAACGATCGCCACCCCTGCCAGTAAGCACGCAAACCCTAAGGTCAAACGGTATTCGCGCACCTGGCGAGTAAGAATGGGGCCGAGCGCGCCTCCCACCATGGAGGTGAGCGCAAATACCGTAACTACTACCAGGTCGATATTTAGGGGCGTCCCTATCCGCGCCAGCAGCGAAGATACACAGGAAATCACCATTATAAACAGCGAAGTGGCCGCTGCTTGCCGCATATTAAGGTGCAGCAAAATCACCAGTGCAGGCACTACCGCAAAGCCGCCCCCCACCCCAAAAAATCCAGTCAAGAAACCAGTAACCAGCGCTGCCAGTACCCATTTAAATAGGGGACTTTGAGGTTGCACTTTATCCGCCGCTACCTGCGCAGAAGCTTCGGGACTCGCGTCAGCGCCAGTGCTAGCGTTTTGTGCGAAAACCTCCGCGGCGTCCTCCTGCAAAATTTTGCGAATCTTATCGTGATACTGACGCCTGGCCGTTAATCCTCGTCGAGCCATAGCGATCGCTACCGCTGCCGCTAGCAGCGCAAATAGCAACATCAGATAGTTTCCGGGGGTGAGGGCGTTTACCTTGCTGCCGGCAACCGACCCTGCGGCGCTAAAAACCCCAAATAGCAGCCCTTTCCTCCACTGCACATTGCCCGAACGCGCATGCGGAACCAGGGAAACTAGGGCGGTAAGCCCCACGATAATCAGGGAGGCAGCCGCCGCCTCGTGGGGGGAAAAGTGCAGCAAATAAACCAGCACCGGAATGAATAACATTCCCCCGCCCGCACCCAGCGCCCCTACTACCAGGCCAATCGCTAGCCCGATGGCGGCGGCAAGCATTAAAAACATGGCTATTTAGCTTTGTCGTATTCCTGCAGCGAGCACACTCCGTAGGTGCGGTCGCGGGTAGCTTCAATCGCCTGTACCGCTGCTTGGAACTGGGAAATGGTGGTGATAATCGGTTTGTCGGCGGCAGTGGTGGCGGTGCGGATTTCGTAGCCGTCTACCCGCGCCCCGGAAGTGCCGGGGGTGTTAATCACCATGTCGATTAGCCCGGCGCGAATCATATCCACCACCGTTTGTTCCCCATCAGGACCCGGCCCTTGGCTGGCTTTACGCACTTCGGTAACCGGAATCCCGTAGCGGCGCAGCAAAGCGGCGGTTCCCGCGGTCGCCATGATGGAGAATCCCAAGTCAAATAACCGGGATACCGGCAAGGCTAAGGAACGTTTATCCTGGTCAGAGACCGACACGAACACGGTGCCGGCGGTGGGTAGATTCCCATAGGCCGCGGTTTGGCTCTTGGCAAAGGCAGTGGGGAAATCCCGGTCGTAACCCATGACTTCCCCGGTAGAACGCATCTCGGGCCCGAGAACCGTGTCCACGATTCGACCATTCTTGTCCCGGAAACGTTTAAATGGCAGCACCGCCTCTTTAACCGCAATCGGCCGTCCGGGCGTAGCGAAATCAGAATCATCTGCCGGCAGATAGCCGCGCTCTTTTAGCTCCGCAATCGAAGAACCCATCATCACTAAGGCAGCTGCCCTCGCTAAGGGCACTCCGGTAGCTTTCGCTACAAAGGGAACGGTGCGCGAAGCCCGCGGATTAGCCTCAATCACATATAACACCCCGCTAACCAGGGCATATTGAATATTGATGAGGCCGCGCACCCCTACTCCGGCCGCGATTTTCTCGGTGGAAGTGCGGATATGGGAAATAATCGCGTCCGAGAGAGTGATGGGGGGCAGCACGCAAGAAGAATCGCCAGAATGAATCCCGGCCTCCTCGATATGTTCCATTACCCCGCCCAGGAACAGCTCCTGGCCATCATAGAGGGCGTCCACATCAATCTCGATGGCGTCATCAAGGAAACGGTCAATCAGCAGCGGCCCGGTCATCACTGTGGGATCAGATAGGTTATAGCGATGCAGGTAGGAGTCGAGTTCTTCGGCGGAATAGAGGATCTCCATTCCGCGTCCTCCCAACACGAAAGAAGGACGCACCAAAACCGGATAACCGACTTTTTCTGCCTGCTCAAAAGCTTGCTCCGGGGTGGTAGCAGTTCCATGCGCCGGAGAGGGCAGCCCTGCCTCGTCAAGAACCCGGCCAAAAAGTTCGCGGTCTTCGGCGGCGTCAATCGCGCTCGGCGGAGTACCCACAATCGGCACCCCGGCAGCTTTCAAACGCGCAGCTAAAGAAAGCGGGGTTTGCCCACCTAGCTGCACAATCATCCCCGCTACCGGGCCAGCCGCACATTCGGCCTCGTAAACTTCCATTACGTGCTCAAAGGTGAGCGGCTCGAAATAGAGCCGTGACGAAATGTCGTAGTCGGTGGACACCGTTTCCGGGTTGCAGTTGACCATTACGGTGTCATAGTCGGTTTGCAGTTCCTGAGTGGCGTGCACACAGGAGTAATCGAACTCGATCCCCTGCCCGATCCGGTTCGGCCCGGATCCCAGAATAATCACCGCCGGACGCTGGCGCGGTTTAACTTCGCTGGTCAGGTCATAGGTGGAATAGTAGTAGGGAGTTTGGGCGGGGAATTCCCCGGCGCAGGTATCGACCGTTTTATAGACCGGGCGAATCCCGAAGGCTTTGCGCACTTCCCGCACTACCTCATCGGATACGGAGCGAATCTGCCCAATCTGCAGATCCGAGAAACCGTGACGTTTGGCTTCTACCAGCAGATCCGGGTTCAGTGCTTCCGCTTCCCGAATCTTCACTGCCACCTCGTTCAGCAAGAACAGTTGATCTAGGAACCAGCGGTCAATCTTGGTGGCCTCGTAGAGTTCTTCCAGGCTCGCCCCCGCCCTAATCGCATCCATCACCTGGATTAGGCGTTTTTCTGTAGGGGTCTTGACCTGCTCTAATAGCTCCGCTTTCGAAGAAGCAAGCGGGGTGTCCCAGCGGAAGTAAGTGCCCGCTTTATCCAGGGAAATCAGGGCTTTTTGCAGGGCTTCGGTAAAGTTACGTCCCAGCGCCATCGCCTCGCCCACTGACTTCATGGCGGTGGTCAGCGTGGGGTCAGCCGCCGGGAACTTTTCGAAAGCAAAACGCGGCACTTTGACGACCACATAGTCCAAAGTGGGCTCGAAAGAGGCCGGAGTCGAACCGGTAATATCGTTGGGAATCTCGTCTAGGGTGTAGCCCAGAGCCAGTTTTGCGGCCAACTTCGCAATCGGGAAACCGGTAGCTTTCGAAGCCAGCGCGGAGGAACGAGACACCCGGGGGTTCATCTCAATGACTACTACCCGACCAGTATCGGGGTGAACCGCGAACTGGATATTACAGCCGCCGGTATCCACCCCTACTTCCCGGATTACGTTAATCCCAATATCGCGCAGATTCTGCAGCTCCCGGTCAGTTAGGGTGAGCGCCGGCGCCACCGTAATGGAATCGCCGGTATGTACCCCTACCGGGTCAACATTTTCGATAGAGCAAACCACGACCACGTTATCGGCCTTATCGCGCATCAGCTCCAGTTCGTATTCTTTCCACCCCAGAATCGACTCTTCCAGCAGCACTTCGGAGGTGATGGAATCGGCCATGCCTCCCCCAGCGATCCGAATCAGATCCTGTTCGTTATAGGCAATACCGGACCCCATACCGCCCATAGTGAAAGACGGGCGCACCACCAGCGGATATCCCAACTGTTCAGCGGCTTTTCTGCAGTCAGCCAGGTTGTGAGCAATGAAAGATCGTGCCACTTCGGCGCCGCAACGGTGTACTACCTGCTTGAATTCTTCGCGATCTTCGCCGGCGTTAATCGCCTGGGCGCTCGCCCCGATTAGCTCCACCTGGTATTTTTCCAAAGTGCCATCTTGGCTAAGGGCAATCGCGGTGTTGAGCGCGGTTTGCCCACCCAAAGTCGGCAGCAGGGCGTCCGGGCGTTCCTTGGCTATAATCGAGGCCACTACCTGCGGGGTTATCGGCTCAATATAGGTGGCATCCGCCATCTGGGCATCGGTCATAATGGTCGCCGGGTTAGAGTTAACCAAAATAACTCGCAGCCCTTCCGCTTTAAGCACGCGGCAGGCCTGGCTCCCGGAATAGTCGAATTCGCAGGCCTGACCGATTTGGATCGGCCCGGAACCAATAACTAGGACAGATTTAAGATCAGTTCTGCGTGGCATTTTTTTCCTTCGTTTCCTGCATGATTCTTAGGAACTTATCGAATAGATATTGGGCATCGTGAGGACCGGCCGCCGCCTCGGGATGGTACTGCACGCTGAAAGCTGGCAGGTCGAGGGCGCGCAAGCCTTCCACTACCCCATCGTTTAGCGCCAGGTGAGAGACTTCTACCCGCCCGTAGCGTCCTCCATCGAAAGGAGCCACCGAAGGATGCTCCGCCGGAGCGTCCACCGCGAACCCGTGGTTGTGGGCAGTGATCTGCACTTTCCCGCTTTCGCGATCTACCACCGGCTGATTTACCCCACGGTGACCGTAGGCAAGTTTATAGGTGCCGTACCCGAGAGCCCGTCCTAGGATTTGGTTGCCGAAACAGATTCCAAAGAAAGGAATACCCGCGTCCAGCACCGCCCTCGCCAGGGCTACTTCGTGGTCTGCTGAGGCCGGGTCACCCGGTCCGTTAGAGAAGAACACCCCATCGGGGTTCACTGACATGATGTCTGCAAAGCTGGATTGCTGCGGGAAAACATGCACCTGAATCCCGCGCAGCGCCATCTGCTCGGGGGTGCGCGCTTTGATTCCTAAATCTAGGGCAGCCACCACCGCTAAAGGCTCTTTACCCTCATATTCGCCAGCGGGCTCTACCACGTATTTTTCCGGAGTGCTCACATCCGCCGCCAGCGCGGCGCCTGCCATCACCGGCTGGTCTCGCACTACCGAAACCAAGAGGTCGCGGGTGGCATCATCAAGATAGGCGGCACCTGCCGGAAGCGCCTCGCCGGAAAAAATTCCGCCCCGCATAGCACCGACTTCCCGCAAATGCAGGGTGAGGGCGCGGGTGTCTACCTCGCAGATCCCTACTATTTCTTGGGCTTTTAACAGGTCTTCCAGGTCGCCGGTAGCACGCCAATTGGAGGCGCGCCGGGCGGCATCGCGGACCACATATCCGGCTACCCAGACCCGACCCGATTCGGGATCCACTTCATTTACGCCGGTATTTCCGATATGGGGAGCGGTTTGGATAACTATCTGGCGGTGATAGGACGGGTCAGTCAAAGTTTCCTGGTACCCGGTCATCCCGGTCGCGAATACCACTTCCCCCAGGGCGCGTCCCCGCTTGCCCCAGGCTTTGCCTTTCGCGATAAACCCGTCCTCCAGCACGATTAAGGCCAGATCCGAGGAGGCCTGCTGCATAAGAACTTCTCCTTATCTATGCCTCACCCAGGGGTAAGGGCATATAGAAAAAATTGCCCGCACCGAGGGGGCGCGAGCAAATAGGTAAGAGTTTCACTGCCCCTAATCATAGCGTAAGCGCCCGCCCCGGCGTGATTCTTGTTCACCGCCTAGTAGCTATAGGAGAGGTACCTACTGTGAGAGCGTGCCTGCTGTTAGCTAACGCGAAGTTGTTTCTGGAGGGTGATTCTTTCGCCGGAGGGTGATCCCGTTGCCAGAGGGCGATTCCGTCGCCGGAGGGCGATTCCGTTGTCAGAGGGCGATTCCGTCAGGTAAAAGGCAAACAAGCGAGCAGTTGCGCCCTCCACGGACAAAAACACCCTCCAGCGCGGTAAAAAAGACCCGAATCTAGCGGCTCCACCACAACTCGGGAGGATGATCTTGTCGCCGGAGGGTGATTCGGTTGTGGGAGGGTGGTTTCGTCAGGTACGAGGGAGAAAAGCGGGCAGTTGCGCCCTCCACGGACAAAAACACCCTCCCCGGACAAAAACACCCTCCCCGGACAAAAACACCCTCCCCGGACAAAAACACCCTCCAGCGCCGGGAAAAAGCACGATTTTCGCGCCCCTAAACACCACCCCGGAGGGTGATTCCGTTGCGGGAGGGTAATACTGTCGTGGGAGGGTGCTTTAGTTTAGGATTCAGGCTCTGCCAGCAAAGATTGAGATTCCGTAGTCAGGATTCGTCGATAAAAGGTGCGAGAAAAAGGGTAGCCCCGGCGGAAAATCCGCCAGGGCTACCTTAAATCTCTAGGTAACTAGATAGAAAACAAAGTTACTTCATCCGGGTGCCGACGGAGCCCAGACGCTCACACGCCTCGACTACGCGCGCCGCCATACCGGCTTCGGCAGCTTTGCCCCAAGAACGCGGGTCGTACTGCTTCTTGATACCGACTTCGCCGTCTACCTTGAGGACGCCCTCATAGTGCTTGTACATCCAATCAGCGATCGGACGGGTGAAAGCATACTGGGTGTCAGTATCTATGTTCATCTTGATAACGCCGTTCTTTACCGCAGTGGCGATTTCTTCGGCAGTAGAGCCGGAGCCACCGTGCATTACCAAATCGAACGGGCGATCTCCCTTGCCATACTTCTCGCCTACGGCTTCTTGAATCTCGCCCAGGAGTTCCGGACGCAGCTTAACGTGTCCCGGCTTGTAGGCGCCGTGAACGTTACCGAAGGTCAAAGCAGTTATGTAGCGACCTTTTTCGCCGAAGCCCAAAGCCTCAGCAGTCTTCATACCATCTTCTGGCGTGGTGTAGAGCTTCTCGTTGATTTCCCCAACGATGCCGTCCTCTTCGCCACCGACAACGCCGATCTCTACCTCGAGAATGGTGTTGGCCTTAACCGACAGTTCCAGCAGTTCCTGAGCAATTTCCAGGTTTTCTTTCAACGGAACCGAGGAACCATCCCACATATGGGATTGGTAGGCCGGCAGGCGACCAGCCTTGACCTCTTCGGCTTCTAGCTCCATTAGGGGGCGAATCCAGGAGTCAATGTTCTGCTTGGCGCAGTGGTCAGTGTGCAAAGCTACAGTTACCGGGTAGTTCTTGGCGATTTCCCGGGCGTAGGCGGCCATAGCCAGGGAGCCGGCTACCCGATCTTTAATGGTAGCGCCCGACCAGTATTCGGCACCGCCTACCGATACCTGGATGATTCCGTCCGATTCTGCCTCGGCAAAACCACGAATCGCAGCAGTTAGCGTCTGGGAGGAAGTAACGTTAATCGCGGGATAAGCGAACTTGCCTTCTTTCGCGCGATCTAGCATTTCGTTATAAACTTCAGGGGTTGCAATAGCCACAGGGGCCCTCCTTTAAGATAGACTTCTTACGCTTTCATTGTCTCACAAGGTCTAGCTGACTGCAGGGTCTTGTGTCCCAAATCTTTGTCACCCACATCTCAAAAACCAGGTGTCACCTCTCGCAGCATCAGTTGCGATCGGGTTGGGAATCAAACGTTTTCCCATCCGATTTTTGTTTTGTCTCATTTGTCAGCCAGAGCGCTAAGTTGCCCACCATATCTACTCATCGCAACTCAGTTAAGTGATAGAAAAAATATATGATTCCCCAACCTAAAACTAATCGTTTGTTTTCCCGTTTAGGACTGTTAAGCATAATAATCCTGACTTTCTCGATGCTTTCAGCTTGCCAAAGCGTCAGTCTTGGCGGCTCGTCCTCCAAGGAAAGCGACTCATACGACCCCGGTAACTATCAGCGACTGCCCTATCAACAATTAGCTGCCGAGTACGAAAACGGGGCGGCCGAAGCTTGGCGTACCCAAATCACCCATCTCAAAGGAACGCAGATAACACCATTCGTATCGGAAGATGGGGAAACGGTAGCGGTCGCCCTCTATACCATTCCTAATGAAAATAAAAGCGGAGTTTTCAGCATCACCGGCTACGATTTAGCCAGCGGTAAACAGAAGTGGCATAAAGATTTTGATGGTAACGACTCTACGATTAGCGCCATTGATCAGATAGGTCCCGAGGCTTGCCTGCCCCAAACCTTCCGTAACAATATCGTTTGCAACACCGGATTGATAGATATTTCTACCGGAGAGGTCGAGAGTCTGCCCGAGGAGGCGTTCGGGACTTTCCCCGGCTCGGAGCAAGAGACCCAGCAGCTGCTTTTCAATACCAATGACCTGGCGGTCTTGTTTCATTACCAGCGAAACTCAACTAGTAACATTTCGGTTATTACCCCTGAAAATAAGGTGCTCTGGACTAAGCCGGTGGCAATTTTTTCAGCGCAAGGAATCTCTCCTATCTGCCGATTTGCCGACAAATCTGCAGTCTGCGCTAACCCGGATGGAAAAGTACAGATACTCGATCTAAAAACTGGAAAGGTGAAGAAGGAGCTCACCCAATTAAAAGAGGATCCCGACTTCCACATGTTCAATGTCGCCCTACAACTAGATCCCGATAACGAGGAAATCATCTTATGTATTCCAGGGGCAGATTCAGCATGCGAAAAATACAAGGCAGATGGCACTCAGATTGACTCTGAGGACTTTAGCCTTGAGATGGCTCGTCGCGGCGCGGTTACTCATGATCCCATGCGGGTAGAGAAGTTGAGTTACCCGGCGACTAAAGAGATACCGGAAATCGGCGCTACTAAGAGCGTGGAACTCACTGGCCAAGACCAAGATAAACAAGAAATTCGTGCCACCAAAACCAGTGATAGCCAAGATCTGTGGCTCATTAACCACAGTGGTTACAATCAGTGGCGAGCCAGCGGAGGCTACCTTTTCTTGGCAACTGCCAGTGGAACCGCTAAAGATGCGAATGATCCTGACGACAACGGAGAATATACGGACAGCATTACTACAGATTTCGTCTTTATTCCTCCTCTTAGCAAGCAATACGAAGTAGGGAAAACTACTTTTGGGAGCGGCAAGAACGGTACCCGGGTACTTCGTGCCGGCAGCTTCACCGGTAGCGGAGACGGTGACCTGATCGGAGGCGCAGCTGAGGGGGTTGTGAAGGCCGGGAACAGCGCCAATGGTGGAAACGGGAAAGGAAAGTACGGGAAATACTCCTCTTCTTCGGGAACCCGACTGGGGGAAAACTACCTAGAGAATTCAGGAGCAAAGATTCCCGAACTACCCATACGTTCGGTAGCAATCGCCAATATCGACGGCGTATCGTCCTCCCAAATCCGGCTTACTCAACAGTTCTTTGATGATTTAGCCGCCGGGAACTTAGAGAGAATCCGTAAATCCTGTTGGACTATGCCTGCAGAAGTTATGGACAATCGCTATTTCAATGACCGGCTCCGCGGCGCGATTCTGCAGGCCGGGGCAGCAGGAGGACGCGTTGTAGATGGCGGTGCTGAATGGCAAGGCAAATATGTTTCAGTTATGTTCTCGCAACCGGAACTGAACTCTAACTATCCGTGTCCCGCGATTCGGGTAGGCGGAAAAATTGATGCGCTTAGCCCCGCGGATGCCGTCCATGTGGCCAAGCGGGTAGTGGGACAAATCGATGGGCAACCGATTCATGTCCACGATGACGGTCGCTACGAAACTGTGTGTGGAGCTTCTAGCTCTAGCCAAGTAAAGAGCGTGACACAGGGAGGTTTAGTCTCCAAGATCCGCGAGATAGCCGCTGGTGGCGGAGTGTCCATAAAACCGCTAAAGCAGCAAAAGGACGATGTGCTTTATAGAGCAAAAAGTGGCAGCGCTACCATCACCTTGCGCCAGCATTTAAAGACCAGTACTTACTGTATTGAACCGCGTTAGGAACGGCGGTGCTGAATCACCCACGCCCACATGGCTACTGCCGCGGCCGCGCCTACGTTTATGGAGCGGGTAGAGCCATATTGGGTAATCTCGTAAACCGCTGCGCATTCCGCGAGCATTTCTGGGCTTAAACCGTTCGCCTCCGACCCGAAAACCAGGCAACAGTTCTCCGGCAAAACCGCGTCCTCTAGCGGCTGGGATCCCTCCACATTGTCTATCCCAATCAGGGTAACCCCCGCCGAGCGCGCCCAATGGGCAAAAGACTCTGCATCCGGGAAATGGTCTACGTGCTGGTAACGATCGGTTACCATCGCGCCCCGTTTGTTCCAGCGGTGCGCCCCTACGATATGCACGGAGTTAGCACCAAAGGCGTTAGCTGAACGCACTATGGAACCGATATTGAAATCATGGTCGAGGTTTTCGATCGCCACCTGGAAAGGGAAACGTTCACTATCCAGGAAGTCCCGAATCGCATCCCGGCGCCAATAGCGGAAACGATCCTCCACATTGCGGCGGTCACCTTCCTCCAGTAGCTGCGGATCCCAATGCTCCCCCTCTGGCCAATGCTCTGACCCGCCCGGCCAAGGACCAACCCCATTACCCATAGGCTTAGACTTTAAACCGGTCACGCTGTAGGTAGCCCGTAAAGCGGCACACTAGAGAGCGGGGAGCCTTCCAGGTTAAGAAGCTCATGACCTTAAAGATTACGGAAGGTACCGAAATAACTTTTCCGCGTGCCAGATCATTCAAGGCTTGCTCAACCACATATTCCGGGGTTAGCCGGGCAATAGTGGGCACGTCCTCGATCTTGGTAGTGATCTTGCTAAAGAAGCCGGTATCGGTAGTCCCTGGCTTTAGCGCCATAACCTGCACCCCACTGCCGCGCAACTCCTCTGCCAGGGCGCAACTGAAAATCTCTACCCAAGTTTTATGCGCGGCATAGGTACCCATGGCAGTTCCAGACGCTACCGAAGACACATTTAAAATCGCACCGCGTCCGCGCCGGCGCATCCTAGAAGCCGCGGTTTGGGAAAGCAGCATAACTGCCCGCACCATTACGTTTAGCCCGCGCACCTGTTGAGAAGCGGAACCGTCTACGAAATCTTCCGCCAGGGCAAAACCGGCATTATTAACCAGCAGTGAAATCGGGCGCTCGGGGGAGGCTAAACGGCGCGCCACTTTCCGCAATCCTTGTTGCATAGCTAAATCGGCAGGTAACACTTCGCAGGTCACCCCATAAAAGTCTTCAATGCGTTGTGCCTGTTCCAGCAAAACATTTTCTCGCCGCGCCACCATCACTACATTGTGTCCGCGCCCCGCCAACTGGTTACAAAACTCTAGGCCGAGCCCACTGGAGGCTCCGGTTACTAAAACCCATGACATCTTTTAATCCCCCTCGATTCCTAAATCTGTCAAATCTAGTGCCGCCAGATATTCCCAGCCGGCCTGGTTAACTTTTTCTTTAGCTACATCGCCACGATCAACTACCACCGCTACACACAGCACTTTTGCTCCTGCTTTTTCCGCTGCCTGCGCTGCGCGAATAGGCGAACCGCCAGTGGTGGAAGTATCTTCCACGATCACCACCTGTTTTCCGGCGATATCCGGGCCTTCGATCTGGCGCCCCATCCCGTGATCTTTAGCTTCTTTACGCACCACGAAGGCATCAATATCAAGACCCCGCGAAGCAGCGGCCTGCATAATCGCAAAAGCCACTGGATCCGCCCCCATAGTCAGCCCGCCGACCGCATCGATATCTTCCGGCAGGTAACCGGCCTCTTCTAGCAGATCCAGCAGCACATGCCCGATCAGAACTGAGGCTTCGTGATGCAGGGTGGAGCGACGCAAATCAATATAGAATGAGGATTTCTTTCCGCTGGCCAGCGTAAAATCCCCGTATTTAACAGATAGCTCTTTGATTAAAGAAATCAGGCGAGCCTTTTGAGAGTCGTTAGCGGTCATGACATTCAGTTTATCGGTTTTATAACCGCTATGGTTGACACATGAGGATTGCAACTTGGAACGTTAACTCTATTCGGGCACGATATGAGCGGGTGAGCGCGCTTTTGGAGCGGGAAAACTTGGATGTTTTGGCAATACAAGAAACCAAATGCCGCCCAGATCAGTTCCCTTATGAACCGTTTAAGCAGGCCGGATACGAAGTCGCGGTGCATGGAGCCAACCAGTGGAACGGGGTGGCGATTATTTCTCGGGTAGGTCTCGAGGACGTGCAGCAGGATTTTCCCGGGCAGCCCGCTTACGGGAACCCCGGGAAAGAACCAGTAGTGGAACCGCGCGCAATCAGCGCCCTATGCGGCGGGATAAGAATCTTTTCCCTCTATGTTCCCAATGGGCGCGAACTATCCCATCCCCACTACCGCTATAAGCTGACCTGGTTAAAAAACTTGCGCGAGTATGCGTCCTCGCTGCTAGAGGCGGATCCAAAGATACAACTGGCACTAATGGGCGACTGGAACATTGCCCCCTTTGACCAGGATGTGTGGGATATGGAGGTGTTTGCGGGTGCCACCCACGTATCTAAACCCGAACGCGAAGCCTTCTTCGCTTTCGCGGATGCTGGTTTCACTGAAGTCACCCGCGACCTGTTCGACCAATACACCTATTGGGACTATAAACAGTTACGTTTTCCCCGCAATGAAGGGATGCGGATTGATTTTGCCTACTGCTCCCCTGCTTTGACCAGCCGGATTAGCGCAGCCCAGTCTTTGCGGGAGGAACGCAAAGGTAAGGGCGCCTCCGACCATGTGCCGGTGATTCTTGAGGTGGCTCCCTAAGCCCGCTGAGCGTTTTTGCCTACTTCGCGCAGGGCGCGGTTAAGTTCTGGCCACAGCTGCTTATGGAGGGCGCCGAAACGCTCTTGCCCTAAGAAGACTGCTCCCAGGCGTATGGCGGGATCAATCCACAAGAAAGATCCGGATTGCCCGAAGTGTCCGTAGGTATCCGGGGAAGAATCCGGCAGAGTCCAGTGCGGATCTTTGGCGGCGCGGATTTCGCAGCCTAGCCCCCAAGCATTGTCGCGGTGAAAACCATATCCCGGTAACACCCCGGGTAGCTGGATTCCATCACTGCGCGACCAGGCAGCAAACAGTTCCAAGGATAGGAACCGCGGGCAGGCGGCCTCGAAAGCAAAAGCCAAAAGTTCTCGCAGGCTGCCATGCATTCCCCAGGCAGGCGAACCTCGCATTTTGCGCTTTATTCCCAGATGAGAAAATAGCATTTCCGCAACCCAGGTAGCAAAAGGAACCCCGCTGCGCTGAGCGAGCAGCTCACCGAGGATTTCGTATCCCGAATTGGAGTACACACGGCGGGTATGGGGCGTACGGGTAAATTCTCTTTTTTCATGATCGAGGCCGCTGCGGTGCGCAAGCAGGTCGGCCACGCTAACGGAACGAAGCTCGGTTACTCCTGGTAACTGGGGCAAGGGTTGATCCAAGTCGAGGACGCCGTTTTCGACGGCTCCCAGAATCGTACGGGAGGTAACCAGCTTAGTGACTGACATCCAGGGATAGACTTTGTCCTGGTCTCCCCAGGTACCTATAACCTGGCAGCTTTGGGGTAAAGACACAGATTCATAGGAAAAAAGCGCGCAGGAAACCGGGAAAGGAAACTGCGTTAAAACTGCAGTTACTGGGTCAAAATCCATCCCCACGAGTCCCTAGAAGGGGCGGGCAGCCATAACTGCGGTAAGAGCCGCCACTGCTTCACGTGGCACGACACCAACATCCGCCAGAGTATTGTATTCGTCGGTTTCGAGAACATTGTTGATAACCAAACGGCCCAACAAATCGATGCTGAGCGCCTGGTTCTCTTGCGCGTATTCGAGGTCGCTGGCCACCAGAATGCCAGAACGAACAATTTTGTCCAAGATTTCTTCCGGCACATCCGAAAGACCGTACTTCTCCATTTCCTGGGAGGAAAGGCTGATGTATCCCTTTTCCAACAAATCTTCCAAGGTAAATCCAGCCACCTGTTCGATTGCGGCCATTGCGGAGGGGGATGCAAAACCGCTGGACATGATGGCGTGAAGCGCCTTGGGGTTGGTGAGATCCACCTGGTTGATAATCAAGTTGGTCAAGGAACCGACTACATCTACCCCATCCCTGTTGTAGAGCCACTGGATATGTAGGCCGTACCATTCGGCCAGGAGGGAATGTGCCAGTGTCTTGGGATCGGAATCCTTGTTGATGAGATCGTCTTCTTGTAGCTGCCCAAAGGCGCTGGTTAGCACCTTTTGTAACCCTTCAAAACGAGCCGCGAAGTGGTCGTGTGCCGGGTGCACCTCGTTGGAAGCTTCCACCGACAACATACATTCCATTTCCACGATCGTGGGGTTAGAACTGAGCTCGGTAGAAAGTTCAGCGAAGGCATTAAAAACTTCGAAAGGCTGCATGTTACGCATAGCCTGAACATCGAAGTTGGAGCGATCCTCATAGCGCTCGATAACCGCCATGAGCAGGGCTTCTTTTGAGGGGAAGTGGTAGATAACCCCCGGGTGGGATATGCCAACACGGCGAGCCACATCGCGCATAGAGAGACCGTGGTAGCCAACTTCCGCAATCATATCTACAGTTGCGTCAAGTATGGCTTCACGCCGAGCCACGCCACCGGCGTATGGTCCGCGTTCCCCGCTCTTATGTGCTGGTTTGGGCACCTGGGCATCCCCCTCCCGTTTGCCTATCGCCTATACTTTTTTCTACCACTGGGCATAAAAATACCCGAGCTCTATCCAGGATACAGTTTTTCTCCCCAAATCACCTAACAAATCGGCGATGATTTATAACTGCTCCACCCGTATCCAAGCGCAATCGACCCCCCTATCGCCTGGAATTTTACACATTCCCGCTCAAATACCTTCACTAGCTGGTCTTTTAATGAAAATAGATATCAAAAAATGGTGCCGGAAGCTTATCTAGCTTCCGACACCATTTTTACGACTACCCGTCATTAAATTAACAACAGGTGGAATCTTCCCGCCGGGGCGGCGTGCCCCTCCGGTACCGTCACCTTGATTTCGGCGCCGTCTTCCCACTTTCCAGCCAGAAGACCTTGCGCCAGCTGATCGCCAATTTCGGTTTGAATCAGGCGGCGCAGCGGGCGCGCCCCGAACGCCGGGTCATAGCCGCGATTAGCTAACCACTGCTTCGCGTCCTCGCTAACTACCAACTTCAGGCGGCGAGACGCTAGCCGCTCCATCACTTGCGCTAACTGCAGATCCACAATCTGGGCAAGCTGAGCCCGACTGAGCGGCTTGAAGATCAAAATCTCGTCAAGTCGATTCAAGAACTCCGGCCTAAAGTTGGCTTTCACTGCCTCTTTAACCAGACGTTCTTTCTCATCCTCGCTCATATCTTTCTCGGTCAGATACTGCGAGCCCAGGTTAGAGGTAAGCACCAAAATAGTGTTCCGAAAATCTACTACCCGACCTTGACCGTCAGTCAGTCGCCCATCGTCTAACACCTGCAGCAGCACGTGGAAGATTTCCGGATGCGCCTTTTCCACTTCGTCCAGCAGAATCACGCTGTAAGGACGCCTACGCACCGCTTCAGTCAGCTGACCGCCTTCTTCGTAGCCCACATAGCCGGGAGGGGCACCAATCAGGCGCGATACCGAGTGTTTCTCCCCGTATTCGCTCATATCGATGCGCACCATAGCGGCAGGGTCATCAAAGAGGAACGCCGCTAAGGACTTGGCAAGCTCGGTTTTCCCAACTCCGGTAGGCCCGAGGAAAAGGAAGGAACCGGTCGGCCGGTTGGGGTCAGACACCCCTGCCCGCGAGCGCCGCACCGCATCCGATACGGCTTGGACTGCCTGCTCTTGGCCGATTAGCCGTTTCCCGATCTCCGCCTCCATATGCAGCAGCTTGTCGGTTTCGGTTTGCAGCATTTTTCCGGTAGGAATACCCGTCCAAGACTCCACCACTTCGGCAACCTCGGTGGGGCCAACTTTTTCGACTACCATGGCGTCGGAGCCATCACTTTGCTGTTCCTGCTTTTCGGCGGCGGCGATCGCAGCTTGAATCTGGGGAATTTCCCCGTTCTGCAGCCGTCCCGCAGTTTCCCAATCGCCACTGCGCATCGCCCGCTCTAGCTGGGTGTTTAGCTTATCGAGTTGGGCGCGCAAATCCCCGACCTTATTGCGAGAGGCTTTTTCGGATTCCCAGCGCACATTTAGTTCATCCAAGACCTGTTGCTCTTTGGCGATCTCTGCGCGCAAATCTGCTAGGCGGGCCTTGCTCTGCTCATCTAAGCCTTCGCCCTCAGAGTCTGCCAGGTAGGCTTCTTCCATTTTCAGCCGGTCTACCTGACGCCGCTTTTCATCTACCTCCACCGGGCTCGAATCCAGCTCCATCCGTAGACGGGAAGCGGCCTCGTCAATCAGGTCTATAGCTTTATCCGGTAGGTTGCGGTCGGTGATATAACGATCCGAAAGTTTCGCCGCGGCCACCAGTGCCCCATCGGTAATCGTGACCTTGTGGTGCGCTTCGTATTTGGGGGCTATCCCGCGCAAAATCGCTACCGTATCCTCTACGCTAGGTTCTGCCACAAACACCTGTTGAAAGCGGCGTTCTAGGGCGGGATCTTTCTCGATGTTTTGTCGATACTCGTCCAAGGTGGTAGCCCCCACCATCCGCAGCTCGCCGCGCGCCAGCATGGGTTTAATCATGTTTCCGGCATCCATGGCGCCTTCAGATCCACCCCCGGCACCTACTACCGTGTGCAGCTCATCGATAAAGGTGATGACTTCCCCGCCGGCGTTCTTGATTTCCTCGAGGACGGCCTTGAGGCGTTCTTCGAACTCGCCACGATATTTTGCCCCCGCGACCATTGCCCCTAAATCTAGGCTAATCAGTTTCTTATTTTGCAAGGACTGGGGAACATCCCCGGCCACAATCCGCTGTGCCAGGCCCTCTACGACTGCGGTTTTACCTACCCCGGCCTCTCCGATTAGCACCGGGTTGTTCTTGGTGCGCCGCGAGAGTACCTGGATAACCCGCCGGATTTCTTTGTCCCGTCCGATTACCGGATCTAATTTCCCGCTACGTGCCACCTCAGTGAGGTCGCGTCCGTATTTTTTCAAGGCTTGGAAAGAGGATTCCGGGTCTTGAGAAGTGACCGGGTCTTTACGAATTTCCTTTAGCTTGGCTCGCAAGCTATCTACGCTGGCACCCGCGCCCTTTAACAGCTGAGTAACTGCCGTCTGACCTTCGGAGTCATCGGCGAGAGCGATTAGCAGATGCTCGGTGGATACGTATTCGTCGCCGAGTTCCCGCGCCAGATCGCCGGCCTTATTTATAACCCGGCGCATCGCCATTGAGGTTTGCACCTCGCCTACGCTGCTACCGGTGACGCTGGGAAGTCTTCCCATCAGGTGGTGCAGCGGCGCGTTAATTTGCTGGGTGCGATTAGGCACCACCGCTTCTAGAAGCGCAAACGCGATCGAGTCGGTTTGCCCTAGCAAAGCATTTAAAAGATGTTCCGGCTCTACCTGGGGGTTGTTATTGGCTTGCGCGGTTTGTACCGCATCCCCTAAGGCGGCCTGTGATTTTACTGTAAGTTTTGTTTCCATTTTTCCTCCCGTATTCCCATCCGGGTGGGATGGGGTGTTGCTATTTAGTCCAACACCTCTAAAGTTGAGTTTATTCCACTCAACTTTATTTTTTGGGTTAACTACCTCACAAAAACCATCCCTAGCCCAAGAAAGCTAGCACACCCGGAGGACGTGCGAAAACGAGTTGCTAAAAAGTCTCTGATTGCGCCCCAAACCCAGGACACTCCGGAAAACTAGCGATAGTAGGAGTTAGTCATGAGAGCTTGTCGATTGTCCCGACCGCGTTTTACCGTCCAGATTATTCCCCAAATCAGCAAGCCGATACCTACAAATCCCATAATCGTGGGGAGGATAAATGCCCAGACCAACAGGGTAAAGGTAACATTGGGAATCACGCTGATGGCGGTGATAGGGGCTTTATCGGGCTGGGCGCTCTTGCAATCAATCACCAGCTTCCCGCGAGAGTGCAGATTGTAACTGAACACCTCGTTGTTCTTTTCACTGCCGGCAGTGTCGGCGCTGAAATCTGCCCCCGCATCGGTTTCGGAAATAAGTTCCTGACCGTTGAAGGTAGTTTTACAAGTAACCTCAGTATCTTCTGGCACCTCTACCAGCACTATGGTGCGCCCGTGATAATCATCTTCACGGGTGATGACGCTATCGCCACTGTGCCTTTCCATACCGGCGCTGATATTAACTCCATACCCGACTAGCATTCCGATGCAGGTTATCGGGGCGAGGACGATCATCAAGATGATCCCCAGCACCAACGTAGCAATGGGCACTGCTTGGGATTTTCTTTCCGGACGCGGAGTTACCGGGTCATTGCTAAGGCCGGAAAAACTGCCCGGTCCCATATCTCCCGGTCCGCCTGATTGGGGCATTCCCGAGGGCGCGTTCCAATTCGTGCTCCCCTCATATCCAGGCGGGGTGGGAAAATTATTTCCTGCTGGGGAAGGACTTTGCGGTTGCGGGTAAGAGTTGGCACCTGTATAACCACCTGCGGCTTGCCCATAAGAAGGCTGAGAGGCGGGAGGCTGCGGAAAGTTATTACCGCCATTATTTTGGGCACCAAAGTCATGGTGAACGTTAGGTTCAATTCCAGAACCAAAACTATTTTGCTCACCAAGGTTATTTTGCGGAGGATTTCCAGGAAAAGCCGCAAAATTATTGCCGCTATCCCGGTTAAGGGGTTCTTGCTCCGCCGCCTGCTCCGGGGAGGAAACCGGCTGCTGAGATGAGGACGGCGAGGCAGCTTGGCGCTGTTCGGCAGGACTTCCAGAGTAAAGTTTCCCGTCTAGCACCCATTGTTCTTGCTCGCTCGAGTTAGCGCCGTACCTATTTGGAGTTTCGTTCATCGTTTCTCCCTTGCCTAGTTTCCTCAATTGTAAGGGCTAGCATCGATTTTCACCCCAAATAACTATTTGTCCTGGTAGATAGGGCACAAGCTCCTGTCCAGACACCCGCCGCGATCCTGGGAACTTAGTCAAGGGAGAAACTTCCCCAGTAGGAGCAGCGGAAAATACCCTGCCACGTCCTCGTTCATAAATAGCGATCCGCTGACGCAAACGCTCATTTTCAGCCGCCAAGCGGGCAGCAGCACGTTGCAACTCTAGCACCCGCTTAATGCCTGCCAGGTTAATACCCTCTTCTTGGGAAAGACGCTGCACTTCTCGCAGTTCCGCAATATCTTCGGCGCTATAACGCCGCCCTCGCCCCTTAGTGCGCTTAGGGATAACTAGTCCGATGCGATCGTATTGCCGCAGAGTTTGCGGATGCATCCCCGCTAGCTCTGCGGCCACCGAAATCACATAGAGCGTTTCAACCGTGGCAGTCATTATTGCCTCTCAAGCTGACTGCGGGGGTTAAAATCCGGGTGATCGGCGCGAATCGCTTCGCCTAGCTGCTGGGCAATATCCACTACCCGACTAGAAGGTTTGCGCGGATTCACTATCCGTACCGTGGCCACCACGTCTAATCCCTCTAGACCTTTGCCGCGCAAGCGCAGCTTGGTACCACTGTCGGCTCCGGCAGGTATCTTGATAGTTGCCTGTTTACCGCCAAGCAGGGGCACTTTAACTTTGGCGCCCGCAAGTGCTTCGGCAGCGGTCACTGGCAGCTGCATTTGTAGGGCTTTACCGTCAAAGGAATACAACGGATCGGGAGTAACGTGAACTGTCACTACCAGGTCACCGTTTCCTCGCGGCCCCGGCCGCCCTTTACCGCGCAGCCGCAGTTTTTTACCATCGCGGATCTTACTAGGAATCCGCACGGTCATACTCTTGCCATCTACCGTCAGCTTCATAGTGCTGCCCGCCATAGCAGTCCGAAAATCCAAGGTAACTTCGGCAGCTAAATCTTTACCTTTGCCACCATTGGAAAAACCGTCAGAAGTCGCGCCGAAAGCCCCGGATGCCCCGAAGCTGCCGCGACCGCCTCCGGAAAACAGCGAACCAAGCATGGAGCCAAGGTCGCCGTCACCCAAGTTGATCCTAGCGGAGCCGCCTCCGGGAGCGGTTCCGCCCCCAAACATAGAGGCGAATACGTCGTCGAAGCCTCCGGCCCCACCATGACCTCCGGTGGGGCCTGCGTTGAAACGCGCACCACCGCCTGCCATAGCGCGAATAGCGTCGTATTGACGTTTTTGTTCCGGATCAGACAGTACCTGATAGGCCTCTCCGATTGCCTTAAACTTGTCTTCGGCAGCCTGGTCACCAGGGTTTTGATCCGGGTGATATTTGCGTGCCAATTTTCGGTAAGCCTTCTTTATTTCGGCCTGATCTGCCTTTTTCGATATTCCCAGGGTGCGATAAAAATCTTTTGCTACCCAATCTTGTCCGGCCATGAATGCTCACCTCCTTAATCCCTAATCCGGGTTATTTACTATTACTTTTGTTGCCCGCAGTACCTGATCGCCCACTTTGTATCCGGGCTGGAGCACCTGGGCGATGCTGGGTTCCCCCGCCCCGCCACTTTGCGCCATCATGGCTTCGTGTACGTTGGGGTCAAACTCATCCCCGTTATTGCCATAGCGCGTTAAACCAAAGTTGGTTTCTAGGGTGTTCTCCAATTTGTTAGCGATCGATTCGAAGGGGCCTTGCAATTCGCCGGCCTCTCGCGCCGCCTGCACGTCATCCAGCACACTTAGCAGCACCTGCAACACCGCTTTTTGCCCATCTGTTCGGTGGGCAGACATCTCAGTTTTGCTGCGCTTGACATAGCCGGAGTATTCCTGCTGCAAGTTATAGGTTTCGGCTCTTGCCCGGGCTAGCTGTTCTTCTAACTCAGCTACCTGGGCTTTAAGCTGTTCTACCTGAGCATTTGCGTCCTCAGGCTCGGCTTCTTCAGCCGCGCTGCCTTCTGCTGGCACGGCTTCGGGATCGCTATCGATTTCTTCGCCCAGACGCGCAGCTAAATCTGCAAAAGCCGCGTTTTCATCCTGCTTATCGGCTTCTTCCGGTTTAGCGCTGGCAACCGGCTCTGACTGCACAGAGGCGTCCGAGCTGACCGGTGCTGACTGTTCCGGAATACCGGTATTTTGAAGATCCGAAGCCTGCGAGGCGGAAGCATCCGCCTGATTTTCTAATTCTGGATCCGAAGTGGGATGCATTGGGTCTTTCACCTTGATCTTTATCCTCCGTTTCCCATTTTGCTCTTCCAAAATTCTTCCTCCTGCCGGTGGGGCGCCCACTTTCGCGAGCGCCCCAGACAGCTTGAGACTAAAGAGTTACTTGTCTTCGTCCTCGTCATCGACCACTTCCGCGTCGATTACGTCATCCTCGGCTCCGGCACCAGCATCCTCAGCGGAGGCGCCAGACTCTGCCTGGCTTTGCGCCGCCTCGGCCTGAGTTTGCGCATAGAGGGTTTCCCCAATCTTCTGCGACTTGGTATTGAGTTCTTCCATCGCAGTCTTCACGGCCTCGATGTCTTCACCTTCCAAAGCCTTCTTGACCTTGTCGGAGGCTTCACGTACCTCTTTGGCGATTTCCTCGGGCAGTTTCTCGGCGTTATCTTTCAGCAGCTTCTCGATCGAGTAAACCGTCTGTTCCGCCGAGTTACGCAAATCGGCTTCTTCGCGCCGCTTCTGATCCTCTTCCGCGTGCGCTTCGGCCTCTTTAACCATGCGGTCGATCTCGTCCTTAGAAAGCGCGGAACCTCCAGAAATAGTCATCGACTGTTCCTTATTGGTGTTCTGGTCTTTCGCCGAGACGTGCACAATCCCGTTGGTGTCAATATCGAAAGTGACCTCGATCCGGGGAACCCCCATAGGCGCGGGCAAAATCCCGGTGAGCTGGAAAGTTCCCAGCGACTTGTTATCGCGGGTAAAGGTACGTTCACCCTGGAATACCTGGATTAGCACCGAATCCTGATTATCTTCCGCAGTAGAGAAAATCTCCGAATGCTTAGTAGGAATCGCGCTATTGCGCTTAATCAAGGTGGTCATTACCCCGCCCTTGGTTTCAATTCCCAGCGACAGGGGGGTGACGTCAATCAGGAGGACGTCGCTGCGGTCTCCCTGGATAATCCCGGTTTGCAGGGCGGCACCGCTGGCCACCACTTCGTCGGGGTTAACCGACTTATTGGCTTCTTTTCCGTCGGTCAGGGACTTTACCATATCGGCTACTGCCGGCATCCGGGTAGAACCACCCACCAGCACTACGTGGTCAATATCGGATACGTGAATCTTGGCGTCTGCAATTACCTGTTCGAAGGGCTTGCGGGTGCGTTCTAGGAGATCCTGGGTCATTTCCTCGAAACGGGCGCGAGTTAGACGCTCATCAAGGTGAACCGGGCCAGACTCGGCCATTGACAGATACTGCAAAGAAATCTGAGTGGAGGTAGCCGAAGACAGTTCCTTCTTGGCCTGCTCCGCAGCATCGCGTAGACGCTGAATTGCGATCTTGTCGTTCGACAAATCCACACCGGTATTGGTCTTAACTGTGCCAATCAACCAATCCACGATTCGCTGATCCCAATCGTCACCACCGAGGCGGTTATCCCCGTTAGTGGCGCGCACCTCGATAGTGGAAAAGCCGTCCTCATCCTTCATTACTTCCAGCAAGGAAACGTCGAAAGTACCGCCACCGAGGTCGAAGACCAAAATGGATTCGTCCTTTTCGCTCTTTTCCAAGCCGTAAGCCAAGGCGGCGGCAGTCGGCTCGTTTACCAGACGCAGTACGTTTAGTCCCGCGATTTTACCGGCATCTTTGGTGGCCTGGCGCTGCGCATCGTTGAAGTAGGCAGGCACGGTGATTACCGCGTCCTGTACCGAGTCCCCCAAGTATTCTTCGGCGTCTTTCTTCAGTTTGCCCAAAATAAAGGCGCTGATCTGCTGAGGGTTGTATTCCTTATCATCAATTTTTACTTTCCAGGAGCTATCTCCCATGTGGCGCTTCACCGAGGCGATGGTGCGATCCACGTTAGTCACCGCCTGCCGTTTGGCCACCTCTCCTACCAGGACTTCCCCGGCCTTGGAGAATGCCACCACCGAGGGGGTGGTGCGCTGACCTTCAGCATTAGCGATAATAGTGGGCTGCCCCCCTTCTAGAACCGCAATCGCGGAGTTGGTGGTGCCCAAGTCAATACCTACTGCACGTGCCATAGTTTCTTCCTTCCTACAAATTTATTTAGTCTTTTTAGCTCTAGGTTCTGGCGGCTGACGCCCGACAGTTTCAGTCTTCGCAACTTCCGCCGAGATTCCATAAACCTTGAGCCTTACGCACTCAAGGTTATCAAATCCTGAGGAACTATCAAGCCAAATCCCTAAAACCTGAGTCTACTTAACTCAACTCCGTAAACCCGACTTTTATTCCCCCGCCTCCGAAATTTTTTCCAAAAATTTAGAAAATCTCCTTTACCTGCACTTTTAGTTTCGGAGGGGATGGATGGGGCGCAAGTTTTCCCGAAGAAACCCCAGCTGTGGGGATTACACTTTCCAAATTGCGCTTTCAGCGTATATGTTTCTTAAGTAGGATTTTTCCGAAGATAAAGGAGCAATCATGGCAGTCGAACTGGTCGAAGAGTTCAGCGAGGAACTTGTAGAGGCATTTTCGCGCCTTATCCCCCAGCTTTCACAATCCGCTAAACAGCTAAGTGCCGAACAGATCAAAGACTTCTGCGAACAAGATGGAGTTTACCTGCTAGTTTTCCGCTCCGAAGAAGGCAAGATTTTAGGGATGCTCTCTTTGGCAACCTTCAAGATTCCCACCGGAAAACGCGCCTGGATTGAGGACGTGGTCGTGGATTCGGCTGCCCGCGGTCACGGAGCCGGCCAAAAACTAGTTGAGGCTGCAGTAGTTCACGCCAAGAAGGTCGGGGCAAAAACCGTGGATCTTACTTCCCGCCCCTCGCGCGAAGCCGCCAACCGCCTCTATCGGCGCTGCGGTTTCAAGCAGCGGGAAACCAACGTTTATCGCTACGCTGATAACTAGCCCCATCTGACTACCCCTGCTGCGGTCTGATACTTAAAGTTTTTGAGGACGCAGGCGAACTTACCCCAGTCTGCAAGATAAAACACATCGCCGATTTATTAGGATATTTGTGCAGGTAAGAGTATTTTATTTTATGTTTCTTCCCGGACGCGTGGGCACCTAAGGCGTGACTTAGCTAGCATTGTTCCCCAAAGTCAGTATTCCTCGGGTAACAATGGTGGCAACAGCAGTCGAGAAATAAGGAATGATTTATGACCGCCCTGTCTATTCCCGCTTTGGAACTTTCTACCGGATACCAGATACCGCAGTTCGGTTTGGGAACCTACAAACTCCCCGCTGAGGATTGTGTAGATGCAGTTAAATATGCGCTGGATCTGGGGATTCGCCATATTGATACCGCGCAGATGTATCACAATGAGGCGGAAGTAGGGCGCGCGATTGAAGAATCCGGAATTGACCGCGAAGATATTTTCTTGACCACCAAGCTCAATAATGACAAGCATTTACCGGAGGACGCTCGTAAATCTTTCCAACAAAGCCTCGAGGATCTGCGCACCGACTACGTAGATTTATTCTTGATTCACTGGCCACTGCCAACCCGCTATAACGGCGATTTCGTGCAGACCTGGCGCACCCTCCTAGAGTTCCAATATGACGAAAAGGCACGCACCGTAGGGGTTTCTAACTTCCAGATACACCATTTAGAGCGCTTGATCGCGGAAACCGGGGTGACCCCGGCGGTCAATCAAGTGGAGATTCACCCCCACTTTGCCAATAATGAACTGCGCGCCTTCCACCAGCAACATGGAATCGTAACCGAAGCCTGGTCACCGCTGGCACGCGGGAACGTTTTAGGGGAAGAAAAAGTAATTGCCGCCGCCAATCGTTTAGGAAAAACTCCTGCCCAGGTAGTGCTGCGTTGGGGCATTGAGCGCGGAGACGTCCTCTTCCCCAAGTCGGTTCACCCCAACCGCATTAAAGAAAACCTGGATATTTTCGATTTCCAGCTCGATGAACAGGCCAAAGCGGATTTAGATTCCCTGGATAAGGGCGAGGCCGGCCGATCCGGCTCCCACCCCGACACCATGGACATCCTCTAAACCCCTATACCGCGACTAGCGACACAAGGGCTGATCTTCACGGTTGGCGCGGGGGCTAGATTTTCCCTCCCGCTTGAAAACAGGTAACGCCGTTCCCTGGAATAGGTTGGTGCGGTAAAAGCGCTCGGGGGACCCCGGTGAGCCTTGCTTCGCTCGGCTCAAGCCCCCTCTCGCATCTTTTACCACACCAATAGCTAGTGCCCGCCTGCGCAGCAATAGGCGCACTTAATATCAAGACATAGAGGGCTGTTTAGTCTCAGCTATGCGCGGGGGCTAGATTTTATCCGAGTGGGTGCGGTGGGCATAAGAATTCGGGGAAAGACTTCAGTCTTTCCCCGAATTCTTGGGCGGGAGGAAAAATCTAGCCCCCGCGTAACCTACTTGCGTTGATACAGGCTAGTTTTCACGATTGGCGTGGTAGTAGTCGATTAACGCTTTAGTAGAAGGATCTTGCTGCTCCAAGACCTCCTGGTCACCGGCGATTGCCGGAGTGAGCGCCTTGGCGAGCTGTTTGCCCAGCTCCACGCCCCACTGGTCGAAGCTGTTAATCCCCCACACGACCCCTTGGGTAAAGGTGATGTGTTCATAGAGGGCGATTAGCTGCCCCAGAACCGAGGGGGTTAGCCGCGGCGCCATGATTGAGGTCGAGGGCTTGTTGCCAGCGAAGACCCGGGCCGGCACGATTTGTTCCGGGGTGCCTTCTGCACGTACCTGATCAGCGGTCTTACCGAAGGCTAGTGCCTGAGTTTGAGCGAAGAAATTCCCTAGGAAGAGTTCGTGCTGATCGTTATCGCCATCTTTGAGCGGCCAGGTGGGATTGGCGAAAGCAATGAAGTCGGCGGGAATCATTTGAGTCCCTTGGTGAATCAGCTGGTAGAAGGCGTGCTGCCCGTTGGTTCCGGGCTCTCCCCAGAAGATTTCTCCGGTATCGTAGGATACCGCTGCCCCATCCCAGCGCACTGACTTACCGTTGGATTCCATAGTTAGTTGCTGCAGGTAGGCCGGGAAACGATGCAGGTATTGGGAATAGGGTAAGACGGCGTGGGTAGGCGCGTGCATGAAGTTGCGGTACCACACGTTGAATAGTCCCATCAATACCGGAACGTTTTCGGTCAAAGGTGCAGTCCGGAAATGTTCGTCCATGGCGTGCATTCCCGCCAGGAAATCAGCAAAGCCCTCTTTCCCGATCGCGACTGCCAGGGCGGTACCTACTGCGGAATCTACCGAGTAGCGCCCTCCTACCCAACTCCAAAAACCGAAGGCGTTATCCGGATCGATCCCGAACTCCGCAACCGCCTCAAGGTTGGTAGAAACCGCTACGAAATGCTTCGATACTGCCTGGCGCGCGTCCTGTTCACTGAGCTGTTCAGTTTTTTCTTTTCCTTCCCAGATTCCGCGAGCCGCTAACTGTTCTAGCAGCCAGGTGCGAGCCGCCCGGGCATTAGTTAGGGTTTCCAAAGTAGTGAAAGTTTTGGAGGCCACTATAAACAGGGTGGTTTCCGGATCCAAATCCTTCACTTTTTCACACAGATCCGTGGGATCGATATTGGATACGAAACGGCATTTAAGCTCCGGTTTCGCATAGGGAAGTAGCGCCTCGTAGGCCATTGCCGGTCCCAGGTCTGAGCCTCCAATTCCGATGTTCACCACGGTGGTGATGGGTTTGCCAGTAATTCCCAGCCAGGAACCACTGCGCACCTTCTCGGCAAAGGCATAGACCTGCTCCAGAACGGCGGCGACATCAGCGCTCACATCCTGTCCATCAACTTTTAGATTATCTTCGCGAGGACGCCGCAGGGCAGTATGCAGCACCGCGCGATCCTCGGTGGTATTAATGTGATCACCTGCGAACATGGCGTCCCGATGTTCCTCGACTTTGGTCTGTGCCGCCAGGCGTGCCAGCGCCGCCAATACCGGGGCAGTTACCAGATTCTTTGACAGGTCCACTTGCAAATCTGCGGCCTTAAAAGTCAAATCTTCCGCACGGCTAGGTTGGGATTGGAACCAACCCGCTAAATCTGGCTGGAACGACTGGGCAAGATTCTCTAGCTCTTGCCACGCCTGGGTAGTAGTGGGATCAATTGGGGCACTCATGTTTTCTCCTATTTGAATCTGTTGGTTTTAAAGGTCAGTGATTGGCAACTCTGGGACTTCAATGTCCCATTCGTCACGGGAAACCACCGGAATAATATCAATAAGCGGCAACCACCATTGGTTGAGAGGCCGCCGTACCTGGGGGTCTACCTTTTCTTGCATTTTTAGTAGCGGGAAGGTTTCAATCCCGTGCTCCGCCAACCCCACCCCTAAGGGTTCAGTTCTGTTTTGCGCGAATTCCTCTCGGAGTTCTTTGATCGCTACCCGCACTAGGCGCGTAGCTAAGATCCGGTCAAAGGGCGAAGGCTCGCCGCCTTGCTGCAGGTGTCCGAGTGCGGAGTGGCGCACATCGAAGAGACCCTGCGATTCTTGGGCAAAAACCGAGGCAATGAATTCCCGGTCGTATCTGCCTCCGGCCTCTTCATTATGCAAAACCAGGCAGAGGCGGCGACCATCACGGAAAGAATCCCGCATCATTTTCACGTCATCCGCTAGAATTTGTAGATCGTAGGGGAATTCATCCAGGTAGACCAACTCGGCTCCGGCCGCAATCCCTGACATTAGGGACAGGTATCCACAGTGTCGCCCCATGGCATCGGCTACGAAGCAACGCCGCGAGGCAGCCGCAGATTCCCGGATGCGATCTAGCGCCCAGACTGCATTATTTAAGGCGGAATCGGCCCCGATAGAAAGTTCGGATCCCGGCAAATTGTTATCAATAGATGCCGGAACGCAAATCATCGGGATATTAAAAGCCGGATAGCGGGAAGTTTCCTGGCGCATCTGATTAATCGACAGGTAGGCGTTATAGCCTCCGATTACCACTAGCGCGTCAATACGATGTTCTTCCAGGGCGCGCCCTATCGCATAGTATTCTTCCACCCGGGGAATTGGACGCAGGGTTCCCAGTTCGGCACCGCCATCAAAGCCCCATCCTTCAACGTCTTCCCAGGCCAGATGCTTAACGTTCCCGGACATTAGTCCGTCAAAGGAGCCGTAGATTCCTAGCATTTCGAATCCGCAATCGATGCCTTGGCGAACTGCCGCTCGGGCGGCAGTGTTCATCCCGGGCGCCAATCCCCCCACGTGCATGATGGCTACCCGCCGCGCATCGGCAGGCAGCTGGTCTTCCTGGGGAGGGGTCGACATTACTTCGTTAATGGCCAGCATCTCGCGGAAGGAACGGCCGCGCGCCTGCACCGCTTTTTCATATTCTTTGGCCTTGGTGAATTTGGCGACTGCACGCGTGTCGCCAACCGCTTTCATCAGGGGCAGGCGAGCTACTCGATTGTTACGCGCCCCAATAATCACCGGCTCGGAGTTTTGATCTTGATGCAGCACTTCATAGGCGGCGGCATATCCCAGAGCGGTGGGCATCCAGCGGTCATAGGCAGAGGGAGTGCCGCCCCGCTGCACGTGTCCCAATATAGTTAGGTGCGGGCGCTGACCGGTTTCTTGCTCGAGGGCGTCACATACATCGTTTGCAGTGATGGGATTACCCTGGTGGTCGATAGCTCCTTCGGCCACCAGCACAATTGATTCGCGTCTGCCAGCTTTGCGCCCGGCTGTAAGTTTGTCTGCTAAAGTCTTCTGCCACCCTGCCTCGGGAGGAGCTTCGGGGATAAAAACATAGTCACAGCCACGTGCAACCGCACTCATTAACGGAAGATACCCGCAATGCCGCCCCATTACTTCCACTACGAAAGTCCGGCGGTGGGAGGCGGCGGTAGAAGATAGTTCGTCCAGGGCTACCAGGATTCGCTGTAAGGCGGAGTCGGTGCCGATGGTCATATCAAATCCGACTAAATCATTGTCGATAGAACCAACCAGACCGGCTACCCGTAACTTTTCGTGTCCGGCTACCTGCTCAGGGGTTAGTTCCCCGGACTGCACCAATTCTTCCAGCAGGCTCGGCCATTCTTCTTGGAACTCATTAGTTCCGGCCAGCGACCCGTCCCCACCGATGGAAATCAGCCGGTCGATCCCCTTTAGAACCAGATTCTTTGCGGCTTTGCGCAATCCGGAGCGTTCCCGAAACTCCTGGCAGCGGGCTGTTCCAATAATGGTGCCGCCCTTATTTAGCACACTAGACACATCTGACCAGCCCAGCGGCTTAATCATCTCGCCGCCGGTAACTGCCCCTTGCCATCCCTCAAGAATCGCATACGGCTGGGCTCCCATTTTTAGGGCGGTGCGCACCACCGCCCTCACGGCCGCATTCATGCCTTGGGCATCTCCGCCCGAGGTTAAAACTCCAAGCCGTTTTGGTTGCCCTTGCGCGGACTGGCCCATTATTCCTCCTCTTTGAAGGCTGGCCCCTAGGCGCTTCCCCTGGCCACCAGCGTCATCATTTTATCTACTTCTGCTGGATCCGGCGCTTCCACCTTTTCTCCAGACAAGAATTTGCCGAGAGCCTGGGCGTACATCCGCCCACTAACCTCGGGATTAAAATCAACAGACGTCAAGGGGGGATTGAAAAGTTCCCCTTCGGGAGCGTTCCCGACTCCAATCACCGCGCAATCGTTAGGCACCATTCGCCCACACATCCGCAGCGCCTGGATTACTTCCATCGCCAAGAAATCGTTATGACAAATAAATCCGTCTACCCCGGGATTCTTCGAAAATAGCTGCACCAACTCTCCAGATAGGTTGGGAGAGTTATATTCGGTGGTCAGCATAGTGGGGGTAGGACATCCCCCGAAAATGCATCCCTGCAGCACTCCGGCGTAACGCAATTGATTTAGATTTTTAAGCAGGACGCTATCGGAACAGAGATAAACCAAGTTACGATGCCCGGAAGAAACCATCCGCGAAGCCATGGCTCGCCCTGAAGCACCGTAGAGTGCCGCTGCCACCGAATACAGCGGGGAATCGGTGGCAAAAATGGCTGGCTCAACCTCTACTCCCAGGCTTTGCAACTGTTTATTTTGCTCTGCAGTAAAAGGAACCAGGGGCAAAATCGGGCCGATAAGTTTTGCACTGTCAGCTAGGGTATCAACATCGAGTTGATCGCTGTCTAACTGCACCGGGATCAAGTCAATCCCCAGTTTGGCGGCTTCGAACGCTACTCGCATAACCGTGGTCAGCAGGGGCGCGTTATGCGGCATCGGGGGAATTACGAACAGGCAGCGTTCCACATCTACCTGTTGTTTCTTCGCCACGGTTTCCCTCCCCGCCCTAATCGTTACCTGCTCTAGGTTTTGAATGCTCAGTTCTAACGTTAATACTAGCCTATTTCAATGATCCAACCAGCGTGAAAACGGAGCGGACGCTTCATTTTTGCGTCCGCCCCGAAAGAATCCTTCACCTGGGGGCTATACCAGAGGAAATCCCTCTTTAAACCCCCAGGTCAACCGGGTTTTATTTTATGCTTCTTGCTTTAGGCGCTGAGCCAGGTTTTCAATCAGCACATTCATAAAGCCATCGGTGTCTAGCCAGGGATGATCCGGGGAGATCAGGCGCGCTAGGTCTCCGGTCATTTGCCCGCCCTCGACAGTAGAAATAATTACCTCTTCTAGGGTCTCGGCGAAGTGGGTAACCTCCGGGGTATTGTCCAGGTTGCCGCGATGCGCCAGACCACGGGTCCAGGCGTAGATAGAAGCAATCGGGTTGGTGGAGGTCTTTTCCCCACGCTGCCAGCGGCGATAGTGCCGGGTTACCGTACCATGCGCGGCCTCGGCCTCAATCGTGCGCCCATCGGGGGTCATTAGCACCGAGGTCATCAACCCCAGGGAGCCAAAGCCTTGGGCTACAGTATCGGACTGGACGTCGCCGTCATAGTTCTTGCACGCCCACACATATCCGCCTTTCCACCGCAGGGAGGAGGCCACCATGTCATCAATCAAACGGTGTTCATAGTGGAGACCGGCTTCCTCATATTGCGCCTTAAATTCGGCGTCATAGATATCGGCGAAGATATCTTTGAACTGCCCGTCATAGGCCTTCAAAATGGTGTTCTTGGTGGACAGGTAGACCGGGTAGCCGCGCAACAGGCCGTAGCGGAAGCAGGCACGGGCAAAGTCTTTGATGGAATCGTTGAAGTTGTACATTCCCATGGCGACTCCCCCGTCTTCGGGGTATTCCACCACGGTATGTTCGATGGGCTTCGAGCCATCTTTAGGATGGAAAGTAATAGTTAGGCTGCCCGCACCGGGGATCTTGAAATCAGTAGCCTTGTATTGGTCACCGAAGGCATGCCGGGCAACTACGATGGGTTTCGTCCATCCGCCCACCAGGCGCGGCACATTGTTCATAATGATTGGTTCCCGGAAAATCACCCCACCGAGAATATTCCGGATAGTACCATTGGGCGATTTCCACATTTTCCGCAACCCGAACTCTTCCACCCGGGCTTCATCGGGGGTAATAGTTGCGCATTTAACCCCTACCCCGTGTTCCTTAATCGCGTTTGCAGCGTCAATCGTGACTTGGTCACTGGTGGCGTCGCGGTTCTCGATGCTGAGGTCGTAGTAACGAAGATCCACGTCCAGGTAAGGAAGAATCAGTTCATTACGGATTTTTTGCCAAATGATGCGGGTCATTTCATCGCCGTCTAGTTCGACGACTGGGCCGGCTACTTTGATCTTTGCCATGAATAACTCCAAAAGCTGTAGTTTTAAGTCCTCGGTATCAACTTTACTCGACATCGAGATAAATTGACAATGCCTAAAGCTGTGAGTTACCAAGCGAAATTTTGAGATTTTTTGCCCCCGTCATTAAACCCGCTTTGCCTACCAGGAAGTACTCAGTCGCTCGCGCATGAAGATCGGGTAGCTTAAATTAGCTATATGCAGGTGCAGATTGGCAAAACTTCGGCGGCGCGGCCGGCGCCGCTTATTTGGTTAGAGTCAGGTCTGGGTGGATCTATGCGCAGCTGGAACCTGACATTCCCAATCCTTTGTCGCGCTTTTTACTGCGCCCGCTCTACCCGCTCCCCAATTTTGCGCCCCCACGAGGACGAGGAGGTAACTTGGCAAAGCCTAGTGGCGGAAATGCGAGCGGGCGGAGAAAAAACCGCCGCTCACCTGGGAGCTACCTTTGATAATCCCCTACCCATAGTGTTGGTGGGACACTCCTATGGGGCGATGCTAGTGCGAGTTTGGGCGGCGCAGCTATTAAAGTCCCCCACTCCCTCCCGGGTACGGCCGGTGGGAATCGTGCAGATAGATCCCTCTTTTGAGGGAAATTACGAGGGCGCGAGCCCCCTCTATCAAGAAATAGAGCGAAAGATCCTCGCTTGGCTTTACCGGGGTGCCGCCCGCGAGCAACCCTCCTTTTATATGGCCTGGCAAGACCTACAGGAGATTGACCTGCTGGATCGCCAGCTCCCCCAGCTGGTGATTTCCGCAGCTCACCGCCGCAATAGTAAAACCTGGCAGGGGCTAACCTCGTTTGCCCGCGCGATTGATGCCCGGCTGGTGCGCGCCGACTCTTCCCGCCACCTTTTGCAGGTGTTCGATCCGGCAACCGTCGCGAGTCAGATTATTAGGTTTACTGCGCGCGCCAGCGAGCGGCCAAAACGCCAAGGGAACTAAAATCTACAGAATCACCTCAATACAGACAAATTATTCTCACCCACACCCCGAATGAGGCAACACTCACCATTTGCCCGCAATCGCTGTGAGTTCGGCCTGAGCACTTGCTTTGGGCAGCTAACTTATATTAAATTAACAATGTTTTAATGGTTGAAATAATTAATAGGTAGAAGCACCAATATTTGCCCTCAAAAATAAATTTTGGTGTCGGAGGTGGGAAGTCCCCCATGAAAGTTTCGTTCAAGCAAACCCTGGCTCTACTGCTAGCACTGGCATTGATACTTCCGGCGGCAGTGATACTTTCCCGACCGCTGACAGCTGACGCTGCGGAAACCAGCAAATACCAAAATTCCATGGAACTGGAACCAGTGAAGCTTCCTGCTGACACAACGACGGCAGATTTCGTCAAGAACCCGGATCAACCCCATATCTATACCCTCCGTAGCGACTTTAAGGTTGAAAGAGATAAAAAGGAGGACGGCACTACAAATTACGCCATTAACTACCAGCCCTATGTGGCGACCGTGGGGGAAGATGCTACTAAAGACGAAAAAGACAAGGTAAAAAAGACTATTAAGCTGCCGGATTTCCTGGGTTACGATAAGCCCAAGGATAATTTCGTTATCGACTACAACACGGTGGTTAACGAAGGTAACCCCGTTAGCCCGCCCAGTGGCGATAATGTATGCGGAAAGGCCGATCAGAAAACTCGATCCTTTGACTACAAAGCTATTGAAAATGAAGTTACGATCAAGCATGTTTTCCAAGACCTCAATGATTTTGACAAATATGGCCCAAAACCCGGGGAAACAAAAATAATTGAAACCACCCAGAAAGGTGCCATCGGTTCCGATTTAAAAGTTAAGCCTTTAAAGGATGATGAAATAGCGGGTTTTATTCCAGAAGCTGATTCTATTACGGTGCAGGTTCCCCAAGACACTAAGAATTTTTCCGTGGAATACCGTTACAACCGTAACCACTATGACGTCACTTTCGACACCGATGGGGGTACGGAAGTTCCTTCCCGCACCCTGTACTACGGGCAGGTCATCCCCAACCTCGAGCAAAAAGATATCCCCACTAAAGTGGGAGCCACCTTCCAAGGCTGGAAACCTTCGGTGGACCTAAAAGATAACTCTGGCAAGACGACGTTTAAGGCCGGCGAAGTTATTAAAGACAGCAGCGGTAATGCGATTAAAGATCTAAACGCCAAGCTGATTATGCCCGCCGAAAACGTCAAATTCACCGCAGTGTGGAAAGATAACCCAGAGGCAGACTATGCAATCCAATTTTGGACGGAAAAGGCCGACTACCCCGAGGGGGCTTCTCTTTTAGAAAGGTACGATTTCGTGGGTACCCATGTATATAAGAATCAGGCCACCGGTACTCGTCCAGACCTTGAAAAAGAGACGGTAAAAGGGGTGGAGTTTCCAGATCTAGATCAGGCACGGTTAGATAAAATATGGAACAAACAAAGATTTAACCGGGGTAAGGACCTCTTCCTGAATAAATTCTATAAATACAATAAAGATTTAACTGATAAAGAAAACGCTGATCCAAATAGCCCCAACTTAGTAAAGACGGTTTCTTCCACCGGCAAAACCGTCTATAACATCTATTATGACCGCCAGGTGTATGACCTTTACTTTACGAAGTCGAATGCTAAGACGGGTGATCAAGCTGAGGCGACCTTCTATCCAGAAATTTGGAGACACGGTAAAAAGTTAGGCGAGCCGGGAAACCCCTACCACTTTAAGGCCCGGTTTAACCAGTTGATGACAGAGTGGCCAGATGACGCCCAAGAAACCAAGGGGTTTTCCGAGGGTAAGCAAAGTTTTGGCTGGAGTCCAAACTTCAATAATCCACAATGGATTTACCGTGACACCCCTCCCTACCGGCTCTCGGCTGAAGAGTTTCTAGATATGGACGGCTACGACATACGGGGTGGTTACACCAAGAGGATTGATGCCGGAAATGGCGTCATTAAGGACCTCAAATGGTTTGAGTTCACTACTCTTTCTTTTGGTATCGAACAAAGGGGTGGCCCCAAAGAAACCACCCAGCCAATGCCTCACCACATGGACTTTTGGATGGATGGGTTTGAACCCGGAGAGACCATCATTGACTACAATCTTTACCGAACCAAAGCGGATACCGCAGCAAAAACCTATGGTCACAAGTATCCAAAGGTGCAGGGCTTTACCCCTTACGGTACAGCCGAAGTCTCGGAGCAGCTTGACGTGGATGAGCTCGCTGAGGTGAACGAGGAGCGGAAAGAGACAACTCCCCTTCCTGACGAACAGGTAATAGACCCCTATGGCAACGACAAAACCAAGGGCGACATGCAGTTTATGAAAACGTTCTTTAACCGTGCTGATGAATTTGGGGACGTTGCCGATGACAGCGAGCCATTTGATAAAAATGGCTATATTCGTTTTAAGTACCACCGGAACAAGTACAAGTTGCGGTTCAACAATGATCCCGCAAACCCCAAGGACGACAGTGAGTACAACCAGACCAATCAGACAGAGGTCTTCTACCAAAAGCCCTTAAAGGATTTAAACCTAGATGACCCGCAGACCTTAATTGATCTAGAGCTGACGGATCTGGTGGAAAAAGATGACAATGGAAAGGACAGGATTAAAAGACCAGAGGGCCTGGCACCCCAAATGGTATTCAAGGGTTGGGCGCTAGACCCGGCGGGGCAGAAACTGGTTTGGGAAAACAAGGAAACTATGCCCGCGCACAACCTGGTTCTCTACGCTAAGTGGGGGGAACCAGACTATAAGTGGAAGGTAACCTTTGACCCCAATGGGGGCAAGCTAGATCCCATTGAGGAGAAGAATGTTACCACCGGCCCTAAGACCATTAGGGATGGCGATATCGCCGACCAAAAAGAAGTCACCTACCCGATAAAGGGTAAAAACGAAGGGGACAAGCAAGTCTTTACTGTTGTGCAGCGGCAAAAACTGGTAGAACCGAAAAAACGAACCCGGGAGGGCTATAGCTTCATGGGTTGGGAGGTGCTGCGCTATAAGAAGGATGCCAGTGGTAACTACACCGAGGAAGTGGACGATTCTTATCGAAAAACCTATAAAGTTCCGGAACTTTACTCCTACGGTAACGACGTAGTAAGTCCCATTTACCTGAAAGCCATTTGGGTAAAAAATGATATGCAGGATGTCAAGGTTTTCCACCACTTCTTGGATAACAATCTCGCAATTGATAAGACCGTGAAGGATAATCCGGTTATAGAAACTAAAAGGAACCAGCGCGCCGATAAATACGTGGCCGCCATTGGTTCTAGGCAAGATGCCAATTGGATTTTGGCTTCCGATGCAGATTTGCAGAATACCAAGGACGAAGAAACTAAAAAACTCTATGACGATTATCAAAAACTGGCTGACGAGCTTGGTAACCGGGCAACGAAAGGTAACACCTATTTCCAGACGCTTAGGATAGAACCGAAACAGATTTTAGAAGACGGGAAGTTAGTTGATAATCCGAAATCCAAGGACAATGAGTTCCACTTCTTCTATCGTCCTTTCCGGACCCGTAATTTCAAGGTTAACTATGTGGACCAAAGAGCTCAGGCGGAGTTAGCGAAAGCCACTACCGATGCGGAAAAGAAAAAGATTATAGAGAAATACCGCATCCTGGATCAGAAACCAGTCACCAGTCAGGCGCGGCATTACGATGCTTGCAACTACAAGCCGATAACCGGCTGGCGGCTGACTTCTAAACCCCAGCAGCAGCTCTTCTACGATGTAGATGAAGATACCAATGAATTCAAAGGAATCAATGGTACTGGTTCCGATGAGATTACCTTCTACTATCAGGATGTCAGGGTCATAGAGGTGCCCTCAGGTAGTCCTACTCCTCCAGAGAAGTCCGGGTACGTCCGGGTGACCTTTAAGGCCAGTAAGGGCGGCTCCTTTGGCAAAGATAAAGATGGGAAACCCATCACAGAAATAAATTACGACGTATTGAAGGGGCTCAAGTCTGATCTGCTTCCAGTTCCCCAGGAATTGGAAAATGGAAAGCAGCCGGATGAAAACAAGTACTATGTCACTCCGGAAGAGGGCAAGAGCTTTATTAAGTGGGATAAGGAATCACTTTTACCGTCGGGCACGGAGATAAACGAAAACCATACCTTCACCGCACAGTTCGATTGGTCAGATCTGATGACTAAAGGGGTGGCGACTACCGAGTCCTTTAAGACTCCTGATGGCACCTGGATAAATAATTTCGTGCCCACTCTGGATGAGCTGAAAGCAGCTATTCAACTGCAGAGTAAAGACAAAACTAAGATAACCAAGCTGCCTGAGGGCGCGACGGTAAAGTTCGTAGATGATCAAGGTAACGAAGTAAATACCCAGGATGATCTCTACAATCTGGTAAAAGAAGAACCGGATTCAAACGAACTTGTTCGTACCGTGAAACTCAAAGCGAAAGTGCAATTTGCCAAAGAATCAGAACCGCGGGAGATTGACGTTCCGATAAGGGTTTATAAGAACCGGTACGATGCGCCGCCTACGGCTACGGGAACCATGCCGGACTTCTTGATGCAGGCAACCGGTCCTCATGGCGATTTGGCTAAACTCTTGGATGGAAAAACCTATGTAAAGGTGACGGTGAAGCCCTCCAGTCGCCTGGGTAATCTGCCTCCTAAGAGCTATTGGGTTAACCCCAAGGCTTGGGTAGAGATTCCCGAAATTGCAGTCAGCGATAAAGATAAGGCCGCAAGCGGGTTTAAACATTGGTCAGCTAATAAAGCTGCCCAAAATGAGGGGCAAGCTAAACTGGGAGTTTATGACTTCATGAAACGGCATAAGTTCAGTGAGGACACGGTGATCACCCCGGTATTTGTAGAAAAAGTGGTGACCCCCGTACCGGAAAAGAAGCCTAATAAACCGATAGTGTCACCCGGTCCGGTAACCGGAGCTAATGCGCTGGTTTATCTCTATGCGGCAGCCTTGTTTACTGCAGCTGGCATCGCGCTGGTGATCAGCAGGACCAGGAGGAAAGCACAGCGGGCATAACCCGCAATCATCCCTGAGGGTAAAACTAAGTAAGGGTGGGGACGCGAATTCGCTCGCGTCCCCACCCTTAAAAAATTATTTACTGCTCCCGGGTCTACTGCCCCTTGGGCCGTAATCCCCTACTAGCCGGCGTCATTGAGAATCTCGCCGCTACCCTCTATCTGGCGAGTACCGCGCTGCACCGCAATCTTGCGGGGCTTAGCTTCTTCTGCCACCGGGATAACCAGCTTGAGGACTCCGTCGACATATTCCGCCTCTACCTGGTCAAGAGCCACCCCATTACCTAAGGTAAGTTGGCGGGCAAAAGTGCCGAAGGGACGCTCGTGGGTCAGCCACTGACCACCAGCGATTTCGGGGGATTTGCGCTCGGCGCGAATAGTGAGGGTGCGATCCTCGATATCGATATCTACACTGGCCGGATCCACCCCCGGCAGATCAAAGAGGGCGATGAACTTTTCCCCATCGCGATACAAATCCAGGGGCATCGCTGCCCGGGAGGGACCTTGACGCATGGCGTCATCAAAAATTGCTTCCATCTGACGGAAGGGATCATACCTGCGAACCATGATTACTCCTTACCCCCGCAAAGCTGCGGGAAATCTTCTTGCCGAGAGTTTCTCGGCCTCACGTCTCCTATTTTGGCACTCGAAGCACCTTAGTGCTAGTGAATTATTCTGGAGGCGAAAACTTAAGCGCCCTAGGCTCAACTTTACTTTTTTCTTTGCTCCCGCACCCTCCTAAAACAAAAAAAGTCCTTTTAACAGGCAATATTGTTCCTCTTTGGGGATTACCAGTAATCTCAGACCGAAACGCCGCCCCAAAGACGCCCGAAAAGCGTTTGCTACTGAGAAAATGAAGACATGAGCACGCGATACCTACCTTTGTTCGTCTACGGCACCTTGAAACTCGGTTCGCGCGGCTTTGGCTCCAGTCTGAAAGCCGCAGTGACCGAATTCGCCCCGGCCTATCTGCGGGAAGCCTCCCTATATATCGGAGCCTCCTATCCGATGGCAATCCGCTCTATCGGCGGCACCGGGATCGTGGGACAGGTATTGCTAGTCGAACAGCGTCTTTTTGAAGAAACCCTGGAAGAACTGGACGAATACGAAGGCTACCTAGGTGAGGGCGACCCCAACAATATGTACACCCGCCAAACCGTGCGGGTAGAAGTATTCCCCGATGAGGACAGCACCTGGGAAGGCCCCACGCAAGACGTAAAAGCCTACATCTATATGGCTACCCCCGATTCCTTCCGCGATCACCGCGGGGAGCTGGTACTCTCCCCCAGCGGTGACTGGGAAAACCACGAGGAAGAGTGGGAGGAGCTGTCCCCCGCCCTCGAGGACACGCAAGACCCCAACGTTGATGAACGTTTCGCCGACGACGAGGACGAGCTAGACCGCTAAAGCCTACTTCTTTCCTTCAGCGCCCGCCGCCAAGGATTGCTGATACTTCATCATCACCTTTTGCTGGGACTCTTGCCCCGCTAGGAACCAGCGTCCATCGATTTCCTGCCACCCCATTATTTGCAGGGGCGTACCTTTTTTATCCTTAATCAGAATCGCTTTTACACCCCCGGCATCTGCCGCTTTTTCGGGCGCAAACACCATATCTTTTAGCTTAATAGCCGGATTGTCCGGAACCTGCGCAAACGCTTCTTTAGCGGCAGCGGTACACTTCTCCACGCTATCGCGGTTTTCTTCGGATTTTTTACTTAAAGCTGCCACTAGTTCCCCACGCGCAGTCGGGGAGCTAAGCACACATAAAGTTTCGGCGTCCTTATCCAGTAGCGCCCCGTAATAAGCCCGCGCACCCTCCTTGGGGGAAGCGGCACCTTCAGGATTAAAGATCTTTTGTAAAATCCCACTGGCATATAGTCCTACTACCACCAGGGCGATGACGGCTACTACCCCCAAAATCCAGGCGACAACCCGGCGGGTAGTTGAATGATCGGGACGCACACTCTCGATTTTCTTTACCGAAATCTGGGAAACATCAAATGCGCTCCCCGCTGGCAGGGTCGGTACTTCCTCCCGGTCAACGTGTCCGCCAACTTGATTACCCCAAACCCGTTCGTCGTCTTTATTCTCCCCTGCCTCATCTGGCTGCTCCGGCGATTCTGACCGGCTACCGGCTAAAGGTAAGATTTCGGGAACCTGGAACTGCTTATCGTCGCTATTGTCCTCGCCGCTGCGCAAGACTGTGTCCTCTGGATCTGCGCTATCTGCGGCGTCTGCGCTATCTTCAGCAGCTCCGGCATCATCGCCGTCTTCGGCGGCTTTTACGTCATCAGAATCTTCGGAGTCATCGGAATCATTATCGGCTTCCCTCAGGTGGTCAGGGTGCTCGGATTCCGTATCCGGATCCTCGCCCTTCAGAGTGGGGGCGGAAACCTGTTTCTCGTCCTCCTCGCGGGTTTGTGGCGAGGGATTTTCCTCCCCGTTCGCCGCCGGCGAAAGCTTTTCCTGGTTCCCGGAACTCTTATCGGCATCGTTTACGCCATGCCCAGCCGTTTCTTCTTTATCTTGTTCATTACTCATAGGGCGATACTACCGGGAATACCCGGTTATATGCTCATTCATCTGGTTTCAGCGGTCGCGAGCTGGCAAAATCTTCGATACCCTGGAAACAGGTCGCTGAAAATCAGCATTATAAAATAGCTGGTTAACGGCCTTTGAAAGTATAAATTACCCAACAAAGTAGGGATAGGAATAATGGCAAATAGCAAACAAGAAAAAAAGACTCCGACTGTAGTACCCACCGCGGAAGAAGCCAAGGAACTCATCCCTGCAAATAATGTTGCCGAGGATCAAGGTCAGGGTCTAACCACCGTTGCCGACCAGGTAGTGGCCAAAGTTGCCGGTCTCGCCATTAAAGAGATTCCGGGAGTCTACGATCTTGGTAACTCTGCCGCCCGCGCCCTGGGGGCTTTGCGCTCCAAGGTGGGAGCCTCAGAAAGCATCACCCAGGGCATCTCTGTAGAAATCGGACAGACCCAAACCGCGCTGGACGTAGTGCTAATCGTGGAATACCCCTACCCGGTACACGAAGTAGCCGACAAAGTCCGCGAAGCGATTTTCTCGTCTGTTGAAGGGTTAGTAGGCCTGGAAGTAACCGAAGTAAACATCAAGGTTACCGATGTGCATGTACCCGACAGTGACGAAGAAAAAGAAGAAGAGAAGGAAAGCAAGGATCTGAAGTAGCCTTCGCCGGAAAGGAAAATAAAATGACCACCATAGCCGGTATTTTTTGCGGTGCTTTTCTGGCCTATATGGCCGTAGCTCACGGATTCTTCGGATTTTTAGTTGCCATCCTGTTTATGGCCATCGGAGCCGTGTTAGGCAGGGCGGCTTCTGGGAAGCTAGATCTGAAAGGCGTTGGTGAAGCCCTGATCGGCAAGCACACCACCACCTCCGATTAGAAAGGAGGCGGCTAATGCAATCCGATAAGGAACAGGCGGAGCTTACGGGAATCACCACGGTTTCCGCGCGGGCAATCCAAACCATTGTGGCCGCCACCACTGGGCGCCGCATCAGCGTACCCGATAAGCTGATAAAAGTTACTACCCATGATGACCAGGGACTATTGGGGATAGATATTTCTTGTCCCCTGGACTATGACGCTCTGGACACCATTGGGCAGACCCCGGACGCTTCGGTGTTTTCACTGGCAGGCGAGGCACGCCAAGACATTGTTAACCGCGTTAGCGAAATCGCCGGGGTAAAAGTAGGGCGCGTAAACCTGCGGCTAACCGGACTTTATAAACATCAGGAACGGAGGCAGCTGCAATGAGTACGCAATCCAGCAAATCCGGTCCTTATGTGTCTTATCTAGTCCGGCGGGAAACTCATTCCTCCCGGGCGCTAATCAGCGTTATCGTGGCGCTACTCTTGATGGCGGGGCTAGGGTATTTAGCTACCGAGGGAGTGCTGGCCGCGCTAGGCCGCCCTCCCCTATTGGCGACCCCCCAAGATTTGTGGGAGCAAGCCCCTGCCGCTTTGCAGGAAAAGTCTCGCCCCCTAGTAATCATCGTGGGGGTGCTAGTGGCAATTTTTGGGTTGCTACTGCTAGCCAAAGCCATATTGCCGGGGACTTTAAGCAAACATGCATTAAGGGACGAGCGCGCCGCCTACGTTGCCGATGACTCGGTGATCGCCTCCGGGATTTCCCGCTTGGTGCGCGAAGAGGCCGGGCTACCCCAGGGAACAGTGTCTACCGCGGTTAGTAAACGCCGCTCACTAAGCACCATCACCCCCAGTACCGGCCGCCCTCTAGACCAAGGGCAGATGACACAGTTCACGAAGGATGAAGTTTCTTCCTGGCAGCTGCAGCCGCGGTTAAAAACCACTGTTAAGGTCGCCCCCGAGGGGAGGCTGGAGAAGTGAAGAAACTACCGCGGGCATTGAACCGGATTCTGCTGTTTGTCTTTGGTCTGCTTTTCTTAGCCACCGGAGCAGCGCTGGTGGCAGTGGCAACTTATGCGCCGCTGCGCGACCTGGTGCTTAAATATCGCTCACGTCTTGACAGCGAATACGCTTCGCTAGCGGGGCAAGCAACCTTTAAAGTGTCCGGGCAACAGTTTTCCTGGGTACAAGTGGGACTGATTGCGGTCGCGATTATTGTCGCCCTCTTGCTGCTCAGCTGGATATTTTCCCAGGGAGGCGGCAAGATTCGCTCACTGGCTTTAAATAAGGCTGGAAAAGATTCCGAAAAAGAGGGCGAGATTACCGCCGAACTGGGCTTAATCCGGGACATTATCGACGACGCAGTCAGCGACAGCCGCTGGATCTCGTCCTTGAAGGTGGCTTCTTGGGACGTGAAGAAACAGCCCGGACTGCTGCTAAGTGCCGCAGTTTATAAGGGAGCAAATCCTCGGGAAGTAAAGACAGAGCTTGACCAGGCAATCGCTAGGCTCGATCAAGTTTTAGGAATAAACATGCCGATTTTGGTACGACTAACCACGAATTGGCGAAGTAACTTAGGATCTGCGGACCGCGTAGATTCATAGAAAAAATAAAGGAGAACAATATGGGATTGGACGACAAGATTAAGAACACCGCTGAAGATTTGGGTGGCAAAGCTAAAGAAGCTGCCGGCAAAGTTAGCGGAGACAAGAACGTAGAAGCCGAAGGCAAAGTTGATCAGGTCAGCGCAGAAATCAAAGACAAGGTTTCTGAGTTTACCGACAAGGCCAAGGACGTGGCCGAAGAAGCCGGCGCAAACCTGAAGGCTGCTGCTGAAAAAATCAAGGAAGGTTTCTCTGACGATAAGTAAATCCAGAGAAAACTAAGCTTTAAAATAGCTATAGAAAGGGATCGGGAGGCAACCGCCTCCCGATCCTTTTATGTCTAGTCTCCTAAAACGCTCTAGGCTCTAAAATTGCACTTTCCAGAGTACAAATTCCCAGTTAATCCAGTAGGGAGGGGGAAACTTTAGTTTCCTCCCCAATGCGCATATCGGCGATCTTCCCGGCGGCCCGCAGCTCTTTTAGCCGTGGAACTACCCGCTTAGAAATCCCCCAAGGATCAATCGTATTTAAGTAAATCCGGGTACCGCCCTCAAATCCCGCCAAAGTCGAAATCCGCCATTTCAACAAGATTCGCCAACGCATCGGGGTCGAAACCGATAGCGGACGGTGATACCACTCTTCATTACAGGGAACATCCGCCCCGGTAGCCGCATGGATAGCGTGCAAAATATCGGATACTGCCCGCACTTTCCTTTCACCCGCATCCCAGGGATTACAAGGTTTGCCCAGTGGCCAGACTGCAATCGTGGGATAGCGGTGCCCCACCCCCGCCATCGCAATCGCGTCCTCGTTTTGCGCCAAGATCAGGCCGCGAGAAGCCCGAATCTTCAAAATCGTATGGTAAATATCGGGGTCTTTACGCAAGCGCTCGCGTTCCTGCGCGGTCTGAACCGGAAATTCGTCAATTGCCACCAACTGTTTATGCAAGTGATCAAAACTGGCACCCGCCGGTTTCAGCCAGTTCTGGAAAGTGGCCACGTATTTAACTGCCGGATCCAGGTCGTACAGGTTGCGCAAGGTGCGGGCAGTAAAAGCGGTATAAGCATTATGCTCATCAGGAGTGAGCGTACCTGCCGAAGCGAGCTGGGAAGAATCAGTCGCTCCGGGAACAAAATGCCGCTTAGCCACAATCAAGTCATGGCCACCCGAAAAGAACGAGCTGGCCTGCCCCAACATTTCCGGTTCGCTGAGGCCATCGATTTCGGCGTCATTCATCCCGTATTGGTGCAGCTTAGCTCGCACTACCCGCAGCACATGGTCATAGCCAGTGGGGGTGGACAGGTATTCCGCCATATGTTGGCGTTCCTTATCGGAAGGCTCATGGCCATAATTAAGATTCCAATATTGATAGGAAACAATCTCGAACAGGTTGGGAATCCGGCGAAAATCTGCCGGGTATTGGCTTAATTGATTGGCCGCTAACCCCTCTACCAGCCGGAAATCCCCGCAGCTAGTAGTTTTATCTGCCGGGAGTTCTTGATCCCCCAGGACAATCCGGGATTTTTCGGGCGGGGTTTCTAGATAGCGATCCGAGCAGAAAGCACAACTGGAAGTGTGGTCTTTGTCGGTAATCGGCTTGGGGTTAACCTGCGGCTTAGCTAGGGGGCGATGCCCGCGACCAGGAACAGTCCACACCTCGGTTCCGGTCAACTGATTTCGCTGTTTAACGGTTCCATCTGCCAGTTTAACTAGGGCGCGTGCCGATGCTGCTTCCTCTTTTGCCATACTTCTACCCTAGTTGTCCGCGCCTACTTTTTTGCCTACCCGCAGCGCGTGTAAGTCAGATGCGTTAAATGCTGCGGGTCTGGTTTATAGTGAGCGGGAGGAAAGGAGGGAAGTTGATTAAATATTTAGGCTCCAAACGGAACCTGGTGCCAGCTTTAGGGACTATTGCTACCGCTGCCGATGCCAGCACCGCCCTCGACCTATTTTCGGGCACTACTCGGGTTGCCCAAGAGTTCAAACGCCGCGGAATGTTTACGACTGCCTGCGACCTGGCCTCCTATAGCTACCAATTGGCGCGCACCTATATCGAAACCGATGCCGACACCGTTGACCTTGCAGCCTTGCGGGCGCATCTAGCGAAAATGAGCGCCTTGGACGGTAAAGAGGGTTATTTCACCGAGACCTTTTGCCGCCAGGCGCGCTTTTTCCAACCCCACAACGGAGCCCGTATCGATGCCTGCCGAGACTACCTGGTGCCCTTGACAGACTATCCCCTGTTTCCAATATTATTGACTTCCCTGATAGAGGCGGCCGACCGGGTAGATTCCACCACCGGAGTCCAAATGGCGTATCTAAAACAGTGGGCGCCGCGCTCCTATAACCAGTTAGAACTGCGTTTGCCGCAGCTGTTATCTGGAAAGGGGCGGGCGCTGCAAGGCGACGCCCTACAACTGGTTGACCAGGTACCCGAAGTCGACCTCGCCTACCTTGATCCCCCCTACAACCAGCATCGATACTTTACGAACTACCATATTTGGGAGACCCTGGTGCGCTGGGATGCCCCGGAAACCTACGGGGTGGCACGCAAACGGGTGGACGCCCGCGGCGATGAACACCGCTCAGTCTTTAACTCCAAGCGCACTATGGCACAAAGTTTCTTTTCCCTACTGGGGCGGGTACGCGCCAAAACCATCGTGGTTTCCTATAACGATGAAGCCTGGATTAGCGAAGACGAGATGATTAACGCCATCCATGAGGCCGGGTTTGCACGGGTCGAGAAATTTTCCTTTTCCCAACGCCGCTATGTGGGGGCAAAAATTGGGATCTATGATCCCCAAGGCAAAAAAGTCGGTAAACCGGGAGCAGATCGCAATACTGAAAACGTGTTCGTAGGGGGCAGCGCCGCCACCCTTTCCCAAATCAGCGCGGCTTTGGCGCCCTAAGCACGAATCCGCTAATACTGGAGCCAGCCCTTAGCTTGCTGGGAGAGCTGCTCTAAAAGAGATATCGCTTCTTGCGCCCGCGCTGCCGGCACCATCAGATGATCGTGGTGCAGACCGGATAAAACATTGCAGGGAATAGATTGGCTGGCCAGCTGGGAAGCCACCGTGAAAGTGAGCCCGGTTTCTTCTAAGGAAACGTCGCAGTCCAAAGTGATACGGCGGTATATCTTTTTTCCCTCAGCCAGTCCCGCAGCTTTTGCCTGCTCCAAGGGCACCACTAAGGTGAGTCCTTCTTCCTCTTTGATCTGGGCGAATGAGTCCAACCCAGCGGGTAAACCATCCTGCTCCGACAAGAACACATACTTGCCAAACATATGGGGATGTAGCTTAGACAGCGCTAGGTCAAAGTCAGAATAAGAACTCATAGTTTTACGGTATGAGGATGGACGCTACCCGTGCTTTCTAATCTCACACTACGGTCGATTTTTTAAAGTTTAAGCAGGCTAATGCCAAAACTTTCAGGCAATGCTCAGTAACTCGTTTTAGAATGCTCGCTCCCTAAAACCCGCCGGGGAGGACGCAGCCCTTGCCCGCCCTCGCTGTAGGTTAATACCGGCAGCAAAGGTTAAGAGATTCGCCGATAAACGCTCATTACTGCCCGCGCCACCGCCGAGGGCGACTCTAAAGGTACCAAATGCCCGGCGCGCGGCACCGAAACTACCCGGGTGCCGAGTGCCTTAGCCATAGCTTCGGCTTGGGCAGCCGTAGAACTTTGATCTTGCTCCCCGCGCACTACCATTGCCGGAATCTGTGCCCGCTCCAGGGTTTCCAGGCGCCCAGGACGCGCCGCTAACGCCCGCTGCGCCCAAGAAATCGCTTCCCCGGGAGCCTCTCTAATCCACTTTTCCATCAACTCCGGAATCTTGGGGAAATCCGTGAGAGTTTCTTTGGCGAGCATAGTGGGGATGCCCTCCACTAGTTGCTCTTGCGCCCTGCCTACCAGCGCGCCTACCGCCATCTCCGTGCGGGCAGCCCGCGCCTTAGGCGTGTCAATATCGGCCTTGGTGCCTACCAGTACCACACCCCCAACCAGTCGCGGGTGACGCTCAATCATCGCCTGCGCGGTGTGTCCTCCCATAGAGTTCCCACACACCAGCACTTTTTCGGCGCCCTCCGCGCGTACTGCTTGGGCTACATAGTCAGCATAGATTTCTAAAGAGGGCGGGTCAGTTGGGAGCGGAGAATGGCCAAACCCCGGGGGATCGACTGCGATTACCGGCACGCCCTCGAAACGGCGCGCCACCCCTTCCCACATTCGATGATCGTAGGGGAAAGCAGCTAATAAAACTACTGCGGGGGTACTCCCTATTCTTTGCGCATCGCGCGTAAAAATCGCCACGTTCATAAGCCCATCTTCGCACAGCTAGGGGCGAAGCTTAAGGTAAATCGGCGCCAGAGTTGGGGTTTTCCAGAAAGCGCGACCTTTGCGGATCCACTAGCTTAGTTAAAGACCACGTTCCCAACAGGAGCGATGCCAGTGCCGGCGCTCATCTACGGCGGAGCGCTGGCCAAAAAGAGAATCAGTTCGCCAAGCCACCACCTGTGCCTGACCGATCTGGATTTCTTGGCTACACCCGGGGCAACGATAGACCTTGCGTGCCTGCGAAAGATACTGCACCTGATAGTCACCATCCGCGCGGGAAACCGAACGCGGCATAGAAGCTAAGGAATCCATCCGCAAAGGGCGATGCTCGCCCCAGGGACGCTTACGAGAACGCCTGGCCACTTAAAACGCTAAGGCTCCCCGCTTGTAGACCCGCATGGGATTCAAATCGGCATCGGTAACCAGTAAATCAGCCGACTTTCCGGCGGCTACTTCGCCTAACTGGGAGTTACCCAAAATTTTTGCCCCCTGCACCGAGGCACAATAAACCGCGTCTACCAGCGGGATTCCCGCCTGATGCGCGATTTTAACCTGGTTAATCAGATGGGAAGTTCCCCCGGCAAGTCCTCCGCCTGGCTGGCTGAGCTTAGCTACGCCCTCTTTAACGGTTACCGTTTTCCCGCCGAGGACGTAGTCGCCGTCACCCAGACCGGTCGCCGCCATCGCGTCGGTGACAAACACCATCTGTTCCCGCCCGATCAGTTCATACACATTACGTACCAGGGAGGACGCCACATGCACCCCATCAGCAATGATTTCAACAATTACGCCGCCCCCGGCCGCATCCGCCAAGATCTCGGGTACCGGCCCCGGATCACGGTGATGCATAGGTGCCATCCCGTTAAACAAATGGGTAACGGTGGCGTGCGGGCAGCGGGCGCGCGCAGAATGTTGCAGAGTTTGCCGCACCTCCACCAGGGCATCCCGCATCTTTTGGGAGCTGGTATCGGTATGCCCAAATGAAGGCACCGCCCCGCCGGCAATCAAAGTTTCTGCCACCCCAGACGGCCCCATCGCATAGGGTTTTTCGGGAGCGAAAGTCATCGATACCGCATAGCCGCGCGAAATAATTAGTAGCTCGCGCGCTAAGGGCGCATTGGGGGCTTGAATATGCGCGGGATCTTGCGCGCCGCAATGACCTTGCGCAATGAAGGGGCCTTCAAAATGAATCCCGGCTAGTTTGCCCGCTTCGCACAGCTCCGCCAGGATTTCTGCCTTTTCCCGCAACACCATCGGGGATTGGGTGACCAGTGAAGCTACCAGGGAAGTAGTTCCCCAGCGCAGATGTTCGGACACTGCGGCGAGTGCCTGTTCCTTGGTTTGTATGTCGGGGAAAGAGGATCCCCCACCGCCGTGGCAGTGCACGTCAATTAAACCGGGAAGCACGTAGCGATCATCACTGGGAGATTCCGCTGCTAGGATTTCATCGCCGAACCCGACTTCTTTGGCGGCGGTTGCCTCCCCCACCCAGACGATGGCATCCCCGGATACTACCACTGCCCCGTCGGTAATGATGCGATTCGCGGTTACTACTCGTCCGCGTAGTGCAAAAACTTCACTCATAGCTGCAATGCTCCTGCCCGATCAGTTTTATTTTCATTGCTTAAAATAGGCGCGATTCCGCGTCGTCCACCCCTCGCATCGTATCGTAATCCAAGGTTAGACAGCGAATTCCTCTATCCTCGGCTAGCGTTCTGGCCTGGGGTTTGATTACTTGCGCCGCAAAGATTCCCCGCACTTCCGGCATAATCGGGTCGCGGGAAAGTAAATCTAGGTAGCGGGTCAATTGTTCCACCCCATCGATTTCTCCGCGCCGTTTCACTTCGATGGCGACGTGATTAAGGTCGGGGTCAAAAACCAGTAAATCTACCGGACCTACCGGAGTGGGATATTCGCGCCGGATTAGTTCCCAGCCGTCACCCAGGATTTCGGGGACTTGCGCCGCCAGCAACTCTTGTAAGTGTGCCTCTACCCCATCTTTTTGCAATCCCGGATCTATTCCCAGTTCGCAGCTAGTTTCCGAGAAAATCTCCCCGATTCGCAGTTTTAACTGATCCCCAGTTTTCGTCGATTCCACTAACCAAATCTGCTCCACCCCGGCGGCTTCGTCCTCGGCGTTTAGCTCTAGTTCTTCGACAGTGGCCGGGCCCGCCATCCAGTTAAGAGGTTTGTAGGAGCCGCCATCACAGTGGATAAGCACCGAAGAATCGGCTTTCACCATGATCATTCGCGGGGCCATCGGCAAGAAAGAGTTTAGACGGCCGCTGTATTCGACAGAACAGTTAGCGAAAAGGACGCGCATGAGAACCTATTCTAGGGGAAGAATTTTAATTCCAAGATTGGGGGATTTCCCGAGGAGGCGCAGCCTCTGCCCAAGATACGAGGCCGGCGTGGTCATCCTCGGAAAGAAACAGCCAAAAACGATGGGAGCCGACAGTAACCGGTACCGCTACGTTGCGCACGCCTTTTTTGGAGAGGTAGTTGTGAACTTTACCTAGCTCTACTTGTCGACGTGGCCAGGTCTTATCGGGACGGAAAGAAAGCCCTGCCGCCTTGTACCAGTTTAAAGTCTCCGCCTTGTAAACAGCGCACCCTTCGGTCCAACCAGAGGTGACATCGGGGCGGTAAGAGCACAAGAAAGCACCCTGGTGATAAAGACGATTCATTCTCCACAAGAAATAGGCGGCGATTAGAGCCACTAGGGCGGCAATCACCAAGAGGATTAGCAGAAAAACTTTAAGCGCCGTCATGGCCTAACTATAACCCTTAAAAACGATTATTTTCGGCTTAAAGCCCGTCAACTACGATGGTTACCTTATCTTCGTCAACCGAAACAAATCCGGGAACCACTTCAAACTCTTGGGCGTCCGGATCGTTTTCCTTCTTGCCCACTTTTACTTTTCCAGCGGTAATAGTGGCTAAAAGAGGCTGGTGACCAGCCATAATACCCACGGAACCTTCGGTTGTGGGCAGGGAGACGAATCCCGCCTGCCCACTAAAAAGCTCCCCAGAGCGGGTAACTAATCTAACCGAAAGCGAACTCATTACGCCGCTTCCTTCTGCAGCTTCGCCCAGTTGCGCTCCAGATCCTCAATACCGCCGATATTGAAGAAAGCCTGCTCCGGAATGTGGTCGTACTTACCTTCGCAGATACGCTTGAACGCTTCGATGGTTTCAGATAGCTCCACAGTCGAGCCCTCAACACCGGTGAACTTCTCCGCCATATAGGTGTTCTGGGACAGGAACTGCTGAATCCGGCGCGCGCGGTTGACAGTGAGTTTGTCCTCTTCGGAAAGCTCATCCATACCTAGAATCGCGATAATATCTTGCAGCTCTTTGTTCTTTTGTAGAATCGACTTCACCTGGGTGGCAACTTCGTAGTGTTCTTCACCCACATAGGTGGGATCCAAAATACGCGAAGTAGAAGCCAAGGGATCAACCGCCGGATAGAGACCACGCGAAGCGATATCACGCGATAGCTCGGTAGTGGCGTCTAGGTGAGCGAAAGTAGTTGCCGGAGCCGGGTCGGTGTAGTCGTCAGCGGGCACGTAAATCGCCTGCAGCGAAGTAATCGAGTGTCCCGCAACCGAGGTAATCCGCTCTTGGAGCAGACCCATTTCATCGGCCAGGTTCGGCTGGTAGCCTACCGCCGAAGGCATATGCCCGAGCAGGGTCGATACCTCCGAGCCCGCCTGGGTGAAACGGAAGATGTTGTCGATAAACAGCAACACGTCCTGGTTTTGCACATCACGGAAGTATTCCGCCATGGTCAGACCGGTTAGCGGAATCCGCAGACGCGTCCCCGGAGGCTCATCCATCTGCCCAAAGACCAGTGCGGTCTTATCAAAGACTCCCGCTTCATCCATTTCGTGAATCAGGTCGTTGCCTTCACGAGTACGCTCGCCCACGCCAGCAAATACTGACACGCCGCCGTGATCTTGGGCTACGCGCTGAATCATTTCCTGAATCAGCACGGTCTTGCCCACACCTGCGCCACCAAATAGACCAATCTTGCCACCCAGCACATAGGGAGTTAGCAAGTCGATAACTTTAATCCCCGTCTCGAACATCTGGGTTTTAGATTCCAGCTTGTCGAAGGAGGGCGGGTCGCGGTGAATCGGCCAACGCTCTTTAATATCGAGGGTTTCGCCCTCTTCCAGGTTGAGGCAGTCGCCAGTCACGTTAAATACGTGTCCCTTAGTAACGTCGCCTACCGGAACCGAAATCGCGGCACCGGTATCGGTAACCTCTTGCCCACGCACCAGACCGTCAGTGGGCTTTAAAGCCAGGCAGCGCACGATGTCGTCACCTAGGAACTGTGCCACCTCCAAAGTGAGCTTGTGCGGGGTATCTTCCCCTTCAATCTGGATCATGGTTTCCAGCGCGTTATACATTTCGGGCAGATGATCCGGCGGGAACTCCACGTCCACAATCGAGCCGATCACCTGGGAAACCCGTCCCACGCCCGTAGTCCGTTCGGTATCACTCATTAGAGTCTCCTTATTCCTTGTTTCCTCTAGCGACCAGCGGCCAAGGCTTCCGCCCCGCCGACGATCTCAGTTATTTCAGTAGTAATTTCTGCCTGGCGTGCATTATTGGCCAGGCGAGTGTAACGCTCAATCATGTCATGGGCGTTATCGTTTGCAGTGTGCATAGCGGTTTGCCGGCTAGCCAGCTCGCTGGCTGCTGCCTGCAGCAGCGCCGACCGAATCCGCGAGCGCACATACATGGGCAGAATCTGATCCAGTACTGCCTCGGGGTTAGGCTCGAAATCATAGAGTGGGGGAACTTTACCCTGGGGTGGATCCAGGTTAATATCCATCTCCATCTCTACGGCTTCTTCTTCCGATATGACCTCCAGAGGCAGCATCTTGCGCACTACCGGAACCTGCTTAACCATATTCACATACCGGGTGAACACCAGGTACACCTGAGCTACGCCCTCGTTAATCACATCCGCCAAGAAAGCTTCGGTGAGGACGTCTGCTATCTCGTAAGATTGCTCGATTGTCGGGGAATCTGAATTCCCAGTCCACGAGCGCTTAACCGGAATCCCCCGGAACCGGAAATAACTTTCTGCTTTGCGCCCACAGCTGTACAGTACCGGCTCTTTACCCTGCTCTTTTAGCTCTTCAACCAACTTTTCAGTTTCCCGCAAGATGGAAGCTGAATAGGCACCAGCCAGACCGCGATCCGAAGTAACACACATCACCGCTACCCGGTTAGTGTCCGTACGTTCACGGGTAACTGGATGATCAAAGGAAGAGTGCATCGCCAAAGCCGCCAAAGCCTGGGTAATCGCCGAGTCGAAGGGCGTGGACTGAGTGGCAGCTGCGCGAGCCTTCCCGATACGCGAGGCCGCAATCAGCTCCATAGCATGAAAGACCTTAGCCAGCGTCTGCGTGGCCTTAATCTTCTGCTTATATATCCGCTGCTTTCCGCTCAAGGCTAATCCTTTTTGTCTTTCTTGTTATGGCGGTCTACCACCAGTTGTTCGCTGTCACGCTCGGCTTCGGAAACCTCCTCGGGAATCTGAACTTCCGATTCCAGCACTCCCTGAGAAGAAACGAAGCCCGCACGGAACTTCTCCACTGCCTCTTTCAGAGCTTGTTCGGTGTCAGAATCAAACTGCCCAGTTTCCTTAATTTTGGCTGGTATATCCGAGTTGGCGTGCAGATAGGCAAGCATTTCCGACTCGAAACGGTGAACATCGCTGACTTCGATGTCGTCCATATATCCACTGTTACCAGCCCAAATAGAGCAAACCTGATCTTCTACCTCGTAAGGGGTGGCTTGCGGTTGTCGCAGCAGCTCCATCAGGCGTTCCCCGCGGGTTAGCTGGCGTTTCGTGGTGGCATCCAAATCGGAAGCAAACATCGCGAAAGCCTGCATATCTCGGTACTGTGCCAAAGTAATCTTCAGGGTACCGGAAACTTTCTTCATCGCTTTGACCTGCGCATCTCCGCCTACACGAGAAACGGAAATACCTACGTCTACCGCCGGACGCTGGTTGGAGTTAAACAGATCCGACTGCAAGAAAATCTGTCCATCGGTAATCGAAATGACGTTGGTGGGGATATAGGCCGATACGTCATTGTCTTTGGTTTCAATCAAAGGCAATCCAGTCATGGAGCCTCCGCCGAGCTCATCAGAAAGCTTGGCACAGCGCTCTAGGAGCCGCGAGTGCAGATAGAACACATCGCCCGGGTAGGCTTCGCGCCCCGGCGGGCGACGGAGCATCAGGGAAACACTACGGTAGGCTTCGGCCTGCTTCGAAAGATCATCAAATATGATTAGGACGTGTTTGCCCTGGTACATCCAGTGCTGACCGATAGCTGAACCGGTGTAGGGAGCCAGGTACTTATATCCGGCGGAATCAGAGGCGGGAGCCGCCACAATAGTGGTGTATTCCATGGCTCCGGCAGCTTCTAACTGCCCGCGCACACTAGCAATCGTGGAGCCTTTTTGCCCCACGGCCACGTAAATGCAGCGCACCTGCTTCTTGGGATCCCCACTTTCCCAGTTCTTACGCTGGTTAAGCACAGCGTCAATCGCAATCGCGGTTTTACCGGTCTGGCGATCCCCAATGATCAGCTGCCGCTGACCCCGCCCAATCGGAATCATAGAGTCGATGGCTTTCAGGCCGGTCTGTAGGGGCTCATGCACGGATTTGCGCATCATTACCCCGGGAGCCTGTAGCTCCAGGACGCGGCGTCCATCGATATCTTGAATCTCGCCCATGCCATCTAGGGGCTGCCCCATCGGATCAACCACCCGCCCTAGGTATCCGTCACCCACAGGAACGGATAGCACCTCTCCGGTGCGGCGCACGGGCTGACCTTCTTCAATACCCGAGAAGTCACCCAGCACAATCGCGCCAATGGTGCGATCTTCCAGGTTCATTGCCAATCCGGTGGTTCCGTCAGCGAACTTGAGAAGTTCGTTCGCCATCGCCCCCGGTAAGCCCTCTATCCGAGCGATACCATCAGCCGCCATCACTACGTGTCCGATTTCGTCCTCGGTAGAACGAGTGGGCTCGTAGGAGCTTACGAAGTCCGCGAGGGCGTCACGAATCTTCTCCGGTTGGATTTGAAGTTCAGCCATGAAATTGCCTTTTCCTAACGTTCCGGTACTACCCGGCCAGTTTTTGCTTTGTTTCTTGAATAATAGTGGCGAGAGAGCCATCGAAAATCTGGGAACCAACCCGAACTTTCATCCCCCCTACCACCGAAGGATCTACGCTCACCTGTAGGTGAATGTTTTTCTGATAGCGGCGAGACAAAATATCCCGCAAACGCTCAGCTTGCGCCGGCTCCAAGGGCGTTGCCACCTGCACAGTAGCCACCAGATAATCTCCGACAGCCGCCAAGTCGCGACGCATATGGCGTAGGTTTCCCGTCAGGGAAACCGCACCCTCAATTTTGGAGTCGCGGCTAACAGAGCTAATTGCTCGGTTAGCCAAAGTGATCGTCGGACGCGAAAGTGCCGAGCCGAGTAGTTCATTTAGTAAGCGCACCCGATATTTCGGGTCGCGGTTGCGATCCGAAAGTGCCGAACGCACCTGCTGGTTAGCGCGCACGAACTGCTCCAGGGAGAATACTTCATCGGCGATCTCAATGGTCTTGCCCTCTGTCTGGGCACCATATCGCACCGCATATTCACCTAGCCGCTCAATAACGGTAGGCAACTCTGGGGAGCTATGTGCAGTTGCCAAAGCTGCTATCACTGCTTCCCTGGCGACATCTGACAGGTTTTCTGCCAGGGCAGTGAGCAAGCCGGATCGATCCTCGTGGCTACGAGCCGGATCAGTGAGCGCCAAAGCAACTCGAGATGAGCCCTGTACCAGGTCTGAGAGCGCGAAGAGGTCATCTGCTAAGTCGTAGCAAGTATCGGCATCTGTGCCCTGCTGCCCGACTATAACCTCTTTGCCCTTCTCGAGGGCGTGCCTACTGGATGCGCGCATTATTTCCTAACACTTTCCTTTTCCGAGGAGGCCTCCAGCTGATCCAGGAAACGCTCAATCACCCGTGCGGATAGTTCCCGATCGGTCAGCTGTTCGCCCACAATGTTCTCTGCCAGGTCCGCTGCTAGCATCCCAACCTCAGTCTTGAGAGAGATTTCTGCTGCCTGTCGGTTGGCCTCTACTTGCCGCTGGGCATTAGCACTGATACGTTCAGCTTCCTCGCTGGCTTGTGTCTTTGCTTCTGCCACAATCCGCTTGGCGCTTTCTTGCGCCTCGGAGCGGATTTGAGCTGCTTCTTCGTGAGCCTTGCGCAACGCCAGTTCAGATTGGGTGTTAGCATCAGCGATTTCTTTCTTCGCTTGCTCCGCCTTTTCCAAACCATCCTTAATGGTGATGGCGCGAGTTTCGGTGATTTCTTTGTACTTTGGATAAACGAACTTCAAAATCACAAAGAAGAAGATTGCGATAATAATCGCAGACCAGACTAACTCTGGAATCGCTGGCAGTAGAATGTGGTGGTCACCTTCCTCGCCTGCCCGCTGAATCATGTACAACATTGAGTTTCCTTTTGAGGATTAGAACAAGAAGCCGGCAACCAAACCGATTAGTGCCAACGCCTCTACGAACGCGATACCGATGAACATATTGGTGGTTAGACGACCACCAAGTTCAGGCTGGCGAGCCAGAGATTCCTGGGTCTTACCGATTAGAAGCCCAAGACCGATACCGGGTCCAAGACATGCCAAGCCGTATCCGATAGTAGCTATAGATCCAGTCATTATTTTCTTCTCTTTCTTTTCTTTATTTGTGGGTTTTCCCGCCGAAGGCGGAAGTCTTAGTGGGTGTGTACCGATTGTTCTACGTACACCGCGGTGAGTACCGCAAATACATAAGCCTGAAGGAATGCAACAAAAATTTCAAAGGCGGTTACCGCAATCGCAGCTAGGAAGGTTACCAGCGAGAGCACTTTTAGTCCTCCGGCCGCGGTAAGCAAGAAATAGTTGGATGCCAAAATTGTCAGTGCCAGCAGCATGTGTCCGGCGACCATATTGGCCAAAAGCCGGACGAACAAGGTGAAAGGACGCACCAGGAAGGTGGAGAAAAACTCAATCGGAGTCAGCAGAATGTAGAGCACCTTGGGAACGTTCGGAATAAATAGCGAAGACTTAAAGTAACCTCCAAAGCCCTGAGCCCGGATTCCGGCGATGATAAACAAAAACCAAACAAATATCGCCAGCAGTAGCGGAATGCCTGCCACTGCACTACCAGCGATGTTAAGCCCAGGAATAATGCCCCCGATATTCATAAACAGGACGGTAAAGAAGATTGCGGTAACAAAACCGTTGTATTTCTTCGCGTATTCTTTACCCATCACCTGCTCAGAGATATTGGTGCGACAAAAATCCAGGAGATACTCCATCGTAGATTGCGCCGTACCGGGAATCATTTTTGCCCGGCGGGTATAGAGCACCGCGCAAATCAAGAAAGCCACTAACAGAACAATCCGCACTAAGGTGATGCGGTTCATTTCGAAAGGGGTTCCGGCAAAAGCAATCACCGGGGGGAAGAATTCATCAATAGTAGGTGCCTCGAAACCGCCTTGCGGTAACAGGGTGGTGAGCCCACTAAGCATCGGTGACACTGTCTGTTCCCTTCATTTCTGCCGATTTGGCCGAAAACTGTGATTCGGACTCCATTCTAACGCTTTCATAGCACTTCAAGAGACCGCTTCAAAATATCTCTAGATTAACTTAACATAGGACACGCGTCGCTGAGAACTAAAGGTGCTAGTGCTGCGCATTTACTGTTTCTATAGTTTCTCGATAATCAATTTATTGGTTTTAGATACCGCACGCGCCTCGCCAACGGTGGTTAGTAAAATAGCGACTATCAATACTAGAAAGATTACCGTGTTATCAACCTGTGGCAAAGGGCGCAGAGCCGCCACTGCCACAATAACTATGACCAGTTTCACTAAATAAGCCCCGAAAACCACCCCGCTAGTGCGACGGGGATTGCGCAGCACTAGCTGATTGGCTCCGATTCCCACCGCGGCCACAATCCACATAATCGTCATCCCGGCGACCGCCCCCAGCAGCCCTGGCCAGGAACGGATTACCCCGGCCAACGGTATTGCTACCACCGTTAAGACCCCTAAAATCAGGGCTACTACCCGGTTACCTCTGCGAATCGCCGCGCGCGCCCCGTAGCGATCCTGAATAGAGGAGGTAGCGCTGGTCAGACTAGTTTTTTCCAGGCCTTTGTCGGCAGTGCTTTTTACGTCACCCCCCTGCAGCTCAGCCGCTGATGCATCCTCGTTCATAAATCCTCCTTTTGTCGCTGGTGGTGCGGATAGGGACCAGAAGCAGCAAAATAATCACTCCGCAAACCCGGTAAAAAAGCTATGGTAACTAGGAAACACAGAACCCCACCACCGCAGGCCAGCAGCAGTTCTCCCAGCGGGCTTAGTTTCAAGAAACTGACTGCCAGTAGAGAAATAAAGAATGCCCAAAGATACATCACCAAGACTGCGCGGCGGTGAGAATGCCCCATTTTTAGCAGACGATGATGCAAGTGCTGGCGATCGGGCTTGAAAGGACTCTGCCCACGGCTAAGCCGACGAATTACTGCCATCACCATGTCGAGGAACGGCAAAATCATTACCGCGATAGGTAGCAACACCGGGATGGCAGCCGGCAGGAATTGCGACCTGCCTAAAGAGGCGGGATCCGTCTGCCCAGTTACCACAATGAACATGCAGGAAGTAGTGAGCCCCAGCAACATCGACCCCGAATCACCCATAAAGATTTTGGCGGGATGGAAGTTAGAGGTTAAAAACCCCAGGCAAACCCCGACGATTACGATTCCAATCATGGCAGCGAAGGAAGCATAACTTTGGGCGTTAGTGAGGCGAATCAGCAGGTAGGAATAAACAAAAAACGCTCCGGCGCCAATCAGGGTAATTCCGGCAGCTAGACCGTCTAGACCGTCTACAAAGTTCACCGCATTGGTTGAAACCACGATGATGAGCACGGTTACCAGAATCGACATCCGGGTGGAGGGAATAGTCATTCCAAAAATCGGGAAAGAAACTATTTGAATGCCCTGCCAGGCTATCCCGGCGGCGATTAAAACCTGTCCAGAAAGCTTTGTCCACCAGTTCAAATCATAAATATCGTCGATTATTCCCAAAACTGCGATTGCGAGAGATCCAAAGATTAGCGCCCAAACTTGGGGATCGCTGTAAAACTGCGAGAAATACGGGGTTTGCCTCGCAATTAAGAACGCCCCTAACAGTCCAGATAGCATGGCAATCCCCCCGAGACGCGGGGTGGGTACGGTATGCACATCGCGCCCCCTTACCGGGGTCAATACGTGCAGTGCCAAGGAAATACGGCGCACTAGCGGGGTCACTAAGAAAGTAATCGCGCAGGCGATTACTCCAAGTAACAGATAGGCTTTCACAGTTTTTCCTAGTCTTTCGGCTCTTTGCCCGCTACTGCAGATAACCGCGCAGGCGCGATGGCTCCTACCCGTATCAGCGAATAGTCTTCGTCCTCTACTTTAACTATGGTGGAGGGCTCACCGATTCGACTGGGACCCGCATCCAGGTATGCCGCCACCTTGTCCCCAAAATACTTTTTGGCTTCGGCGGCTGACTGGGCAGGAGGAAGCCCGTGGAGATTGGCGGAAGTTACCGCTAGCGGCCCGGTTGCGGTCAGTAACTGCAAAAGGTCTGTTTGATTCGGTTGTCGCAGCGCCACCGTTCCCCCGGTTACTCCCAGATCAAGGGGTAAATCTGGGCGGGCCGGCAGCACGATAGTTAGGGCGCCTGGCCAGAAACTATCCATGAAGCACTTGGCCAGGGGCGGAATCTTCGGAACCAAGGAAGCAGCTTGAGCGATACTATTGACCAACACCGGAGAGGGAAAGTCTCGTCCCCGACCTTTCGCGGTCAACAGCTTATCGACTGCCGCAGATGAAAAAGGGTCTGCCGCAATCCCATAGACGGTATCCGTGGGCACTACCAGCAGGTTTCCAGCAGAAATCTGGTTTTTCAGGCAAGAGATGTCTTCGGGACTTAAGGGAGTACGCATACTTCGATATTAACGTTTTAGGTTACGTTCCCGTCCATAGGTGGTGATGGCCGCTCCTACCCAGATACAGACCAAGGAAATACCTGTTAACCAAATATCGCGGCTACCCCCAGTTTTTGCTAACTCACCCGGGCTATCGGGAATGCTTTCCTGCGGGGAAGACGGGGTTTCACTATTTTGGGGAGAGGGGGTAGTTGCTGCCGGTTCGGGAGATTTAGTGACCTCTACCGCCGTGGTGGCAGGAGGGCGATCTAAAGGAGCCTCGACATAATTCAAAGTGGGCTGAGGAGTGGGGTCATCCGCGAAGGCAGTAGAAGTAAGAACTAAAGGCAGCAAAGCTACCACGGCAATAGCAAGTACCGTGCGAAAACTGCGCGCCATCTCCGCCCCTTTCTCCTATCTTCCAGCCACTTTACCTTAACGTTAGCAGCATCTAAGGCAGACGTTAATGTTATCTTTACTTTCGCGCCAATAGGTATCGAGGACGACCATTAAGATCCGGGTGCGTCCTCGCTTGTCGAAAACCGATTTTACCAGCATAATCGCATAGGATTTCCCCTTGTGTGGGGTCATGTTCCATCGCCAAAATCCCGTCTTGCCCCAGCAGCCGGAAAGCTTGTTTAACGGTTTGTTTCGGAATGTTGAGACCATCTGCTCCCCCACCCCAAAGGGCGAGCGGCGGATCCTTTAATGCTTCTGGCTGGGTGATAGTGCCGGGCGGTACATAGGGCGGGTTGCTTACAACCAGGTCAAAAGCTCCCGCCTCTCCCTCCCAAAGCTGCGGATCGGCGACGTCTGCGTAGCTCACGGTAATCCGCCGCGCTAAATCTGAATAGCGTTCCAAATTTTTCTGCGCCACTGCTAAAGCTTTTTTGCTGATCTCCACCATAAAGACCTCAGCCGAGGGCAATTCGCGGGCAAGAGTAAGGGCAATAGCACCCGATCCGGCGCATAAATCTGCCGCGAGTTTTGCTTTCCTTGCACCCTGGGGACGCAGCGCCAGTTCTACTAGATACTCAGTTTCCGGGCGCACAATAAAAACATCTGGGCTGGAAACCAGGCGAAAAGCCCCGAAATGCATTTCTTTTAGCAGCTGTTGCAGCGGCTGGTGAGTACAACGCTGGCTAACCAAATCACGGAAAACTTCTGTTTGCGTAGCTGACAATACCTGAGGAGCAAATAGGAATTCTTTAGCTTCACAGGCAGCGCAATATAGTGCCATGATTTCTCGTGCCGGCTCGATTCCAGCTTCAGCGTAACGCCCTCGCGCCCAGCTAAACGCTTGCTGGCGAGAAAAACCGACCTCGTTCATCGCGGAATCGCCGCGCTTATTTGTCCGACTGCCCGGAGAGCTGCTGCAAGCGATGTTCCTCATCAAGTTTGATGGCCGAATCAATCACCGGCTGCAATTGCCCATTGAGCACCTGGTCGAGGTTATAGGCCTTGTATCCGGTGCGATGATCGGCAATCCGATTCTCCGGGAAGTTATAGGTACGGATACGTTCGGAACGATCCACTGTACGCACCTGGGAGTGCCGCTGCTCGGCGGCCTCGGCCTCCCGCTTTGCCTCTTCTTCCGCCTTTAGACGCGCCCGGAGCACCCGGAAAGCTGCCTCACGGTTTTGAATCTGCGACTTCTCGTTTTGCATACTGACCACGATTCCGGTGGGAATATGGGTCAGGCGAACCGCGGAATCGGTGGTATTAACCGACTGCCCGCCCGGACCGGAAGAGCGGAATACATCTACCCGTACCTCGTTGGGGTCTATCTCTATTTCTCCCGCGTCTTCAACCTCGGGCATTACCAACACTCCGGCGGCGGAAGTATGGATGCGCCCTTGGGATTCAGTAACCGGCACCCGCTGTACCCGGTGTACCCCGCCCTCGTATTTTAGGTTCGCCCAGACTCCGTCCTCGGGAGCTACATTTCCTTTAGCTTTTATCGCAATTTGCGCGTCCTTGATTCCCCCGAGATCATTCACTGTGGAATCCAGCACCTGTAGGCTCCAACCTTTAGCTTCGGCGTAACGCTCGTACATTCGCAGCAAATCCCCGGCGAAGAGGGCAGACTCGTCCCCACCGGCACCCGCTTTAATTTCCATAATCACATCGCGAGCATCATCGGGGTCGCGGGGAGCCAAGACTTTACGCAGCTTATCTAACGCCTGACTTTCAGTTTGCTCCATCTGGGGAATCTCGGAGGCAAAATCGGAATCTTCTTTCGCCAGTTCCCTGCCCGCCTGCAGGTCTCCTTCCGCGCTTTTCCAGGTTTCATAAGCCTTAGCGATCTGCGCTAACTGCGTATGGCGGCGCCCAATCTTGCGGGCCTGTTGCTGATCCTTTTGTATCTGGGGATCGCCCATTTTCATTTCCAGTTCAGTTTTTTCTGCGATGAGAGCCTGAACAGCTTCCTCGTCAATCGGCGATCCCACAGTTGCTCCTTAAATCTTTGCGACCTGACTTCTACTCTACGTTGCCTATCCCCGGGGCGAAAACCAGCTTTCGCTAGGAAGCGCCGGTTAAAGCCTTTCTCGAACCAAAGAGGCAGGGTGATGGCAAATTAAAAAGGTGTGGCCGACCAACTGGCCGACCACACCTAATAAAAGCTTTACTGTTCGCGCTTGCGCTTGCCGTAGCGAGCTTCGAAGCGAGCAACCCGCCCTCCGGTATCCATAATCTTTTGCTTACCGGTGTAGAAGGGATGACAGGCAGAGCACACGTCTACCCGCATGGTGCCGGACTTAATGGTAGAACGGGTTTCAAAAGTATTCCCACAGGTACAGGTAACCGTGGTGGGAACGTATTCGGGATGAATTCCCTGCTTCATGGTTTCTCCTTGAGGTTCTTAGGGCGCCGGGTCCAAATGCAGGTTACAAGAGGTGAACCGGAACCGGATTAGATTATGCCACTTCGCGCCTTGGTGATGCTACTTCTCGGGCAAAAATGTGGTGGGCATGACCTTTCCGGGTGGCTTCTTCTAGCCGTTGTTCGCCATTTGAAAAATGAATCTTATAACAATCTCATAACAGACAAGAAAACAGCAGGGCATCAGTGCTGGTAAAGTGGGGCAAAACCTACTTCTACCTGCAATTGTGAGCAGACTTACCCACGCTGGGGATAGTTAAAGCCTAAAACGCCGTTAGGATGAAGGTGTTGTTTTGATTCGCCCATTTTGGAAGCCCGATATTGATGTCTAAGAAAACAAAAATAACTGTTGGGGTAGTAGTTGCCATCCTGGTGACGATTATCGCCGCGTTCGCAATCTACGTTTCCTACTACGCAGTTGGGAAGAAAGCACTGCCCGGCACCAAGGTAGGGGAAGTTACAGTTTCCGGTCTAACTGCTAGCCAAATCAAAAAACAACTCGACACCGCGGAAACAAATAACAAAGTTACTTTTTCCGGACAGGGAATCAAGGAAACTTCGCTGACTCCCAAGGAAATCGGGTATCAGGTGAATTCGACAGAAACCGCCCGGAAGGCGACCGTCCGCAACGGTGCCTTCAGCTACGTAACCAGCCTGTTCACCACCCGCCAGGTAAACATTGTTCATGACTTAAAACCTAAAGTTGTGGACAAATGGTCACAAGAGTTACCCACGGAAACTTCGAAACTACAGCCGGTAACTGAGCCTCAGGTAGAAGCAAACTCCGAAGCAACTGGGTTTGAAATAACTCCCGGTAAGGACGGTTTTGGAGCAGATAACCGCGCTATCTTGATGGCAGCTGCCAAGGTAGTCGCCACCCAGAAGGATCAAAACGTTCCCCTGAAAATTGGTAAGACTATGCCTTTGGCGGAAGCGAGTTGGGCTAAACAACTGGCTGCTAATGCCAAAAAATTAGCTAAAACCGAGGTAACGGTGAAGGCCGGAGAAAAGGATATCGTTGCCACCCAGCAGGATCGGGTTTCCTTCGTGAAAATCCCAGATGTCACCATGAATCCTAAACCGGGAGCAGATGGGAAAGTTATCAGCAACTGGATAAACGAGAATAAAGAATCTGTTGAGGTAGAAAAAGTTAACGGCAAACGCTTCGTAAATAGCGAGGGGAAGGTACTTAAAACCGAAACCGAACTGAAAGATGGAGTTAAAGTCACCAACGCTGATCAGCTGGTAAAAGAAATCACCACCAACTTTGCCGCCGGAAAAGACAGCTCGGTAGCCTACAAGACCGATGTTGATAAAGCTACTAATGAAGACAAGACCATTGCCGATGGGGCGGAAAAGCTGGCCTATATGGCCGGGCCTGGTGAAAAATGGATTGACGTAAATCTTTCTAACTACACGGTTACCGGTTATGAGGGTGCCACGGTAGTTAAAGGACCAACAAAAATGGTTCCTGGCGCCCCCGCTACCCCCACCATTCAAGGAACCTTTGCGGTTGAACGTAAAGTTCGCTCTGACACTATGCGGGGATTTAACACTGATGGCAGCCGGTACGTAACCCCGAATGTTCCTTACGCCATGTACTTCTCCGGAGGATACGCGCTTCACGGAGCACCCTGGCGTGGTTCCTTTGGATGGGGAGGACCAGGCGGTTCTCACGGCTGCGTAAATATGCCCGTACCCGCAGCGGGCGAGTTCTACAACTGGGCACCGATAGGAACAGTAGTAGTCTCTCACCGCTAGTTACATTCCCGAAGGGATTCCAGCTATCGAAATCCCTTCGCAGCCGGTTTCACCTGCTATTGTGAGCAGACTTACCCATTTTGGGTGTGGTCAGCGATGCAAAGCCAGCTAGGATGAAGATACTGTTTGGATTCACCCATTTTCTGAAACCCCGATATCCATGTCTAAGAAAACAAAAATCACTATTGTCGCATTGGCTGCCGCGCTGGTTACGATTATCGCTGCCTTTGCAATCTACGTTTCCTACTACGCAGTTGGGAAGAAGGCACTACCTGGCACCAAGGTGGGGGAAGTTAAAGTCTCCGGGCTAACTGCTAAGCAAATTAAAAAGCAGCTAGATACCGCAGAAACCAAGTACCGGGTCACTTTTTCGGGACATGGGGTTAACGGAAAATCGCTGACCCCCAAGGAAATCGGGTATCAGGTTGATTCAGCGGAAACCGCCCGGAAAGCAACCGCGCGCAGTAGCGCCTTCAGCTACGTAACCAGCCTGTTTACCTCCAGGCGGATTCCGATCAAGCACCAGGTAAACGCGCAGGTTACCAGCAAACTATCGCATGAACTTACTAAAGATATTAAAGGCAGCAAACCGGTCACCGAGCCTAGCGTGCAACTTAACGCCGAGGGGACTGGTTTTAAAGCGATTCCGGGTAAGGACGGATTCGGAGCAGATACTAAGAGGCTACTAGCAGGCGCGGATAAGGTTATGGCTAGTCAAAAAAATCAGAAGATGCCTCTGACTATGGGTGCAGTCAAACCACTGGTTGATATTAAATTGGCACAGCAGTTAGCAGACGCGGCAGAAAAATTCATCCAACCACAGGTCACGATAAAAGCCGGGGATAAAGAAATCGTCGCTGACCAAAAAGACAAGGTTAGTTTCGTTATTGTTCCGGAGGTCAGTCGGCATGCCAAGCTCACTACCAATGACAATGCCGTGGCTGACTGGGTAAACAAGAGTAAAGAAGCCGTTGAGGTAAAAAAGGTTAACGGCCAGCGCCTGGTTAATAGCGCGGGAAAGGTACTAAGAACTAAAACCGCATCAAAGGATGGAGTCACCGTTACTAACGGTGACCAGTTGGCAAAAGAAATCGCCAGTAACTTTGCTGCGGGGAAAGACAGCTCCCTTGCCTTCGAGACTAAAGTCGATAAAGCCAGTAATGAAGATAAGCTCATTGCCGATGGGGCGGAAAACCTGGCTTATCTAGCAGCGCCCGGAGAAAAATGGATTGATGTGAATCTTTCTAACTACACGGTTACCGGATATGAGGGAACCACGGTGGCAGTAGCGCCGACCAGCATGGTTCCCGGAGCTCCCGCTACCCCGACGATTAAAGGAACTTTTGCCATCCAACGCAAACTACGATTCGACACCATGCGGGGATTTAATACAGACGGCACCCGCTATGTGACACCGAACGTCCCCTATGCTATGTACTTTTCCGGAGGATACGCCCTCCACGGAGCACCCTGGCGCAGTTCCTTTGGATGGGGAGGACCCCGTGGATCCCACGGCTGCGTAAATATGCCAGTTTCTGAAGCCGGCGAGTTCTATAATTGGGCGCCTATTGGCACCCCGGTAGTCGTGCACCATTAAAGGGCATCCGGTGCCCCACCCCGGCATCGAGGGAACTCCCGACCAGTGCTCCTATCAGCTGCTGTTAGCTGCCGGTTCTCTAGTTGGATAGCAGCCAGGAAATAATCAGATTGCCAGAGGCGCGCAGCCCATCGTGGTGCCAGTCTGGTTTTTCTAAGATATTGGCTCCCATAACCCTGCCGGTGTTTAGCGACAGGGTGCGGGGAACGAAAATATCGTCCCGGTAAACCACCGCATGTACCGGCACCTGGTTTTCCGCCAGTTTCTGCGGGTCATAAAGTACCGGCCAGTCAGTTTCTGCCGCCAAATCATCTGCTAGATTAGCTAGGGGTTTCAGCGCCGGATCTTGCGCAAAGACCCAGCTACCAAAGTGTTCCCCGGTCAGATAATAGGGTTTCCCCCAGTCGAGAGGATCGGCGTTTTGCGCGAACCCGGGAGCATTTGCGCGAATCCGATCTGCTGTCCAGGCAGTCGGCTCAACTTCGCTTTGCGGCACCGCATTCCCGTAAATAGTTTCATGCAGGAGGGCGTAGAGGGGATCTAGAGCAAAACTGACCCGGCTTCCGACTTGCCCTAAAAATTCTTGGGTGAGGTGGCGCTTGCCTCCGGTCTGCACAAAAGGCGCCTCGAAAAGGTAGCGCAGATTTTCTAGGCCCAGGGTGCGTCCCAGCTCCAGGCCTACCTGCCGAATTCGATTGGGGGTAAGTTTTTCTCCATTAGGCAGGTATTCATCGTGTTCTAGCACGTGCGCACAGGTTTGGCGGACTGCTTCTTCTATTCCGGGCAAGGCGTAGAACTCTTGGCAGCGCCGGGCGGTGGCCGCAAACGTGCGCTCGTAAATCCGGTTTACCTTGGTTAGTCCCGGCAGTCCTCCGGTGATATAGGCTTTTTCGATGGCCTCCGGAAAGCGGGAAAGATAGGCGGTAATAATAAACCCGCCGAAACTTTGCCCCATGACTGTCCACTTTTTTATTCCTAGGGCGCGGCGCAGCGCTTCCGCGTCCCCTACGATCTGGTCGGCGCGCATTAGCCGCAGCCAGGCTCCGGCGTGAGACCCCAATGCGGGAATAGTGACGTTATCGAGCGGGGTAGATCGTCCGGTTCCCCGCTGGTCAAGCATGATAATCCGGTATTTTTCCAGGGCAGCTCCGAACCAGGGGGCAGACCAATCGGCGGGACGAGAACCCTTGCAGCCGGGACCGCCTTGGAAAAAGATCAGGTAGGGTCGGTTTTCATCATCGTCGAGGGCGATTTCGCGGGCATAAATCTGGATATTGGTTTTCTGGATTTCGGCGTCTACCCAAGGGGGTAGAAACTGGTTGTCTGAATCCGAAATGTCGGAGTTTTTCTGCGATTTTGGCCGGGCTAGTTCTCCGGGAGTAACCGCAAACAGCTCGCTTTGTACCCCGCTGTCCTGCTCATCTACCCCTCGCGCCAGGTTTACTACCGGGTTTTTCGCCGAGTCCGGGTACAGGTTTAGCGCCACTTCTGGGTGGTAGAGGGGTACAGTCAGGACGTGTTCGCGGATTAGGTAACGTCCCTGGCGATACTCCTTGGGGTTAGGGTTTTGTTCTAATTGCGGATAAAGAGGGCGCGCTGGCGCTGCTGCGGGAGCGACCGGTTTTTGCTGGCCGCTAGTTTCGCGGGAGTCTTCTGGATGTAGGTATTTTGCGGATTTAGCAGCGTCCTCAGCTGGTGTATGGGAAGTTCGTTCACTGGTCCCCTCCTTTCCAGATTTCCAGCCTGGTCCTAAATCCGCTTCCCGGGGAGTCCCCGACTGGTATGCCCGCGCTACTGCCTGCGCATGACTGTCCGCTTGCTCATTAAGCGGGTGACCGGCGTGTCCTTTTACCCATTCGAAACTGACCTTCCCCTTCCTAGCAGGGTCAGATAGCAGCTGGTCTAGGCGTTTCACCAGTTCTAGGTTGGCTACTGGTTTGCCACCGCCGGTTTTCCAGCCTTTTTTCTTCCAGCCGAACCGCCATTTGGTCAAAATGTTAATCACGTATTGGGAGTCCGCCTGAATCAATAAATCATCGTCTATTCCGGCAGTTTCGGTCAGTAGATCGGCTACTGCCATCAGCTCCGCCTGGTTATTAGTTCCCAAAGTAAAACCGCCGGCACGCCAACAATCAGGTGACAGATACCAACACCAGCCGCCGGCACCGGGATTGCCGAGGGAGGAACCATCTGTTGCTGCGATAATCATCTGCAATCTCCTTACTGCACACCTGGAAAATCAAAATAACCTGGGGACGCCGGTCGGCGTCCCCAGGTTATCAGTACCAGTATCAGATCTGTGGTTCAGGCTTCGCGTTTGTCGCTCTAGCCTGGCGATTAGCTGGCGGCTTTAAAATCTGCGACCATCTTGCTGCCAGCCGTGATTAACCGCCTAGTGCCAGAAATGGCGGGTACCGGTCAGGTAGAGGGTTACCCCTGCCTCCTGGCAGGCTTTGATGGTTGCTTCATCACGAATCGAACCCCCTGGCTGCACAATCGCTTTTACGCCCGCATCAATCAGGGTTTGAGGACCATCCGCAAAGGGGAAGAAAGCATCAGAGGCGGCCACCGAGCCGCGTGCCCGCTCGGGAGCGGCCTCGCCTTCCGGCGCCTGTCCCAAGGTGTTGGCGCGTTGAACCGCCAGAGCACAAGAATCAACGCGGTTAACTTGCCCCATGCCGATGCCGACCGTGGCCTGATCCTTCGCCAGCAAAATAGCGTTCGACTTCACTGCCCGCACCGTCTTCCAAGCAAAGACCAGGTCAGCCAGGGTTTGCTCATCTGCTGCCTGTCCCGCGGCCAATTTCCAGTTTTCTGGATTATCTCCCTCGGCCTGCAAGCGGTCACGAGTTTGCGCCAACACTCCCCCGCTGATCTGCCGGAACTCCCATTCCACTGGAGCATCCGCATCAATCCGCAAAATCCGCAGATTCTTCTTAGTTTGCAGCAGCTCAAGCGCCTCTGCTTCATAATCGGGGGCAATAATCACTTCGGTGAATATCGGTTTCACCTGCTGTGCCATTTGCAAAGTCACCTTACGGTTACAGGCAATCACCCCGCCATAGGCAGACAGCGGATCGCAGCCGTGCGCCAGCAGATGTGCCTTTGCTACGTCCTCAGCAACTGCAATCCCGCAGGGGTTGGCGTGTTTGATTACCGCCACGCAAGGCTCGCTATGGTCGGTGGCAGCCCGCCAAGCTGCATCGGCGTCAGTGTAGTTGTTATAACTCATCGGCTTGCCACCCAGCTGTTCTGCCTGCGCCAGGCCGCACTCTTCGTCGGTGAAACGGTAGACCGCGGCCTCTTGATGCGGGTTTTCCCCATAACGTAAGCTGTGCAGTTCCTTGAGCTGCGGTTTCCACTCTTCCAGGTTAGGCAGGGCACTGCTAGCAGTATCCGCGTCCTCGCCTGGGAGTTGCTTAGCGAACCAGGAAGAAATCTGGGTGTCGTAAATAGCGGTGTGGTTAAAAGCGCGTGCTGCTAGCTCCCGGCGCTCCTCGGCAGTGAAGCCCCCGCGCTGCAAAGCAGCCGCTAGATCATCATAGGAGCTGGGATCAACGATCACTGCCACATCGGCGTGATTCTTGGCGGCCGCCCGAATCATCGAGGGACCTCCAATATCGATTTTTTCGATGCAATCCGCAAACCCCGCACCGGAAGCCACCGTGTCTGCGAAGGGGTAAAGATTGCAAACCACCAGGTCAATCGGGGTTACTTTTAATTCTTCTAGCTGCGCAACGTGGGCCGGCAGCTCCCGGTTAGCCAAAATCCCCGCGTGAATCAGCGGGTGCAGAGTTTTTACCCGCCCGTCTAGGCATTCGGGAAACCCGGTTACCTGAGAAACTTCAGTTACCTCTACCCCAGCAGCGGCAATCTGATGGGCGGTAGAACCGGTGGAAATAATTTCTACCCCAGCAGCCTGTAGGCTTTTTGCCAGTTTATCCAGACCGGTCTTATCGTACACGCTGACCAGGGCACGTTTAATGGGTTTAATTTCGCTCATGACGCGGGATCCTTTTGTTGCATTCTTTGTCCAGCCCAGGCGAGCGACTGTCCCTTTACGTTCCCCAGTGGTAATCCACTTTTTTCGCCAGTCACGTAAAAACCAGTCTACCCTGCTGGCTTCGGCGACGAAAGTTAGTCTTGGTCGGGAATTTCAATAGCTTGGGTGGAGGTATCGTCCGCATCGCGGTGCGGTTTGCCAGCTTTTAGCCGTCCTCGTTTGAAAAGTGAGCGTTTGATTGCTGGCCGCGTGAGCTCTGCTGCTGGGAGCCGCTTAGCAGAGGATTTTATTTTTTCTAGCACCTGCTGTTCTTTCGCAATAACTTCATCGGTTTTGCGTTCTGCCCAATCGGTGACTAAATCTTTGATTTCTTCGGTGTCAGCCGGGAGCGCGCCACGAGAGCGGGCAAAGATTTCTTGCGGAGTTGGCGGAGCCGGGCGGGTCGGCTCTGAGGACTCCCGCTCACTTGCTGTTTCACTGTCCGAGTTACCGGTGGTTTCGGGGGTGCTTTCTTCGGGGACATTTTCGTTGTTTTCTTCCCGCTCGTCCTCATGCTCACTTTCTTCATTAGCGAGAGTTTCTGGCTCATCAGCTTCAGGCAGTTCGCGCGTCTGGGGAATCTCTGTCGTTTCCTCCCCTTCCACGACTGGGGAGGCTTCTGGCGACTCACTTTCTGCCGCATCTGCGGTTGCGTTTTCTTCTTTTTCAGTGGCGGTCTGCTCGCCTTCTGCTGCGTCCGCGGCCTTAACGGTAGTATCGCTGCTCAAAGGAGTCCAGGAGCGATAATCTTTAGCTTTTTCTTTCGCGGCTGCAAAACCTTGGCGGCTAGCGCGCACACTCGCCCTCTTGACCAAAAAGAATTTATCTACCAAATAGGCGCGGGAGTGGGGATGCAAAACCGTTCCTACCAGTGTAATTGGCGCCCAAACCAGAAATAATCCCATGGCGGCAACAGCCAATGGATGCGCCCCCCAGGCGGACATCCGTCCCGCGCCGATAGAACCGGAGCCTAAGAAACAGAACCACGCGGTCAAAAAGGTAAATAAAAGCGCTCCCACCAGGAAAGATGCTACGTGTGAAAAGAAGTCAACCCGAGCCATTACGGTATAAAACAGATATCCAACCATCAGGCTAAGTACCGCAATCAACGCCAATACCCAATATCCGGGGGTTTGGGCAGGTAGCGCCCCCAGGATGGGCACTGCCGGAATCGGGCCAGCTTTCACCTGAGTTAAAGAGCGGATAGTGCCGGTACCCTGCTGGAATCCCGGCCCCAAAATCCAGGCTAACGCCCAGGTCTGAACGGTAGGCAGATAGAGCAGTTGCGCCAACCAGATGAGGACGCCTGCCCCCAGGGATACCCCGTACAGGTCATAGATTTTATTTACTGCCGTGATATGGGAAAACACTTGGGCAAGCACCAGAATCAAGGTGACAATCCCGAAGAACGTAAACATTTGCCATCCGGCGCGTACCCCGGAAACTACCCAGCCAGGCACCGTCCAGGTGCTATTATTTCCGTCCCAACTGCGCTCATCGCGGTCGATTCCCAGGCGACGATTTTCCAGATCTTGTCTATAGGCACGGTCGGGCTGGCGCATCCGCAGGATGAGAGTCCGGCTCCAAGCCGTAAAACGGTTAAAATCAGCAGCTAGACACGCTTTAGGACGGAGCAGCGAAGGCTTTTCGGTATCGAGGCGTTGATCGCGGTCAAATAGGTAAAAAGCGTAGGCAACAGCGGCAAGACCGTGTAGGAACGCCCAAAAAAACAAGCCTCCCAAACTATAGGCTCCGCGGATTGCTAGACCCACCAGGGTGGCAATTGCCGCTTGCGCAAAAGGATAAGCCCACAGGATGGTTTTACTTTCGAGGACGAAACTATGTGCTAGGCGCCCAGCTAACCACAGGTAGGCAATCCACAGTCCCAAAGGAATCACCGATAAGGTGGCGGCTCCACCGAGGGTGCCGCTTAGGGGAACCCCGAAGCCTAATGCCCAGACGCTGGCGCCTACTGTCAGGGATTCCGTCCAGACAGTATCCACCATCCAGGGGTTGCCAGAGGTGGAAAAATACACTCCCGCACTGATCGCTAAGAAAATTATCCAGGGAAATATGCAGGTGATGAGGGCGGCGGCCACCATCCGGGGAATCCCTCGCGGAATCCTCACGGTGAGGGTGCGCCGCCCCTTTTGGGAGCTAGCTACGGTTTTGTTTCCAGCCGATTTTGCGGATACTTTCCCAGCAGGGGAAGTTTTCTGTCTTGCTAGCCGCAATTTCCCGCCTAAGGGGCTCCCCTTACCTTTCTTGGTGCCGCCGGAGCCATTCTTGACTTTGTCGGAATACTTATTTTTGCCCCCCGGACGCTCAGTTCCGGATTTTCGCGCGTTTTTCTTTTCTGGTTTAGGCGATTTTCCTACGGAGGTATAGGCGGATACTTTCCTCGCACCCGCAGGTTGCCGAGGAATCTTTGGAACTTTAGGCCGCCGTAACATCCCTACTATTGTCCACTTTTTCGCGGTACTGCCATTTAGGCGCACCGCGCTCAAGCCTGCCCCGCGCTGAATAATGGTTGTGGGGGCGGCGCTAGGCGCCGCCCCCACAACATTTTCAGGTATTTCAATTTTAGCTGACGTGCTGTCACCAGCGGGAGGATTAGCTAACTGGCAGCAACTGCCATTTAGCTAAGCGCTTTATATGCCTCCCGCGCCAGCTCGGCAGTCTGGGAAGGAGTCTTCCCGACTTTTACGCCGTGGGCTTCCAAGGCTTCTTTCTTGGCTTGGGCAGTCCCTGCCGAACCGGAGACGATAGCGCCCGCATGCCCCATGGTTTTACCTTTAGGAGCAGTAAAGCCTGCTACATAGGCGATCACCGGTTTGGTGACATTAGCGGCGATATAGTCGGCGGCGCGTTCTTCCGCGTCTCCCCCGATCTCACCAATCATCACGATTACTTTGGTGTCGGGGTCTTTTTCAAAGGCCTCGAGAGCATCGATATGGGTGGTACCCACCACCGGGTCACCGCCAATCCCCATACAGGTGGTAAAGCCGATATCGCGGAGCTCAAACATCATCTGATAAGTCAAAGTACCGGACTTGGATACCAGTCCGATGGGACCAGAACCGGTAATATCGGCGGGGGTAATCCCCACATTGGACTGTCCCGGGGTAATGATTCCCGGACAGTTAGGGCCGATAATCCGACAGCCCTTTTCCAGGGCGGCATTTACGAACTCGGTGGAATCTTGTACCGGGATTCCCTCGGTGATCACCACGATTAGCGGCATTCCGGCCTCAACCGCCTCTAGCACCGCCCCTTTAGCGAAACGCGGGGGAACGAACACTACCGAAACATTCGCGCCCTCTTTTTCCATTGCTTCTTTTACGGTGCCAAAAACCGGTACCGAAACCGTTCCGGCTTTAATACCTTTCTTTTCTGCGGCTTCTCCCAGGGGGACGATATCGAAATCGACCGTTTGCCCTGCTTTCTTGGGGTTGGTACCCCCTACCACATTGGTACCGGCACCTAGCATTAATCGGGTGTGTTTGCGCCCCTCGGAACCGGTCATGCCCTGTACGACAATCCGGGCTGAGGAATCAAGGAATACTGACATTTGGTTTCTCCTTATTCTTTTACCGATTCTTAACAGCCGGCAGCGAGTTTAGCTGCCTGGGCGGCACCGGCATCCATAGTTTCTACCATGGTCACCTGCTGCAGGTTCGCTTCTTCCAAAATCTTGCGACCAGCCGCCACCGCGTTACCATCTAGCCGCACCACCAGCGGCTTCGTGGCTTTATCGCCCAACATTTCGATTGCTTTCACGATTCCGGAAGCTACCTGGTCGCAGGCGGTGATTCCCCCGAATACGTTTACGAATACTGACTTGACCTGGGGATCGCCCAGAATCACGTCCAACCCATCAGCCATCACCTGCGCGGAGGCGCCGCCCCCGATATCTAGGAAGTTGGCTGGTTTCACTCCATATTCCTCGCCCGCGTAAGCCACCACGTCCAAAGTAGACATCACTAGACCAGCGCCGTTACCAATAATCCCCACCTGACCTTCCAGGTGTACATAGTTCAAGCCTTTTTCTTTAGCTTTGGCTTCCAGAGGATCCTCGGTGCGTTTGTCTACCAACTGGTCGTGACCGGGCTGCCGGAAACGGGCATTATCATCCAAGGTTACTTTCCCGTCCAGGGCAATAATCTCGCCTTCTTCACTGGATACTAGGGGGTTTACCTCGACCAGGGTAGCATCCTCGCCCTGGTAGACATCCCAGAGCCCCTCCAGCACCGGTACGGCCTTAGCGATCAGCTCTTCATCCTCGAAACCGGCCTGTTTCAGAATGTTGCGGGCAACATCCTCGTCAATCCCAGTAACCGGCAGCGGAACTTTGGCCAGTGCCTCCGGGCGCTCTTTGGCTAGCTGCTCGATTTCCATGCCGCCTTCTTTAGAGCACATCGCCAGGTGGCGACGGTTTGAGCGGTCAAGCAAAATCGAGAAATAGTATTCGGAAGCGATATCGGCACCAGCGGCAACTAACACCCGATGCACGGTATGCCCCTTAATATCCATACCCAAGATTTCTTCGGCTTTTTCGCGGGCTTCCTGGGGACTGCGAGCGAGTTTAACCCCGCCAGCCTTTCCCCGCCCTCCTGTCTTTACCTGCGCTTTTACCACCACTAGGGGTGCAGCGAGTTTCTCGGCAGCTTTTTGCGCTTCTTCAGGAGTTTCGGCCACGATTCCGGCTAGCACGGGAACTCCGTGAGCCTCGAATAAGTCACGAGCCTGGTATTCGTAAAGGTCCACTTGCACGTCCTCTCAGTAAGTACCTCGACATCAAGATATAGGACTATAGTACCGCATATTTGCGCTTATTTCGTCACCAGAAAGTGTTCTCCCTCACGTTTGCGCTGGAACAGGGTTGGCATCAGAAAGCTCCGCGAAACCCGTACGGAAATGAAACATCAGTAACGATGAGGGCGCAGGTGGGGATTTTCTTTCCTTCGTGCACCCGCTGAGCTTTTACGCGGTCAGAAGCGAAAAAAATACCGGTTCACGGTACAGTTAAGTGACAGCCGGAACATGCTGGACGAAAAACCAAGAAAGTGAAACGGAAATAGCTATGCTTTTGTGGGATCGCGCAGCCGCGCTGATCGTATGCTACTTCTTGGCGACACTGCTAATTCCCTTTCTGGTCAAATACTTTAGGCAGCGCACTTTTTACATCGCCGCCCTCATGCCCCTGGGAGCCTTAATCTGGACGCTATCGCACACCCGGCAGGCTTTCGGCACGGGATCGCAAGGATTGGCTGACTTTTATCAATGGTCAAGTGCGCTAGATTTGGAAATAGGATTTCGCCTAACCGGCCTATCATGGCTGATGCTGACAGTAATTAACCTGGTTGGCGCTTTGATCTTGGTGTATTGTGCGCAATATTTCTCTGAAAATTCTCCGCGCCTTCGTCAATTTATCGCAGCTTTCCTAGGTTTTGCCGCCTCGATGTCAGGTCTGGTCTTAGCAGATCACACCATGACCCTCTATTTCTTTTGGGAAATCACCACTTTCAGTTCCTTTATTTTGATTGGTCACGAGGCTGAGGAACGTGCCTCTCGCGCTGCCGCTCGCCAAGCGATTTTGGTGACCACCACCGGTTCTTTAAGCATGTTCGCCGGTTTCGTGATTTTAGGAATCATGCCCGGAGGCTCCTTTAGAATCAGCGAACTGTTAACCGTACTCTCTTCCCCTACCGCCCTGGGCACTCCCGTCGAGCCGGTGGCAGCTATCAGCGGATTAGCGTTAATTCTTTTTGCGGCAGTTACCAAATCGGCGATTTTCCCAACCCACTTTTGGCTCCCCTCCGCGATGGCTGCCCCCACCCCGGTCTCGGCTTTCCTGCACGCTGCCGCGATGGTTAAAGCTGGTATCTACCTACTTGCCCGTTTTGCACCCGCCTTTGCCAGTTTCCCCGGACTTACCTGGGCAATCGTAGGTTTAGGGGGATTCACCATGCTGCTAGGTGGATACTCCGCACTGCGGCAAACCGACCTAAAACTGGTGTTAGCTTTCGGTACCGTATCTCAGCTGGGATTCCTGACTATGCTAATTGGCTCAGGGAACCCCCAACTTTACTTGGCGGGACTGTGCGTTTTGGCTGCACATTCCACCTTCAAATCCGGATTGTTCCTAACTACGGGTACTATTGAAAAACAGACCGGCACCCGCGAGTTTCCCAGCCTGTGCGGGCTGGGGGAACGTTCCCGGAAACTGGCCATTTGCGCTCTCGCGGGGATTCTATCTATGTCCGGAATCCCGATCACCAGCGGATACCTCGGAAAAGAGCACACCATTACCGCTCTTCTAGGTGCAGGACGCGACCTTGAATCCGGGGTGATTCTGGCGGTCCTGATTGCCGGATCTGCCCTCACCTTCGCTTACTCGCTGCGTTATTTTTGGGGAGCCTTTAGCCATAAACATGACCGGCAGGGAACTTGTCCCCATCGCCAAAAACTGCGGGCAACCGGTAAAACTCTGACCATCATTCCCGGCGTACTTACCGGACTTTCGTTGTGCCTGGGGTTCCTGCCCGGTGTCCTTGACGGTTTTCTGGGGCAAACCGCTGTGCAAATCTACGGGAAAAATCCGGGTCATCTGCATCTTTGGTCAGGGATACTCCCCGGTTTAGTGACCGCGCTGATCCTGATTGCAGGAGGTTGGTTGTTCTGGAGTCGCGCCCGCCTGGCACGCTTGCAACGCCGTCTAGCCTTCTCGCCGCGTTGGGGCGCCCAAGGTATTTATTCGCGCACTATCCGCAGCCTAGAAAGTGGCGCCTCCTGGGTGACTGGCAAGGTACAAACCGGATCCCTACCTACTGATCTTTCGGTGATATTTACCGTTGCGGTGTTGGCAGGAGCAGTATGCATGCTAGGGATTTCCGATATGCATCGCTGGCATTTCGCCGATTCCTTCGGGCAAGCATTCATCTGTTTTGCCCTTATCGGAATGGCCGCTATCTGCGTAGTTGCTCAACGTCGCCTAAATGCTGTGCTGGCACTTTCGGCTTGTGGAGCCGCAGTTGCCGCAGTTTTCGTTCTCCAGGGCGCTCCTGACTTAGCGCTAACTCAACTGGTAGTCGAAGCGGTCACTTTGACTCTTTTCTTGCTGGTACTGCGGCGCCTACCCGCACGTTTTTCTCGCCGCCTCAGCCGCTGGGCGCCCGGGTACCGGCTTCTAATGGCCGCTGCCTGCGGAGTGGGCGTAGTGCTATTAGGGCTATCCACCGCCTCTGCCCGGATTCATGAACCGGTCTCCAACCTGGTAACTACCGAGGGTAGCATTTTTGCGGGCGGTCAAAACCTGGTCAATATCTTGCTGGTGGACGTGCGAGCCTGGGATACCGTGGGGGAACTGTCGGTACTGCTAGTTGCCGCCACCGGGGTTACCGCCCTCATCTACCTGCGAGGATTATCTACTGCGCTCGCTGACTCCCAACGCGCTCGCCGATACCGACTATTGGCGAGGGCGCGCAAACGGCGGGGTCGCTTAAAGGAAACTTCTGCCGCCCCCCAGCAAACCTGGCTAGCCGTCGCCACTTTAATCAATCCGCGCCGCCGCTCTATTTTGCTGGAGGTTTCCACCCGAATCCTCTTCGATACTTTGCTACTGGTATCGGTATGGCTACTGTTTATTGGACACAACCACCCTGGTGGAGGCTTTATCGGTGGCATGGTTGCCGGTATTGCTATCACTATCCGTTATTTTGCAGGAGGGCGTTTTGAACTGCTGGAGGCAGTCCCGGCGCGTCCGGGCGGAGTGATCGCTATCGGAATGACTACTGCGGTAGTTAGCGCCCTAGTCCCCCTGGCCTTTGGCTACACCATTTTGCAAAGCGTGGAGGCTCACCTTGATTTAGGGATCTTAGGGGATTTGCACTTTACTTCTGCAATGGGGCTAGATATTGGGGTATATCTGCTGGTTATCGGGGTGGTGCTTGATTTGCTGCAGTCCTTAGGATCCGAGATTGACCGGCAGGGCGAATCTGCGGGACACCAGTTGCCGGAAATTGATATTACCGGGCGCGAAGATCCAGCGGATCAGCCGCCAGGCTTTAGGGACGCTAAGGGCGAGACCTCAGTTTCGTCCTCCGCGAGCGAAGGAACAAAGCTCACTCCAGAACTAAGTTCCCTCTCTGAACCTCGGGAGGCACAACGATGAGTGTTTCTTTATGTCTACTTTTAGCTGCCGGCTTCCTGGTTGCCTGCGGGGTTTACTTGGTCACTGAACGCACTTTGACCCGCATAGTTATCGGATTAGGGCTGCTGGGCAACGGGATTAACTTATTTCTGCTTTCCCAGGGCGGTGCGGCCGGGACCGCCCCGATTCTAGGAACTGCCCTTTCAAAAATGTCCGATCCGCTCCCCCAGGGAATGATTCTGACTGCGATTGTGCTTTCTATGGCCACTACCGCCTTCGGTCTGGCGCTTGCCTATCGCTCCTGGCGACTGTCGGGGCATGACGAAGTTACCGATGACCTGGAAGATAGGCGGCTGGCAAAGAAAGTGGGCGATACCGAGCGTTTCTTGCGCCTAGATTTGGATGAACTCGACAAGAGCCACGGACGTAAAAGGAGGGAGCTGTGAACTTTCTGTTGGCACTGCCAGTGCTCCTCCCCCTATTAGCGGCAGCTTTAACCTTAGGATTGGGACGCCACTATCGCACCCAGTCAGTAGTTGCCTTCACCACCCTGACTGCTTCCCTGGTAGTTGCCATCATGATTTTGGTGTTTTCCGACGAGGCAACCCTGGTTCTGGATGTCGGTTCGTGGGCGGCTCCAATCGGGATTTCCCTGGTTGGTGACCGTCTAGCTGCGATAATGCTGTGTACTTCCCTGGTGGTGATGGTGGCGGTACTGGCCTATTCCCTTGCAGAAGGCACTGTCCACGAGTCAGAAGATATCCCTACCCCAATTTTTCACCCCACCTACCTGGTGCTATGTGCCGGAGTTAATAACGCGTTCCTCACCGGCGATATGTTTAACCTGTACGTGGGGGTAGAAATCCTGCTCACCTCCTCTTTCGTCCTGATCACTCTGGGAGGCACCCGAGATCGGATTCGTTCCGGTACCGTCTATGTGGCGGTATCGATGGTGGGGTCAGCGGTTTTCCTGATTGCCCTGGCTGCTCTCTATGGCGCCTGCGGCACTATGAATATGGCACAGCTGTCTATGCGGCTAACCGAAATCGACCCGGCAGTCGCTATGCTGATCCAAACGCTATTCCTGGTGGGTTTTGGTTTGAAGGCGGCGGTTTTCCCGCTTTCGGCTTGGCTTCCGGACTCTTACCCTACGGCTCCCGCGCCGATTACCGCAGTATTTGCGGGTTTGCTTACCAAAGTCGGGGTGTATGCAATTATCCGGATGCAGGTACTGATTTTCCCGGAGTCACCGGTGGATATAGTGCTAGCAGTGGTGGGGATTCTCACCATGATTGTGGGGATTTTGGGGGCAGTGGCTCAAGACGATATTAAACGGCTGCTTTCTTTTACCTTGGTTTCCCATATTGGTTTTATGATCTGGGGGATTTCCCTGGCCAATACCCTGGGGGTGGCTTCGGCTATCTTTTACGCCGTCCACCATATTTTGGTGCAAACCACTTTGTTCCTGGTGGCAGGGATGATGGAGAAGGTGGGCGGCTCCACCTCGCTACGCCGTCTGCACTCTCTGGCAAAAATTTCCCCGCTACTAGCCGTCTGGTATTTAATTCCGGCTTTCAATCTGGTGGGTTTCCCGCCTTTGACCGGATTTTTGGGCAAACTTGGTTTGGCGGAGGCCACGGCGGCGCGTAACACTCCCCTGGCTTGGGCGCTGCTGGCTGCGGGGCTGATTGCTTCGCTGCTCACCCTATATGTGGTGGTGAAAATCTGGCTGCAAACTTTCTGGCAGGGACGTGAATCTGCGCAAGAAAGTGGCGGCGAAGAAGAGGAAGCGGTCGACACTTTTGAAACTGCCTCCCGGATTCCGCGGGGAGTATGGACAGCAACTGGTTTCCTAACTGCAGTAACGATCGGTATGTCGGTTTTTGCCGGTCCGGTCTATACCTTTACTGAACGCGCCACGATTTCTATGTCACGGGCTGAATATCAACGCGCGATTCTCGGCGAGGACGGACGCGGACACGGAATCTCAAAAATTGCTGCTGGGCTCCCGGAAGATTTAGTTGCTGAGGTGGGAAGTCAAAATACTCCCTCGGGAGCAAAGACCAGTGCGCACGACTTTGTTCTCGATACGTTTTCGCTGGTTCCAACGGATTTTAGCGGATCCGCCATGATGAGGGGAGGTAGCGATGACTAACGAAAAAACGGACAGGTCTGACAAAGGAAACGCAGCTCCGGCAGATTCCCCGGAGAAGATTGCGCAAGTGCTAACAGATTCTGTTGACGAGCGGAACAAGCGAGAGGGATTGGAAGAAACCCCCGCCAGCGCCAGGTCGCAACGCCCTGGTCTAAAACAGCGTTTGCGAACACTGCCTCGCCGCTGCTCCTTGGGGATGACTACCTGGCTGTTTGTAGTGTGGCTATTGCTGATTCGGGATCTTTCAGCGGTTTCGATTTGTGGCGGTTTACTGCTTGCGGTAGCACTGCAAACATTTTCCCCGATGCCACACGTCAATCCGGTCAAGCGTTTTCGCCCTCTGCGAGTAACTTGGCTGATTCTGCGGTTTGCCTGGGATTTGCTGGCTTCGGCTTTCCAGGTGGCTTATGTGGTTTTGCGCAGCAAACCGGCTCGTCCCCAGATGATTGAAGTGGAGATGGTGACCCGCTCAGAGTTTTATTTGACTATGGCGTCGGCAATGACTTGCCTGGTGCCCGGGTCTTTAGTGGTACGAGCCCAAATAAATCCTTCGCGCGTAGTTTTGCACGTGTTGGACGGACAACTTTCGGGAGGAGCACGGGGAGTAGAGAAATCTTTGCACGCCCTCGAAATGAGAATTGTAAAAGCCCTGGGTAGCCGGGCAGAGATTCGTGAGGCCGAGGAACGTTTGCAAAGCTATGAACAGCTAGTTGCGGAGGGGAAAATCCCCTATTCGGGCAGGAGTCCTTACCTACCCGCGGATATACCCCAGCAACCTGCTAGCGAAGGGAGGCAATCGCTATGACCTTAATTTTCACTTTGAACTGGGCGATGTTGTGCGTTGCTGAACTACTGGCGCTCTATATTTTATGGCGGGGACCGGGGATTTTGAATCGTACAGTGGCGCTGGATCTGCTTACTGCCATCACCATCGGGATTATTTGCCTGATATCGGTTACTGGGGAGCGCGATGACACCATGCAGATTTTATTGATTCTGACTTTGGTGAGTTTCTTGACCGCGACGTCGGTAGCGCGGATTATTGGGCAGCGTTCGGCGGCGGAACAGGCTCACGATGCTGATCCTGGTGCTGCTATTAAGCCGCAGCAAGTGACCGATACGACCACGGCGGAAGGAGGACGCGATGAGTGAAACTTGGTCTACCGTCCTCACATACCTGGGGGTAGCGATTTTAACCCTGGGTTCTGCCATGACGCTGATTGCCGCCATTGGAGTGGTGAAGCTGCCGACTCTGTTGCAAAGGCAGCATGCAGCTACAAAACCGCAGTTAACTGGGTTTATTTTAACCTGTCTGGGATTAGTGGCGATTCGGCAAACCTGGTCCTGGCTTACGGTAGTGATGCTGGCGATTGTGTTGCAGACAATAACTGCGCCGATTGGGGCCCATCTAATTGGGAGAACCGCTAAGCAACGCGGCGAAATCAAAGATGCCGGTGAGACGGTTTATCGCCACCTGCACTTGCCGGTTCCCGGTAAAGATGCGCCTGCAGTAATCCGAGACAGTTAACTTCATGTACACCCGTAAGCAAAATAAAACCACTCTCAATGTAGTTTTTATTATGCATTGGATGCTGTATTTGATACCTGAATGCTGTTTTCCCGGGGGTCTGAAGCAAAATCACCTTGCTAGCAACATCTCGATATACATTGTTTACGATATTGCTAATTTCCGGCACGGTAGCTATCCCGGTAGTGAGCTGCATTTAAAAATCAACCCCGCGTAGAGAGTAATTCTTGAACCGTGGTAACTATCGATTAATCGTGTTCTGGGAGGCTGTCTAAGCCTGCCTGCCACTTGGCAATTTTTTCGGGTGCGCCCTGCATGTCACCGAGGAACAGATCAATAAAAAGCAGGACAGAATCAACAAAACCAGCCCCATCACACTTTTCGTGGCTATCTAAAAGAGCTATTTGCTCGGGGGTAGCATGAGCTTCGAAGAAAGCACGCGAAGCAGTGTAAAGCTCATCATAAGTCATCGTTTTCACCCCCGGAATAGTCGATAACCGCTGTACTCATGTCCACTATGACAAGCATAGTCCTGCCTTAGACATAATCTCTGCCGGGGTAGAATCTTTCACGGCTCCAACCTTAGACCCGATAATCCCGCGAGATTATTCCCGTAAATATTTTAGGGTCACTTCAGACAGGGGCAAGGGATAATCTCCGGTCCTTGCGTAATCATCCTGTAAAGTAACTAACTGTTCGCCAAGGGTTTTTGGTAGACCAATCCGTTCCTCAAACGCGAGCGAGACTATGAAATCCAGGTCTTCGCCCTCGCCATATTCGTAATCTGCTATCAATTGTTGCACTGCAGGGCTAGCTGTTTTTTCGACGTGGCCACGTACCCTTTTATATAGATCTAAATACGTCAGCATATATTTACCGTTGTTTGATAGTTATCTTCTAGATATCCGCTCTCAGACATTTTTAGATTTATATCCAGCCTTAAATTTGGTCATAAGCAATCTGAACTGGATAGAGACCATTTTTCATTTTTTCAATATTTTTAAGGTCCGTTTCATCAATTATTAGCGTAACCGTATCACTATTTGTTGCCTCACTCCCCCACCCAGGGCGGATTCTATTAGCAGAATCTGGTAACCGCGCTTGACGGAGAGAAGGTGATGGCTATAACTGCCGCTTAAAACTCCCTTTAGGTCTTCCGGCTTTCCCCGGGCGGGTTTCCTGCCAGGCGTCCACGGTTTCGGGTAACCAACCGTATTTGATGGCCTTTCCCGCTCCTATGGTTGCGTCAGGGGCGGGGAACGTGCCGCGCGCAATATGACTTTTTATGGTGTGAGGGGATAACCCGAACCACCGAGCCACGCCGTTTACGGTTAAATAGTTAATCATGTTTCTTATTTTGGCGGCATATGCCCGTCATACTGACCAGCGACACCGGGGATACTAACAGTTATATTTCTAGATAATAATTTTGTCCTCTTTGGGTTAGATAAACTACCCCGTCTGTTAGTACGGACAGCCTTTCATTTATTTTTGTGTTTGCCCCCCAGCAGAGCATGTCAGGCTAAAATAGCGATTGAAACGTTAACCAACAGCTAACGAATTTGAAGCCATAGCGTATTAGCTTCTTTCTCCAGTTTTATCCCCCGCCGAGACCACCCCCAAAGAACCACCTCCCAGATAGGGGGGCGTTTTGCCTAATTTTTAGCGAGCTTTCCCCAGGCCTTGTTCTCCATTTCCTATCAACGAGGTCTCCGACATTCTTTGGGTGGCAAGGAGTAACCATCTCCATTCGGGTCAGTTAGATACCAGTAAGCTACGGTAGTTACATCATCTCGGCGTTCGAATAGGTGATCTCCCCGGTCTCCTATTTGCTGTAAAGTTACCTTTAGACGGGTGGAAAATCTGATGGGATCTAGCAGGTGCCATCTATACATCCCATGACCTGTCGGCATATCTTTAGCATAGGGGGAAACTCCGCTGTTATCTCGATTTATCTGTTGATGATACCCCAGGTAAGCAGAATTAAAATGAACTGCCTGAGGATCTTCCGGTCCCTCCCATTGATCCCGGAACCCCCATGCGCCTCCTACATAATCTTCGAGACCAGTACCAACAATGGTTGCAAAATCTTTATCATCATCAATATAGAATTTTACTTCCCCTTCTCCATACCAAAACCGTTCCAACTGGGTCAGAAATACTTGTGTCCCTACGTAGCAGCCAGTGCCAGTAATATTTGCTAGAACATGATCTTCCCCTAATGAATTTGAACCGTTTGTACGTCTCCATTGAGAATGTAAGTAGCAAATATTGTCGGGGAGCTTGTCATTTAAAGAATAATCCACTTGATAAAAGAATCCGTCAAGATTTTCTTCATGTTCGCTTATAATTTCGATACGAGCTTCTTTTTTGAATGGCATTTCTAAATAACAATTTAGCCCTCCCGTTGGAGCCGAAACCATTACCGCAGAAGAGAAAATTACTGTTTCTCCGAAACCACATCCAAAGAAGTCTCCAATCGGTACATCGATAGCTGCCCTAGGAGAGGAATCCCAAGTAATACGCAAACGCAAGTTCCTTAACACGAAAGGGTTCTTTGCAGTACGAGTGGGCATAGTAAACCACAAGTGGCGTATCACACCGGGTCCTTCAATTCTTGCAATTTCAACACTTTCCCCCGCCGCTATGGAAATACACGGGCTTCCTTTCCGCCCTTGCCCAAGCTTGGATGATGCTCTTCCCCCTTTCCCGGGCAAACCATTTGGGTTCTCCGCTGTGATTGCACGAGACAAAGTGGGTAGATATTGGGTATACAAAGGTAAATTCATTTTCTATTCCGTTTCGTGGATTGTTGTCATCACTTAACTGATCCTGCAGCGACACCGCGTGTCAGTGTTCGTTGAAAAAAAGCGAAGAACATTAGCGTTGGCAGCAGGGATAGTAACGAAGCTGCCGCCATCTGGGTCACGTCAAGTGTATTTTGACCTTTAAGATTAGCCAATGCGATGGGCAAAGTTTGCGAATCTGGCCCGACTAACATAATCATCGGGATTAGAAACTCGTTCCATGTCCACACAAAGAAAAACACCATTAAAACCGCCAACGATGGTCTCATTATGGGATACACCACGCTAACGAGAACACGAAAGCGTCCCGCCCCATCCACTTGTGCCGCCTCTAATACTTCTCTTGGAAAAGTAGACATAACAGACGCTAGGAGATACGTCCCCATCGCTGCTTGCAAAATCGAAAATATTATTATTACCGACCAAACTGAATTATGTAGACCGATCCCCTGTGCACCGTAGAATAACGGATAGAGCAACGCCTCTTGCGGAAGCATTGTTGCTATTAATAATACAAAGATTAATCCGGTTCTTCCTTTTATACGGCCGACACCCAACGCATATGCTGAAAATAGTGAAATTACAGTCCCTACCAGGGCAGTAACACCAGCAATTAGTACAGAGTTCCAAAGCAGCCGAGGAAAATTAACGGCACCTAGATACCTATTAAATGCAGCTGTTGTCCAATTTTCTGGAAAGGCAATCGGACCATTAATCGAATAGTCAGCCGGATCTTTAAATGAATTAATAACAACCAAGTACAACGGTGCCAGCATCAACATAGCTACCAGAAACACTAGAAGTAATACACAGTATTTTATTACCGCGTGGCGAACACTCGAAGCTGAACTACGCTCCATTTTTTCTTTTTTTAAAACAGGTATTTTTTTCATTACATACCTACCCCTCTTCAATCGCTGTGGATTGCCAGTAGACAAGCCCACCGGCGATAACAAAGATGGTTAGTGCTAAAACTGTAGCTGACGCGGCACCATACCCCACTCTCGAAAGTTCGAAGAAATTCCTATACGAAAAGAACGAGGGGACGTACGTTGATAACTCAGGTCCACCCCGAGTTAATACCATTACAGGCGCAAATAACTTCATTGCCCCTATAGTTGCAGTTAAGACGACCACAAAGATATCAGCTCTAATATTTGGAATGGTGATGTGTTGAAAGCGCTTCCACCACCCAGCACCATCCAACTGAGCAGCTTCATATAATGAAGGCTCCACCCGCTGCAGTCCGGACATAAATATAACTACCGGATAACCAATTTGTAGCCATATCATCATTAGCATTATCGAGTAAAGCGCTAAATCTGTACTTCCTAACCAGTCTGGCAATACATCAATTCCGACGTTACGCAATATTTGATTAAGCGCTCCATCTCGGGTATTTAGAATCCAACTCCAAAGAACTCCAGCTACAGCTACAGGCAAAATTTGCGGAACGTAATAAGTTGCGCGTAAAAATGATGCGATTGTTCCATTAAAATTGCGCCCGATAAAATCAAATAACGCAGAAGCTAAAATTAATCCAATAATAGTGGGAATAATAGCAATAGCAATCACCATATAAATGGTATTTAGAAATGAAGACCAAAACAGGTTGTCTCTAAGTAAATTAGAATAATTTTCCAGTCCCACCCATTCCATTTTAGCCCGCCCCCCTTTCCAGCTAAATAAGCTTATAAAGACATTAGCCGCCAAGGGGATTAACACAATAACACTAAATCCAACTACCATTGGTAGCAGATAAAGCCAATACGCTCTCCGCTCTCTTTTTTTCCAATTCATAATTCACCGATTTATTTAAAAAGAGAAAGCAATATATTTAAATTACTTATTACCCTCATAATAATCTTTCATTCCTTTTAGAAATTTCTTGCCACTTTGGGCTCCAGAGGCAATTGACTGTAATCCCGCCATTTGGTAATCCAAAAGCCCAGGAACAGGGTAATCTGGATAATAGGATAGCTGGTTTTTTGTCTTTAGAGTCTGAAATGTTTTGTTCATTTCTTTCATCCGCTGATCTTCAATCGTCGACGGATCGACAATCACTGGGATTCCTCCTAGCTTGGCAATTTCCTCCTGTACAGATTCGCTCAAACTCTTCTTGATCCAAGCTCTGGCGCACGCCTTGTTCTTTGCATCTGTGGGAATGGCCCACAAATGCCCCGAAGCGCCAGCAGTAAGTTTTGAGTCGGGGAATTTAAGCATGCCCCAATTGAATGGAGCTTCCTCGTTTATCCGATTGAACGACCAAGTACCATTTGCCATGAACGGCATTTTCCCTGCAAGAAATGCCCGCTCCATATCATCGGCCTTTAAACCAGCTAGCTGCTTACCCAAGTATCCTTTCCGCAACCACTTTTCAAGATGAGCAGTCCCTTCAGCAAATGCGCCGCCCGTGATATCCGAGCTACCCGACATAAGAATGAAGTTGTCAATCTCTTTTCTAGAGGCATTTTGAGAGACAAGCTGCCACCAAGTTTGTAGAACTGCATGCTCGCCAGCATTCGACGACACGGGAGTAATCCCATCGGCAAGGAGTTTATCAAACACCGATTCAAGCTCTTTCATGGTAGAAGGTATTTCAGTGACACCATGCTCCGCCAGCAAATCTTTGTTGTAGTAGAAAGTAAAGTAGCTGGCTGTAGAAGGAACACCATACCAATCACCCCCACCAGCTCTACCTTCATCGTCATATTTGGCTAAGGCTGCCACTGCCCCCGTAATCTCTTTATCCCAGTGGTTCTTTTTCACAAGTTCATTCACAGGCTCAATTAACCCCTGTGACGCAAGCTGCCCAGCATCGGCGTTACCGGTATTTACAAGCACAACATCAGGCACACTCCCACCCGAGAGCAAGACCTTCGCATTGGAGCGAAACGCCTCGAAATTCGTAGTTGCCCATTCGACGTCAAGTTCCGGATTCTCCTTTTTAAATTCGTTAAGCCCCTTCTGCCACCCCTTGTACTGAGCGGAAGTGGTCGGCTCATATTGGAGTATGCTGCATTTGCCAGATAGTTTTGCCGGATCATTGCCGCTATCAGCAGATGCACTACTCGAATGCCCGTTCCCACCTGCACACGCGCTTAGACTCATAGCAAGAACCAACATTACGCCAACTGCGTTTTTGATTTTTGACATCTTTGTCCTCCTTAATTTTGTAAAGAGTAGGTATATTCGAAACACCCACGGTAAGGTAACGTTACCTCAAAACGCTTCATAAGGCAAGTAGCTGTCGCCAGGAAGTTAAAAAATGTCCTCTCCATGCCTGCGCCAAGGCTTAACGCTGCATTCACTAAACTTAAAACATCTGCAACACTAGCCACGAAAGCAGTAATAAAGTTCCAGAAAATCACCGCTCATGCTAGAATAGTGACCTAATGGTTACAATAAAAGATGTTGCAAAAGCTGCAAACGTGAGCCCCATGACAGCATCTCGTGTTGTCAATCGAACAGGTAACGTTAACTCAAATATGCGTTCTCGTGTGTTACGCGCAGTTGAGCAACTCGGTTATGTACCAAACTTGTCCGCATCAAAACTTAGAGCTTCCAAAGGCAAACATTGGACTATTGGGTTAATCCTTAGAGACGTTTCGAATCCTTTTTCAGCAGAGCTACATAGATCAATAGAGAAGTCACTTCGAGATTCCGGCTCGCTGACCCTTACAGCAAGCAACGATGACAATCGCGAATACGCACGGGAAGTCGTAATGATTATGCGTGCCCACCAAATCGATGGACTTATTATTGCTCCCCCACCAGGTAGCCAGTCATATCTAACAGCAGCAGCTGAAACTGGATTGCCTATTGTAATCGTGGACCGCCCCTCAGAATCCGACCTAATTCCTTGTGTTATTTCCGACAACTACGAGGGCATGCGTCAGGCGACCCGCCATCTTGCATCTTTCGGACACCGTCGTATCGCTTATTTAGGTGACGAGCTTTCAGCGCCAATGATCGCTCGTAGGGATGGGTTCTTTGCTGGATTGGACGAGATGCGTATTGCCAGAGATGAAACAATAGTTTTTCTTGATCAAGTCAATCCCAATCAAGCTAGGAACACTGTTTCATCTTTACTAAAATCCCCGAATCCTCCTTCAGCCTTTTTAGGCTCTCGAAATCGGATAAATGTAGCCATTCTCCAGGCGTTACGAGAGCATGGTCAGGAAAAACAAATTGCCATGATCGGATTCGACGATGTAGAACTGGCAGCTGAGCTAAGTCCAGGCATGACCGCTATTGCTCAAAATCCGGCGTTGATTGGGCAAATAGCAACTGGCATATTGATTGAAATGATTGAAAACAATCACATAGACGGCCAAACGGTGGTAGTGTCCACCCGTCTAATCCCGCGCGGCTCCGGAGAAATCTCATGTTCCTCCCAATATGTCGACTAAGTGATTAATCCTTCATATTCTATATCCGTTAGAACTATCGCCCCCCCCCGGTAGGGCGCGTTTTGCCTTAGCGTATGCGTGTCCCCCCCCCTGCTCGGCACGCCAAAGAGTCACTCCAATCACCTGGCGTGTCTTCTGGATAAACTCTGGCACCACCTATTAGGTAGGCAGTTTCCAATCCGGCCGTCCCTGATCAGTAACTGCGAAAGTCCAAAAAAGAGGAAACCACAAGAGGAATCAAATCCGGGGCGCTCGAAATAAAACCCCTAGAGAACGAGAGACTGCAGTCTCCACAGCGCCAGGCTATCGCCTGCACCAAGTTGCTAAAATCCCGGACAAATACCCTCTTACAACGAAAGACCCACCAGGTGTCCGACGGCGCCGGTAATCAGCATGGCGAGGGCGCCGCCGATAATCACCCTAATGACGGCACGTCCTCGGGGAGCTTCCGAAAGCCAAGCTGAGGTGTAACCCGCCAAACCTAGCGCCACCAGCGTCAAAATGAAGGTGGCGACAAACTTGGAGGCCGGCGGGAACAGCAAGATGGCCAGCATCGGCAAGACCGCGCCTAAGACAAAGGAAATCGCCGAAGAAAATGCGGCGTTCCAGGGGTTAACAAACTCTTGCGAATCAATCGAGTAACGCGCCTCTACCTGTGCCGCCACTGGATCAATCGCAGAGTATTCTTTTGCCACTAACCGGGCAGTTTCCAGCGAGAGCCCTTTGCCCTCGTAAACCTTAATCAGACCCGCAAACTCGCCCTCGGGATCTTTCCTCAGCCGACTCTTTTCTTTATGAACCAGCGCTTTCTCCGTATCCTTTTGGGTAGATACGGATACATATTCGCCTGCCGCCATAGAAATAGCTCCCGCGACCACTGCCGCCATCCCGGCGGTAAAGATCGCAATATTATTTTGCGGATCAGCGGCGGCCACCCCGACCACCACGCCCGCGGTAGAAACGATGCCGTCGTTAGCTCCCAGCACCCCGGCACGTAACCAATTAAGTTTGGAGGCCGTCTTTACGCTCTCGTCGGTATGCTCGTCTCGCTCGCGCGTACCGGAAGAAGTACCTAGTATTCTCTCCCCTACCAAACTCATTTGGCACCTCCACTTACCAGTACGTTTTAGCTGCTTAACGTTTTTTCTGACTTCAAGGTCAGATTAGCAAGACAAAAATTTTTGCGAGCTAAAAAACGGGATTACGCGTCCAGTAACAGGCAAACCCAAGCGGAAGAGACCTCATGTCTAAGGGAAGGCGAGCCAAAGGAAAAATTCTAGGATTCTTGCCTCGCGCCCTCGGAAATTGAACGAGGAAATCGCCCGGCGGGGTCAATCCCCTACATCAACGCGCGTAACATCCTAGCCCTGTCCAAAAACAGATTCCCTCCCCCATCTACGGAGGCAAAGTAGGGCTAACCTTAGTTAAAATTTGCGTCAGCTAACCAAATAAAACCCGGTCTAACCGGCACAAATACCGCCAACTAACCCTCAAAATTACCTAATTAACAAAAGGGCTATCTTGCGTAAATAGTTCCCCTGTTATGACACCTGAGGTCTCAGACAGAGCAACGCCGCTGAAAGCTTAAAACAGAAACTGCCGTGCAGAAACTGCCCTATGCTTCCCAATTCTCCAGGAAAGCGCGAACCGCGGCAGCGCCGCGATAAGAGGCTTGCGCCCCGACCTTGGTGGTAGCCAGGGAAGAAACTGCGGCAGCCAGGCAAGCTCCATCCGCTAATGAACACCCCGCCGCCAGCGCCGACAACAAAGACCCCATGAAGGAATCTCCCGCTCCGGTGGTATCTACCGTCTCAACTGGGAAAATCGGGATCCGGGTGGCCTCACCATTATCTAGTACAAGCGAGCCATCACCCCCCAAAGTCAACACCACCTGTTTCATTCCTAAAGAATCGGCCGCTTCCCGCAACTGGTTAAGGTCTTCAACATCTAGTTCGCGGCCACTTAATACCGCCAGTTCGTGTTGATTAACGATCAACACATCAACCAGTTTCAATAGGGAATCTGAAACCTGAGTTATAGGCGAAAAGTTCAGTACCACCTTTACACCTGCCTGGTGAGCAATCCGCGCCGCTTCCTCAACCGCATCTAGAGGAGCTTCTAGACACAAACCCAAGGTCTTCGCCGAGGTAATAACTTCGCTTTCTTCCCGAACTAATTCCGCATTTACCAGCGCATTTGTCCCCGCAGAATAAACGATAGTGTTCTCTCCGGCCGCATCCACTGTAATCAAGGTTGATCCCGATGCACCCTCGCAACGCTTCACCCCGGTAGTGTCTACTCCCGCGCTGTTAAGGGAAGCCATTAAGAGGTCGCCATGCCCGTCATCGCCAACGGCTCCAATAATCTTAGTTTTCGCACCTAAAAGGGCGCAGGTAACCGCTTGATTAGCGGATTTACCTCCAGGAAGGGTCACCAATGGACCACCGATAACCGTTTCACCAGGACCTGGGAGTCGCTCAGTTTCTATGGTCAAATCAGCATTAATTGACCCCACTACGGTAACGGGCGCCCCTAAAGCATCCAGCACTCGCTGCGCGGTTGTCACTATCTCTTTCATCTGCTTCATGTTTCCTCACAAATACTAAAATTTTATTTCGCTAGCTCGGATTGACTACTGTACCCGCATTTTGCGGTAACCGATTCGCGTTAATATCTTGCGCACTCGATTCTGAGTACGCTCAGGAGTAGCCGAAACTCGTTGAGGGAACGCGTGACCATTAAGGCATTCACGTCCAATTTTTTGGCGATTTTCCTAATAACGGTCATCGCGTTCCCTCATTCAATGTTTCTACTGTCCCTAGCTGGCGTCTGCGGGTTGTCCGGCTGCTTTCGGAATTAGGAACGAGGTTCCCAATGCCAACAGCAGCAGTACAGCGCCCGTGATAATCGCGCCGAGATGCCCGCCGTAGCCTCCACCTAAAGAAGTCATCACCGCATAGAGCACCGCGAAGGAAATACCGGCTCCCAGGTTGAAAGCACCTGCGTTAAGCCCCGGCAGGTAGCCGGGATTGTCGGAGGGTGAAAGCACAATCCCGAGACCGTTAAGCATGATGTTAACCGTACCGGCATAGGTTAGACCTGCGAGGATAGACACCAGTAGCAACACCCAGGCTGCGGCGCCGTTCATGGTAAACATCAAGATTGCCAGGGAGATTAGCGCACCGATCAGGCCGTAACGCAGAACTCTACGATACCCGAAGCGACCTGCGAGGGTACCAGCAACAGGCCCCATCACTAGACCGGCAAGCGCGTAGGGCGTGAGCGTCCAGAAGGAAACCACGTCCGCCCCTAACCCCGCACCAAACTTGGTGTCTTGGGCAATGGAAGGCACAATCCCGTTCATGATTGCAAAAATACCGGTCATGGTGAGTACCGTGGTCAGTAGTAACGCCCAGGTACTGCGCGAACTCAGATAGTGGCGGGTGACCAGAGGATGTTCGGTATTGCCTTCTTGACGCCAGAACAGCATGAAGAAAATAGCCGCAGCTATTATTAACCCGATTACCACCAGCCAGTTAGCATTCTGCAGTTTCGCAATCTCATTAATGGCGATTAGGGCGGATCCCACTGCTACTACCAGATAGAACGTGCCGAGCCAGTCCATCGGTTGCGGCTGATCAACAGTAGATTCATCAGTGAGAAAACGGACAGCAAACGCGGCAATTACCGCAATTACCGCCATCGTCCAGAACACGGAATCAAAACCAAAATTCTGAGCTAACCAGCCGCCAGCGATAGCGTCAACACCGGCGATACCACCATTAATGGCGGTAATAACCCCCATCAAGGTGCCATAACGTTTAGGATCTGGCACCGCCACCCGCAACATGATTAGACACAGGGGAACGGTCGGTCCGGCCACGCCTTGAATGGTGCGCCCGATAAACAATAGGGCGACTGAACCGGTAACTCCCGCAAGAGCAGAGATTACGCAGCCCACAGCGGTCAGTACCATCATGCTAGTTAGTAGTTTGCGCCTGCCGATCATGTCGCCCAGCCGCGGCAGGAATAGACTAAACAGCGCCGCCGCCGTAAAGAACACGGTTTGGGTTAGTCCAATCATTGCCGCAGTGGTGTTAAGTTCTTTTTCCATCAACACCAGTGCCGGTGACAGCATGGAAGCGTTTAGCTGGAAAGCGAAACAGGCTACAAGTAGGGCGGTCATTACCGCGCCTACGGAACGAACTTTACTCATTAGCAGTTACCCTTCTGCACGCGGTCGATAGCATCGATAACCAAATCCCAGAAACCCTCAAAGTCCAGTTTGGTGGCGGCCTTCGTGTGACAGTCTTCTCCGGCAGGTTCTCTAAAGTCCGCGACAGTCATCCCATCCGTGAGGGCGCCGCGTAGCTCAATATCCAGCGGTACCCGCACAGTTTCGACAATTGCTGGGTCGATTAGATAGGCAATGGTACAAGGATCGTGTACTGGCGGGAAGTCGAAACCTTGCGAATCTTTGTAAGCCTTACGGAAGAATACGAACAGATCTAGCACGAACTGGGCAACCGGACCGCCAAGCTTCTGGATTTTAGCGGTGATTTCGTCAGTAGCCAGGGCTTGGTGGGTTAAATCTAATCCCACCATCACTACTTCCCAAGGCTCATTAAAGACGATATGGGCGGCCTCGGGATCGACTTTGATATTAAACTCGGCAACTGCCGACCAGTTCCCCACATGGTATCCCCCGCCCATCAGCACTACTTCGCGTACTCGTTCTACGATGCGCGGTTCCTTGCGCACTGCCATCGCGATATTGGTGAGCGGCCCGGTAGGTACCAGCGTGATTTCCCCGGGTTCATGGCTCATAATAGTGTCGATAATCAGGTCAATCGCGTGCTGATTTACCAGTGGTTGCGGTTCAGGCAAATCTACTCCGTCAAGTCCGGATTCACCGTGTTGACCGGGAGCGACCTCAACCTCACGTACCAGAGGACGATCACATCCAGCCGCGATTGGTACCCCCTCCATTCCGAAAACAGTAGCTATCCGCTGAGCATTGTTAGTTACCTTCTTCAGCGTCTGGTTACCACCGACAGTAGTGACAGCCAGCAATTCGATTTCGGGGTTGGCATGTGCCAGCAACATGGCAATAGCGTCGTCATGCCCGGGGTCACAGTCGAGGATAATTTTTCGCGACATCTTCGTCTCCTTTGCGCGATTCAATAATCTTTTCGCAAATGTTTGCGTAACTTGAAACTAGCACAAAGACGCAGGAAGCACGGGGTTTTCAGCAGAACTTTACAGTTTTGAAAATGTTTACGTAAACATGTCATGCAAGTTATCCTCACAGAAAAATCCTTAAGCTTTTCTCCGCGCGGGACACGCGAATAAAAGATACTCTTAGAGACCGCGTTAGCGCAGGTAGCGATGCACAGAAATAGATATAGCAAGCTGAGGATGCGTAAGAACGCTGCTCAGTAGCTAAGTCGGCGCGGGCAGCGATTTTATCCGAGTGGGCGCGGTGGGCATAAGAAATCCGGAAAACGTCGCTACGTTTTCCGGATTTCTTGGGCGGGAGGAAAAATCGCTGCCCGCGCTTTGATGGAAAAAATAAAACCTACTGACTAGCCCTTGTGTACCTCGTCGCGGGTGCGCTTATTTTCCTCATCTGGATGCCCCATTCCTGCACTGGGATTAAACCAAGTCCAGGCTAGGAACACCAGAGCAGTAACGAACAACGCCACGCCGGAATACATATTGGCATTGATCGGGGTGTTATTAATGTCCTCCAGATTATTTGCCACATAGTCCGGAACCGTGGCTGGTTCAATCACCAAACCGCAAATAATCAGGAACAATCCGATAATGCCAAGCACCAGGCCGCAGATAACGCGAATATCGTAAATGTGAATCTTTCGTTTCATTTCTTTAACCTCCCCCTAGTGGAACACCGAGTTTAGAATCAGCACCAAGACACCTGCCACAATCGCCAGCGGAATCGGGCGACGCAGCAGCGGCAACTCGTGCAACTTCGGATCAACACGACTCTCTTTCGGCGTAAGCGACCAGACGAACCCTTCCAGTTCGCGGTAATCCTTCGGCTTGGTAAAGAGGGAAACCACCACATTTACCAGCACACCTACTACGAAGGCCGCGCCCGCAGCAATGAACGCTTGGCCTTGGCCGGGCAGCTCTAAAATCTTGTTCCAGCACAAAACGTTGACAAACAGTGCCGCCAACGTACCAAACAACAGACCCGTCCAGCCGCCGGAGGGCGTCGCCCGTTTCCACAGCATACCGATAATGAACGAGGCAAACAGCGGGGCGTTAAACATCGAGAACAACTGCTGCAGCAAGTCCATAATGTTGGGGTACAGCGAAGCAATCAACGCCGTAAATACCGCAACGGTACAGGCCACGATGGTAGCGTTGCGTCCTACCTTCAAATAGTGCTCATCGGATTCATTCGGCTTGAAATAGGCCTCGTAAATATCGACCGTAAACACGGTGTTAAAAGCAGAAACGTTAGCGGCCATACCTGCCATGAAGGAAGCCAACAGCCCGGCAATCGCCAAACCTAGCAAACCATTAGGCAACAAATCCCGCATCATCAGCAACATCGCATCGTTATAGCTAACCTGATAGCCTGCCGGCACGTGCGAGGATAGGTTCGCGAGCGCTTCCTCGCCGACCCCCATATATTTCGGTCCGGCTTTAAGCCGCACGATTTCAGGAATCAAAACCCCTGCTACCATACCTGGAATAATCACCAGGAAGGGAATAAACATTTTCACGAAAGTCCCGATAATCGGGGTTTTCTGTGCGGCAGCGATAGAGTCAGACGCCATCGCCCGCTGAACTTCCACAAAGTTGGTAGTCCAGTAACCGAAAGCCAGCACGAAACCAAGCCCCATAACCAAACCAAACACCGACATTACCGGCGAGTTAAACCCGGACAGCAAAGTTCCCGGCCAAGAATGCAGCTGGTTATTAGCATCCTGGTAGACAGGATTGGTTGCCTCGCCTGCCCACTTGGTAATCTTTTCAGTTAGTCCCTGATATCCGCCTACACGGTAAAGACCAATCAAAGTTACCGGCAGCAGCGCGGCAACAATCACGAAGAACTGCAGCACCTCATTGTAGATAGCAGCGGCTAGACCACCAATACTGATGTAGGTGAGCACGATTAACGCGGCGATAATCAGCGAAATCCATAGCGGGATTCCTAGCATTCCGTTAACGATTTTACCCAGTAGGTACAGGTTTACCCCGGCGATTAGCAGCTGGGCGAGGGCGAAGGAAAGCCCGTTGATCAGGTGCGCGGCAGTCCCGTAACGTTTGAGCATAAACTCTGGTACTGAACGTACCTTTGATCCGTAATAAAACGGCATCATTACTACACCTAGGAACAGCATCGCGGGAATCGCGCCTACCCAGAAATAGTGGAAAGTGGGCAGACCATATTGGGCACCGTTGGCGCTCATACCCATAATCTCAACGGCACCTAGGTTGGCAGACACGAATGCCAGGCCGGTTACCCAGGCCGGCAAAGAGCGCCCACCGGTCAAGAATTCGTCAGACGAGCTGGCTTTCCGCTTCATCATGAACCCTACGGCCACTACGAACGCAAAGTACACAATGATGGGAAAATAGTCGTAAAACTTGGGCTCAATCAGGGTGGTTACCTCATTGGGCATTAGTAATATCGGGTGGCTCATTCCCTCCCCCTTTTGAATTTAGGACTCCATTATCCCCGCCCAGCTTAAGGTGGTTTCCGAGAGAGGGAAACCGCCCGAGGTCTTGACGGTTAAAAGACACTATAATGTGACAGATTGTCCTACAAAGTAAGTTTTACCTAATTTTTTCCAATATTTTTAGCCGTTAACCTTAACTTTTAACTCAAATTTGCAACCTCTATACTCGCTTTCGTTCTTTATTTTTCCTCTCCTCTCTTTTGCTGCCCTCTAATTTTTAATCCCCTAGTACTGGTCGTATTCTTTTCATGTATTTCATCAAGGAGATTGCCCAGTAATGACAACTGAATCGAAAACAGCAGTAAAAGAACTAACTATTCGCGGAGTGATTATCGGGGGAATCATCACCTTAGTTTTCACGGCCGCGAATGTTTATTTAGGGCTAAAAGTGGGACTGACTTTTGCCACCTCGATTCCGGCGGCAGTTATTTCCATGGCGATCCTACGGTACTTCAAAGATCATACTGTCCAAGAAAATAACATCGTACAGACCATTGCTTCGGCAGCCGGCACGTTATCGGCAATCATTTTCGTGCTACCGGGCCTAATCATGGTGGGCTGGTGGACCGGCTTCCCTTATTGGACGACCGCTGCCCTGTGTGCACTAGGCGGCATCTTGGGGGTTACCTACTCTATCCCCTTACGACGCGCCCTCGTAACCGGTTCTGACCTCGCTTTTCCCGAGGGGGTAGCTGCCGCAGAAGTCTTAAAAGTAGGCGACACCAGTGAAGGCGCCGCCGATAATCGCCGCGGCCTACACGTGATTGTTTGGGGAGCGATTACCTCGGCCTTCTTTTCCCTGCTCACCAACCTAAAAATCGCGCTCTCCAGCGTGACCACCGCTTTCAAAGTTGGAGCTGGGGGAACCATGGTAGGTACCAGCCTTTCCTTGGCGCTCATCGGAATCGGTCACCTGGTCGGTCTGGGCGTGGGCATCGCCATGGTGTGCGGAATGGTCATCAGTTACGGGGTGCTGCTCCCCTACTTTTCTTCCGGTCAGCTGGGCAGTGGAGATTTTGCCGAGGGCGTGCAAGGAATTTTTGCCTCTGATGTGCGTTTCGTAGGCGCCGGGACAATCGCCGTCGCCGCTATTTGGACTTTCCTGAAAATAATCGGTCCAGTTATCCGGGGAATGCGCGAATCTCTGGCTGCATCCCGTAGACGTAAATCGGGGGTGGAAGTACCCGCGCAAGAGCGTGACCTTTCCCCCGCCTGGGTCGTAGGTATCACCTTAGCTTTGATGCTTCCCATTGGGGTACTGCTCTGGTTGTTCCTAAAGGGCACTCCGTTGGAACACCACACCAGTGGACTGATTTTCCTATCTATCCTGTTCATTTTGGCTCTCGGGTTAGCGGTCGCCAGCGTCTGCGGTTATATGGCGGGACTAATTGGAGCCTCTAACAGTCCGGTTTCTGGAGTGGGAATCCTAGTCGCAATTTTGACCGCTCTAGTGATCAAAGCGGTTGTTCCCGCTGGTAGTAACCCTAAGACCCTAGTGGCTTATACCTTATTTACGGCGGCTATCATCTTCGGTATCGCCACTATTTCTAATGACAACCTCCAAGATCTAAAAACCGGGCAATTAGTGAAGTCCACCCCTTGGAAACAACAGGTAGCGTTAATTATCGGGGTGATTTTTGGCTCCCTAGTCATTCCTCCGGTGCTGCATTTGATGAATAATGCTTTTGGTTTCCAAGGAGCACCCGGTGCCGGTAAGAATGCGCTGGCCGCTCCGCAAGCCTCCCTAATTGCAGAGCTAACCAAGGGGGTATTCGGGGGCGATATTGACTGGAGCCTGCTAGGACTCGGAGCGTTGATCGGGGTGGCCATCATCTTGATTGATGAGATTCTAAAGCGCACCACTTCCCGTTACTCGCTGCCTCCGATTGCAGTGGGAATGGGAATGTACCTGCCTATTACCCTGACTATTCTGATTCCGATTGGTGCTACCTGCGGGGTTCTCTTTAACCGTTGGGCGAAAACTCGGAAGAATCCGGAGGCCGCCTCCCGGATGGGAACTTTGCTCGCCACCGGTTTGATCGTAGGCGAAAGCCTGTGGGGAGTGGTTTATGCCGCGATTGTGGGCACTACCGGCAGTGAGGAGCCTCTGGCTATTGTGCCTGATTCCTGGTCGGGAATGTCCTCCCTATTGGGGCTAGTTATCTTCGTTGCTTTAGCCGCCTGGGGATACCGCCGCGCAAAGCAACAGGCCGAGGCTTAAAATCAATCAAATTGATGACGCTAGAGGAGAATCAAATCCCTCTTTACCCGCACGCAACTGACTGACGTTGGTGCGCGGAGGATTGGTTTTTCCTCCCGCCCAAGAATTCGGAAAAAGACCGCAGGCATTTTCCGAATTCTTATGCCCACCGCACCCACTCGGATAAAACCAATCCCCCGCGCGGCCTAAAGCCAGCGACCAGGGAACTGCACTACGCTGGCCTGCGGCTCCACCAGCTTCACCAGGTCACGATGTTCTATTCCCGCATCCAGGTACGGGTCGCGGGAAGTAACTAGCCGGTAACCAAGCTTTTGATAGAACCCGATAACTGGCACTTGGGCTGCGATTTGTAGTAGCAGCGTCCCGCCACCCTCGGAATTCGCCCAGCTGCTAAGCGCTAAACGTTCGGCGCCGAGTACCAGTTCTTTACCGTTACCGCACCCGCGGGCTGCGGGAAGTACGGCGAAACGTCCTAAATTCCCGGTTATAGTGTCCCGCGGTAACTGAGGAAACATTTCTGCGAGGTCGGCGGGAATCCCGATTTTCGGTGGGGTAATCCGTCCGGCAGCGATAGTGCCGGAGGCATCTTCACCTAAAAGGTGGATGGTTCCCTTAGCAAAGTCGATATCGTCTATTTCTAGGTCAAGGGAGATTCCTTGTTCCAGGTGGAAAACCGCGAGGCGGGTTGCAAAAATATCGAGAATATCGCCCGCGCTTTCAGCTCGGCGGACTTGCATAGCGGTGCTCATACTTTTAAGGATATTTATTTTTTGTTTCTAGGGGAGACTTCCGAGGGGAACTTCCAAATAAATAGCGCTTAGCCCTGGCGGTAACTAACGCCCATCATGGAGCGCGGGTAATGCCACCGCAGCACTCCGGGGGGAGCTACAGCCAGGCAGGTTCCGCATTCCAGGCAGGCCGCATATTCGATATCCACTGAGCCGTCCTCGCGAGCGGTATAGACATGAGCAGGACAAACGAGTTCTAAAAGTTTTCCGGCACCCGTGGCTTTCGCAAGTTCTTGGTCGATAGCTATATGGGATTCTTCTTCGTCTACCTCGTAAATATTGGCGGTAAGTCTCTCAGATACGCTTTCGGGAAGATATTCAGTCATCTTAAATCGACCTCACTGCTTGTAAACCGAGCTTCACTAGGCGACGGACACTTAGTGGCGATTTCTTTAGCGCCGCCTTAGCCACCGGTAATAGGCGTTTTCGCGGAGTGGTGTCCAGGTTATAGATCCCGTGGAGGGTATCGGCCGCGAGCTCACCTACCTGGCCATACAGTTCCTGATTATGTAGGAACTGCGGAGAGCGCGCGAAAGTTTCCATATCTTTGCCCACGAAAGACGCCTGGTAGTTTTCTAGATATTTACTTAACGAGGACGCGCTAAAGTTTTCCGCTTTGAGCGCGGTATCAATGGCGCTGGCAGCAGCTTGGGCAGATCCGGCCGCCAAATCCATTCCCCGAATCGTAAACCCGGTGTTGAGGGTAAACCCGGCGGCGTCCCCTATCAACACCAGCCCATCGTGAACCAGCCCGTGCTGCATAGTTTTTCCGCCCTCGGCTACCAGGTGACAGCCATATTCGAGCAACTTTCCTCCCTGTAAGAACGGCTCGATAAAGGGATGGTTTAATAAATGATCATGCAGTTCAGAAGAGGATAACTGTTTTTTCTTCAGGTCGTCTAGCATCGCCACAATCCCGACAGAAACCGAGTCCCGGTTGGTGTACAGGAAACCGCCGCCAGCTACCCCCTGGGTGCAATCCCCCACCATCTGGTAGGCGGCGCCCTCACCTTCCTGCAGATTGAAACGTTCTTTAACTGTTTCTTCGCCCAAATGGATAACGGATTTTACCCCCACCCCCAGGTGACCAAGGGGTTCTTGGGGGCGGCTCCCGGCGTATTGCGCCAGGAAGGAGTTCACCCCGTCAGCTGCCACGATTACTTTGCCGTAAACGGTGTCTTCTCCGGCGCGCACTCCGCAAAACTTCCCGTCCTCGCGCACTAATTCATCGACTTTCATGCCCGGCATGATGGTGGCACCGGCCTCTTCTGCCTGCTCGGCCAGCCAAGGATCCAGTTTGGCGCGCAAAACACTCACGGCGTTCACTGGTTTTGCTAGGCGCTGATCCCAATACTCCAGATTGACCGCAGATTTCGGGTTTAGGAACGACAAAATGTTCTTGGTGATTTTCCGTTCAAGGGGCGCTTTTTCAATAAAGCCCGGAAAAATCTGGTTCATTACCTGGCAGTAAAACACCCCGCCCGAAAGGTTCTTAGCCCCCACTTCCGAGCCACGCTCAATCAATAAGACCTGGTGACCCTCTTTTGCTAATAGGTAGGCACATACCGTCCCGGCGACGCCGCCTCCTACGATAATGACATCGAAATCGTATTCCACGCTCATGTTTTATCTAGCTGCCTCCACTGGGCGGATTACCTGCTTCAGAATCTCTACCTTATCGCAGTTCGCAGCGGGCAATAATGAGGCGGGCGCGATACCCGTTAGACTTTCCTCAGAGGTTAGGAGGGCGATGAGCGGGCAGCAGGCAGCTAGCGAACAGCATCAGCAGGCTAAGCGACGCGAAAAACCGCACGCGCAAAGCAACCGTCCTGCCCGCAACCGCCCGAAAGCCTTAAATAATGCGCCTGCTACTATCTCCTACCCCGAGGAACTTCCGGTTAGTGCGCGGCGGCAAGAAATCGCCGAAGCCATCGCCAACAACCAAGTGATAGTGGTTTCGGGGGAAACTGGATCCGGGAAAACTACGCAGCTGCCAAAAATTTGTTTAGAGCTAGGCAGAGGACGCGGCGCCCTAATCGGACACACGCAGCCGCGCCGGATAGCTGCCCGCTCAGTGGCTACCCGGATAGCCCACGAGCTGGGAGAAAACCTAGGAAAAACCATCGGGTTCCAAGTGCGATTTACTGACGTGGTCTCCAGCAAAACCATGGTCAAGTTGATGACGGACGGGATTTTACTAGCAGAAATCCGCACCGATCCCCTGCTGAAACGCTATGACACTATCATCGTGGATGAAGCCCACGAACGCTCCCTCAATATTGATTTCATTTTGGGGTATTTGGCACGCTTGCTGCCCCGCCGCCCCGATCTGAAAGTGATTATTACCTCGGCAACTATTGATTCCCGGCGCTTTGCCGAGCATTTTTCCCGCCCCGGTTCCCCAGTCCCGATTATCGAGGTATCTGGGCGCACCTACCCGGTTCAGGTACGCTACCGCCCCCTAGATGGCTCCGATGGCCGGAATGAGGACGCAGAGGGCGGTGAGGAATCCTTCGAAGAAAACCGTAAGCACTTCCCTCACCAGCAAAAAGAGGGCGTCGCCCGCGGGGAACTAAAAGATCAAACCGAGGGGATCTGCCAGGCAGTTGATGAACTCTTTGCTTGCGGTCCCGGCGATATTTTGGTGTTTTTGCCAGGCGAGCGGGATATTCGGGACACCGAGGCCGCCCTCGCCGCGCATCTAGGTCAGAGGTACGTGCGCGCCGGGGAGCGCTCAAACACCCCGGGCGCAGTAGAAATCTTGCCGCTATTTGCCCGGCTATCCCCGGCAGAACAGCAACGAGTCTTCGCTCCGCATCCTTATCCGCGGATCGTGCTGGCCACCAATGTGGCGGAAACTTCGCTAACCGTACCGGGCATAAAATATGTGATCGATCCCGGTCTGGCCCGGATTTCTCGTTATTCCCAGCGCACCAAAGTGCAGCGCTTGCCGATTGAAGAAGTTTCCCAAGCGAGCGCCCGCCAACGGGCGGGGCGTTGTGGGCGGATTAGCGACGGGATTTGTATCCGCCTGTATTCGGAAGAAAATTTCCTGGAGCGTCCCCGTTTTACTGAACCCGAAATTTTGCGCACCTCCTTGGCGGCAGTTATTTTGGCGATGGCCTCGTTAAACCTGGGGAAAGTGGCAGATTTCCCCTTTATCGATGCCCCGGATCCTAGGCAAGTCCGTGACGGGGAACAGCTGCTTTACGAACTGGGTACCCTTTCGGAGCGGAGCGAAAACGCCGAGGGCTACCGCCTCACCAAGCTGGGGAAACGCCTAGCGAAGCTGCCGATTGATCCCCGTCTGGCCCGGATGCTGCTAGAGGCCGACCGGCGCGGATGCGTATCGGAGGCACTAGTAATAGTTTCGGCGCTTTCAATGCAAGATGTGCGCCTGCGCCCTCTAGAACACCAGGAAGCTGCCGACCAAGCCCATTCGCGATTTCTGGATTCCAGTTCCGATTTCCTGACCTACCTGAATCTTTGGCGCTACCTGCGCACCCAATCCCGCGATCTATCCGGAAGCGCCTTCCGGAAAATGTGTCAGCGCGAATTTCTACATTATTTGCGCACTCGGGAATGGCAAGATCTTACTAACCAACTGCGGCAACTACTCAAAGAACTGGGAATCAGCGTACGCCCCTTGGCGAAGCCCTCCCGCTCGACCTATCAGCCAGATCCGCAGTCTTGCGAACTGATTGCGGCCTGCAAAAACCTCACCTCTAAATATTCTGACACGGAAGCTATTCATCGGTCCCTGCTGGTAGGGATGCTTTCGGGGATTGGGAACTGGGATCAGCGCGCCAAACAGTACCTAGCGCCGCGGGGCGCCCGCTTCACCATTTGGCCAGGTTCGGGGCTCTCTAACCGCACATTCGATTGGGTAATGGCTGCGGAACTGGTAGAAACCTCCCGGCTGTTTGCCCGCAATGTGGCCCGGGTTAACCCCGATTGGATTATTCATGCCGGAAAACACCTGGTCAAACGCTCCTATGGGGAGCCGTATTGGTCAAGTAGGAAAGGCACGGCGCTAGTTCCGGAACGGGTTACCCTTTACGGGCTCACTATTGCCGCGGACGTGCCAGTTCCTCTGTCCCGGCTGGGAAATAAAGCGATGCCCGCGCTATCGCCTGCGGCAAATAAGTTGGATCTTCCTGGCGAGCAGACCCCGCAAACTGCCCGGGAGTGGGCACGCGCCCTCTTTATTGCTAATGCCCTGGTAAGAGGGGACGCCCCCTTGAATTATCCCTTCTTAAAACGTAATGAAAAGATGCTGGAGCGTGCTCGGGAAGTTGAGCAGCGCACTCGACAGGCGGGGATGGTGGCCGGAGAGGACGCCTTGGCGGCTTTCTTTGCGCAGCGACTAGGCAAAGAGGTAACCAATCCGGGAACTTTCGCGGCCTGGTTTAAACGTCAAGATGACCCCCATATTTTGGATTACCCCGAGGACGTGGTGCTCACCCCCGCTGCCACCTCAAAAGCGCCCCGCAACTATTCCAGTGGACAAGCCGCAGATCATTCGATTGGGGGCAGAACTGATTTGGCCGGCAAACTTACCCGGCTGTCTCGCGCCGGGTTCCCCGACCGCTGGATAGGGGCAGATTTTAGTTTGCCCCTGCAGTATCACTTTGCGCCCGGCAAGGAAGAAGATGGGATTACCTGCCAGGTTAGCTTGGAGCAGTTGCCCTATCTGGATCCGCAAGAGTTTCAATGGACAGTCCCGGGCCTGTGGCCGCAGCTTTTCACCGCGTTGATCCGGGCGCTACCGAAAACGGTGCGCCGCCAGTTAGTTCCTGCCCCGCAGGTGGCTGCAGAAGTCAGCGCGTGGATAGAGCGCGAACTGGCCAATCCCGCGGCTGCTACTGGTGCTTCCGAAAGCCGCGAGCCTACCCCGGTACAGATTAAGCAAGAGGAAGCGTTGCAGGCGTCTCTCGGACGTTTAGCGGCTTGGGCGGGGATTGAAAAAAGTAATAATAATAATGAGCCTACCAGTGAAAATCAGCCTAAAGTTCCGGGAAATGAAGGCAGCGCGAAGAACGCAAATCCAGACCCCTCGGAAAGCACAGAACAGGAAGAAAACGGGGACTTATCGAGGACAGGCACTCCCCAAGCCACTGCACCCGCAGCGGCGGACACCTCTAAACATCCTGACCATCGCAACCTAACGGAAGTTTCGCCTAAGAAGAAGCAAACCGCCCCCTCGCGCCCGCTGGCTCAACTTTTCATCGCAGCTCTCGACCAACTGCGCGCGGTAGAGGTAACCGAGCAAGATTTTTCTCAGGCGGTCAGGGCCTTGCCTGCGCATTTGCGGATTCGCTTTGCGCTGCGGGTGGGAAAGGAACAGATCTATTCTCGCGACCTTGGAAAACTGCAAAAACGTTACGGAAAGAAAGGGCGCGCCGCTCGCAAGCAAGTAATCCGAGACGCACTTTCGCAGGTGAGCAAAGCCGAAAGCGGAAAGAAAAACCCCAATCGTTGCAAACCGTCCCCAGGCAGCGGCGAAGCTAATAAAGCCGACGAACAGCGTTTCCCGGAAACAGATTTTTCTCCTTCCTGGCCGCAAATACGCGGGAAAACAGCAGTTTTACCTGCGCAAACAACCACTACTGCTGGCGGGGTACCTGGAGAAGCCTTCCCGGGCTTACTACCACAGCGCCTGCCGCGGCCTTTCGGATTATCACTACTGTCTGGCTCGCAAAAAAACCGCTACGAAAACCCGCGTTCCACCCATAAAAACAGCACAAACAGCAATCAGCAGAATCCAAGCTCCCCCGTTTTCCCAGTACGAGTAGCCCGCTTTGAAAACTTGCAGCAGGCTCAACGCTGCCACCACTTTGGGGTTACCTGCTTGCTTTGCGCCCAGCTTTACCTACCTCCTGCCCGGATCTCTACCCGCTGGCCAGCACATTTAGCGCTGAACCTGGCGGCATTACCCTACGAAAAGGCCGCTTTACTTGCAGATCTGCAGCTGGTAACCACCTGGCGTTGCCTAGCCCAAGCAAAAGTCGATACCTGGACAGTTCGGGATTCTTCGACTTTGCAACAGCTAGCTAAAGAATTCCGTGACCGTTTCGAGGACGAGGTTTACGCCCTCGCCCGCGAAATTGGGGAAGTTGGTGCCGACTACCGGGAGGTATCAGCCGCCCTCTCCCAGCATTTCCCACTCAGTGCTTTAGGGGAAGTGACCCAGGTGCGCTCCCAACTCTCGCAACTGATCTACCCAGGTTTCCTATGGGATTTATGCGAGGGAGCCGAAGATTTAGGGCGGTACCTGCAGGCCATAGCTACCCGCCTACAAAAGGCGAGCCAGGGACAAAATAAGGGGCACCACCAGGAAGAACAAGCTTTAGCTATCTGGGAAGGCGCGCGCGAAAAGCTGGAAAACCGAGAAAATCTAGCCGCAGCTCCATCTGCCGTAACTGCCCTACTCCACGGGCGCTGGCTAGTGGAAGAACTACGAGTTTCGCTATTTGCCCAACCCTTGGGTACGCGGGAGCGGGTTTCGCTGCAGCGACTAAGCAAACTTCTAAAAGACCCGACGCCCTAGCTTTACTTTTCTTTTAGGATTTCAATACGTTCTAAAAGAACTCCCCCCAGCGCCAAAATAACCCCGGTTTCTACCCGGAACAGGATTTGGATTAAAGTACCCAAGCCCGGCAGCACTGTATGCAGCACCGGATTATAGTTATAAGCATTAGGGATACTGGCAACCCAAGGGCCAATAAGCGGGGCAAAAAGACCGCCGACAAACACCACGATCCCCAGCACAATCAAGGTTCTTCCCCGAATGGCACAAAAGTTATCTAGCACAATTTCACCAATCCTTTAAGCCGGCTCGGCAATAGCTTTACTTAACTATCGTTATTTTACTGAGCTACACTACCTAAAGCAATAGTAAAATAACCGCCGCGACCAGGGTAATTAGGGCGCCGACACCTAAGCCGATCGCCACTCCGCCTACGATTTCTTTAGCTGCGCCCCGCCGGCGAGCAGGCGCGTCTTGGCGGGGAGAAGCACTCGATGGGCTCTCGGCAAAACCGGGACTGTTTTCCCAGGCGCCTAAAGTTTGCTCGTTTGCGGACTCCTCCTGCTCCCCTGGTGGCGAGAATCCCCCAGGAGACCCACCGACCCCGATAGCCTCCTCGGTATTAACCATAATTGCTGGTGGTAAAGCTACCGGACGCCAGACAGGAGCCGCCGGTTCAACCTGCCCGCGAGCGGTCTGCCCCGACTGGGTTTCGGCCTCATCGTGGGCAGGAATAATCGGTTTCGCCGACGCCAAGGAAGTCTTAGCGTCTGCTGGGGAAACCTTCACCACATCCTCCAGCGGTTGCGGGGGCGGGGGCTCCTTTAATACTGGCAGAGCATCGAGGGGGCGCACCTGGTCAACTACTGACTTTAAGAGGGCGTGGGTCTGGGCAGCGCTGGGGCGCACCGAAGTCTCTTTCGCCAGCATTTGGGTAATCACATTCCACAGGGAGCCAGGAATTCCGGGAAGCATTCCCGGCATATCGTAGAACTGATGCTCCAACACTTCCCCTACCGAGCCTCTAAAAGGGGTGATTCCGCAGAGTAACTCGTAAAGGATCACTCCCAGGGAATAAATATCGGTTTTAGAACTGACTCCTTTGCCTTCAATCATTTCGGGAGCCATATAGTAGGGAGTTCCCGAGCGTTTCGTGGTTTGGATTTCGTAGCGGGGATCAATCCACCTGGCTAAGCCAAAATCCGCGATTTTTGGCACCAGGTAGTTACCTTGCCGTTTCAACAAAATATTGGAGGGCTTCAAATCGCGATGTACAATCCCGGCGTGATGAATCGGGGAAAGACCAGCGGCAATCCCCATGCAATAGTAGACGGCGTCTAAAGGCAGCAGCGTTCCCCGCTTTTTTAGTAGCTCCCCCAAATCCCCGCCATCGGTATATTCCATAATGATTGCCATATATTCCGGAGTTTGCACCAGATCATAAACTTCCACAATGTTTTGGTGGCGCACCCCGGTAACCAGGTCTTTCTCCATCCGAAAACGCTGCGCAATCCCGGGTTTTACCGCCAACTTCGAACGTAAAATCTTAGCGGCATACAGGTTTCCCCGCGAATCAGCGACCTTCCACACTTCCCCCATGGTGCCCGAACCTAGGGCTTTGAGCAGACGATAACCGGCGATATAAAACGGGGTTTGCTGGGGTGCGGGAGCTCCCTGGCTAACTACCGGCATTTGGGGGGATCTATAGCCGGCACCATGGCCCAAACTTTGCGGAACTTGGTCAGGATAATCAGGAAACTCAGCCACCACTTATCTCCTCGACCTTGATAGAGGAACCGCAGTTAGCGCGGCAAATACGCCGTAGAATCCCACTAAAATCAGCAGGTTAACACCCCACCGACCTGTAGACGGTTTCCATCGCTGATGTTTTTCCGGAATAGTGATGGGCTCTGGTTTTTTTAAGCTTTCAGCTTTAGGAGGAGCCTGTCCCAAGGCCTCAGCCTGTTGTTTGGCGTCTTCATTACGTTGGTCAATCTTCGCCTTGTTTTCCTCATAGGTTTTATCCTGTTTTTTCTGCGCATCCAGAGCTGATTGCCGGCGCACTCGATCCAAATCAACTGAGGCCGCACCGGCCGAATAAGCCCATTGGGAAGAAACCGTAGAAGATAACAGGTGTCCCGCACTGGAATCCTCAAAATCGATTACTCCCCCACACATCACCAACTGCACCATGAGCAGCACAATCATTACTGGAGTGGTCTGTTCTGCGCTGCGTACCAAAGCAGAAAAGAATAGCCCTAAAGAGGACGCCGCCAAAGTTGCCAGCAAACAGGCAAGGAACAGCTCCCAACGGAAAGGCAGGGCAACCCCGTCTTTAGGAATCCGATTCAGTAATGTTATTACCACCGTAAGAATTCCCGCCTGCACCACTGCCGATAGCCCCAGGCTAATGATTTTTGATAGCAGATAGGCGCCTAAACGCAATCCCACCGCGGATTCTCGGAGAAAAATAGCGCGCTCGCGCACCAGCTCCCTAATCGCGGGAACCAGCCCCATCAGTACCGCCCCGAAAATCACGATGACGAGCAACATTCCCGGTGATTTAATCCCCTCGGTATCGGTGCTACCCACGAACCCGGCTTTACCGGGAACCACTAGGGACAATACCGCCATTACTAGCGGCAGCGCCACCGTAAAAATCACTACCAGAGGATCGGCCATCATCAGTCGCATTTGGCGAGAAAACAAGGTGCGACTTTGCCTTAACAAAGAATGCTTCTTCGGTTGGATCAGTTGTTTTTGCGCCGGAGCCGCCCTACTGCCCGCACTAACCCCCGTGAGGCTTAGCGACCTCTTTATATCCTGGAGATTCACCCGTCCCGAGGAGGCGAACATAGCTTGCATCTGGTCAGGAGCCCGCGAAAGTAAATCATAGATTTCCGGAAAATCTTTCACCCCCAAGGGGGCAAAAAACCCTTTAATTCCCGCTGGCGGACCAAAGTAAGCCACTTTCCCCCCGGGAGCCAGCAGGAGCACATTATCCGCCATATGCAGATTGGCAGTTGAATGGGTAATAACTACCACGGTGCGCCCTGGTTGTCCGTTTTGACCGTGCGCGAGTTTAGCTAAAAGCGCCATGACTTCTCGATCCAGATTAGGATCCAGTCCCGAAGTGGGCTCATCCAGGAACAACAAATCGGGTTCATCTAAAAGTTCCATTGCGGTAGATACCCGTTTACGTTGCCCTCCCGACATTCGTTTTACTTTCGTATCGGCATGGGCTTGCAGGTCGAGCTGATTGATGACTCTCTGCACCGCTGCTTTTCGTACTGTGGCGGGAGTGTCATCCGGGAAACGGAGCTTGGCCGCATAATCTAAGACTTTTCGCCCCGTCAGATCCAGATGCAATAAATCATCTTGGGGAACTGCAGAAATCCGGTCAGAAAGCGCGGAGGCATATTGGCTCATCTCCAGGCCTTCAAAATAGGTGGCGCCCTTTTGTGGTTTGAGCTTGCCCATCATGCAGTTAAGAAGGGTAGATTTCCCTGCTCCCGAAGGGCCGATTACCGCCAACAAAGAATCCTTAGGAACCGCAAAAGATACCCGGTCTAAAATAGCCTTTTTCGACCCCGCGCCCTTTTGCCGTTCTGATCCACTGGTTCCTACCAGGAAAGACATATCGTCCACGATTAGCGCTTCGTGAGTTTGCCCTTCAGCAACTATCGATCCGATTCTAACCAGATTATTTCCCACTAAACGCAGAGAAATCCTCCCCACAGTTAGTACATCGCCCGGTTGTATTTGAGCGGCGCGTACTCGCAGACCGTTGATAAAAACTCCGTTAGTTGACCCCAGGTCGGTCACCGTTAATTTGCCGTAGTTAATAGCCAGCACCGCATGCCGGGAAGAAACCATCGGGTCTGGTAGTACCACTTCGTTTTCAGGATCACGCCCGATATGGAAAATCTGTCCGGGAGCAGGAATCGGAATCTGGTTACCAGCTCCCACGATTTCTCGGTTATCGGTTCTGCCCAAATTAGCGGGAAGTTTAGGTGGGGCGGGACGGGGCGGTTTTTTGCCGATACCCAAGGTTGTCCACCCAGTAGGAACCAACATGTCGGAACGAGACGCCATTTTAGGAGAGGCGGCGCTGACCGCCGTTTGCGGAATTTTTACTGGCTGCGAGGCAGGAATTTTTTCTACCCCTTTGGGAGCCGCTGCCCGGGGAGGCAGTGCGGAGGTCGGCGGCAAAGCTGCCGCGGGAGAACCGGCTGTTTTTAGCTCCTGGTTAATTAGTTTCTCTTGATAGGTAATAGTCGGGGCAGAAGGTTGTTTTCCCAGACGAACCTGCCCCACGCCCTCCATCTCATATGCCCTGCCGGGATGCAGCCGCTGCCCCGCAACATAGAGCCCGTTAGTTGAATTTAGGTCTGTAAGTGTAAAGCGTCCATTCTGGTAAGAAATTTTGGCGTGTCGTCGCGACACTACTGGGTCGTTGAGCGATAGGTCTGCGGATCTATCCCGACCTATCACCGCGCTCTGCCCACGAGAAAGAGTCAGCTCTTTCCCCCCGCACTGCACCAGTAGTTGCTTACCCATACGCCTTCTTTGGTGAAATCTTAAACTTGAATGCTTTTAGTTTACGGTCTTAGGTGTCCAAAAGTTACATTCGGGTTATATCGGTCAAATTCCGCGCCGGATTTTACGCAGTTCCCGCAGATAGGCAGGGTGGTGACGCGGAGTGCCTCCCTGATAGGTCCAAGTAAAAATATTTTCGATATGGAAATCACGGGAACATTTAGAACAGGCTAAAACCCGAGTAGGGGTGCGGAAACGCTCAACGCGGTGACCGGCTTTGCATATCCCAATCCAAGGGGCCGGTAGGGAGGGCGCATCCGAGGCGACTGTGCGCTGGGCGCGTCCTCCTAGGGCCTTTACTGCCTGTTGCCAGCGTCGCCCATGTCCTGCCCGCGACCCTACCTGGGCGTGCGCCACCTCGTGTAAAACCACTTCCCGAGCGGCGGCAGCATCATAAAGCGGCAGCAGGTAGCGGGAAAAACTAATCCGTTTCTCCCCAAAATGGCAGGCTCCGGCACGGCGGCGAGCATGATCGCAGCTCACTTCCCAATCTTGCAGCCCGCAGGCGTCCAGAGTGCGACGCGCCAGCTGTAATACCTCGTCCAAGTCGCCTACTTTCAATAAATGCATTTAAAAACATAAACTAGGGCTGTTCCCCCTGAATCCTAGCGGAGGCAAACTCATAAATGACAACCTCACCTCTAGTGCCGCCAGCGGTGTCCGCGCGGCGCGAAGTTACCCGGCAAAAATTATTCGCTGCCGCCCGGGAGCTGTTCGCCAAAGAGGGACTAGGCAAAACCGGGGTGAAACCCCTGTGCGAAGCCGCCGGTTTTTCCCGCGGAGCTTTTTACTCAAACTTCCCCGACTTTTCTGAGTTCTTGCGCCAATACGTACACGGCGAGTTCGCGCAGGTTTCGGAGCAACTAACTCGCGCGCAATCCTTGATCAACCAAGATTTAGCCACCGGGAGTGCCTCCGCCGAAGGTAGTTTTTTAACTACCCACTGGCCGTTGATTAGTAAAACCATCTCCACCACTATGTTGTTTGAGCGAGATTTCGTGCTAGTGCTGACCGAGCTGCGGGTGCATGCGGCACGCAACCGGGAATTTTTACCGTTTTTACGCAAAGAAATACTGGTGCTCGAAGAACAACTGGCGCAAATCATTACCGGATGTCTAGACACTCTCGGTTTGCGCCTGCGGGTAGACCCCCTAGAGTGCGCCTTTGTAGTGGTTTCCCTCTGGCAAGCAGACCTGATAAACCGCTCAGGTGGGGTCGCTTCCGGTCAAGTAGTGCGCCCCTCCAGTCACTTCCTAGAAGCCGCCCTCCCGCGCTGCTTAGCCGGGATGGTCGCCAGCGAAGAGTCCTGACGCTAAAGACTAGTGACCCAGGGTACCGGGGGTGACCGGAGGCTGGGTTGACCAGGGGAAATTAATCCACTTATCGGTGTGCTTAAGTACGTAGTCGGGTTTAATAATCGACCGGGACTTTACATAGATACAGGCGCTTCTAGCTTCAGAAACCGTTACCCGTTCGCCGTCTTGCCCGGAGGGAATCCCGCGTTCGCGAATCAGCCGCATCACCAGTTCTAAAGTTTTCCCCGAGTCAGCCACGTCATCTACTACCAGCACCCGTTTGCCCGAAAGTGCTGACACATCCATCAATGGGGGAATCAGTACCGGTTCCGGCAGGGTTTCTTCAATATCGGTGTAGAACTCGACGTTCATAGTTCCGATTGCTTTGAGCCCTAGCGCGTAAGACAGCGCACCAGCAGGCAGCAACCCGCCGCGAGCTACTGCCACTACCAGCTCGGGCATCCACCCGGAATCTGCTATATTCTGCGCTATTTGGCGAGTGGCATCCCCGAATCCTTGCCAGGTGAGCACTTCCCGATCTTGTGTATCAGCCATAAAACTAGCCTAGCTATTTTTAGTGAACTTTTTTTGACTGGGAAAGAGGTTTTTCTTTTATCTGCTCTCCCCACCGCCTCCACCTGGAAAAATAGCGCGCCCTCGCCCTCAAAAATCTGCTGCCAGCCGTAAACCCCTCCCCCTTTTGCTTCCTTTGCACTAAGCTGAGTAGCCGTGCGCTTTTTAAATGGAATGTCAGCCCCGTATGAGCTGACCTATGACGATGTGTTTATGGTTCCGTCCCGTTCGGCAATCGCCTCTCGCTTTGACGTGGACTTATCTTCTGACGACGGCACCGGAACCACCGTGCCGATTATCGTCGCGAATATGACGGCAGTTGCCGGCAAACGGATGGCGGAAACGGTTTCTCGCCGCGGAGGACTGGTCACCCTGCCACAAGATGTTCCCGGCGATATCATCGCCAAGACTGTGGCCAAGGTAAAAGCCTGCCACACCGTCTATGACACTCCGGTGGTACTCGGTCCCCACGACACAGTGTCAGCCGCGCTTTCTCTGATTTCCAAGCGCTCCCATCGCGCAGTGCTGGTAGTTGATGAGGAAAACCATCCCATCGGAGTGGTTCCCGAATCGGCTTTGGCCGGAGTGGATCACTTTGCCCAGCTACATACGGTGATGGATACCCACACCCTGCTCTTGCCGGAAGGGACCGGTCCCGAGGACGCTTACCGCCAGCTAGCCGAAGAACACCTCGGGCTGGGCGCGGTAGTTGATGAACAGGGACGCCTGGTAGGAGTAATGACCGCTCCGGGCGCAGTCCGTTCCTCTATCTACACCCCCAATACCGATAAAAACGGCAAACTGCGGGTAGCGGCAGCGGTCGGAATCAACGGTGACGTGGCTGGACGTGCCTGTCAGCTGGTGGAAGCGGGCGTAGATGTGCTGGTAGTCGATACCGCGCACGGTTATCAAGACAGAACCATCCGGGCTTTGCAGGCAGTACGTGCTACCGGAGTGGAAGTACCGATCGTGGCCGGAAACGTGGTTACCGCAGACGCGGTATCCGAACTGGCTGCTGCCGGTGCCGACATTTTAAAAGTTGGTATCGGGCCGGGCGCAATGTGTACCACCCGGATGGCTACCGGTGTGGGACGTCCCCAGTTCTCCGCGGTTCTCGAATGCGCCAGCAGAGCCCACGAACTCGGGAAACACGTTTGGGCCGATGGAGGCGTACGGCACCCCCGTGACGTGGCCCTAGCGCTGGCAGCCGGAGCCTCTAACGTGATGGTCGGTTCCTGGTTCGCCGGCACTCACGAATCACCTGGCGACATTGTGCGCGATGCGGACGGACGCCCCTATAAAGAAAACTTTGGGATGGCTTCCCGCCGGGCAGTTCGCAACCGTAACGCCACCTCCCGCGGCTTTGAACGCGCCCGCAAAGAACTGTTCGAAGAAGGAATCTCTACCTCAAGGATGTATCTGGATCCGGCTCGTCCCGGGGTAGAAAACCTAATCGACCAGATCCTGGCAGGCGTACGCTCCTCCTTTACCTATGCGGGCGCGGCTAACCAGGCAGAGTTCCGGGAAAAAGCAATCGTCGGAATTCAAAGCGCCTCCGGCTATAAAGAGGGCGCCCCGGTAGAAAGCTCCTGGTAAAGCAGATATCAGCGACTACAGATATAGACAACCATTAACTGGCTAGCGAAAGGAATCCCCTTGACCCGGGTATTGTTCGTATGTACCGGCAATATTTGCCGTTCAGTCATGGCGCAGGCAGTTGCCGCCCAGAAGGCTGAAGAAGAGATACTAGATAATCTGGTTTTCGACTCGGTCGGCGTTTCCGATGAAGAACACGGTAACCCCCCGGATTATCGCGCGGTACACATCCTCGAAGAGCACGGGTGGCTAGTGCCCGACCACTATGCCCGCCAGATTAATCGTAATGATTTCCAGGATTTTGATCTGCTACTGGCTATGACCAGCGGCCATAAACGCGCCCTAACCCGGCTAGCGCAGCGTTGGGGCGCCGATGAAAGTAAAGTCCGCCTCTACCGTGAATTTGATCCCGAGGCTAGCCCGAGCGATATGGAAGTTCCCGATCCCTGGTACGGAGGGGAACGCGAATTTGCCGACACTATCGAAGTTATCGAGCGGGTAACCCCAGTGCTCCTAGAAGTCCTCTCCGAGATTTCCTAGTTCCCGTCACTGAATGTCCTCAACCTCGATAGCGACTTGTCTTCGCGCACACTCGCATAAATGCCGAGGCTAGGTTTTCCCTCCTGTAGACGTCCGCGCACAGGGGCGGATTTTACCTCGCGCCCCGAAATCCGGAAAATGCTCTGGCATTTTCACGGATTTAAGGACCGAAGCCTACCCTGCGGCATAAATCCGCCCCTGCACGCTAGTTGCGTACCTCGCGTGAGTCTCGTACCAACTGTGTCCCTAGCGAGGGAGTAGATTTTTCCGAGTGGGCGCGGTGGGCATAAGAATTCGGAAAACGCCGCTACGTTTTCCGAATTCTTGGGCAGGAGGGAGAATCTACTCCCTCGCGGAACGAGCGCTTTTACCGAGCCAGACCCAATACCGGAGGAAAAGCTAATCACGCGCGCATAGGTGCGGTTTGCTTAGTTTTGAGGTTTAGCGCTTAAAATCGAGGAAACGAAAAGCGATCGATAAGGGAACGCCAATGCCGAAAAAACCAGTCGAGGTTGAGGACATTATCAATAAGCATTCGGGAGGGTTGCAACGCAACCTTTCGAATCGGCATATCCAGTTAATCGCGATTGGTGGAGCGATTGGAACCGGACTTTTTATGGGATCCGGGCGTACTATTCACCTGGCAGGCCCTTCGGTGCTGGTAGTTTATGCCATTATCGGGGCAGTGTTATACCTGGTAATGCGGTGTATGGGGGAACTACTGGTTTCCAATCATAAGTACGGTACCTTCGCTGATTTCATTACCGACCTATTGGGACCAGGCGCCGGTTTCGTAGTGGGATGGACATATTGGCTGTGTTGGATAGTTACCGGTACTGCCGAAGTTATTGCGATTGCCGGTTACTTCAATTTTTGGTGGCCTGACCTGCCACGCTGGATTCCCGCGATTGGTACCGTGGCATTGTTGTTCTTCCTTAACGCCCTCACCGTAAAGGCTTTCGGGGAAACCGAGTTTTGGTTCTCGATGATAAAGATCGTGGCGATTATCGCGCTGATCTGCTGCGGAGCGGTGATGGTGATTATCGGGTTTACCTCCCCCGATGGTCAGCGCGCCACTATCACCAACCTGTGGTCACATCCGGGAGTTACCGGCTCCGGTTTTTTCCCGAATGGTTTTTCGGGGTTCCTAGGGGGATTCCAGCTAGCAATTTTTAGTTTCGTAGGAATCGAACTGGTAGGTACCACCGCAGCCGAAACCAAGGACCCGGAAAAATCTCTGCCCAAAGCGATTAACTCGATTCCGCTACGGGTATTACTGTTCTATGTTTTGGCGCTGGCAGCTATCATGTCGGTGACTCCTTGGGATTCTCTCGACCCCGAATCCTCCCCCTTCGTGGGACTATTTTCCCTGGTGGGGTTGGTGTTTGCGGCTTCGCTAGTGAACCTGGTGGTAATGACTTCGGCAGCCTCTTCGTGTAACTCGGGAGTTTATTCCACCTCTCGAATGATGTACGCGATGGCGCTGCGCAGTGACGCACCGAAAATTTTCCGGAAACTTTCCCGCCGCTCCGTACCTTTAAATGCCTTGGTTGTCACCTGCCTATTCCTGCTGACTTCTATTGCGTTAATGGCAGTAGGAGGCACGGTAATGGAAGCATTTACCCTGGTAACCTCGGTAGCGGCGGTGTTATTCATGTTCGTGTGGGTAATGATAGTGGCCGCCTACGTGGAGTTCCGCCGCCGCCTGCCCCAAAAGCATGAAGCATCGATATTTGCCATGCCCGGCGGATATCTATCTATCGCGGTGATCAGTGTCTTTATTGTTGCGATGGTGTTCGTCCTCGCCCTCGATCCCGCTACCCTGTATGCCATGTTGGCCAGTCTGCTGTGGATTGCGGTCATCGCCGCGGTATCGCTCCTGGTGCGCCGCAGTCCTCGTAACGCGAAAATCCGCGCCGAGTTCGCTGACCGTCGCCGCCGGGAACTGGCAGCCGCCCAGCAGCACCAAGCCAAATAGCCCGCCCCCGCCCTAGCCATCTGAGCTTTATCTAACACCTCGTTGCGGGTCGGGTGGTAAAAGCGCTCGGGGGACCCCGGTGACCCTCGCTTCGCTCGGCTCAAGCCCCCTCTCGCATCTTTTACCGCCCGACCCTTATGCGTGGGGGAGAAGTTTTATCCGAGTAGGTGCGGTGGGCATAAGAATTCGGAAAACGCCGCTACGTTTTCCGAATTCTTGGGCAGGAGGAAAAACTTCTCCCCCGCGCTCAACCGAGCACTTTTACCGACCGCGACCCGACATCTGCGGGGGAATTAACGGGAGACTTAGACAGAGCGGGATTTTAGGCGGCGATAGCGACTAAGAGCCGCGAAAATGTCTTGGAGGCGGGGCGCGGCCAGGAACGCCGGGTAGCGTCCGGCTGAGAAAGCCTGCCAACTGGAGGACGCGAACTCAGCGGCGAAGCGGGCACACGCATCCGCAATGCTTTCCTTGCCGGTGGCGTCAGTGACCAAAGCGCGGACGGCATAGGCGATGGCTTCTGCTTGCCCGGGATCAACCACTTGAGCAAGGGCGGAAATATCGATTTCTTCGTGGTTCAAGCGCAAAGTCGCGGTACCTTCGGCGCGGGTTTTTTCGCGCCGCCCCGAGGCAGGAGGCGGGCAGGCTAGAAGCAAACGTTTCCTCACTGCCGGATCCGGCCAGGGAGCAGCCACGCTATCCGCACTGCTGGCGGCGCTATCGGAGCTGCTCACTTCGTGCGCCTTGGCGGTGGCATCGTAGGGCAAATAGTTTTCGAGCAGCAGCACTTGGTCAGCTAGATCCAGGAAATCTCCCGAGCCTCCCATCACCATAATGGTGGATACTCCCAGTTCTTCCCGGATGCCTCCTACCCGGTCGACCAGGGGAATGATTGGCTCGCTGCGCACCAGCTGCCGCATCCGGCTATCGCGGAGTAAAAGATTGGTGGCGGAGGTATCCTCGTCAATCAGCAGCGCCCGCGAACCGCACTCTATGGCTTCAGTAATCGCCGCAGCTTGAGAGGTTGAGCCTGAGGCATTTTCGGTAAAGAACGCCGTAGTGTCTCCGCCTCCGGGAAGGGAACCAATGAATAGGGAAATATCGGTGGCCGTTATTGCCCGCCCATCCTCGGCGCGCACTTTTACCGCGTCTGGCAAAGTGGCGACCAGTTCGCGTCCATCCCCCGGAATATGGGGGTAAACCGCGCGCTCGAGGGCTTCTAGCAGCGTGGATTTGCCGTGATAACCACCGCCCACAATCACAGTGATCCCTTCGGGGATCGCCATTCCCGAGATTTTCCCCGCATAGGGCAGCTCTACGGTTTGCACCAGGGGCGAGGGGGTTTCCTGACCTAATACCGCAGGAAGGCGGAAGGGAACTGCATCATTCATCGGTAAATCACTGATTCCGGAGGCCCGGGCCAACAGTGCCCCGTCAGCCACGAAGGCCACCCATCCGCGCTCATGAAGAATATTTTGCAGCGCCACATGGTCTTTTAAAGTGTGGATATGCCCGGTGAGATCGTCTAAATCCGGGCCGTCGTCCTCACCGAAACATACGGTTTTATAAACCAGTTCGCACAGGTCATAGTCCAAGAAGCGAGCAAAGTTACGCCCTAAAATTCGCCGTCCCGCCGCCGGAAACGGTACCTGCACCCGCAGTTCCAGCCCGTCCTCACTAAGAATCACCGAGGAGCGGGGCAGAATTTCTTGCCCGACCGGCGCAATCCGCAGTTGCGCCTCAGATTTCCCACCCGACCGCCTCGCCCCGAAAACTTTGCGGGCTCGCCGCGCCAAGAAATCACCGACAGCTATCCGCCCCAACTCGTCAGCGGCAATCTCTGCGGGAATCTGGGTGGTAGCCAGCGGGACTAATATCCGGCATGCCGAAGGCGGGGCAAAGGGGTCGGACTGCACCCGGTCAATAGAGAAAGTAAAATCCCCGAAACTCCATTGTCCGATTAACTGTTTATAGCCGCCATAGGAGCGCCCATCTAATGATTTGGTTTTCCGAATTAGCTCATCCGCATCCCGCATAGTTCCCTATTCTATGCCGCACTCAGGTTTGCCTTGTAGACTAGCTAAGTGACGCGCAGATTTTCGGGGTCTGCCCCGATTGCGCGAATAAACTTAGAGAATGGAAGGAAATTTTCGTGACTGACAAGCTGAAACTGGTTGACACAATCCAGGCAATCAACTGGAACGATATCCAGGACGATAAAGATCAGGAAGTTTGGGATCGGCTCACGGGGAACTTCTGGTTGCCGGAAAAAATTCCGCTGTCGAATGATTTACCTTCCTGGAAAACCCTGAAGCCGGAAGAACAGCTGATGACTAACCGAGTGTTTACCGGTTTGACCTTGCTGGATACCCTGCAGGGTACGGTGGGCGCGGTTTCGCTGATTCCCGATGCCCGCACCCCACACGAGGAGGCGGTTTACACCAATATTGCCTTTATGGAGAGCGTGCACGCAAAATCATATTCTTCTATTTTCTCCACCTTGCTTTCTACTACCGAGATTAACGAGTCGTTCCGCTGGAGTGAAGAAAACGAGAATCTACAGCGTAAAGCGCATATCATCATGAACTACTACCAGGGGGATGACCCGGAAAAACGCAAAGTCGCGTCTACCCTGCTGGAGTCTTTCCTGTTCTATTCCGGTTTCTACGCCCCCATGTATTGGTCTGCGCATGCCAAGCTGACTAATACCGCGGATTTGATTCGCCTGATTATTCGGGATGAAGCAGTCCACGGCTACTACATTGGTTATAAATACCAGTTGGCGGTTAATGAGTCTTCGCCGGAGCGGCGCGAGGACCTCAAGGACTACACCTTTGACCTGCTGTCAGAGCTTTACGATAACGAAGAATCCTATACCGAGGATCTTTATGATCCTCTGGGGCTGACCGAGGATGTAAAGAAGTTCCTGCGCTACAACGCCAATAAAGCCCTAATGAACCTGGGATACGAGGCGCTATTCCCCGCGGACTCTACTGACGTGAACCCCGCGATTTTGGCGGCGTTGTCACCTTCGGCAGACGAAAACCACGACTTCTTCTCGGGATCTGGCTCGTCCTATGTAATCGGGGAGATTGTTGATACCGAGGACGACGACTGGGACTTTTAGGTTTCGGTTCGACTCCCGCAACCACCTATTTCTGGTTATCATAAGGGATATGAGCAATATTCCTACTTATCCTGAACCCCGTCCCTCCTCCCGCGTCCTAGTCACCGGCGCTTCTACCGGCATTGGAGAAGCGACCGTCCGGCAACTGCGTGCCAGTGGCTGGGCAGTTATCGCGGTGGCACGGCGGCGCGAACGCCTAGAAAAACTGGCGGAAGAAACTGGTTGCGAGTTTTACACTTGCGACTTAACCGACCGTAAGGCGGTTGATGAAATGGTCGCTGAACTGCTAAAGAAAGGGCCACTGACTGCGGTAGTCAATAACGCTGGTGGCGCTATCGGCACTGATTCGGTGGCAGATGGCAAAGTAGCGGACTGGCAGCAGATGTATCGCATCAACGTGGTCACGGCCTTGAATGTCACCCAGGCCACCCTGCCTTCCTTGCGTGAAAATGGCGGTGACCTACTGTATGTCACCTCTACCGCCGCTCTCGACACCTATCCGGGAGGCGGCGGCTACGTAGCTGCTAAGCACGCCGAACAGATGATTCCCCTGACTTTGCGGCAAGAACTGGTGGGCGAGCCGGTGCGACTAATTGAAATCGCGCCCGGGATGGTGAAAACTGCAGAGTTTTCCCTAAACCGTCTGGGATCTAAAGAGGCTGCTGAACAGGTCTATCGCGGGGTTGCGGAGCCTCTAGTCGCCGAAGACATCGCTGACTTAATCAGCTGGTGCCTGTCGCGTCCTCCCCACGTGAATATCGATCGGGTGATTATCCGCCCGGTAGCCCAAGCCACCAACACTGTGGTTGCGCGCGATTAGGGCGCTACTGAAGTCTAGATAAATAGTTAGGGCGCAAGGAAGGTTACCTTGCGCCCTAACTATTTTGTATTTACCGCGTATCTCCCTATAAGTTACCTCAATTCGGGTACATATCCACAGGTAGATAGCGGTTACCTAAATTAAACCAACATTGCTTAGAGCATACAGGATACGCAGCCTTCGACTTCGGTTCCCTGCAAGGCATGCTGGCGCAGCCGCATATAGTAAAGAGTCTTGATTCCCTTGCGCCAAGCGTAAATATAGTTCTTGTTTACCTCGCGAGTAGTCACCGTGTCCGGGTAGAACAAGGTTAGGCTGAGCCCTTGGTCTACGTGCTGGGTGGCCACCGCATAGGTGTCGATAATCTTTTCCGGTCCAATCTCGTAGGCATCCTGGTAATACTCCAGGTTGTCGTTGGTCATATAGGGCGCCGGATAATAGACCCGCCCGATCTTGCCTTCTTTCCGAATCTCGATCTTGGCCACAATCGGGTGAATCGAGGAGGTGGAGTTATTGATATAGGAAATCGACCCGGTCGGCGGCACCGCCTGCAGATTCTGGTGATACATCCCGTGTTCACGGACTTTTTCAGCCAGTTTCTTCCAATCTTCGCTGGTAGGCACCTTAATCGAAGATTTTTCTAGCAGTTCCCGGCATTTTTCGGTCTTCGGAGTCCAATCACCGTTAATGTATTTCTCGAAGTACTGCCCGGAATAGTACTGGGATTCTTCGAAGCCTTCGAAGCGTTCCCCGCGTTCTTTCGCAATCTTGCAGGAGGCTTTAATCGCTTCGAACGCCACGGTCAGGAAATACATATTGGTGAAATCCAGGGCTTCTTCGCTGCCGTAGAACACTTTTTCCCGCGCCAGGTAGCCATGCAGGTTCATCTGACCCAAACCAATAGCGTGGCTCATACTGTTACCACGCTCAATCGAAGGCACCGCCCGAATATTTGACAGGTCAGACACGCTGGTCAGTCCGCGAATCGCGGTTTCGATAGTGGCAGAAAAGTCCGGAGAATCCATAGTCTTCGCAATATTTAGCGAAGCTAAGTTACAGGAAATATCTTTGCCCACCTGCGCATAGGTGAGGTCTTCGTTGTACTCGCTCTTTTCCGAGACCTGCAGAATCTCCGAACACAGGTTGGACATAGAAATCCGTCCCTTAATCGGGTTAGCGCGGTTAACGGTGTCCTCGTAAACAATATAAGGATAGCCGGACTCGAACTGGATCTCGGCTAGAGTCTGGAAGAAACGGCGCGCGTCAATCTTCTTCTTGTGAATCCGCGCGTCCTCTACCATTTCCCGGTAGTGCTCGGTGATAGAAATATCGCTCATCGGCTTGCCATAGACCCGCTCTACATCGTAGGGGCTAAACAGGTACATAGGCTCTTTATTGCGTGCCAAGTGGAAAGTAATATCCGGGATTACTACTCCCAGAGACAGGGATTTAATCCGGATTTTCTCGTCCGCGTTTTCCCGCTTGGTATCCAAAAATTCCATGATGTCAGGGTGGTGGGCATTGAGATAAACTGCACCCGCACCTTGCCGTGCCCCCAACTGGTTGGCATAAGAGAACGAATCCTCTAGCAGTTTCATCACTGGAACTACCCCGGAGGACTGATTCTCGATCTTCTTAATCGGGGCGCCCGCTTCCCGCAGGTTAGTGAGCGACAGCGCGACTCCGCCTCCCCGTTTAGAAAGCTGCAGCGCAGAGTTGATGCCACGCGCGATGGATTCCATATTGTCTTCGATGCGCAGCAAGAAACAGGAAACCAGTTCCCCCCGAGCCTTTTTACCCGCATTTAGGAAAGTGGGGGTAGCCGGCTGGAAACGACCGGTCATAATCTCGTCCACCAGGTGCTTGGCGAGTTCTTCATCCCCGCGCGCCAGGTACAGCCCCACCATACAGACCCGATCCTCGAAACGTTCCAGGTAGCGTTTACCATCGAAAGTTTTCAAGGTGTAGGAAGTGTAGTACTTGAATGCCCCCAGGAAAGTGGGGAACCGAAATTTATAGGCATATGCCCTTTTAAACAGGTCTTTAACGAACTGGAACTGGTATTGATCCAAGACTTCCTGCTCGTAATAACCTTCGCTAACCAGGTACCTCATCTTTTCTTCCAGGTCATGGAAGAACACGGTGTTCTGGTTTACATGCTGCAGGAAATACTGGCGGGCAGCCTCTCGATCCGCCCAGAACTGGATTTTCCCCTCTTTGTCATACAGGTTCAACTCCGCGTTCAACGCGTGATAGTCCCGATCGGGGGAAGGGGCGGTTTCTATTCCGGTGTCAGTTAGATTTTCTGCCAAAACTCACTCAGTCCTTTACGGCATATCTCAACGTCCTGGGAGGTTCCCAGGAGTTCGTACTTGTACATAAACGGGATTTTTAGTTTTTGGGCGAGGATATCGCCGGCAATGCAATACGCTTTGCCAAAGTTGGTGTTTCCGCTGGCAATAATGCCTACACAGTGATCGCGGTTGCTCTTTTCATTTAAGAACTTAATTACCTGCTTAGGTACGGCGCCTTTGATATTTCCGCCCCCATAGGTAGGCACCACAATCACATAAGGCTCGTTTACATAGAGGAAGGGGTCACGAGGACGTAGCGGAATCCTTTTGTTGCGAAATCCTAGTTTCTCTACGAAACGTTTAGTGTTATTAGTCGCGGAAGAAAAATAGACCAGCAGAGGTTCCGAATCGCTCACCTTTGACCTGCCTTATTGCTCTCGATCTTCGCTAATAACTGTCCCTACACAGACGCGCTGTCACCGCTGCCGGAACTCCCCGCTCTTAGCGTCAGGTACTTCGCGCGGTATCTTTTATTTCTTGAGGGCGTTCCTGCCTTAAGCAGTAGCTACTGCGCGAGCCGCAATTGCCAATGCCTTGATCTTGTCGGGGCGGAATCCGCTCCAAGAATCATTATCGGCAACCACTACCGGAGCCTGTACGAATCCCAGGGACTTGACGTGCTCAAGAGCGTCCGGATCCTGGCTCATATCAACTTCCGCATAAGCAATGCTCTGCTTCTTTAAAGCGCGCTTAGTCGCATCACACTGCACACAACGGGGCTTAGAGTAAACGGTGATCGACATGTTTCTGCGCTCCTTAATTTCGCTTTCTTCGTCTGCGCTATTCAAAGAATAACATCATTGTAGTTTTTCTGCCGCCAAATTCAGGCGGTGAGTTAAACACTACACCTAGTAGTCAGCTAACGCTAGTACCCCAAGATAGTGTGTTTGGGGATAACCGGTGGAAAGAAGGCGAATTTCTGGGGATACCCCGCAACCCTAATCAATCTACTAGCTGGCTACCCGGCACCTGCCTGCTTTTTAAGCAATTTTCTCCTTCAAGACGATTGGTGAGCGGTTCCACCAAAATTGTGGATAAAAACTTTTCCCGGCGTGTCGCAAGTGTCCGCGCGCCCGGTCGGACTTTACCTCCCTAGCGGGTCGGGCAGTAAAAGCGCTCGGGGGACCCCGATTTCCTCGCAAAAGCGAGGATAGGGAACTATCTCAAGAGATTAATAGGTATGTTTCCGACTAAGGAAGATACTGCTGGCTTGCGTGTCCCCTCTCGCATCTTTTACAGCTCGACCCTTACGTAGGCGGTACCAGCGAGCGTGGAGCCTAGGTTTTATCCGAGTGGGTGCGGTGGGCATAAGAATTCGGAAAACGCCGCTACGTTTTCCGAATTCTTGGGCGGGAGGAAAAACCTAGGCTCCGCGCGGAAAACTGCAGGAGGAAAAACCTAGCCCCTCACACACAGGCGAATGAATATCGATAAGGTGGTATCCAGAACAGCTACGTATTAAGGAGCAGGCGATGAGTGAGCGCATGAACGTGGAATCTTTCAACCTTGACCACACCAAGGTGGTGGCTCCCTTTGTGCGGGTGGCCGATCGCAAGCAACTGCCTGGCGGCGATGAACTGGTCAAATATGATGTACGTTTTTGCCAACCGAACCAGGAACACCTGGAAATGGACACGGTGCATTCGATTGAGCATTTAACTGCGGAGCTGATGCGCAACCACACCGATAAGTTGATTGATTTTTCACCTATGGGTTGTCAAACCGGCTTTTATGCCCTGATGTTGGGGGTGGAACCGGAGGAGTTCACCCAGCTGTTGGCGCTGACTTTCGAAGATATTCAACGCGCTGACCAGGTTCCCGCAGCAAATGAGCGGCAATGCGGATGGGGCGCGCACCACAGCCTGGAAGGAGCGCAGCAGGCTACTGCACGTTTCTTAGCGGCACGCGATAGCTGGAATCAGATCTACGCTTAGGAAGTAAACCTATTATGAACAGTTACGACACCGTAGTAATCTGCGCGGAAACCACCGAACTAGCTCCATTGGTGAGCCGTTCTTGGCTACAGGAATGCCTCGCGCACCGCTCCGACGCCTCCTATGCGCCTGCAGATCCCCAGAAAGTGTTGCCGCCCCCGCTTAAAGAACTATCTGGACTGCGGTTTTACCCTATGGATTTACCAGAACTCCCGGGGCGTGTGCTCGCGGTACAAAGCGGAGTGGGGATAGTTAATGCTGCCCGCGCAGCCACTATTGCCATCGAAGTTTTAGGAGCCAAACAGCTGCTTTACTCGGGAACCGCCGGGGGCTTAGCCGCAGATAGCCAGGTGGGGGAAGTTATTTTCGGTGACACCTACGTTTTCCATAACGTGGACGCAACCGCCTTTGGGTATCCGCCCGGGCAGTTACCGGGGATGCCCGCCAGTTACCCGGGCACTCAGAAGCTAGTTTCCGCTGCCCGCAGCCTCTTGAGCCCCGTCTTAGGTACGGAGGATTCGGCTGACGAGAGCTGCGAAAAGACTAGGCTTAACCTGGCTGCCTTGGAAACCGCGGGGGAAAATGGAGAAAAAGACGCGCTATTGAGCTCCTTAGAGGGGGTTCCGGCACGTTATGGCACTATTGCGACTGGTGATTCTTTTATTACTGACGCCAATGTCCGTGAGGTTCGCGCGGCTTTCCCTCTCGCTCTAGCCGCAGAAATGGAGTCGGCCGCCGCAGCCCAAGTGGCTTACCTATCCGGGGCTTCCTTCTTGGCGGTGCGCTGTGTTTCTGACCTTTGTTCCCCGGCAGGCCAAGAGGTATACCACGGTAACGCCGCGGTTTGCGGGGCGCTGGCTGCCGCTAGCACCATCTGCCTACTACGCTCTCTCTAAGGCTAAAGTCACTGGCTCCTACAAGTTATCTGAGACAGCTTTCTAGTTATGCTCTCTGTCATGTAGACCGGGTAGTATAACCGTATAGGTTATTACTACTAGGAGAAATCGTGGCTTTGTCTTTTTCCCGTCGCATGAAACTAATTATTGCGGTAGTCGTCGGGGTAGTGGTGTTAGCAGCTGTCGGCGGTGCCAGTTACGCGATAACCGCAGACAACCCGGGTAAATCCCAAAAAGCAGCTGCCTCAACAACCCGCCCTACCCCAAAGAAGACGCCTGGAAAATCCAAAACTCCTACCGCTACCCCCAGCACTACCACTCCCACTCAGGAGCCAGTGAACTGCGCTGAAGCCAAATGTGTAGCTTTAACTTTTGACGACGGGCCGGGAGCTGACACTCCGCAACTTTTGGATATTTTAAAGGCCGAAAAGGTTCCAGCTACTTTCCTTTTAGTGGGCAAGTCGGTCGCCACCTATCCGGATACTGTTGCTCGCGAGGTTAAGGAAGGACATTCCATTGGTGCACACACCTGGTCACACCCGGAACTGACAAAACTTGCCGATGCAGGAATAGTTAATGAAGTCAACTCTACAGTCGAGGCAATCAGCAAGGCTGCCCCGGACGCCAAGGTTACTTTTACTCGGCCGCCTTATGGAGCGTTCAATCCTCGGGTAATTTCGGTCTTGGAATCTTTGCAACACGCAGCTGTTCTTTGGGATGTGGACACTTTAGATTGGAAGAATCGGGATCCGAATGCGGTATTACAGAAGGTGAAAGAGCAGGTAAAACCGGGTTCTATTATCCTGATGCATGATATTCACCCCACCACTATCCAGGCGGTACCCGAGGTAATCAAATATTTACATTCCGAGGGATACACCTTGGTTACGGTACCGGAAATGTTTGGAGGCTCCCTAACCCCCGGTAAGGTTTACTTTGATCAAAATCTGATTCAGTAACCAACCCGTTTTAAATTCTCCCGGTGAATCCGTTAGAACCCCGGCTAGCGGCACCGGCACTTAGGGTTCGGGAGTGATTTCCGAATCTAACTGGGCATCTGGGTGGGCGGCGATTAGATCGGTCAGCGAGGCTGCCGAGGTGATCATTTGCGCCATCCCGTGCGTGCCTACTACCCCCGCCAAGGCAGCCCCTACCCCCATTTCCGCCAAGGCATCGGCTTTGAGTCCCGGCCAGCCGTGAAGCCGCTTTTGCAGATCGGAAGGCACTTGCGCCAGCCCGATCCCTGCAGCAAACAGCGCCCCGACTAGCCCGGCAATAGCATCGGTTGCCCCACCTAGTTGGACCGCTAGGGACACTGCCCTCCGAAATGCATCTTGCCCACTGAGCGGGTTTTCACGGTGCTCGATTTTAACTGCCCGCAAGATTCCAGCAACTGCCTGCAGGGCGGGAACCGCATAGGTGTTGTCACGAGGTGGTTTGAAATAGGTTTCTTCTGCCTGTTGCAGCCATTCACGCCACTGCTCACGGCGAGAAGAGGCAAGCAAGGCAATCCCGCTACCCAGATTTATCCGGCTCGCCCAGGATTCATCACCGGGGAGCGGGTCGGTGACTGCGCGGCGAATCGCTTCCGCATAGATAATCGCCGCCTCGCTAGCCAGGGAATCCACGTGGGTAAGTTCGGTGACTGCCCGCACCGATTCTGCCGTCCACTGCGGATCTTTTATACGAGTCAGCCCGAGAATAGCGCAACGACTAAGTGGACCAGAGCCGTTGGTACGCCGGGTGCGCATATGGAAATAGGCCGCAGCAGAACGTATTTTTCGCGCGGGATTCACATTGGAAATATCGTTAACGGTAGTTTCCAATACCACCCGCGTGGGGGCATCAACTTTACGAGTACCCCCCTGATACCAGGCTAAATAGCGGGAGGCAATCGCATCTAGACCTTCTTCCGTGGTGAGGTCAATTCCGGTTACTGCCACTTCAGCTAGACAGATTGCTAGCTGGGTATTTTCCGACCATTCCCCGCCTGCTAGACGCCCTTCAGCCCCTAACATTCGCGGGGTGCCTGCCAGTGGCGGAGTTTTGAATTCGTAGCCAACGCCCAGGGCATTACCGCAGGCTTGCCCAACTAGGACTGCGCTAGTCCGATCCGCCATGATCGCGAGGGGTGCTTGACCACCGCGTCGGATCAAGTCATTTTCTTGATCGCCGCGTTCCCGGTTTGTCTCGCTCGCCTCAGCCACCCTTTCAACTCTAATGCACGCCTGGCCTAACAAGCCACCAGCCCTGGCTAGAGCGCATGGTTATTTCTCTAGCCAGGGATGCTTCCCACTGAGACAATGCCCGCAGTTTCTAAGTTCATCTCCGACGCGCCCGGTAGGAAAGTAGCAAACCCCCACCTCCTAGCGCCACTAAACCTAGCCCCAGCGTCTGCGAGGAATTCCCACCGGTTTTGGAAAGCACGGTCTGTACCACCGGAGGAACAGTCACGGGTGGCAGTGAGTATTGTTCGCTAGTTTCCGTCTCTGAGCTGCGGAAAGGCTGGGTACGCGCGTCACCTTTATAGGAACTCACAAACACATAGGTATCTTTGCAGGGCAACCGCTTGAGACTAAGCGGTTTACCGTCTATGTCTTTATCTACCGTAAAGGTACCGTTCTTGGCGGGAACTTCTATTGAGGCCAAGGGTTTCTTGCCTTTCGCGTCTTGATCTTTTATAGGTTCCGGCAAACAGTACAGGTCATTGCGCACAATCTTTTCGTCTGCCTGCCATTTCCCAATGCCGGTAAAATCGGGGTGATCTTCTGGGAATCCACTCAGTTCTACCTGGTCAGTTAAAATCTTATCGTCTTCACTAAGCACTATTTTTGCCTGGGTTTTTACCTTAGGGGAAAACGGTACTACCTGAGTTTCTGCTTCCTCAAAGAAAGCAGGTACATAGTCTGATTTCAAATAGGTGCCTTCGGGCTGCGAACTGCGCTGAACCGCCGCCACAAACGTATAAAACCCTGGTTTTTCTGCTTTATAGGGTTCGCTCTGATTAGAGATACTAACCCCAGCTTTAGCTTCTTCTGCACTCTTCGGAGTGGCGGGGATCTGCCAAGTTTGTACCGCTTTTTCCTCCGGCGGGATCTCACCGGGGCCGCGAGCAGAGCTGAACGGTCCGTAAACCGCCAAATCAACCATCACGGTCTGCCAACTCTCCTCTCCGGTTTTCTTCCCCCACTCTCCCTCAGCTTTTACCGTAATCTCATCGCTCAGGGTAGCCCCTTGCTCTTGCGGAAGCATCTGCGATTGGGTTTCAGTTTTTACGCTAAAGAACTGACGCGGTTCCGCATCTGCAGCTGCACTAACGCCAACTTGCGCGGGCGCGCCAGCAATCAGCAGATCTTGCCAAGTCGGGTGCTCCCACACCTCGTAACTAACCGGTGGAAGCCCGTCCGCCTTCACCTGCACACCCACTTTCCCGGGTGCGGTTACCTCTAGAGGAATCTCTTGTACGCTCTCGCTAGAGGAAAGTTTAAAGGTGTTCTCTTGATTCTGGTCGGAAAAACGTGCGGGCCCGGATAAGGTAACAGTTTCATTTATCCCCGTTAGGGGCTGCCCGGCAGCGCTTTGCAACACCGGTAAGCGCAAGATTCCCTGGGTAGAACCAGTAGCAAGTTTTATTTCCGGAGTACTGATTCTATAGGGACCAGCGTAGGAGGAGGCCTCTATCAACAGTTGCTGAGCACGCTGTTTTACCGTGTCCGAAGGGCTTTGTTTAGAGGTTAGGCGCCCTGATAGAGAATGAATCGCATACACGGTTGCCGCAAGTTCGGGGTCTCCTTTGTCGATAGCGCTACGCAATTTTCCAACCAGATAAGCAACCCGGTATTGCTGCCCAGCTGAAAAAACCACAGTCTCGCCTTTCTCTTTCGGTTTCATCTCAAATGTTTGTGCATTAGAGCGGTATTCTTGTCCACCACTAATCAATCGGCTTCCCTGATAGCTGACCCATTGGTTGCGTGGCGAATTTAGCTGCCGATCCGTGGCGCATACTGCCACCTTGCTGCCATCTGTAGATTTGCGGGCATTTAGTTGTATGGCGGAATTTCCATAGTTTTTCCAGACTGTACTCGGCCCTGCTGCCTGGGAAATTTGCTGTTCACTGGCCACTATCACTGAGGAAGCAACCGCTATTACTGCAGTCACCCCCACAAAAACCAGCCGTTTTCGTAACCGCGTGCGTCGCCGCCGCCCGGGACTAATTCTGGAGGAGAGACCGGAAATCTGATGATTTTTTACGTATTTAATGCTGTTTTTTCTTTGTGTTTCCATATTTTGCAGATTTCCACTTACGTTTCCCGGGAGCGATGTCTGAAAAATCAGCTGGGGAAAACGCGTCACATCCTTGGCTGGGGATAACTCTCTAAACATCTCTCAGAACTGTCCTTGAAGCACGTTTTACGAGGCCAGAGAACTTACACCTCCAAGAGATTTAAACAATACGTTCGCAGTGATCCGCAGAGATAACTTTTCGTTACTGCGGATAAGCGTGAGAACATAGGACATAGATACAACGCCTGGCATTAGAAAAAGATATGGCAATGAAGGTAGTAAGTAATGATTAGCTCGGTTCCGCCACCGCCTCCCGAGATGACTCCTGCTTCCGGCGCCCCTCCTACATCTGCTCCCATACGTGCTGGTGCACCCGCTTTTGCCGTTTCCAACCATCCTGGTCCCCACCGTCTTGCACCTCCCCCTCCTGCTCCTGCTTCTCCACCCGCTTCTTCCAATAGCCAAGCCCCTAAAGCCAGCTACCGAATTTTGGGGCTGGATGGTTTACGCGCGGTAGGCTGCGCCGCGGTTTTGCTTTACCACTTGTTGCCGGAGGCTGCGCCGGGAGGATTCCTAGGGGTAGACGTATTCTTTGTGCTCTCCGGGTTTTTAATCACCGCTTTACTGGTGCGAGACTACGAAAAATTCGGCAAGGTAAGAATCACGCGGTTTTGGTTGCGCCGAATCCGCCGCCTCCTACCTGCAGTTGCCGCTACCGGTTTTTCTTGCACCATAATTGCACTTTTCGTTTCCCGCGACCTCTTAGTAGGGATAAAAAGCCAGCTCGCTGGGGTTTTAACCTTTACCTATAACTGGCTAAAGATTTTCAAGGGTGAAAACTATTTCACCATGTCCAATCCTGATTTGTTCACTAATATGTGGTCGTTGGCGGTAGAACAGCAGTTTTATCTGTTCTGGCCACTGGTAGTGCTGTTGCTAGTATTGCTTCCGCGCCCCCTCAAGGTTCTGGCAGCACTACTTCTAGCGGCAGGGTCAGCCTTCCTAATGGGATTAATAGCGCCCGACGATTTGAATCGTGCCTATATGGGATCGGATACTCACGCCTTCGGTTTAATGATCGGAGCGGCGCTAGCGTTTGCGGTCCGATCGCCCCTATCTCGCGCTTCTTCCCCCGCCAAAGGGGCGCAACTGCGCGGTTTAGCCGGAATTCTTAGCTTTCTCGTGCTCTTGGCTTGCTTCTACCTCGTTCCCGACCAGGGAAAATACACCTACCCTTGGCTGACTCTGTCAGTTTGTCTCGCTGCTGCTTTAGTTATCCAAGCGGTTTTAGCTCCAGTAATCATCACTAAAACCGCAATGTCTCCCCTGGTTGTGGTGCTCGACAGCAAACCATTTGTCTGGCTGGGAGAACGCTCATACGGCATCTACCTGTGGCATTGGCCAATCTTGGTCATCGCTCGTACTGCCGCTCCTCTGCTAAATCCGTTAATAAATGCCCTGGTAGTAACCATACTTTCGGTACTTTTAGCTGCCGCAACTTACCGCTGGATCGAAAACCCGATGCGCAGAGGCGGAATCTTGCCGACTTTGAAACGCTGGATGGCCCCGATTAGGAAGCGCCCCCTTATTACTGCTTGCCGGTGGGTGGCAATCTGTACTTTCGTATCGGCAGTTATCGTTAGCGTAGCGTTGGCTCCGGCAAAAACCTCCGCACAAGAGGCAGTAGAGCGGGGGGAAGCCGCTAAAGCTACCGTTAGTGAGACTCCCTCTAAGCCTTCTAGCAACTCCCCTGTTCCTTCACCGCGTGGCCTGCCAATTCAACCGGTGGAAGCCAATGTAACTTTCCTGGGCGATTCGGTAATGCTTGCCTCTAAGGGCGAGATTCAGGCGGCTTTCCCGGGCGCTGTGGTTGATGCGGAGGTTTCTCGCGCCTGGCCAAAGGCGGTATCTCTGATTAACCAGTATAAAGATTCAGGTCAATTGGGGCATTGGGTGGTGCTGAGTTTGGCTACCAATACCGACTTAAAACCCGAGCAGATTGATCCAGTGCGGCAAGCATTAGGACCCGACCACCACTTGGTTTTGGTTACCGGTTTTGGTCCGGCCAGCGAACCTTGGATTTTTAGAACCAATGACGCTTTGATTGCCTACGCTGCCGCCCACCCTAAAGACACCCTGGTCGTCAGGTGGGATCAAGTTGCTCCTACTATCCGGGAGCATCTGGCCTCCGACAGCGTACACCCCGATCAAGAGGGTGCGAAACGCTGGGTAGCTGAGCTAGTGCAGACCCTCAAGGACTACCCGGGAGTTACTCAAGTCGGTACGCCTTAACCTGCCAAAACCGCCTGACACACCCTAAAACCAGCGGATAACACGCGGGATTTCAACCAGCCAATACTTGCGCAATAATTGCTTCGGTTTGCCCGGGGCCGGAAGTTGCGCGGGTTTGCACCCCGGTGCGCACCGCCGGGTAGTCGTTTCCATCGGGGTCAAGGCGATCCCCAACAAATAGCACCTGCGCGGGTTGGAGCCCGGTTTGCTCCAGGAACTCCCCTACCCCGTAGGCTTTATCAATCCCTTTCATGGTGATATCTACCGAGGTAGAACCACCTGAAAGTACGGTCAGTTCCGGCAACAGCTTTCCCGCGCGGGAAGCAATTTCTGCCCGTTTTTCCCCGCTAGGATCCCAAGCGTCCTTTTCTGCTTTTCCTGCCTGCTGCCCGAGGGCTGAATAGGTTAACTGGGAGCCGCGATCCTCGATGATTTCCCCTACCGGATTGTCGCACCAATATCCCAGGGAACGAGCGACCTCCTCAATCACCTTTTTCGCTTTGCCAGCAAGATCGGGATCCATGTCTAGGACATATTTGGCCTGCCAATCGCCATTTTCAAATCGGTAGTAGCGGGTGCCGCAAGTGGGCATAAGATGCAAGTTTTCCGGCGAAAATACTTGTGACTGCAAGGGAATTAGTAACTGCCTTGAAAACTGATGAAGAGAACCCCCGCTGATTACTCCGGTGGGAAGAGTGCGGGTGAGGCGCGCAAATTCTCTAGCCAGTCCCGCTTGCATTGCCTGCTTTGAGGGGGTCAGAGTGCCGTCCAGGTCAAACACCATTGCCTTAATCGCGCCCACTTCTCACCTTTCTATTTGCGATGACCTTAAACCAATTAGCTATTGTAAAGCCTAAAGCGGGCTGCCTCGTTTTTTACTTCCTGGGGGCAGATTAAAATGCCAGCTAGTCGCGTAATCACAGGGCAAGCTAGCCTGAAGACCGGCAAATCCGAGAGACTGCCCCATGCACCCGAATCCGCAGTAAAATTTCAGGTTTTTCCAGCCTCTAACCGGTATGTAATCGTTTTCACAAAAGCTGTTTTAATCTGCCTTAAACCTCTTATCACCTGCATATTTAAGTATTGCACTTAATGAAATTACCCCTCGTTTCTCATTTTTCTTTGTCTAGACATTGACTAGGGGCGTGAAAGCTTTCTATAGTAATCATGTAAACGTTTCCACGAGGGAGAGAGTTCAACCGGAACTTTCCGAATCGGAAGAACAGAAAGAGAGAAAATAAAAATGGCTATTTTGGTTGCACCGTCAATCCCGATGAACTCTACTCGGCTAGAAGAGCCGAGCATGGTTGCTGCTGTCGCGTTTTTCGCGCTAATGTTCGCTGGCGCTGGGATTACCCTAGTCGGCATTGTGGCAGCTTCTGCGATTACTACTATTCTGGGCGGACTAATGACCGTCGTTAGCACTCTTGGAGTGACTTGGTCTCACCTATACTTCAAGCTCAAGGGAGAATAGGTTACTAGCGGCAACGGATCTAGTTGCCAGCAAACACCTAATGCGCGTCGCCGCCAGCGACGCCTAAAGTCTGACCGAGCGAAGAAAAAAAGACAGATACCGGTAAATCTGGACACTGTCCACATAAATAGGGATGATCCCAAACCTATGGGTTACTACCCACAGATTACGGAATCAGCCTAGGAAAGAGTCTAAGCTTGGCAGACTCTCTCAAGACTGTTAGCAAGTGGGGCGGATGGATTTCCATCCGCCCCACTTTTTTGCGCTTATACACTTATCTCGTCCCTTCCCGCCCCTTGAGGTCAGGCCGAGGCTCCCCAATGCCAGCGAGATTTTCGGGAGGGTATCTCTTTTGCGGCTAAGCCAGTTCCTCCCCTTAATACGTGGCTACCTCGAATACTGGGGCAGCAGCGAGAAAAAAGCCAAGGGCGCCGACTCACTAAAACCACACATACTAAAGGACGGGCACGTCCTTTCTCAAAAAGAACGCGCCCGCCCTGAAGTCACAGCTAGCAGCTGCCGAAGCGATTAACGGAAACCGTATAACTTACAGCGACATATCTACCACAGCGCGGCCTTGTACCTCGCCCTTGGCTAGCAGATTGTAGGTGGCACCGGCTTCTTCCAGCGGAACCCGCTTGGTAACAATCTTCTTGTAATCGATTAGCCCCTGATCAGCCATGCGGATTACCTCCGGCAGATCCTGGCGAGTACGAGCTCCATAGGATCCCAAAATGTGTTGAGAACGACGTACCAGACGATTGATTTCTACCTGAGCGGTCTGCACCCCGGCACCTAGGCCAATCGGCACCATGCGTCCTCCGTCTTTAAGTACGTCTAGCGCGGTAGTCCAGGTTTCAGGACGCCCAAGCGCCTCGAAGGCCACATCTACCCCGCGTCCATCAGTAATCTTCAGGATTTCCGCACGCGCATCCTGGGTAACCGAATTGATAACGTCGGTCGCACCCAATTCTTTAGCACTGGCTAGTTTGTCATCGGAAATATCGATACCCACGACCTGCCGCGCCCCGAAGGCCTTGGCAATCTGGATGATGTTCGAGCCTACGCCCCCAGTGGCAACTACCGCTACGCTCTCTCCAAAGTGCAGGTCAGCGCCACGACGCACCGCGCCGAAAGCGGTCATCGCCGCACAGCCAATAATCGCAGAAGCAACCAAATCCATACTTTCGGGCACTACCGCTACCGAAGTGGAGGGCACTACCGCGTATTCCGCGAGCCCACCCATGGAGTACATGGCGATTTCGCTACCGTCCAAATCAGCCAAGCGGGTGGTGCCGTCATAGAGCTTTCCCTGCAAGCGGTTGAGGTCGAAGAAGGGCGCACAAAGATCATCGCGTCCGGAGGAACATGCCTCACACTGACCACAAGGCATTAGGAATGCTCCCGAAACATACTGACCTACTTTCAGGCCGGTGTGCTCGTTACCTTCTCCCAGTTCAACGATTTGCCCGGCAACTTCATGACCGAGTACGCAAGGCTTGGGGAAATTGATTGCTCCCCCAATTACGTGCAGGTCAGAGTGGCAAAGTCCGCAAGCAGCCACTTTGATAAGTACTTCTCCCGCCTTGGGGTGAGGGGTGCGGATCTCGTTTACTTCCAGTCCTTTATCAATATCGCGTAGAACTGCGGCTTTCATTGTCTCGGGAATTGTCATATCCTGCTCCTTCGCTAGAGTTTCGTTTAAAAACTTTCTTGACCTTGCAGCTGCGGCGGACACTGCCGCTTCTGTCGGTTAAGTCCAGTATCAACCATATTTGAATCTTTGTCCATACATTTTGACAAAATAAAATATTTATCCGGTTACTTTCGAACTAGAGAGGATTTGCCCGGGACTAATGGCACAGACAATCATCTATTTTGGGAAGGGCGAATACTAGCTGCATACTGTTAGCCTCTTCTTGAAATAATTGTAAGTACAATAACTTCATAGCTAGATTTGCTAGTCTAAACCCAACATTCAGAAATAAAAGGAGAGGCGCTGCTGGTTCTTACCCCGGGATTGATCCTCACCTTGGTTGCCTGCGCCATTATGTGCGGACTGGCAAAAACCGCGCTGCCGGGACTGGCATGCGTACCGGTGGCGATCTTAGCTGCGGTAACGCCCACCCGCCCCTCCACCGCCCTAATGCTACTGATGCTGCTAACCGGGGATTTACTGGCAATCTGGACCTACCGCAAGGACGCTGACTGGAAAGTCCTGCGCGGTCTATTTCCGCCTGTAGCCGTAGGGGTAGCCATCGGCGCACTTTTTCTGGCAAAAGTATCTAACCAGATAATGAAAGTTTCCATCGGGATTATTATTTTGGCTCTTACTGCCCTCACCCTGGCGCTCATCTGGTACGCGCGTCGCACCGGGCGCGACCTGGGCGCTTCCATGAGCGCTTCTTTGCCTGCACGCTTGTTTTACGGCTCCCTATCCGGCTTCACTACGATGGTCGCTAATTCTGGAGGACCAGTAGTCTCCCTGTATTTCCTGGCCTCCCGTTTTGAGGTCCGCCGCTTTTTAGGTACTCAAGCCTGGTTTTTCTTTATCGTCAACCTGCTAAAGCTACCTTTTTCCGCCGGCATTGGTCTGATTGATCAGCAAATGTTGCTGATCGCGCTGTGTCTAGCTCCCCTAGTTCTGGGGGCAGCCGTGCTGGGGCGCTGGTGGATAGGGCGTATTGACAATAAGATCTTTGATCCGATTGTCACTGCCCTAACCATCGTTTCCGCAGTGATCCTTCTGATCTAGCCGCGAGTACGCCGCGTAATCTGCGGGCGCGGGAAACCTGCTAAGCGCGGGGAAAGATTTTTCCTCCCGCCCAAGAATTCGGAAAAAGACCGCAGGCATTTTCCGAATTCTTATGCCCACCGCACCTGCTCGGATAAAACCTTTACCCGCGTCTATTTACACTCAATACCACGCACACTTTTCCCTGCAGTTCACCGCAGTAAGAAAATAACTGAGAGCTAATCCCATAATCGGTTCCACACGGGTTATTCAACACATGGAAAAGCGGGGGCGAGCTCAGCTCGCCCCCGCGTATCAGGTAACTGACCTACAGATTTTCACCTGTAGATTTAGCAATTACTTGCTGTAAATGTGCTCCATGTAGGATTCGATTTCATCCAAGGAACGAGCGACCTCCTCAATCACCTTTTTCGCTTTACCAGCAAGATCGGGATCCATGTCTAGGACATATTTAGCCTGCCAACCACCATTTTCAAACCGATAGTAGCGGGTTCCGCAGGTGGGCATAAGATGCAGGTTTTCCGGCAAAAACGCTTGCGCCTGCAAGGGAGTTAGCAACTGCCGCGAAAACTGTTGAAGTGAACCTCCACTGATTACTCCGGTGGGAAGAGCGCGAGTGAGGCGAGCAAACTCTCTAGCTACACCCGCTTGCATTGCCTGCTTCGAAGGGGTCAAAGTGCCATCCAGGTCAAATACCATTGCCTTAATCGCGCCCACTTCTCGCCTTTCCATTCGCGGTGTTTTCCGGCCAACTAGTTATTGTAAAGCCTAAAGCTGAATCCGTAGCTTTCACTTCCCTCTAGGGTAGCTTCCCAAAGGTCGCAGCCAAGTTTAAAGATTGCTACCCTCCTCCCCAATCCCGGGTCATGTTCCAGGCTTTAGGTGAAGCTCAGAATTCGCCCCGTTCCCCGGATTTTCTAACTCTACAATGGGTATGTAATCGTTTTCATAAAAATAGTTTTAATGCATTATTTATTGCTTTGACCAGGGCTGTTAGCTGTAAAAGCTGCCTAAAACACCCGGCAGTTCTCATATTCTTTTCTCAGACGTTGACTAGGGGCTAGAAATGTCCTTATAGTAATCATGTAAACGTTTCCACGAAGGCGAAAGTTCAACCGGAACTTTCCGAATCGTAAGAACAGAAAGAGAGAAAAATAAAAATGGCTACTTTCATTGCTCCTTCGGCTCCGATGGCTTCTACTCAGCTAGAGGATCCTAAATTCCTTGCCGCTATCAACTTAATTGCGTTATTGATTTCAGGCGTAGTTATTACCTTGCTCGGCATTATCACTGGCTCCATGATCGCCACAGGTTTGGGCGGATTGCTGACCGTTGGCAGCGCCATCGGTCTTCCGTGGTCGCTCCGTTACTTACAGGGCAAGGACAAGTAACTTTCGGCAACAACCAGCTTTTGTTGTCAATAAAATTCAATAGGTGTCGTCACCAGCGACGCACAAAGTCTTGCCAAGCTCAGTATTAACAGGGCGCAAAGCTAGGTAACAGCTTGCTGTTTGCAAATTGCAAGTAGCTCAGAAATTCTTCAGAGCCTGGCAGACTCTCTCTCAAGACTGTTAGGGGGGCGGATGGATTTCCATCCGCCCCCCCTGCAATTGCAGGCTCCCATCCCTGCGTATTACGTATTTAGCGGCAAATTTACAGTATTAAATACAGTTTTCTAGGCTACTAGCTGTAAATGTGCTCCATGTAGGATTCGATTTCATCCAAGGAACGTCCGGAAGTTTCCGGCATGATCTTGAACAACACCACCGCAATGATCAGGTTCAACACCCCATACATCGCATAAGTGGGTCCACCGCCCAGAGCGGCAATCATCGGCGGGAAAGTCCAGGTGATGATGGCGTTCATAATCCACATGCAGAAGATGGCAGTACCATTCATAATTCCGCGCACATTTGCGGGGAACATTTCACCCAGCATTGTCCAAACTACAGTACCGTTCGAGGACTGCACCACCAGCATGAATAGTGACATCATTAGCAGCACCAAGTACCCTGCCCACACCGGCACGCTGCCGGCTGCGTCATGAGGAGCAATCACAAACTGGAAAATTAGGGCGATTCCCAGCAACAGGATACCTACCAGGGTGACGTCCCAGATCAAAATAGTGCGCCGGCGGAACTTGGTAATCAGAATCAAGCCGATAGCCGAGCCTACTACACTCATTACGCCGTTAGCTACCTGCGCAGTAATCGCGGCAGAAGTTCCCATGCCCGCGATGCCCAGCACCTTCGGCGCGTAATACATAACCGTATTTACCCCGGTGGTCTGGTTGACAATCGCTAAGAATATACCTACGAACATCAGTTTGCGCAGCCAGGGCGTGTTCATTACGTCGCGGAAAGTACCTTTCTTGCCGTGTTCTTGGCTTTGACGAGCCTCAATCATCTCGTGCAGTTCCTCGGTAAGATCCCCATCTTTCTTGGGGTCACGCACCCGTTTCAAGGATCCGATAGCGGCGTAAACTTCCTGCTGCAGCACATGCCAACGGGAAGATTCTGGCATCAGGTGCATCCCAATCCACAGGGCAACGGCAGGCACTGAACAGAGCACAATCATCCAACGCCAGGCGGCACCGTTACCGGCCGAAACCGTCATATTGGAGATGAAATCATGTGCTGCCTGCACATCGTGACTACCAAGGTGCTTAGACACTATTGCGTTCAAAGCATCCCAAGAGTACTCTCCAGCCTTCACTACCCCAGCAGGATCTGATTTCACGGTAATCTTCGGTCCGCCGTGAGCAGAGTTAATAATCGCGTTCATGGAGAAGGCCAACAGCTGCCCGACTACAATCATCAACTGGTCAACGGCCACGATAGTACCGCGGATCCGCTTAGGTGCAGTTTCTGCCAGGAATACTGGCACCGTTGCCGAGGCGCCACCTACGGCTAGCCCCAGGATTAGGCGGAACGGATACATTACCCAAATATTGGGGGCAAAAGTATTACCGATAGCACCAATCAGGAACAAAATGGCCAGCATAATGATGTTGTGCCGGCGACCATAACGATCGGAGAGCCGTCCTCCAAATAGCGCCCCGAAGGCAGCACCTAGGGTAAGGATACCGCCAATTGCGCCCTCTTGAGCAGGAGTAATCCCCATGCCACCTGCACCGTGCGGCATATACATATAGGGCAAAGCACCGGAAATGACCCCGGTGTCATACCCGAATAGCAGGGAGCCCAGGGTGGCCACTGCCGCCACGGCAATAACTCCGCGATGATTTCCCGAGGACGGGGTTTCCTGCACCATTTTTTGCAGTTTTTCTTTACTCAACTCATTCAGAGGAGTTTTTTCTTTATTTATTTCCACTGGTTTAGCTTTCTTTTTCGAAGGGGTGAAGTTACTTATCGTAGGTGGTGGCGCCGCTTACCTTTGCGACTTCATGCCAACACCCATCCGCAGCTGATTCCACGGTAGCCTGATCTATTTCGGCAGCTGACCAACCATCGGCGACTGAGGGCGCAATCTGTTTACCGGTTAACACTCCCGACAGGAACTGGTAGCACTCGACTGCTTTCATATCATCGAAGCCCATTGAGGTGCCGGCTCCCGGCTGGAAACGCGAGAAATGCGGATAGTGAGGATTGGCCATTGAACGGACGTATCCGTGTATCACTCCATTGTCCTGTCCGATGCAGGCCTGCAGATCATTGAGGTATTCGAAGTTCCAACGCACTGAACCTTCAGTACCATAAACTTCCACAATGTACTCGGCACGCGGTCCCACGCTCACGCGAGAGGACTCCATGGTGCCCACCACTCCGGAATCAAAACGCACCATCATGGCTACGTAGTCCTCGTTTCCGACTTCCTTCTTTTCGTCAGAAACTTCCCAACCGGTGTGACCAACACCGGCCTTAGTGGGAATAGGACGCTCTTTAATAAAGGTGTCAGTCAGGGCAGAAACCGAGCTAATCCGGTCACGCAAAATATATTGCACCAGGTCAGCTCCGTGACTCATCAGGTCACCAACAACCCCAGCACCTGCTTTTTCCCGGTCGTAACGCCAGGTGTAGGGACCGTCGGGGCTGGAGGCATAATCGGCGATTAACCAGCAACGAACATTGGTAATTCGCCCCAGCTTCCCTTCAGCAATCATTTCCCGTGCCTGTTCAACCGCGGGAGTGTGGCGATAGTTAAAGCCAACCGCGGTGTTAATGCCCGCGTTTTGAGCGGCTTCGGCAATTTCGCGAGACTCGGTAGCACTTACGCCCATCGGTTTTTCAATCCAGAAAGGTTTGCCGGCCTCAGCTGCCGCGACTGCAATTTCACGGTGTAGAAAGTTAGGCGAACAGATGGACACCACGTCCACTTCCGGATCTGCGAGTACCTCGCGGTAATCGGCAACTGCTTTCTCGAAACCGAGCGCCTCGGTCGCGAGCTTTTGGGTTTCTGCGATGGGGTCACAAGCTACCACCAGACGCACCTCGGCTCCCAGCTCTGGAAATCGCTCTGCCATCGCTTTATACGAACGCGTATGCAGGCGCCCCATCCAGCCTAGAGATATCACCCCTACGCCAATTTTCTTCTTATCTGACATATAAACTCCTTACCCAGCCACCATTGGCTATCGTTTGAGTGGCAGTAAGAGCTTCGATTGCTCGAAATACCACGCCCTCAAATCTAACCGAAACTTTTCGGTTTGTCTACCACTTTGACATAACATTTTGACAATACCAATTCTGCTTGTCATAAAGCTAAAGAAAATATAAAAAGACGCGGGATGAGTCAACCGGGTAACACCCGATAAACTCACCCCGCGCCTTGCAGCTAAAGGAATCAGCTTAGAGGATATTATCGTCCTCTAGCGTTAACGATTACCTCGAAAACCTTTAGTGAAAAACTACTTGGCTTTCTCGATAATTTCGCTAACCCGCCAACGCTTGGTCTTGGACAGGGGACGAGTCTCCATAATCCTTACCAAGTCGCCAGTGCCGCATTCGTTGTTCTCGTCATGCACCTTGTAACGCTTGCGGCGGTTAATAACCTTGCCGTACAAGCGGTGCTTCACACGATCTTCAACCTGCACCACTACGGTCTTGTCCATCTTGTCGGACACGACGTAGCCCTGCAGCACCTTGCGGTGATTACGCTCTACAGTAGCGGTTTTCTCTGTTTCTTCGCTCATGAATCCTACTCCTCAACCTGCGGAGCGGTACGAATACCGAGCTCCCGCTCTCTAGCGATGGTGTAAATGCGGGCAATATCGCGACGCAACTGCCCGATCTGTCCGCGATCTTCACCGGCACCAGTGGCCAGTTGGAAACGCAGATTGAACAGCTCAGTCTTAGCTTCGTCTAGTTTCTTGGACAGCTGTTCTTCATCCAACATATCCAAATCAGACATTTTCAAGCCTTTTGCCATTACTGATCACCGCCTTCACGACTGATGAACCGAGTCTTAATCGGCAGCTTGTGCTGCGCACGGCTCATCGCTTCCCGAGCGATATCTTCGGACACGCCCGCCAGTTCGAATAGCACACGACCCGGCTTCACCGGAGCCACCCACCATTCGGGAGAGCCTTTACCGGAACCCATACGAGTTTCGGCAGGCTTCTTGGTTAGCGGACGGTCGGGGAAAATGTTGATCCACACTTTACCGCCGCGCTTAATGTAGCGTGTCATCGCGATACGAGCGGCCTCAATCTGCCGGTTAGTAATATAGGCGTGATCGAGTGCTTGAATCCCGTATTCGCCGAACGCCAGTTCGGTACCGCGCTTAGCCATGCCCTTACGGTTGGGGCGATGCTGTTTGCGCCATTTAGTCCTACGAGGAATTAACACGTTACTCCTCCGTTCCGTTTTCTTGCGGCTTCTCGGCCTCGGCTACTGGCTTTTCAGCGGGAGCCTCGGTAGATTCAGCCGGCACTGCGGGGGCAGCATTTTCCGAAGCCGCAGCCTCGGGGGTTTCCGCCTGAGTCTGGGCAGCGCTCTCTTGACGGCCTTCACCGCGTCCCGAGCGACGTCCTCCGCGTGCACCTTCACGACCTGCGCGTCCGCGACGTCCACCGCGGCCACCCCGTCCACCGGATTCAACCTGTTTGCGAGCGAATTCGGTTTCGGTGAGATCGCCTTTATAGATCCACACTTTCACGCCGATACGCCCGAAAGTGGTGTGAGCTTCATAGAAGCCGTAGTCGATGAGGGCGCGCAGCGTGTGCAGCGGCACCCGACCTTCGCGGTAGAACTCTGAACGCGACATTTCTGCCCCGCCGAGGCGGCCAGAACACTGCACCCTGATGCCCAGGGCACCCCCGCGCAGCGCTGACTGCATACCTTTACGCATTGCGCGTCTAAAGGACACGCGGGCAGCCAGCTGTTCGGCAATACCTTGCGCCACTAGCTGGGCATCAATCTCGGGGTTCTTAACCTCGAGGATGTTCAGCTGCACCTGTTTACCGGTGAGTTTCTCCAGATCACCACGCAGGCGATCCGCCTCTGCTCCCCGCCGACCAATAACAATGCCGGGGCGGGCAGTGTGCAGATCGACCCGTACCCGATCCCGGGTGCGTTCAATATCAATCTGGGAAATACCGGCGCGTTCCAGGCTCTTTTCCATGATCCTGCGAATACGCACATCTTCATCAACGAAATCACTGTAACGCTGTCCCGGCTTAGTGGAGTCCGAGAACCAGCGGGAACGGTGATCGGTGGTGATACCTAACCGAAAACCGGTAGGGCTAACCTTTTGTCCCATTAGTCGTTCTCCTCTTCCTGTTTGCCGTCAGAAACCTCGATAGTGATGTGGCTGGTCCGTTTGAGGATCCGGCCAGCACGCCCTTGAGCGCGCGGACGGAACCGCTTCATCGTGGGACCTTCATCTACGTACGCCCGCGAAACTTTCAGTTCCGCAAACGTATCTTTGTCGCCAGGCCGATCAGCTTGAGCGGCGGCGTTGAACATTGCGCTGCGAAGCACCTTGCGAACATCAGTTGCGACCGCCTGAGGAGCGAAACGCAGGATGTCGTAGGCCTCGAGGGCGTTCTTGCCGCGAATCAAGTTCACGACGCGACGCGACTTCTGCGGCGTAGAGCGCACGAAACGCGCTTTCGCCATGCCTTCCATCTTTGCCTTCTTTCTCTTCGGGCGCGCCTAACGACGGCGTGCCTTTCGGTCGTCTTTGTCATGTCCGCGGAAGGTACGAGTGGGCGCAAACTCGCCCAACTTGTGACCAACCATGTTTTCGGTGACGTACACCGGAACGTGTTTGCGTCCGTCGTGTACCGCGATAGTGTGCCCAATAAAATCGGGGGTAATCATAGAGCGGCGTGACCAGGTCTTGATAACCGACTTTTTATTGGCGTCATTCAGAGCGTCGACTTTTTTCATCAGATGGTCATCGACGAAAGGACCCTTCTTTAGGCTACGTGCCATGATTTATCTCCTACCTAACGCTTCTTGCCGGTCCGGCGACGACGCACAATCAGGCGATCGCTGGCCTTATTCGGACGGCGGGTACGACCCTCGGGCTTACCCCAGGGGCTAACCGGGTGACGACCACCGGAAGTACGGCCTTCGCCGCCACCGTGCGGGTGATCAACCGGGTTCATAACCACACCACGTACCTTGGGACGATGCCCCTTCCAGCGCATCCGTCCAGCCTTACCCCAAGTGATATTGCCGTGGTCAGAGTTGCCGACCTCGCCGATGGTGGCGCGGCAAGCAGCCTCTACGTTACGGATTTCACCGGAGGGCATACGCAGCTGGGCGTATTTGCCTTCTTTCGCCACTAGCTGCACGGAAACTCCCGCGCTGCGAGCGATTTTAGCTCCCCCACCAGGACGCATCTCTACCGCGTGAATCACGGTACCCAACGGAATGTTGGTTAGCGGCAAGCAGTTGCCCGGCTTAATATCGGCAGCCGGCCCCTGTTCGATGCGGTCGCCCTGATGCAGTTTATTCGGGGCGATGATGTAACGCTTGTCGCCATCTGCATAGTGCAGGAGGGCGATATTGGCGCTGCGGTTCGGATCATATTCGATGTGGGCAACCTTTGCGGGCACCCCATCTTTGTCGTGACGACGGAAATCGATCACGCGGTAACGGCGCTTATGCCCCCCGCCACGCCGGCGGGAAGTGATACGACCGTCGTTGTTACGTCCACCAGTTTTGTGGATAGGACGCAGCAGAGACTTCTCCGGATGGTCGCGAGTGATTTCCGCGAAATCGGAAACCGACGCGAAGCGACGCCCGGGAGTAGTCGGCTTGTATTTACGAATACCCATTACTTGTTCACCCCTTACGCAGACGCTTCGTTGAAGATATCGATTGTGCCTTCGGCAAGGGTAATAATGGCGCGTTTGCTATCTTTCCGCTTGCCAAATCCGGTGCGAGTACGTACCCGTTTACCTTTGCGCGCAATCGTGTTTACGGTCTTTACTTTCACATCGAAGATTTTTTCGATGGCGATCCGAATCTCGGTCTTATTGGCTTTGGGGTCTACCTCAAAAGTGTATTTCCCCTGATCCATCAGGCCATAGGCTTTTTCCGAGACGATCGGGCGGTAAATAATATCCCGCGGGTTCTTAGTAACCTCGAGTGCCATTGCTTTACGCCTCCTGTCCGGTCTTATCGGCGATGAACTGGCGAATCGCGGCCTCGGTGAAGATAACGTCCTCGTTATTGAGTACGTCATAAGTATTGAGCTGGTCAACCATCAGCAGGTGAACCTGCGGCAGGTTACGCAGCGACAATATCTGTTCTTCTTCCGGGCGGGTAAGCACTACCAGGACGTAGCGCTGATCTACCAGGGATTCGATGTGTTCGCGGCCAGCCTTAGTCGAGGGGGTTTCCCCGGCAACCAACTGGGACACCAAGTGCATGCGATCCTTGCGTACCCGGTCAGATAGGGCGCAAGCCAGAGCTGCGGCCTTCATCTTCTTGGGGGTGCGCTGAGAGTAATCGCGCGGGTGCGGGCCGTGTACGACTCCGCCGCCCCGCCACTGCGGCGCGCGAATCGAGCCTTGACGAGCCCGACCGGTGCCTTTCTGGCGCCACGGCTTCTTGCCGCCACCACGCACCTGACCACGCGTTTTAGTCGAGTGCGTACCCTGACGAGCCGCCGCGAGCTGCGCGTTAACTACCTGGTGCATTAAAGAAATATTGGGATCCCGATCAAAGATGCTGGCGGGCAGGTCAACGCTGCCTACTTCCTTACCAGCGGGATCAGTTACGTTTAGCGAAAGATTAGTCATAGTTACGCACCTTTCACTGCACTACGAATCAGAACAATACCGCCCTTGGGACCGGGAATAGCTCCGGTAACCAGGACAATGCCTTTTTCGGCATCGATTGCCTGAACTTTAAGATTCTGGATGGTCCTGCGTTCCCCACCCATGCGTCCGGCCATCCGTAGGCCTTTGAATACGCGTCCGGGGGTGGCGCAAGCGCCGATGGAACCAGGTTTGCGGTGGTTACGGTGAGCACCGTGGGAGGAGGAAACGCCGGCAAAACCGTGACGCTTCATAACCCCGGCGAAACCTTTACCTTTGGTCTTTCCGGTAACATCCACTTTTTGGCCGACTTCAAAAATGTCGGCTGCCAATTCCTGGCCAAGAGTGAAATCGTCATTGCCTCCGGTACGCACCTCTACTAGGTGGCGACGGGGGCTGACTCCTGCTTTATCAAAATGGCCGGCAAGGGGTTTGGTGACTTTCCGCTGATCGATCTGCCCGAAACCGATTTGAATGGCGGTGTAGCCATCGGTTTCCTGGTCTCGAATCTGCGTCACCACGTTCTTGTCGACCTGCACGACGGTGATGGGAACGACTTTTCCGTCCTCGTCCCAAACCTGCGTCATGCCTAGCTTGCGGCCGAGAAGTGCCCGAGTGGGTACTGCGGCAGCCGGCTGGGTCTGCGTGGTCATAATTTATTTTCCTTAGAGTTTGATCTCGATGTTTACGTCAGCAGGCAAATCGAGACGCATCAGCGAATCGACTGCCTTAGGCGTCGGGTCGACAATGTCGATGAGCCGTTTGTGCGTACGCATTTCAAACTGCTCTCGGCTGTCCTTGTACTTGTGTGGCGACCGAATCACGGTGAACGTGTTCTTTTCGGTCGGCAAAGGTACTGGGCCTACCACTGTGGCGCCCGCGCGCTGGACCGTTTCCACGATCTTTTTCGCGGACGAGTCGATGACCTGGTGGTCATATGACTTCAGCCGGATGCGGATTTTCTGTCCCGCCATTCCGTCTACCTCTTCTTCTTCCGTAGATGTTTCCCCGGTGTTTATCCCGGGCCTGCCAGGGGATCGAATCCCTTGCTTGCGCTAAGCCCGCTAGGGCGAACTTAGCCAGCTACAAGCGCGCAAGAATCCCTAAAAAAGTTTAGGGAGGTGATCTTTACGATCCCTGACGAACTGTTTCGCCAGGCACGAATCGATTCCTGCGTTCTTGCTGCCGGGCGCTAACTGAGCGGGTACGCAGAGCGCACCTTTCAACTAGAGCCAGTAAACTACTTTAACGCGCTTGTAAGAACCCTTTCAAGCTGCGGTCATGTGAATGACCCCACGTCCACGCATCCGGGCGTGTCGCAGCACTCATTTTCTGCCGCGCATGGGGTGCTTTTCGTAACGTCCTGCGCGGAAACTAGGTTTTCCTTCCCCTCCGCACAGCAGCAGGATTCTCCCCTCCTGACGCAGCGGGGCTGCCGCGGTAAAAGCGCTCGGGGGACCCCAGTGAGCCTTGCTTACGCTCGGCTCAAGCCCCCTCTCGCATCTTTTACCGTGCCAGCCCATTCGCGGCTTCAGCACTTGCGGGTACGTGGCACCGTACCGCGCGAGGACTAGGTTTTATCCCAGTCTGCTAGGCGGCGCAGAAATCGAAAAATGACCTGGTAATTATCGTTTTCTTGGGTGGGAGGAAAAACTTTTCCCCCGCGCGGGCTTGGATACCGCGCGAGGGAAAGGACTATTAAGCTGCGGCGGAGTTTCTTTAAGCTTCCGTAAGGGTTTCTTCGTCTTGGGGACGGCGCCGCAAGGCGGCAACCAGGATGCCGGTACTAAAGAGGACGCCCGCTGCAATCAGGAACGGCACCACGTAGACACCGGTCTTGGGCATATGCGGCTTCGCCGGGGGCGGGGTCACGGGAGCCGGAGTTTGTTCCGCCATCATCTTGGGGGCAATCGAAATGTTAAAAGTCCATACGTGCAGGTCAGGGTTACCGGAGGGCATGGTTATCAGGAACGGCTTGATGCGACCATATTTATGGGTAGTATCTGCCGGTTTCTGATCACTCACCAGGTACAGTCCGACCGGCAGGTCAGCGAAGGTAACGTTGCCTTGATCATCGGTGGTCATGGTTTTTGCCGGCTCTAAGCCTTTGGCTTCGGCCTGCTTAACCGTCATCTTCTGCAGTTGCGTCCAATCCGCGGTAGGTAAATCTACCCCTTTGACCCGGTTAATCTGAATCACCTGTCCCCCAGCGGGACCATTAGGCAAGGCTCCCGGTTTGGGGTCGTCATAGGGATTGGCGGCAGTCTTGGTGATATGCAACTGTCCGAGGCGCGCGGGATTGAAACTTGCGGGATCGAGGCCGGTGATGTCACCCACTACTACTGGTTGGTCCGATTGCGGTGAAGCCATCGCTGAGGTTGGTACCAGGGCAAGCATTAGTGCGGCCAGCAGCCCCAAGCCTGCTTTCAGCTTGCGTCGCGTGCTGTTCACTGTGTCCTCCTTGCTTTTCGTGGCGGGTAACGGGTAGTTATCTCGGCGTCGGTGGCGGAGATTCCGCCACTGGTAATCGGGGGTGAAGCCCCGGATGCTTTCTTATTTTCTTTTTCGTCCTCATCGCGGCGGCGCTGCCTCCACAGCCACCAACCGAGCAGCAGAGCGGCTAGGCAAGCCACAAAAATTATGGCTCCCATCCACCATGGCCATTCCAGCTTTCCGGCTCCGGCGAAGGGGTCGGTCTTATCCATCGGCACCCGCTCCCCGGTCACTAACAGCCGATGGCTGTTAATTCCGTAGGGCGTGCAGGTGAGGACGGTTAAAAGGTCTTTGCCTTCTTGCCGCTGCAGGGTTTTCACCTGGTCGGGGCGAACTACTCGAATCCAACGCACCTGGTATTTGAGCTTTTGCCCCGCTACCTGCACATAGATAGCGTCACCTTTCTTAACCTTGGTCAGGTTATCGAGCAAAGTGGCTGTTGAGAGCCCGCTATGCCCGGTGAGTACCGCGTGCGTTCCTTTACCCCCTACCGGGAGCGAGGATCCGTACAGATGCCCGATTCCGCGTTCTAGGGTGTCTGGCTGGGAACCGTGGTAGATAGGTAAATCTACTTTGATTCCCGGGATTATCAGACGCCCCATCTCGGGGACGATATTTAGTTGTTTTAGATACACCTGATAGGGGTTGTTGTCTTTGGCTACCCGCGCCAACCAGGGATCCAGGATGGGAGCCCCCGGGGTGTGCTGGTTATATGCCTGCGCTGCCTTAAAAGAATCAGACAGCTGCTGCCTATCAAGATATTTTTCTGCTTTTGAGTATTCGTAGGCGATCTGGAGTTGGCGGGCATTGTTCCATTGGGTTGCTACCACGGGGTATAACAACACCGCAATACCCGCCAACGCCAGGATTACGGGGATCAGAGTGGAACCGCGGCTGCGCTGAACTTTGCCTTTACGCTGCTCGGTGGCTCCGCTGGTTTTCTCTTTCTTCCCCAATTTTCGCCTTGCTATTTAGTGTCGGGGAGCAGGGTTGCTCCCCGACACTTTATTTTAGTTATGCGCGTACCCGATTGCGACGAGCATAGTAGTATGCTCCACCCAGCAATCCGGCTGCCACGATCAGGAAGAGGGCAATACCCGCTCCACCGGTCAGCGGCAGCTTCGAGAGGATATCTGAGCTCTTTACCGTGTTCTGGTACTCGACCTCTACTGGTTTGTTCTGATCAGCAGCGGCTTTAACCGTGGCCTTATCGAAACCGACTTTCACCACAGAGCTGCCCAACTCGTAACCGGTAGGTGCCTTAGTCTGTACCACACACAGACTATTGTCACGTGCCGCTAGGGGTTCTGAACTAGCTACTCCGGCTTTCAATCCGGTCGCGATTGCGGCACCAGTGGTGGAAGGATCCCCGGTAGCTTCATCGTCACAAGCATAGACGCTAAACTCTGCGTTTTTATTGTTGATATCGGTTTGTCCGTCCTTGTTGTTTACCAGCAGCTTCGCCATCGGAATATCCGGCTGGTCTTTAGGATCAGTTTCACTGCCGCCGTTTTCACCTTTCTCCGAGTCATAGTTGTAGGCTGCCTTGTTCTTAATAACCCACTTGCTGGCGTCTTCGCTCCAAATAGGATCCCCTGCGGGGAGAATTTTACCGGTCAGAGTCACTCGCAGAACCTTGCCTGAATTGGCATCCAGCTTGGCAAGTCCGGTTTTAGTTAGCTCGATTCCGTAGGGGTTTTCAATAACCGTGTAATCAGCAGCATCTAGCGCTGTCTTGGTGTCCCCATCTACAATCTCGACCTTCTCGATCGTAGAGTTGGCCTTATTTACCTTCAGCGGACCGGAAGGAGTATCAGTGACTTTGTAGGTCTTAAACTTGTCACCTTTATCTTTCTCGGTCAAAGTAGGAATCGGGGAGTCAATCTCGAAGGTCATCTTGGAACCAGGTTTAATCACCTGGTCTTTAGCGGTGATGTCCTTCTTAGTGATCTTCCCAGCGGAACCGTTCTTGGGGTAAACGGTCACGGTATCCATCCAAGTTCCGGATTCGGGATCGGTCATCGGAATCAGAATCAAGGACGGGAGCGCCGCCTTGTAACCGGTAGGAGCCTTGGTTTGGGTCAAACGATACAACCCGGGCTTGACGGTAAACGAAGTCTTGCCATCGGCACCCAAGTCTTTCGTTTCTTCAACTGCCGGGCTCGCCGGAGTGAAGGTAGCGGCAGTCGCTGCAGTGGCCGCATTGTAACCAGCGGTAGTGGTTACATCGTAGTTACCTTTTTCCAGCTTGAAAGTACCCGAGGGCAGTTTCTTGCTGTCGTCAAACTTACCGCTCTTGCCGTCAGCTTTAACTCCGGATTCACCAGTCTGCGGCTCTACCGAAATCGTGTAATCTTTGCTGGCATCGATCGCGGGGGCAGCGCTGGCGCCAGGCGCGCCGACTGCTACCAAGCCCAGGGCAGCCATGCCCAAGGCGGCAGCTAGTGCCATCCCCCTCCGAACAAATTTCTTAGTGTTGGAAAACATTTTTACCTCATTTATGTTTTTCTGTTTATTTACGTTTGGAAATTTTCTTAACTTCTTTGTTTTAAGATGTTTGCGCGTTACCCCCTGTTAACCCGGGGTCGGTGCCGGACCGGAAAAATCTTTCACGAGCTAAAGACTGTCTCCAGGCGGCAAGCATCCATCCCGCGGGTAAGCGTGGCAGGCACGCGCGGTGAATTATTTTCATTCGCGCCTCCTATGCCACATCACGGCTGCCGAAGCGGCCACCAGGGAGATTCCCACCAGCCACAACCAGGGCAAATAGCCGCCGGTTAGCGGGAGATTCCCAACTCTTACGTCCGCCAATTCGATCTGCCAAGCCTTGACGGTATTGTCCGGCGCATAGGTGGCTATCAGACCAGAACTCTTGGCTTCCGGATCGAGCTTAACTGCGGTGTCTTGCTCCGCTTTCTGATCGGCAGGATCTAGGGCGACGGCAAACTTCCATCCGAAGGGGAACCTTTCGCCCGCATTCTTGCCGGCATTGGTGTTCCCCAGCAGATAGTTGCCAGGTGGCAGTTCGGTCTTCGATTCATACACACCCGACTGGCCCTCAACTGGCACCAGCTCGATCGGCGTCCCGGCACTTTCGTCTGCGTTTCTCTCATATAGGGAGAAGGTAGCATCCGGCACCACCTGTCCGTTAGGCTTGGGAGCCGTTGCCTTATAGATACGCACTTTGGTGCCATTGCTGTAAACCGTGTACAGCACCACGCCCTGTTTGGTGGTTCCATCCAAAGTAATCTCAAAAGTGCCCTTGCCGGGATCCGTATCCTTAACTGCCAGCTTGGTCTTGTTAGCTTGGGAGAAATCCATGTTGTCATAGAAATAGAATCCCAGTTTATCCACGTCCCAAGGCACCCAGTTGCCTGCCACTTTCAGGTACGGTTTCGCCGAAGTATCCGGTTTGGTACCAGTCAGCTTGCAGGTGGTACCCACCGGCACCAGCGGAAGCTGCGCAAAGTTGCCGCGCCCTGCCTCGGCGGTACCGGCTATCGCAGGATAGCCCCCATCGGGTGCCGGCAAACCAGCCGGGCGAGTACAGGTGTAGTTGTACGCGTACTTGTTGGTTTCCGGCAGCACCTCATCGCGGCGCTTGCCCTCTACTGCGGTACCTATCTGATATTGATCGAAAGGCACCAGATAGAAGTCCTCGAAGGTAATAGTGGTTTCCTTCTTGCCTTCGGGGTCCAGACTGAGCGGGGTGACCTTTAAGACACCCGGGGTTTGCGAGTTGCCCAATGCCTCAGTTTGCTCAGTAGCCCCCTCGGTTACTACTTTGGCACTGGGGTTCAAGTACACCTGCGGATTCGTGTACTTGGCAACCGGGTCTTTCTCGGCCTGGTTTTCATGCCAGATCTTACAAGTGGAGCTGGCGGGCACGAAGTTACCGCCGTCCTCACCGGAGAGCAAGGTGAGTTCACCAGTGCTCAAGGTGGTCTTGTCGTTAGCGCTCAGATCCATCGAGCCCTCGTACACTTTGGGATTGCCCTGGTCATCTCGCAGATACTTATCGGTGCATTGATAGTGCGCCTTGTAGCCAACTTCCCCTTTATCGACCAGGGCTTGACCCACGGACATATAGGAGGCCGCATCATCTTTTCGCACCTTCTGCACCACTTTTAGTTTGGCGGCAGGACGCACGAAATCGTTATTGATGGTAAAGAGGGATTGTTTTTGTGTACTCCCCTGGCCACTCACATGATTGGGGTGCACAATGAAGCCCACAATTCCCTGGTCACCACTCATTAGATTCAGGTTAGAATCATCATCTACCTGCGAATTTTTTCCTTTGTTATAGCTGAATAGACCCCTCAATCCGGCAGCATCTGCGGTCTGCGTGTCTTGGGTTGGATCCTTCTCAATGGTGGTAGTCACCTTGGCATCCAGCTCTGGGAACTTTTCCTCTGCCAAAACGCAGCGATACCCGACTGGAATCAGCTGGTTGGCGACGGCATCCTCCCACTTTCCAGGCTCAGTGGCACTTTCTTTAAAGCTCAACGCCACTCTAATAATGGCGGCGGCGCTACTATCGGGAGGCAACTCCGCGTCTCCGGCTCCAATTAGGGGCGGCGGCCCGCAGTAGAGGCGAGCGTCAAAGGTCTTGCCTCTAGCTAAGGGCGCCCCATTGCCGGTATTAGTTAAACTCACTTTCACCTGGGTTTTTTCGAAGACATAGTTATTCCAAGAAACCATAGCGCCGGCAAAGTTCTCGGGCAGGGTGCTGGGAACTACCGGATTACGGGGATCCCCATTCGCATCTTTTAAGTTGTCCCCGACAGTCGGGTTATGGGGATCATTGGGTATAAATGCTTCGTTTTTCCCTGCTTTTTTGTCACGCGGCAAGAGCACCTTAACCTGAATCTCTCCGCCCACATTTTCGGCGCGGCACTTATCGGAAGCATCCGTGCACTTTTCGTTTCCTTCGCGGTCACGACCGCGGTATCCATTGGTAATCTCCCAATAGTGACTCCATACAGTTTCGTCTACTTTGGCACCAGCGGGGTCTTCAGTGACGGTACAAACCGCGCCCGCCGGCAGGGCATCAATCACATGCCATTCACCCTGTTGGAAACGACCCATTTCAGTGCTGGCACTGGGATGCAGATTGCTCTCTTTCAGCCTAGAAGGCAAGTCATTGCCGAAAGTAGCTTGGGCATCGGTATTCAGCCCAATGTCACGGGGTGCGGGGATATTGATGGGCTTTCCATTCAAGGAGCAAGACCAGCTCACCGGGAAGTGCTTATCACCAGAAACAATAGTTACGCCCTCGCCGCCGACTTTCTTCTTCAGGTTGAAAGTCGCCAACTGCAAGCGGTAATCCCTCTGCAAAGCGATGCTTTGGCCATCAGCAGACGTCCACTGATAACTATATTTGTCCGCGCTGGCTGTGCCCCCGGCACCTGTCCAGGCCGGATCCTGCAAATCGGTTCCAGGAATCTTCAAAGTCGCTTCGTTGGTGGTAGCCGTACAGTCCCAATTGGCGGGTACTTCCAGGGGCGTAACGGTACCCCCATTAGACAGTTCTGGTGAGAAGGTTGCCGTAGATGTTACCGCGCCATTTTTGTACTGGCATTTAACCTCAAGAGGAACCTTGGTGCTATCAGCATCATTGGGGGCAATCCCCAGGACGGCTTGACGCCATTCGTCCGGAACAGTAATCCGGTCGCCGTTGGCGGTACTATTAGCATCCTTGGAAGTCCACATGCTGGAGTGAGCAGCCAGATTTACCGTGGTGGTCTTGGCCTTAGCCCATAGGCGAATAACCACGCTAACGCTGCCACTGCCACTAGGAGAAGTGAATTGGGTGTTGATAGGGCCTGCATTTGCCTGGTTGATATCATCAACATTCGCCCACTTCCAATCTATTCTGCCTTCTAAATCGGCAAGCGGAGCCTCCACCCGGCAATCCGAACCCTCAGGGATATTAGTGGAATCAACAATGGTGCTAGTACCATTCTTCAAATCAAGCGTGACGGGTACGGGCGCTCTGTCCGTTCCGCCATTTGTGCATTTAACCTGTGCGTCCAAAGTATCGGGAATCTTTAACGCATCATACTGGGGACGAGATTTCACCAGCCCCTGTACCGAAATCTCACCCGAGCCTGGCAGCGAATACTTGGTTTCCAAATTGGCGGTAGATCCGCTTTCGGTGATCGTCACCGTCTGTGGAGGAGCCTGGTACCTAACATTCAATCCCGCAATGTCTTGCGGCTCTGACTGAATGGTGCACTGGGAACCAACCGGCAGATTTTCCAAAGACTTGGAAGTTTTTTCGTTGCCATTTGCCGGGATAACTAACTCATTGACTGTCTGCCCCGCCTCTCCCGGCAGCTTACAGGACACCGTAACTTTATTGTTCTTACCTTTTATGGTGGACTGCATGGCGGAATCCGGGGTCGGTGACCCCCAGGCTATCTTATGGTTTATAGCCAGGTTAGCCAGCTTATAACTAAGGTCGTTCTTGACGTTAACCGGAGTTTCAATCGTGGTGTCAGTTATGGTGGTGCTGATTGGACCCGGCATCACCAGCTGGGCGTTGGGCACAGCAGCGGGAGCTCCGATCGAATCCTCGGTAAGATCACATCTAACCCCGGCCGGCACCTTTTCCACTAGCTTAGACTCGGTGGACTTAACACCAAAGCTTGCGGTGTCTTGGCCGTCAATCGGCACGGTAACTCCCTCGTCGGTGCATTTCAGGTGCATGGGGAAGTCCTGGCCAATACCCTGACTGGCGGCCTCGCCGGTCAGCTCTTTAGTTACCCGCAACTTGCCTTCCAAGCGCTGTAAATCCTCGGTTATGTTAATAATTTGTTTGCCGGGAGAGTGTACCCAGAAGTAGTTGTTGCTGCAGGCTTTAGGAGTTGTGGGTTTGCTATCGTGGTCTGCCTGACAGATAGTAGATTCGTAACTGTCCCTCACGACTACGCCGGGGATATTTACCGACTCGCCCACATCGGTACCAGGTCCGTGAATGTTCTGGTTCGGGGGAACCGTTGAAAGTAAACAGTGAGTACCGACCGGCCAGGCATCCTTGCCGTTTTTATCCTGTCCCAGGATAACTTTGGCGGTACCATCGGGTTTCACTCCTACCCAGTCGACTCCTACGTAGCCGGGATAGGTTCCGGTATTTGTTTCCGGCAACTCGGGGAGCTTAGTGGGGTCAGCCATGAACCGACAGTTATAGTACACTGGAACCTTTTTAGGTAATTTGCCCTCTGCGATTTTTTTCGCCAATGCGGGATCATTCTTGGAGTTAGAGAAATGCAGGGTAACTTCCACGTGCGCTCGCAGGGAGTTATACACAGTATGCGAAACCAGCTGCGAGTCTTTTTCGGTGGTGACAGTGGGATCCTGAAGCTTGATTTTACCCACGATGATATTCTTTACCGACTGCTTTTGATCTTTTATTTTCTGGGTTTGAGCCTCGTCTACCGCAAAGTTAGTTCCAATAAAATAGCTGTCAGAAGTAAATTTCATACTCGCGGTAGTGACGTCATACCCCTCGGGCATCTCGATGGTTTCCGTGATAGTACACTGGGTACCTACTGGAACTGGCGTCGGAGTTATTTGAAGTTTGCCCAGCTTGGCGATAATGTTCAACTCTTTAACTTGTTGGGGACCAGCGACCGTGGGGGGAACAACATATTCATCCGGCTTATCTCCCAGGGGATCTTTACACTCCCATTTATAGGAGTATTTGGCGCCATTAGTGTAGTGAGGAGGCTTGCCTCCGACTTCGTAACGAATCTGATCATTAACTGTTGAAACGGTCTTTTCGAAGGTCAACTTTTGCAGCGGGCGCGAATAAGTCGCACACTTAATCGAGAAAAGCTCACTAATCTTATTCGCAGGGATCTTAAACCCGACGCGCTCGTGCGCGGGATCATTTATCTCTTCAGGCGTGAAAACTTCGGAATCTCCAGTGGCTCTACTCAAACCTTGGCAGCGGACGTTCTTCCCATTAAGCTTGGTGTGCCAGTATTCAGTGGTATGCCGGGGGAAAGTAACATCCACCCCGCCGGTCATCTTTGCCTTAGTAAGACTGATTACCACCCGACCATCTTTACCGGTGGTATAGTACTGCGACTTTACGGAAGTATCTGTTGGGGTAAAGTCGATTCTTTGACCAGCATTGGGTTTTACATAGCGGAAATCCTGGTCTACCAGATCGGAAGTTAGCGAAAGGTGGGTATCCTCCCACATCCAACGGCGCATGGTTTGTTCAAAAGTGCCGTTGGCAATGCCATCCTTCGTATTTGTCTTGTAATATTCTCCATTTTTATCAAACCAACCATTTGGTTGATTGGAGTTATTATCGTGGTTAAATTCAATATATTGGTAATTAGGACTGTCCTGTTTAGGGTCAGCTACACCAGTTAGAGCGCGCAAGAAGGCGGCACGGGTATTAAAATTCTTAACCCAGGTTCCCATGCCCATAGTGCGAATATCGCCGCCGAGGTTGCGAATCCGCCGGGCAACATCTAGCATACCGAGACGACCAGGGTTAGCGGTCAAAGGAAAATCATTGAACTTCCACGCGTGATCATCTTCGCTATCTTTATTGTCGGGGTCGTCAACAAAGTTCTTGGAGGGAGTATCAAGATCTTTACTTATCAAATCCTGGTTAAGTTGATCCTCGTCGGACTCCCCATCCACATAGTGGTTAATTTGCCAAACATCCTTGTTCCGGTTATAAATCGATTTACTGAGATGCCAGTGGGGGTCGGACACCGACATAATAATAATCTTGGAATAGAGAGGTCGGGGCTCGAAATCGGGGTCGCCCGCATGCTCTTTTAATTGTTGCTGCCGGTAACGCAGCATATCCATGTAGAGCTTACCCAGCCCCCACTCGCTATTGCCACCAAACTTAGTGGCTAAATTCCCGCCCTTGCCGTTGGTGGCATCCAAAGACCAGACTTTATTCATTACCTTGTTATATCCAGCCTCATCTGCCAGAGAGGTGGCTTGCAAGTCGGGAGTGTTATTCCCCCAGGCGCCCTCGTCTTGTTTACGGGCGTAGTGGTAGATACCTATAGACAGCGGGGAGCCTTTTAGCTTCTCAATTACATTCGCTACTGCCCGGTTTTGATCCCAGTTACGGCACTTGCCGTCGCTTAGACGCTTACGGCTATCTGGTATTGCGTCGCCGTAATCCCTAGGGCAAGGAGTGTTCCAGTTGGTACCAGGAACCGCCCCACCCATGGTTTGGTATCCATAGAATGACCCCATCTCGAATACTAAGGCAATAGAACCAGCGCTCTTGATATCCTGGGATTCCGCTTCCCGAGGAGGATCCGAGGGCCAGGGGTCATCCGCACCGCCAATGATCGGGTGAGCCGGGTCAGAGGGTTCTGCCTGCGCTTTAGGGAGCGCCAATACCGCCACCGGAATCAACGCGAGCACCAGCCCCAAGAGGGTCAGCACCGCGGTGAGCTTTTGATATCGCTTATGTCCTGCCACGTTGCACCTAACAATCCTAGTAAAACTACGCCCCCCCCGGGTTACCCGGCAAGGGGGCGAGCAAGATACCTTTGGAACTAATCCTAAATTACAGTTAGTTAACCCGTCAAGCACTTTTTATGAATACGTGCAGCTCGCTCACATCATGAGACGATAAAAAATCGCGCCCCGAGAGGTATCTCTCGGGGCGCGATTTAAACTAAAAGGTTAGTTTACAGATCGATCTTGGTTACACGACCAGAACCAACGGTGCGGCCACCTTCACGAATAGCGAAGCCCAGGCCGATTTCCATAGCGATCGGCTGAATGAGCTCCACCGAGATTTCGGTGGTGTCGCCGGGCATAACCATTTCCTTGCCCTCGGGCAGGGTGATAACGCCGGTGACGTCGGTGGTACGGAAGTAGAACTGGGGACGGTAGCCAGAGTAGAAGCTCTTGTGGCGGCCACCCTCGTCCTTCTTCAAGATGTAGACCTGACCCTCAAACTTGGTGTGAGTGGTGATCGAACCGGGCTCTACTACAACCTGGCCACGCTCCACGTCTTCACGCTTGGTGCCACGCAGCAACAGACCGGTGTTGTCGCCAGCCTCGGCCTGATCCATCGACTTGTGGAAGGTCTCGATACCGGTAACGGTGGTCTTCTGCGGTGCGCGGATACCCAGGATTTCCACCTCGGAGTTGAGCGGGAGCTTACCGCGCTCCACACGACCGGTAACTACGGTGCCACGACCGGTAATGGTGAAGACGTCCTCGATCGGCATCAAGAACGGCTTATCCAGGTCACGAACCGGTTCCGGAATGTACTCGTCAACCGCTTCCATCAGTTTCTGAATCTGGCCAACCCACTTCTCGTCGCCTTCTAGCGCCTTCAAAGCGGATACCCGGATGACCGGGGCGTTATCCCCATCGAAGTCCTGGCTGGACAGCAGGTCGCGGCATTCTTCCTCGACCAGTTCCAGCATTTCTTCGTCGTCAACCATGTCGCACTTGTTCAGCGCAACCAGAATGGCGGGAACGCCCACCTGACGAGCGAGCAGTACGTGCTCACGGGTCTGCGCCATGGGGCCGTCAGTTGCGGCAACCACCAGGATCGCGCCGTCCATCTGAGCTGCGCCGGTAATCATGTTCTTGATGTAGTCGGCGTGACCGGGGGCGTCTACGTGTGCGTAGTGACGCTTCTCGGTCTGGTATTCCACGTGGGAAACGTTAATGGTAATCCCGCGTTCACGTTCTTCCGGAGCGTTGTCTACGTCCTCGAAAGGAGTGAAATCGTTCAGTTCCGGATAGGTGTCGTGCAGCACTTTGGTGATAGCCGCGGTCAAGGTGGTCTTGCCGTGGTCAACGTGCCCAATAGTACCAATGTTAACGTGCGGTTTATTCCGCTCGTACTTAGCCTTAGCCACTTAATGTCCTCCTGGACTCGGGTAGTTATCTATCGCTTGGTTGTCAAAGTAAAGGTTAACACCCAACGCGAATGATCTCCTACGGGTTTTTCTGTGATTTTTAACAAAATAAAGGCACCCGCGAGGGCTATTCGCCTCGGGTCTTTGCAATGATTTCCTCAGCAACTGAGCGGGGGACCTCATCGTAGCTGTCAAACTGCATGGTGTAAACGGCGCGACCCTGCGTCTTTGAACGCAAGTCACCCACATACCCAAACATTTCCGACAGCGGAACCTTTGCCCGGACTTCCTTCACTCCATTGACATCGTCCATGGACTGAATAAATCCGCGGCGAGAGGAAAGATCGCCCATCACGTCGCCCATATACTCTTCCGGAGTCCGGACCTCTACGGCCATAATCGGCTCCAGCAAAGTGGGCTTAGCGCGGCGAGCGCCCTCCCTCAAAACCATGTTACCGGCAATCTTGAATGCCATTTCTGAAGAGTCGACGTCATGGTAAGCACCATCCGTCAGGGTCGCTTTGATACCGGTTAAAGGATAACCAGCCAAAACGCCACCCTCCATGGCTTCTCGAATGCCCTGGTCTACCGAAGGAATGTATTCACGAGGAATACGTCCGCCGGTAATCTTATTAACAAACTCGTACGGTTCTTCCGCATCCGTGGGAAGCGGCTCGAAAGTAACCAGTACCTTTGCGAACTGGCCAGAACCACCGGTCTGTTTCTTGTGGGTGTATTCCACATCCTCGACCGTCTTGCGGATGGTTTCGCGATAGGCAACCATGGGCGCGCCCACGTTTGCTTCCACGTGGAACTCGCGTTTCATCCGGTCAACTAGCACGTCCAGGTGCAGCTCGCCCATACCGCCAATCACGGTCTGGCCGGTCTCGTCATCTAGACGCACGGTGAAGGTCGGGTCTTCTTCTGCCAGGCGCTGAATCGCAATTCCCAGTTTCTCCTGGTCAGCCTTGGTCTTCGGCTCGATGGCCACGTGAATAACCGGATCTGGGAAGTTCATCGACTCCAGAACTACCGGCTGATCACTCTCACACAAGGTGTCGCCAGTGGTGGTGTCCTTCAAACCCACAAAGGCGTAAATGTTACCAGCGTGCGCAACCTCAATCGGATTTTCCTTATTGGAGTGCATCTGGAAAATCTTGCCTACGCGCTCACGCCGTCCCTTGGTGGCATTCAGCAGCGGGGAGCCCGCCTTGATGTGTCCGGAGTAAATCCGAACATAGGTCAGCTTGCCATAGAACGGGTGCGCGGCAATCTTAAATGCCAGCGCCGCCAAGTGGGCGTTCTCGTCCGGAGGACAAAGAATTTCTTCTTCCTCGTTATTGGGGCTGTGTCCTTCCAGCGGCGGTACATCCAGCGGGGAAGGCAGGTAACGCAAAACCCCATCTAGAACCGGCTGTACGCCCTTGTTCTTGAACGCGCTGCCCGCAAACACCGGGTAGATTTCGCTCTTCAAAGTGAGTTCGCGAATACCGGCAATAATCTGATCGTTGGTGAGCTCACCGTTTTCTAGGTAAGCCTCCATCAATTCGTCATTGGCTTCCGCCGCTGCGTCAATCAGTTTCTCGCGGTATTCTTCAGCGCGATCTTTAAGATCAGCGGGGATTTCACCATATTCGAGAACCGCACCCAAAGTGGGGTCACCCTCGGATACTTTCGCGCCCTTCTTATTGGCCTCTGCGGCCTGCTCGGCACTAAAGGTTTCCGGGAAGTAAACAGCCCGCATTTCCAGCAGGTCAACGATTCCCTTGAACTCGGCCTCGGCGCCAATCGGCAGTACCATCACTACCGGCTTGGCATGCAGACGATCCTCGATGGTTTTCACCGAGTAGTAGAAATCAGCACCCAGTTTGTCCATCTTGTTGACGAAGCAAATACGGGGCACGTCATACTTGTCGGCCTGACGCCATACGGTTTCAGACTGGGGTTCTACACCCTCTTTACCGTCAAATACGGCCACGGCACCATCGAGGACGCGCAGGGAGCGCTCTACCTCTACGGTAAAGTCAACGTGACCAGGGGTGTCAATGATGTTGATCTGTTGATCATGCCAAAAACAGGTGGTCGCCGCGGAGGTAATGGTAATCCCGCGTTCCTTTTCCTGTTCCATCCAGTCCATGGTTCCGGCACCATCGTGGGTTTCCCCGATCTTGTAGTTGATGCCCGTGTAGTACAGGATGCGTTCGGTTACAGTGGTTTTACCAGCATCAATGTGAGCCATGATGCCGATGTTGCGAACCTTAGATAGGTCAGCAAGCACTTCTAATGCCACAATTGTTCCTTCCGGTTAGAGTTACCAGCGGTAGTGAGCGAAAGCCTTGTTGGACTCCGCCATCTTGTGCATGTCTTCACGACGCTTCACCGCAGCACCCAGGCCGTTGGAAGCATCCATAATTTCGTTCATGAGGCGTTCGGTCATGGTCTTTTCGCGGCGCTGCCTAGAAAAGTCAACCAACCAACGCAGCGCCAAGGTGGTCGCCCGGGAGGGACGAACCTCCACCGGCACCTGGTAGGTGGCGCCACCGACGCGGCGAGAACGCACTTCCAGAGCGGGGCGAACATTTTCCAAAGCGCGCTTTAGCACGCTAACCGGATCCTGTTCGGTACGCTCACGCACGCCCTCGAGCGCGCCGTAAACAATACGTTCCGCCAAAGCTTTCTTGCCGTCTAGCAGAACCCGATTCACCAACTGGGTGACGATGGTCGAGCCGTAAACCGGATCTACCGCCAAAGGGCGCTTGGGAGCTGGACCTTTACGAGGCATACTACTTCTTCTCCTTCTTCGCGCCGTACTTAGACCGGCCCTGGCCACGGTCACGCACACCCTGGGTGTCAAGCGCGCCGCGCACGATGTGGAAACGCACACCGGGCAGGTCCTTTACACGCCCACCGCGCACTAGCACGATGGAGTGTTCTTGCAGATTATGTCCCTCACCGGGGATGTAAGCGGTCACTTCAATGCCGCTGGACAGGCGAACACGCGCCACTTTCCGCAGTGCCGAGTTCGGCTTCTTCGGGGTGGTGGTGTAAACACGAGTGCAAACGCCGCGGCGCTGGGGCGAGCCCTTTAACGCGCGAGTTTTACTCTTCGCCTTCTTAGTTGAGCGTCCTTTGCGGACCAACTGTTGGATGGTAGGCACTACTTCTCCTGTTACTGAATGTCGAAACACTTGCCACGCGGTACCGAAATATCGGCCCCAGAAACGGGCATACTGCACCGCCGGGGCCGGCCCGCAAGGTTAAGGCTGCATAGGATGCTGGCCTTGGTAATCAGCGGATCGCGCCTAACTGACTTACCCTTAACGTCCGGAGCTCAACGGAGAAGAGCCCGTGCCAGAAAAATCTGGCTAGTTCGGGGCCCGGTATCGCGGGCACCATGATTAAAATTAGCCAGCCACCCTGTCGCTGGTCAAACCGGATTAGCAAATAAAAGCCCTTTTGTGACTGATTCCATGAGTAAAGCTCCGATTTTAGGATCCTGCGTCAATATTACAGGCGGGTTCGTGTCGGCTCGATTCCTGGCTTATTATGAGGAATCGTGTGTTCATCTAGCCTGCCCGCGAGCGAAGTTTTGCAATACCGCGTATCCAGGCTTCGCAATCGCGAGTGCAGCTTTGAGCAGGTATTTGAGCTTTTAGAGCAAAATCAGCATTTGCTTTCACCTGCCACAGCTGAGTGCCGCACCCTTACGGTTTGGAGCGGCAAGCGGCTCAAGTTGGCGGGTTTAGGAATAGCTTGGAAGGCCTGCTTTAGCGGCGAAAATGCTTTTTCTGCAGCCGAGGACGCCTGGCGAGGGCTGTGTGAAAGCAGCCAAGACGCTGCTGGGGGCGAAGACGAAAATCCCGCTTTAGCTGCGGAATCTCGACAGGCGACAACGAGAGAAAACTGCTGTTCAGAACCGGGAAATACTCGCAGTTCAGAACCTGAGAAAATAAGCTGGCCGCTGGTTTTAGGCAGTTTCGGGTTTACGCCCGCTACCCCCTCGCTGCTGCTAGTTCCAGCTTTAGCGGTGGTTTCCAGTGGCGGTAACACTTGGCTGTGGCAAGCTCGCTTTCAGGCAGGGCAAGAAGATTTCCGAGGACGCCGGGGAAATTCCGGCGCAACTGCCGATAATGTGCAAAAGGCGGCAGGGACCAATAAGGAAGAAGCCCAAAGCGATGCCTCGGGCAATAACGCGGAAGCAACAGAAAACACGCAGGTTGGCGACCCTTCCTTGCGCTCTTGCCCCGCGCGAAATACCAACGTAGCAATTCCCCGGCAACCATCCCCGCTATCCCCTTCCGATCCCGCGCAGGTAGTTAGCGAAACGTATCCGCACTTGCAGCCGGATGCATGGATGGCGGCAGTGGGGCGCGCGTCCGCGGAAATTCGCGCCGGGCGAGCAGAAAAAATCGTACTTGCCCTCGACCGGGAACTACGCTTTTACCAGGATGTTTCCTTGGTGCGGGTTACCAAATACTTGGCTGAAACCTACCCCACCTGCTGGACTTATGCGATTGGTGACCTGGTGGGAGCCAGCCCCGAGATGCTCGCCAGCGTAAGCGAAGGGAAGCTGCTGTGCCGCGTCCTCGCGGGCTCGGCCGTTCCCTCCCAGGAACAACGCTTGCTAGGCGATCCTAAAGAGCAACTTGAGCACCGGTTGGCAGTTCAAAGCGCCGAAGATTCGCTAACTGGACTTGACTTAGATTTAGAGGTGCCTGCTCCCCGCTTGCTGCACCTGGGATACGTTACGCATTTGGCGACCGATATTACCGCTGAAAACCTTGCTGATCAGGGCGTTACGTCTCTGCGTGCAGCGGCGGCACTTCACCCCACGGCAGCGGTTTGCGGAAAGCCCCGCGAAGTAGCTGCCGCGCGTCTGGCTGCGCTAGAGAATATGGATCGGGGTCGTTACGCCGCCCCGATTGGATGGATGGATGCTGCCGGCGAGGGCGAATGGGCAATTGCTTTGCGGTGCGCCGAGCGCGACCCGGCTCGCGCAGACACTTATCGCCTGATTGCTGGCGCTGGGATCATGGCAGATTCCGATCCGCAGCGCGAGCTGGCCGAAACCGAAACCAAAATGTCACCCATGCGCCGCGCCCTCCAGGCGTAAACGAAGTTAAAGGGCAGCTAACTCGCGGGCGATTTCCGATTCCAAAGCAGCGCGGCGAGAGCGTAAATCCGGCAAATAAGCGTTAATTTCCACGATTTCACGGCGCGGGGTTTCGCAAAGAATCGCTTTTAGTTCTTCTATGTCTTGGGCGCAGCGGTGATCCCAACCCAGGCCGGCAGCCAGCGCGGAAAGATCGAAATGCTGGGGTGTCAAGAAGTAGCGCTCGAAGATTTCCTGGTCACTAGCCGCACCGTGTTCGAGGGTGGCGAAGATGCGTCCTCCCCCATCGTTAAGTGCCAGCACCTGCACAGTGGGCGCGTCCTCCAACTGCCCAGTGAGCAACCCGGTTAGATCATGTAGACAGGTCAGGTCCCCGGCTATCAGCCGCACCGCGCGCCCGGTGCCAGCAGCCAGTCCCGAGGCAGTCGCGATATTTCCATCAATGCCTGCCAGGCCGCGATTCGCGCAATAGGTAATGCCGCGGTCACCGCGCGCCGCCAGATCAAAAGCACGAATCGTGTTGGAGGCACCGAGCATAGTCAGCGGAGGGGCACAGGAGGCAGTCACCTTTTTCCCCTCCGGTTGTGTCAGCACGCTATTGCCACTCCCCGAGCGGCCCTCATCATCGGCATCCCTCACACTATCGGTGCTGGTCAGGTGGTTAACGCCTTTTTCGCTAGTTTCCCGAGAGGTATCGGGGTCACGATTAACCCACTCCTCATAGACGTCCTCGTAAATACGGGCGAGGGCATAAGGATCTATCCCCATTTCCAGTTCTCGCAGGTTATCCCCCATTTCCGGGGTATCTTCGGGAGTGGCCATGCGGAGGCGGTGGGCAACTTCGTTCGCGGTTTGTCCGCCTTCGTTCGAGGTAGCGAAAACATGATTTTTTATTGCTTCCGAAGGGGTTGCCTGCGCAGCTACTACTTGCGGAAGTTCACGGGAATCCAGTGCAGCATAGTTGGCGTTTTGCCAAACCGTGACCGCGCGTCGATCTACACAGCGGCGGTAGGCGCGCTCGACTGCTTTCGCGGCCTCGCGCCAACGCGCCAGCCAGCTAGGACTGGAGGTCGCCGGGAAAACCTTATCCACTTGCCCGGGGGTGGTAGCTATATATTTTCCGGTCAGGTTAGTTCTCGCCCCCAGGCTAGGCAAGCGGTAAATCGGGATATCCCCTCGGGAAAGCAGGGAACTTACCGGACGCGACAAAGTGGCGTGACCGGCTATAATCACCTGCTCAACTTCACCGGTGAGGGCGGGGAGCACTTGCGCCGCGTGCGCGATCTGCACCGGATTGCCGGGGAGCAAAGTCACCGTCGGTTCTGCCAACACCGGCAGTCCCCATGCTTGCGCCGCCTCTGCGACCTGCGGGAGGCATTGATCCGCTAAAACCACCACCGTTTTTGCGATTTTTCGGGGAGCTTCTCCCTCACCCTCGACCACTAACTGTATTTTTAGGCGGTTTTCCGAGGAAGGCGCGGTTGCAGCTTCGTCAGCAGCAAGACCTTGCAGCTCGGCAGGAATCTGCCAGCTGCTGGAGCTGACTAAGGGTGGCGCGAAACATAGATTCAACTGCAACGGGCATAGTTGCCCGCGTTTTTCGGCACCCGCACCCCAAGCCTTATCAAAGGCATCGCTAAGACTTTCTTTTACCGTATCCAGGCCATCCTCGCTGGCGTCAATATCTAGCGCCACCGGACAGGCTGGCTCAAAAATTCCTTGCTGCCAGGTAGTTTGATTCGCGCCAGTTCCGCGAGCGGAGCGGGGGCGATCAGCGGTCACAGCAACCAACGGAATTCCGCAGTGGAAGGCTTCTAGCATTCCCGCATGCAACTCGGCGACTGCAGTCCCCGAGGTCACTACCAGAGCTACCGGGGTGTAGGCCGCGTCCTCACCCTGATATATTCCGGATTTCGCCAGCCCCAAAGCGAAGAAAGCCGCAGAGCGTTCATCGAGGCGAACATGGGTGCGGACTACCCCTGCCTGTGCTAACGCTGCCAAAGCATAGGTGAGAGGCGCGGATCGGGAGCCGGGGGAAATCACGAAATCGCGCACTCCGGCGCGCACCAACTCGCTAACTGCCAGCCGCGCCAAGGCGGTGGCCGATTCTAGGTTTTCTCCGACCGGATCCGGTATTTTTTGGGAGCAACCAGGGGGAGTGGAGGGGAAAGGAACGTCACTCACCTACTAGCGACCTCCGCCACATCTCGCATTCGCTGAGCCCAACGTTTAACCAGGTCGCGACGGTCATCATTGTCGGGAGCGGAAATTAAATCGGTATTTATTTCTACTTCCTGCACCTCTAGCTGACCGTCTTTGACCTGCCAAGGCTGACGGGAAACATCGGATTTAAGTAGCTGGCTGGTCGCCAGGCCGCAGGCATGGGGAAGCTGCGCCATCGCGGCGGCGGCGCGCACCCCCAGTCCGATACCGACTGCGCTATCGACCGCGGAAGAAACCACCACGTCCATGCCACGTTCATTAGCTTTTTCCGCTAAATCAATAACCGCGGATACTCCCCCCAAGGGTTGGATTTTCACCACCATCACATCGGCGCAATCTGCTGGCAGGTCAGCGAGAGGATCCGGGGAGCGGCGAATCAACTCATCGACCGCGAGCGGCACCGAAGTGGCGGCACGTAACTCCAGCATTTCTTCGGCACTCTTACAGGGCTGCTCCACATATTCCAAACCGCCGGCCGCCTCGTCTAAGGCGGCGATCGCGGTTTTAGCTTCCGCCAGATTCCACGCGCCATTAGCGTCTACCCGGATCCGATAATCCCCACCGAACTGGTTTTCGAGGGCGGTGCGTACTGCTTTCACCCGCTGAACGTCATCGGCAAGTTCGGTACCCCGATCTGCAACTTTAATTTTCGCGGTCCGGCATCCGCCGCTTTGCTCTACGATTTGCTGGGCGCGCCCCGGGGAAACCACCGGTACAGTCACGTTCACGGGAACGCTGGCTCGCACCGGGTCTGGCAGCTCTTCGGTCAGGGCATTAACCGTTGACCAAAGCCAACGTTTGGATTCGTGCGGACCATAATCCCAGAACGGCGCGAACTCACCCCAACGATTCCCCGAGCGCAATAACACGCCTTCGCGCACGATTATCCGGCGGAAACGGTTTACTAGAGGCAGGGAATAAACTAGCGCCTGGTCGATTTCAATCGGGGGGAACTCGGAATTATCAAAAAGGCTACTGAGGTCGCTGACTTGCGAAGCCGGTACCTCAACTAGCATTGGAGTGCTGATGTTTCCTGCCATTACTTTCCCTTAAAACCTCGTATTATCGTTTTACTTCCGAAAACGATACTTTTTCGCTTACCACTGCCTATTTCGGTCTTTCTACTTCCTATTGTGGGTCTATTTGCCCTGAAAAACCTAATAGTAGTAGGGGAAGGTTGACCAATCCGGTTCCCGGTGCTCCAAGAAAGCGCGCCGCCCCTCCTCGGCTTCATCGGTAGTGTAAGCCAGGCGAGTAGCCTCCCCTGCGAATAACTGTTGGCCTAGTAAACCATCATCTGCCAGGTTAAACGCATATTTTAGCATCCGGATAGCCTGCGGGGATTTACGGGCAATAGTCAGCGCCCACTCTAAGGCCACGGTTTCTAGCTGCTGGTGTGGAACTGCCGCGTTGACCACTCCCCAATCTGCCGCTTGCCGGGCATCATAGGTGTTCGCCAGGTAAAAGATTTGCCGGGCGCGTTTGTCCCCGACTTGCCGCGCCAGGAGCGCCGAACCGTATCCGGCATCAAAGCTGCCCACATTCGCGTCGGTTTGTTTAAACCGGGCATGTTCCTGGCTGGCCAGCGCCAAATCACACACCACCACTAGAGAGTGTCCGCCCCCGGCAGCCCACCCCGGAACCGCGGCGATTACCGGTTTAGGCATCGAGCGAATCAGACGTTGGACTTCCAAGATGTGCAGTCGTCCGGTACGCGCCAGATCCAGGTTTTGGCGGCGCTGGGAAACTTCCGCGTCCGGATCGGCTCCCTGCTGCTCGTAACGATAGCCACCCCGGTCACGAATCCGCTGGTCGCCACCGGAACAAAAACTGTATCCTCCATCGGAGTCGCTAGGACCATTCCCAGTTAAGATCACCGCCGCCACATCGGCGGCGCTGCGCGCATATTCCAGGCAAGCCAGCAGCTCATCTACGGTATGCGGACGGAAAGCATTGCGCACCTGGGGACGGTCAAAGGCAATCCGCAAAACCGGCAGCTTCTCCCCATTTTCCCCGCAATCAGCCAATTCGGTGGCCGCAAAGTCATTAAGCTGATAGCGGTCGCGCCCCGGCTTATAGGGTTTTTGCTTCTCCTGAGCTTCAGATGAGGACGAGGACGCGGAGGCATTCGCACTTCCCGCTTTCACCACCGCCCGATGAAAAGTCAGGTCAGTTAGCTTTTCAAAGCCGGGAACTGGAATCCACCGTTGCTCATCGAAAGTGTCAGAAACATGTTCAAGCTGGCTCATACTCCCACCCTACCCCGAGCACGGTTACCAAGTTTCCCGCAGTTGTCCGCGCAAGGCAAGAAGTTTTTCCTCGCGTTCTGTGCGCGGGAAGAGAAGTTTTTCCTCCCGCATTATTCCGCGCGGAGCCTAGGTTTTTCCTCCCGCCCAAGAAATTCGGAAAACGTAGCGGCGTTTTCCGAATTCTTATGCCCACCGCACCCACTCGGATAAAACCTAGGCTCCACGCTCGCTGGTACCGCCTGCGTAAGGGGCGCAGGGGAAAAAGCTGCCGGAAGATGCGCACTGAGCGTGCGGGGGCGGATTTATGCCGAGGGGTAGGCTTCGGGCCTTAAATCCGTGAAAATGCCAGAGCATTTTCCGGATTTCGGGGCGCGAGGCAAAATCCGCCCCTGTGCGCGGACGCCTATGGGAGGAAAACTTCTTTCCTTGCGCTTGAATTGGGATCGCAGGAACTGGCGATAGACTGGGCGCTGACGGCTATTTTCGGAGGTTGGCTTTGCGCATTGTTCCCCCACCGAGCACGGACGCTCGGGCAGCCAGCGAAGTTTTAGCTCCTCAAAGCGGTAATAGCAATAAAGATTTCCAGATTGACAAAGAAGAAAATGCTCCGCAGATCGTCTGGTTGCAAAGCGAACCGAACGTAGAGGAAAGACAAGAAGGAAAAACCACGGATTCGGCCTCGCGCCCGCGGCCGCTGATTTTCCTGCCGGTCTCCGATAATCCCGCGCGCGATACCTTATTCTTTACCGCGCTGCGCACCGCCCTCTGGCCGGACAAATTTACTTCCCTACCCACTCTTGATTTGTCGGCAGTTGCCGGGCCGGCGAAACCCTTTTTTGCGCTGCGGATCCTGGCAGATTACCACCCGATATTTTTCCCAGCGCGCACCGAGCATCTGTCCTGCTCTTGGGCTCGCCAGCAAGCATTGCGGCTGCAGCGCCTGCCTGAACAGGTAAGTTTTATTCTTTCGACTTCCGGTTCTACCAAGCCCGGAGGGCGCCTGGTGGGGATTTCGCTGGCGGCTTTGCGCGCTTCCCATCAGGCAACCGCCCAGCGCCTCGGGGGTGCCGGCCTCTGGGTGTCGTCGCTCCCTCGGGATCATATTGCCGGTTTCCAAGTGATTGCCCGTGCCTACGCGGGGGGAACTGAGCCGGTAACTATCGATATGACCGGTGGTTTTAAGCTCTCTCGCCTGCGGCAGGCTCTGGAAAATATTTCCTCGGCGGGCGTCCCGATTTATCTATCGCTAGTTCCCACTCAGCTGACCCGCGCCCTCGCCGATCCAGAAACCCTCGCGGCTCTGCGCCTTTGCTCTGCGATTCTGGTGGGCGGGGCGCGTATCTCGCCCTCGTTGCTTACCGCCGGGCGCGAACAGGGGTTGAACCTGGTCACCACCTATGGGATGACCGAGACTTGCGGGGGCTGCGTCTATGACGGTGTTCCCCTGCCGGGAGTCAAAGCTGCGGTTAACGAGGGCAGGATTTGGCTGTGTACCCCCACTTTGATGAGCGGATATTTAGAGGCAGAATCAGATCCTGAAATCCGCGAACTTTCGGGTACAACCTGGCTGGCTACCAATGATGCGGGCAGAATCATTTTTGAGGACAAGGAGACGAGCGCGAGAACCGAAGATGACACTTTCTCGGGATCCGAATCGAGTAACCTGCAAACTTTCAGCTCTCCGGGAGTGGAATCCACCAGCAGACAGGCTCAACTAGCAGCAAGCGAGAACACTTCGCTTGAGCAAAGCAGCGCGGATTTAAGGCCCAATAAACCACCTCGGGAAGAAGTAGACATCATCGACTCGTCTAGCCGAGCTCACCTAGAGGTGTTAGGTCGTCTAGATGACACCATTATTTCCGGCGGGGAAAATATCTCCCTACCCCTGGTGACCCGGGCGGCGGAACAGGCGGGATATGGGGGAATAGAGTTCTGCGGGCTAGCAGATGATGAATGGGGACAGATACTCTGCGCGGTTTTTTCGGCAGCCTCTTTACCCGCCGCGGAACCCGATGATGCCCGAAACCTTGCCCATTTAGGCCAGGAGCTACGCGAAGCCCTCAGAAAACAGTTACCACCCTCGCATCTGCCCCGCGCGGTGGCGCTGCTCCCCCACCTCCCCCTACTGCCCAGCGGAAAATTAGATCACCGCGCCTTGCAAGCGGATGCGCGCGCCGCCGATAGAGAAAACCGCACCTGGCGCAAATAATACGCAAATAAAAGGGCTAATGCCCAAACTGGCATTAGCCCAAAATAAGTAGAGGCGGCGAGGAAAACCCCGCCGCCTCTAAACCTAAAGTTTCCTTTAGCCTTTTAGTACCTGGTGCAAGGCCGCCAAATCCAGCGCCCTGTCACCAGATAGGCTCCAATCATCGCCAGCCGGGATCGCCTTCACCCGCGCAGGGGTTGGAATCCTGTTGAACATTGCTATTTTGCTGTTGATTGTTGCTAGATTGCGATTGTTGCTTCGGAGCAGGCGGGTTGTAATTCTGAGTTTTCGACTGCTGCGCATTCTTTTGCGCTGCAGCCTGCTCAGCTGCTGCTTGTTCCGCTGCAGCTTTTTCTGCTGCCTCTTTCTTCTCCGCAGCTTCCTTTTCTGCTGCTTCCTTATAGGCTTGAGCTTTTTCTGCCGCCGCCTTTAGAGCCTTCTGAGATTCTAGAGTGTTAAACTTTTCGCCCTTCTTGGTTTCGCCCGCGAAATAAACCAAATCGGATTCAGCATCGAAGCGCAGTTCTGATTTCTCTAAAGTTGCCAGGGTTTCTATCGGAAGCTGATTAACCTCATGTTTTTCTTCTTCAGAGAAGCTCAGCGACAGATCAATAAGATGCCGCTCATTTACTTTCGCCGCATTCGGATCGCCATCTTTTTCCACCGCATCTTTGGTGTCTTTCTTGTATTTTGCGGGAATATTGAGTTCAGCTAGCCTCTTGTTCATAAACTCTGAACCTTTAGAAAAATCTAGTTTAGAGAACTCACCCTCACCTGATTGCCGAATAGAAACTTCTTTAATCGACTTACCGGTTTTGTTCCTTAATAAGGTTTTAATTGCACCTTTGCCAGTCTTGCCAATAACCACGCTGGCAGTCTGTTCCTCTTGCGGAGCTTTTGCTTTCTTGGAATCACTGGCGGAGCATCCAGTGAAAGCAAACATTAGACCTAAAGCGCTCAACACCAAAACAATTTTTTTAGCGCTACTTCTAAGCATAGACACCATTTCTAGCCTTTCTAAACGTTCCTAAACTCAATTTTTTATTATCTAACATTTTGGGAAAGTATCCTATCGGCTCTCCCAATTCATCTACATTTAGTTGCTATTTTCCCTGTATTTTAGCTATTTCCTTAGCTTCCAGCCCAAAATCTTTGCTAACCGCATAGATTTTGATATCCGCACCTTTGGGAACCTCGGCTTCTGGAAGGTAGAACCGATATCCAAAGTCATTAACGATTCGGTGAGAATCGTTAATAACCGACCGTCTGTATCCACGGTAATCGCGCACCTGGGAGTCCTTCCCCGGCATCGTCACCCTCGCAAACACTTCTACATCAGCTTGACGATACCGGGCGGGAATAGTTCCATCGATCACCTTAAATATTCCGTTTTTCTTGAAACTAGCCTTGGTCTTACCTGCGGTGTCAATCAATTTATAGGGAGCAAGCGTACTCGGAGGGCTAGTCATCGCCGGCGGATCCGTAGCGAAAAATGGAATCAACCTTTCGGCTCGCTCTACCACCAAGATGTCTGGTTCTAAGGAAAAAGCGTAGGTAGCATCGTAGGGAATCAGCTTGGAATAGTGGGCACTAGCGAAACTCGGGGAAAGCACCGGTACCAGTGAGTTGCCGAAAGAGTCTCGGAACATAAAAAGATCCTCTTTCCCCTGCCCCCTCGTTTCGAAAAGATCCGCGGTGGTATCCGGCTTATCACCCAGGTACCTCCAGAGATTACCTTGGAAATCCTGGAGGTCATTTATTCCTTCCGCCCGCCAGTTCGGTTCGCTCACCGTGGAGGTAGGATCCTGCATCCTCTCGATGTCACCTACGAATCCTTCACCCAGTTTCCATTGTGGATTTTTAGCCAGGTTCTCCACCTGCAACTGGTCTAGCAGATAGTCGGCACCGCTATATGCTCCCTTGTAACTCCAGTGAGTGTCGGTTTTTTGATAAAGAACTTCCTTACTGCTTTTCAGCTTTTTCGTGAGATCCACGTAGGGAACGCCCAGGGAACCTAATCTGTTCTGCAAACGGTTTAGATTAGATTGCTCAAAATTTCCTGCCCGGTAACGACTGGGCATGAATTGCCCATAAAGGGTGTTCTTATTGGGCGCTAACGCCACCGCAAACTTGATGCCCTGCGCCTGCGCCTGGTCACCCAGAATCTTTAGGTTGGTGGCCGCATTGTCGATTCCGCGCGAAGAAAGTCGATTTACTCCCCGATAGTCATCGAGCGAATCTGCGTAAAACAGGTAACCATTTTTACCAATAACTACCTGATCGGTAAGTGCGGACGAGAATATCCCGCTTTTCAAGGTGCCGGCAGCTGCGATCATTTCCCCTCTAAAAGGAAAAGTTTTTTCCAGGTAAGTGCCGGCATCTTGTAAATAGTTGACATTTAACTCTCCGGAAGACTTAGTTAGGGAGGGCGCCGCAACCTTTGCTTCTTGCGAGGGCTCTTGCCATTTTTTATAGGGAGCAGGTGTGAAACTGCGGGAATCAACATCAGGCACAAACCAAGGGTCACAAAGGTTAGCATTAGGCTGCTCTTTGCCCACCGCGCTACCGAGGCATTTTTTTCCTCGGATGAACCGTTGTTTTCAGTCATAGTTACTTCCTGCACCTCCTAGAACCTGAAATAAATGAAGGGGTGGTAGCCGCCGGCTGCCAAGATCAGCAGGTTAGCTGCTAGCAGCACCAGGGTTAGACCCAGGCTCCACACTCGGGTATCTACAGTAGCCGGCATATAGGTCGAGGAAGGGTTAGTGACCCCCATTTTCTTCCATAGTTTTGCTTGCGGAGACAGGACTTGAGTAACCGGAAGCATAGCAATCAGAGCTATGGAGAAAATAGTTAGAGTCCATGGGTCTAGGTAGGAGAACGCCAGGGATCCGGCTCCCACGGTGGATTCGGTGTTGAAACCAAACATATTCGCGTACATTTGCAGAGCTTGGGTAAAGCTATCTGCTCTGAACACTACGAACGATGCTACCACCACGAACATGGTGTAGAGGTGACCGGCCCAGTGCGGAAGTTTCTTCAGGGGCACTATTTCTTCGAGCATTAAAAATATCCCGTGGATTAACCCCCAGACCACGAAGGTCCAGGCGGCACCGTGCCACAGACCGCAGAGCAGGAACACCGTGAACTTGTTTATAACTGTTCGCGCTTCGCCTTTGCGATTTCCGCCCAGGGGAATATAGAGGTATTCCAGGAACCAGGTGGATAAGGAAATATGCCAACGACGCCAAAACTCTTGCATGGTGCGAGAGATATAGGGGTAGGTGAAGTTTTCTTGGAATCGGAAACCGAACATCGCTGCCATGCCGATGGCCATATCGGAGTAGCCGGAAAAATCGAAATAAATCTGGAGAGCGTAGCAGATAGCCGCTAACCAGGCTGCGTAAAAATCTACTTCCCCGGATTGGTTTCCATAGATCCCATCGACTACTACCGCCAAAGAATCAGCGACTATCACCTTTTTACTAAGCCCGACTACGAATCTGCGCATCCCACAAGCCACTCCGTTCAAAGTGAATGAACGCTGCGCAATCTGTTCTTCGATGTGCCGGTAACGCACGATTGGTCCCGCAATAAGTTGCGGGAAGAACGAGATATAGAGCATCACCACGAAGGGATCCCGGGCGGCGGAGATTTTCCCGCGATACACATCTATTACGTAGGAGAGCGCCTGGAAGGTATAAAAAGATATCCCGATCGGTAAGGCTACTGCCCCGATTTTCAGGTCGAGCCCTAGCAAGGAATCGATGGTTCCTACAAACATCCCTGCGTATTTGAAGAACCCTAGCACTCCTAGGTTGAGAACTAGCGCCAGCGTCAAGATGGCTTTTCGCCCTGCCGACGCTGCGTCCTCTTTCCTGGTGTCCAGTGCTAATGCCAGAGCCCAGTTCGCTAGACAGGAAACCAGCATTAACAGCACATAGATGGGTTCCCCGTAGGAATAGAACAGGAGGCTGGCTAATATCAGCACTGCATTCTTTCCCCTTACCGACGGAATTATCAGCGTGAGGATAAAAACCGTCGGTAAGAAGAAAGATATGAAGAGGACAGTGCTAAAGACCACTAGTTAAGGGCTCTCTTATTGGCATCCCAGTAGTAGATCGGAGCGTTCCAGTAGGTCTTGTAGTAGAACGCCCAGCCACCTTTGGAACTCTTGTAGGCCATGTCTTCGTCGGTATCGAAAATATAGGTTGTGCCCGAAACATCGATTTCATTCCAGCCGTGGGGAGCTCGCGCGTTCGCCACGTATCCGAGGCGGACTCTCGCTGATGGATACCCTAGCGCCCGGGCTATCCACTTGTAACCGGCGGCAAAGCTGTAACAGTTGCCCCCACCGTTGGCGAAGAAATTCTTGGCGTATTGGATATCCCAGTTGCTTCCCCACGGATGTGACTTCCCGTGCGCACCAATATAGTGATAGTTGTTTACCACATAGGCATAGGATTTGTAGAGGGAGTCATAGCGCCCAACTATGGACTCTAAGGTGGCGTCTAATTGAGCATCACCCGAGCCAACGTAGTTAAAGTACATTCCCTTGGCTCGTAATGCCCTCACCGTCGAGTAACCAACTTTTCCATCAGGGTAAATACCATTGGCTCTCTGGAATGTCTTAACACAGTTTTCCGTCATCCGTCCGAACCATCTGTCCGGTGTGAATTTACAGTAGGACGGATTCAGATAGGTGAGCGCTGTTTGCAACACTTCTACTTTATAACCGCTGGAACCATAGCCCATAACACTGATGTAGTTGACAGGCGGAATTATCCATACTGGTATTCCCGCTGCCCGCAGAGCTTTCGCGGTTGTCATCCCTACGCCCCCGTCTGGATAAATTCCGTGATCCCTCTGGAAAGCCTTCACCGCTGCAGTAGTACGCGCCCCGAATATTGAGTCAGCGTGAACGCCTAGGTATTGCGGGAAATACTTGTTTAAGCCCAATTGCAAATTTCTGGTAAAACTGCCACGCGATCCGGACCAGACGGTAGCTCTCCACCACTGCTGAGAGGGTGAAGGAGCTGCATAAATAGTGATAGGCACACCCCTGTCTTTACGCACGGCATCGGCAAACGCCTTATCTGCAATATTTGAATGAGATAGCCCTAGGTCGCCACGAATATCGGAAACGCATTTAGAGGTTGTTGCTCCAAAAAACGTGTCCACCCGCGGAATAACGCAATGCTCTGGATAAAATGCGGCTAGGTAACCCTGCAAGCTCCGAACGATGGGGGTGTTTTGTTGCGGAACCAAATTAAAATTAGTGTTGATAGGGCTAGCAATCGCAGCTCTGATGCCCTGTTCTCTGAACTTGGCCGCAGTAAGAAAACCATATACACCATCTGGCCTGCTAATACCAAGTTTTCTTTGTGCACAGTTTAAAGAAGCTTTAGTCTTTGCACCGAATATTCCGTCTGGCTTAAAAGATCCGCATTCTTTGAATTTCCCAACCAAGGTTTTTTGAAGATCTAACACTGCTTCCGAACGCATGCCCTGCCTTAGGAAGCTGCCGGAAATCACCGAGAATTGTTCTTCAGAGGCATCCGCTTCTTCCTCACTATCTTGAGATTGCCTAGAAGTAACTGTTTCACTTGGCGAACTGCTTTCATTTTGCGAATTGCTCACAGACGCATCTGGTGAAGCAGACGGATCCTGCTGACCACCTGCATTGTTCTCGGCCTCAGTTGTACTGCTTTCCGTATTCCCCTCATTTGGAGCAGCGTATGCAGTCCCCTCTACTCCCCAGGATAATAAGAGAGCGAAGGTGGCTAACAGCCCCATTATCCGTTTTTGATTCCTGAGCAACATGTGTTTCGCCTCTTCATTTCTCTGCAGAGATGCTATTACAGTGAATAAGATTGTATCTAATTAAAAATCTTAAATCCACTATTACCTATTGAGAGTAGAACTTCATTATTTTTTCTGCGCTGTCTAACCCCACATCCTTGAGATTCAAGCGTTCTACCGCGGGATCCATAAGTTCAAATGCCCACGAAAGCGTGGCGTCAATATTTGGAGTAGCGACCCCTATAAGTTTGCCAAGCTGGGCAATCTGAGAAAGTCCAAACGCTATATCTTCCTTAAAATAGCGCGATGAATAGTTCAAGCGATACCCTTCACCATCTGCAATCATAGGAGAACCGATACCTTTGAATGCAGTAATTCCCCTAATCTTAGCGGTGAGTTCATCCTGGTTACGAGATTCGTAGTAGGCAGTTAAAGAAGGGACTAAATCCCCACCCACACTGGCGTATCCTCGTGCAACTTCCACAAGTTCTGTGTTCATCTTGAAAAAATAGTCCGAAGCTTTACTACCCCAACCTTCATAGAAGGGAATATTTTCAGAAAAAGTGTTCCCCGGATTTTGCTCCGTAATTTCACGCAACCGAGATGAATGCAATATGGGATTGGACGCACCCAAAGAAATAGGCAGATACGTGGGCATCGTGCGCACAGGAACATGGAATAGTTCCTGCAGCAAATCACGCGCTCCTGCCTGTCTGGTCAGCTCAGCTGCTACCAGTTCTTTCTTTACACCTGAAAGCACTGCGCGATCGCCGTAACCAAATGAGCGGGAAATGAACATTACCCGCTGAAGACCAACTACGGCTGCCCCCTGTGCGAGCACCGGGTTAACAGTAAATTCTCGAGCACCATTGCCTGGAGATAACACAATGGTGTGCCTTTCGGCGAGGGCGTGTTGAGCACGATTAAAGAAATCCTGCACTGCATAGACAGGAAGTGTCACTATGATGACATCGGAAAAATCGATAAGTTCAGCGGGATTGGAAGTTACAAACGCTAAATTTGCGGTGTACTCCTGCGAAGAAACCAAATCATGCACGTGTACTCGAGGTTTCCATTTAGCTGCTTGCCGGGTGTAAAGGGCAGTTTCATGCCCATGCCGCGCCAGGTAGCCTGCATAGACCGCCCCAGTATGGCCGCCTCCAACAATTCCAATGCGCATCGGTTAAGCTATTCCTCCTAATACTTCCAGCAAGCGGGCATTGTCCTGGGTGGAACGAACCGCTAGCCGAATATATTGCTTACCGTCAAAACCCTCTTTTTCGGAAAGATCTTTTATGATCAGATCGTTTTCCAGACAGGCAATAGTAAGTTCCTTTGAGCTGTGGGGAGCCAGCACCTCCGCGGTTACAAAGTTGGCTTGTGAAGGAATCACTCGCAGATAGCTAAGCTGGTTCAGATCTTCTACGAACTGCGCCCTCACCGCTTTTATTTTTTCTAAGGCAGCTGCGTAATCTTTCTGGTATTTTTCTTCTATTTGCAGATAGAACTCGGCAAAAGAGTTTATGTTCCAGATCGACACGTCTTTCTTGAAACCTGTGATAGCTGCAGTATCCGAGCTCGCTAAGATTCCCAGACGCAAACCGGCAACCCCGTAACTCTTGGAAATGGATTTCATAATGAACAGGTGCGGATGGGAATCCAGGATTTCCTGGCTTAGCAGTGAATTGTCTTGACCTTCAGCAAAATCAATGAAACTTTCGTCAAGAACTAGAGTTATCCCGTTTTCTTCTGCCCAATCTGCCAGGCGGAGTGCATCTGCCTGGGGGATGAAGTTACCCGAAGGATTGTCAGGGTTAATCACAATCAGAGCTTTTACCCGCTCTCCGCTGTCGGTTTTACCTTGTTCACTGCGTCCGAAAAACTCTATTAAGTCATCTGCGGTGTAGGAAAAATCCGGATTATCTGCCTGGTAAATAACCGGTTTTTCCGGGCAGCGATTGGGGTATTCCTCGAAGGTGGGTCTAACTACTCCGTAGGGCATCGGCAGCTGCGCCATTAGAGATTTAATTAGCTCTGCTGCCCCGTTCCCAACCACTACTTGTTCAGGCCGTAAAGCAAAATTCTTGGCCGCCAGTAAAGAGTTAACCCCCATACCAGAAGGGTAATCGGCCAGCAAGGAATCAAAGTTCGCTCGGATCTCGTCCTTCATCCGTTGCGGAGGGAAATAGGGATTGACCAGATAGCAGTAGTCCAGCATCTTGGGGTAACGCCAATATCCGCCGTAGCGGGATTCAAATAGTTTCTTGCGCTGGGCGGTATCGGGATGGAATATCGAGGATGCAATATCTAGATCCTGTACATCATCAATCTCGTACCACTTTTGCCCATCTAGGCGTTTGGCTTTTATTCCCGGATCATCCAGGAGAGTAATAACCCGCAAGACCTGTTCATAGTATTCATTGCGCCCCAGCGCCTGAGTATAGGCATCTAAGAAGGGAACATAATGCGTGGTAGAGAATTCTTTAGAGAACTTATAAATATTTACCGTCTTGTAGTAAGAATCTATGTCCCGATAAACAAATTTCTTGCCGGGGACGAAAGCAGAAATAGTGTCATCGTCATCGAGCTTGACGACCGTGCCATCCATCCAGGACTCGTATTTATCAACTAGCGCTAAAGTTTTCCGGGGATCATCAAGAAGATCGTCTAGTACCCTATCTTCGAAAATCAGATCCGACTCTAGCAGCAGGGTGTCCTCTTCTAACAGCTTATCTTTGGCCAACCACAAAGAGTAGATGTTATTGGTCTGATCATAAATCGGGTTATCGACGAACTCTATTGGGGTAGAAATATCTAAGGTTTCAATATAGTCAATGAGCTTTTGGCCTTCGTAACCAGTCACAATAACTATTTTCGAAAGTGCCTTAGCGTCAAGCTGATGCAGCATCCGCTCAATCATGGTTACCCCATTGACTTTCACCATGCACTTGGTGTTGTTTGCAGTGAGATCTTTAAGACGGGATCCCATTCCTGCCGCCAAAATAAGTGCCTGCATTTGACCAGCTTTCTATCTATCGGTAGCTTTTGTTCGGTTTCTGATTCCCCAATCTTACCGAATCTGACCTCTTTTACCTCGGCACTTATCCGGCTTGTCTATGACATAGTTAGACAACAACAATAACATTTGTAACAATGAGAACATGTTTACCTGCAGCAACAGAATCCGCACACGCGCACTGGCAATCCTGGCTCTTATCGCCACCTTTATTGCCTTTAATGGCCTAACAGCCATAACCGCACCTCAAAAGGCGGAGGCAGCTCCAATCACCGATTGGCAGGCCGGGTATATTATCTCGGATGCCAACTTCTATACGCAGGGAAACATGAGTGTCTCCCAGATCCAAACCTTCCTTAATAACAAGGGTAAATACTGCAATGGATCGAGGTGCCTAAAAAATTATCGCGGCAATCTTGCTTCTTTCTCTGCGGGCTCTTGCCCCTCAGCAGTTACCGGAGGCAGCAACCTATCGGCAGCGGAAATGATTTATCGAGTGTCACGTGCTTGTAAAATCTCCGCAAAAGTTTTGCTGGTTACTTTGGAAAAAGAAAACGGTCTGGTGACTTCACCCGCCTGGTATAACTCCCGTACCGGCGCGAATGCGTTTAGGACCGCCTTGGGGTACGGCTGCCCCGACACTGCGCCCTGTGACGCGCAGTATTTCGGAGTAGGCAACCAGCTTTATCACGCTGCGAAACAGTTCAATATCTATAAGAAATACCCCAACTACTATAATTTTAGATCCGGGAAAACCTCGTGGGTGGGATATAACCCGAGCTCGGCTTGCGGAGGAAGTAACGTCTATATGCGCAATGCCGCTACAGCCGGCCTCTACAACTACACCCCCTACCAACCGAATGCAGCTGCCTTACGGGCGGGACTAGGGACTGGGAACTCCTGCAGTTCTTATGGCAACCGCAATTTTTATTACCTGTACAAATCATGGTTCGGCAGTCCCCGCGCAGCCTCAAAACGCACAGTTACCCAGGCGCAGATAAAAGCCCTTTCACCAGTCATTTCCGATACCGATCTCAAGAGCGGAATGTGGAACGACACCATAAAGAAACTACAAGCAGCCATGCTTTTAGCAGTCCCCAGCTACCCACTCTTTACCCCGGACGGTGGGTACGGAGCTAAGACCACCGAGATTGTGAAACAGTTCCAAAGCGAGAACGGTCTTTATCCCAGCGGGGTGGTGAACCAAGAGACTTCCTATACCCTGCTGCGTAAGGGTTTCCCGGTATACGTATTCACCCCCCACACCTACTACGGAACTTTGGGGTGGGGCGCACGTAGCGATGCTGTAACCACGCTACAGATAGGCGCGAAAGCGTTATTCCCCCAGTGGTATTCAGCAGGTATAGACGGGATTTATGGCGCCAAGAGTACGGCTTTCGTAAAAGCATTCCAAAAGTCCAAGGGACTTCCCGAAAGCGGAACCGTAGACGAGGCTACCGCGCAGCAGCTTCGCGAAGCCGGGATTCCTATTTCCCTAGTGGCGGTAGCAGATCCCAAACCGATCTACCTGCGAAGCACCCTTTGGAAGGGCGCCTGGAATGATGATGTCCTGCAAGTTCAGCGGGCACTGGTAAAGAAATTCCCACGATACGCCCAGTTCCAACCGGATGGCGGATTCGGAGCCAAGACCGAAGCGGCAGTTAAAGCAGTTCAACGCGCTAACGGAATCTATCCGGACGGCGGCGTCGGTCCTAAAACCATGGAACTTTTCCGAAAGAACGGAATCGAGGCGGGGATGTTTAACGCCGCTAAATCAACTACCGCTCTGAACCAGGGAGTATGGAACTCGTCAGTGACCACTTTGCAGCAAGGGCTGCGTAAGTATTTCCCGGAGAGTTTCCCCTGCTGGCCGGACGGTGGATTCGGAGCTAAGACCGAAGCCGGAGTAAAGGCGGTACAGAAACATTTCGGTCTGCCGGAAACCGGTTTTGTAGATAAGGCTACTGCCGATCAGTTGCGAAGCTTGGGAGTGCCGCTCACCGTTTCGGCTCCACCTGAGGAGCTCGGTCAAACTCTGAACACACCCTTGGGACAGTGGCAATGGAATTCTCAGGTAATGGCGCTGCAAAAGATACTCAAGTACTACTTCCCCGCGCAGACTCCCTACACCCCTGATGGAGGTTACGGAGTAGGCAGCAAAGCTGGAATGATCAAAGTTCAGAACTTGCTGCGCATCACCCCTACCGGGGTATTTGATCAGGAAACTGCTGCAAAGCTGCAGGAATACGGAGTTCCGCTGTCCTATAAGTAAAATAATCAAATCGGCAGCGCTAGCTTGCCGGCAACCCTTAGCCAATTTTTAGATAGAGGAAGCCGCCGTGAAGAAGTGGTTATTTTTAGTTGCATTCGCAGCCGTTACCTTAAGCGCCTGTTCCCCCGCCCTGCCGCGGGAAACTCCGAGCACTAGCGCCAGCGCCAGCGTCAGCAGCGGGCAGGCCAGCATTAGTACCCCAGCTACACCGGATGCAAAATCTAAGCAGCCAAAAGCCTCCGAAAAGTCCGACGCCAAGACTCTGCCTAGTTCCAAGGTTAACGCTGACCAAAAAACTCCGCAGGGTGCAGTTATGCTCTACCTGAAGGCCTTTGCTTCCAAGGACACAGCAACGCTTTGCAAAACGATCACCACTTCCACAGTTAATCGCTTAGAAGCCTTAGGGCAAGAATGCGAAAGCACCTATCGGGAGTCAGAGGTTCCCGAACCTGCAAAGGATCTTTCAAAATTGCAATTTCGCAATAGTGGTTCCACTAGCGATGGACGCGGGGTATCGGTGCTGGTTACTTCGGGGAAAAGCAGCTACTCGTTTGTATGCGTAGACGAGGGGGGTAGCTGGCACGTAGATCCGGAAAGTTATACTAGGAAATAGTAAATAGCAAGAACTTCTCGGCTCTTTTTACAGCCTTAACACTATGAAAGGCGCTGCTACATGATTGCAAGCGTGAAACGTTGGCTTCGTACCTCCCGATTAACTCGCGACCTCTACCAACGCCTATACGATGTCAAGCATCAGCGGGAAGAACGTTTAGCAAATGCGGCCCTCAAAAACGATGGCGCTGAAGTACTGGCCGACTTCCAAGCTCTGATGCAAAAACTCGGTGCCGAATGGTACTTAGCATATGGGACCTGCCTAGGCGCCCTCCGTAATCATCAGTTCATATCCCATGATCTAGATATGGATTTTTATCTATGCCCTAAGCTCGGAGTCGGGATCGAAGAAGTTAAGAACGCACTTTCTGCAGCCGGCTATCGCCACCACCACGATTACGAAGTGGAGGGAAAGACTGCAGAATGCAGCTGGGAACGGAATGGGGTCAATTTTGACATTTTTGTTCTCGAAGAGAAACCAGAGGGATATGGGTGCTATTTATTTAATCGTTTCCCTGATAGTTCTTACAGTCACGAGCACGAATTTTCTGTGAGCTTGAGTATGGCCCCACATATCACCGACAAACGTGAGATAGACCTTGCGGGAGTTACAGTTCCCATACCTGCAAACGCCGAAGATTTTATGAAACTTTACTACGGTGAAAATTGGATAGTCCCCGACCCCAGCTACACTTGGGAAAACGCGCTCCCTTCGCGGAAACGATGCGCTAAGCGAGGATACTATAGACAGTACTGACCTTATTCACGCCCTACCCAGGAAGTAGCATGAAAACTTTTGAGTCTCTCAGTAGCCCCCATATATCTGTGGGCATTGTTGCTCTAGATGAAGAGGATTATCTTCCCGATATGCTCTCTTGCATCAAGGCTCAAGACTACCCACACCATCTTATCCAGGTGGTGCTGGTAGATAGCGGATCTGAAGATGCCACCCCCCGGATTATGAAGGACTTTGCCACGCGGGCAACCGACTTTGAATCCGTGGTGCTGCTCCATAACCCAGGAAAGACCGTGCCGAAAGGATGGAACGTCTTTCTTGCCGCCGCAACCGGAGATGTAATCGTTAGGGTAGACGCTCACGCTCGCATTCCAGATAATTTTTTGAGCCAAATCATAGCGGTCTTGCGTGAAGATGAAGCAGTAGCTGGTGGCCCGCGCCCCACGATCACCCCTAATAGTGCCACCGACTGGCAACGAGTATTGCATACCGTCGAAGAATCTATGTTCGGGGCTTCGATCGCGAAATATCGAGGTAAGTCAAAATCCGACTCTAACGCACCTCAGTACGTAAAATCAGTATTCCACCCAGGATACCGCCGCTCGGTGATAGATAAAGTGGGTCCCTTTAACGAGGAGCTTACCCGCACCGAAGACAACGACTACTCCTACCGGATTCGTAAAGCCGGTTATAAGATTCGTTTTGATTCCCGGATCTATTCTGAGCAAATAATTCGTCCTTCACTGTTTGCCATGATTAGGCAAAAATACAATAACGGCTATTGGATAGGTAGGACTCTTTTCGTACAACCCGGATGTATCGAGGTGTATCACCTGGTGCCGGGAGCTTTTGTTTTAGCTATTGCCGCGGGATTCGCACTGCGGCTACGGGGAGTTAAGCTGCCGCTGCGGCTGCTAGCCGCCAGCTATGGAACCGCCGATCTGGCTTTAAGCGCGGCATCGTTTCCGAAAGTTGACCCGCCCACCAGTAAAGCTGCCAGCTTACCCTTGATTTTCCCCGCCCTCCATATTGCCTATGGCATCGGCACTTGGAAGGGAATAATAGAGGGACTAAAAGAGACATTCCAAGGAGGGCGAGGGTGAATCTTGATTCCCTGCACGACTTGAAAAGTAAGCTGCAGCTGCGCTGGCATTTATATAAAAACCGACAGCTTTTGAATCGGGAAGTAACCATTATTTCCAATAACTGTATTGCGGGGGTCATATATCATGATTGCGGTTTACGATTTCTTTCCCCTACTGTGAACCTTTGGTTTCCGACTGAAGATTTTTTCACCTACGCGGCCAACCTCCTTGAGTACTCCCCACAACAGGGAGCAGAACTACGTGAGATTTTTGAGGAGGGAATCAGTTACCCCCTGGGGTTACTAACTCCAAAATCTGCGGATCTGCCCGCGATAAAGCTTTACTTTCAGCATTACCCCAGCTTTGAACTTGCCAAAGAAAAATGGGAGCAGCGTTCAAGGCGAATAAACTTGGAAAACATTTGTATGATTTTTGAGTGTTCGCAACCCATTGCCGAAAACAGCCCTATTCCAGAGCTTTTTCGCGCGGCTCCCTATTCCCATAAAGTTATAGTTACCAGTAAGCATTCGGTAACTGGCGCAGGCACTGAAGTTGTACATCTTCCGGTATATGACTTGCCAGGGTATCAGCCGGGAAAGCTTTTCACCACCAAAAGTAAACTGTCTTTATCCCGGTGGCTTGATGATTTCAATTATGTAGAGTTTTTAAATCGCACTAAAGGAAAGCTGCTTCCCGCGATACTCAAGTAGATTGTCAGCACTCCCTAGAGTCAATGTTCGAAAACAGGGATCACGAATAATCTCTAGCTGACAAATGAGGATGCCAAATAACGCGACTTCACTGCCCGCATCATTATAATTTCTCGAAGATTAAAAAGTTCAACAGACTTAACTATTCGTAAGTTTTGACATTAGTTTTAAGCTTTACGTTCGTTAAGTATCAATTTTTGATAGCGATTTACAAGTAACTGCGAGGCTTGCCTAATATCGAAACCCTTCTGGGCAACTAGCTTATCTGCCCCTTCTAAACGATTTGTCGGCAGGGATAGGACAGTTTCCGCCCAACGATCCGGCGGGTCACCTAAGCCCTGCTGCCGATAGCTAGGAAGAATTCTAGCTTCCGCCGGTACCTGGCTACTCGCCAGACAAGGCAGACCATTGGTCTGTGCTTCTACCAGCACAATCCCAAAGCCTTCATGGAGAGAAGGCAAACAGAAACTATCCATGGCGCTTAGAAGCGCGCCTATATCTGTACGAAGACCCGCAAAATGCACCGAATCTGCAATCCCAAGTTTCTTAACTCGGGTCTCAACTGCGGGACGCAGAGCGCCACCTTCACCCACTAAGAGGAGACATGCATCGGGGCGGCGCCGCTTTACCTCAGCAAAGACCTGCACTAATAATTCATGGTTCTTCAGGGCTACGAAGCGCCCTATATGTCCGAGCACAAAAGCATCCGGGGAAATGTTGAACTCGCTTCGCACTTCCGCTCTTTGTTGGGGGTTAAATAAGAAATGCTCCAAACTGATTGCGTTATTGATTACTGTGAATGAGGCAGTAGAAGTTATGCGTTTACCAAAAGCCGCGTTTCCCGCTGCTATGGAAGCTGCCCAAAAGTCAGTAGCCAGATAGGGCAGGGAACGATAGAGTAACCAGTTTCGTACACTGCCTATTAGGTGCTCAGAATATTTTTCGGAATGACTATGCGCGATTCGCACCTTCACTCCATATTTTTTTGCAAGCGTGAAAATCACCGGATTCAAATAAAGATCGTGAAGTTGCACCGCATCATATTCACCAACGTGAGCCCGGAAAAAATCCTCGACCGCTTTCCAATACTGCGGGAATCCCCTAAGCCCAGGTTCGGGGGTCAGAAATACCCTCCCCCCGAGTTCTTCGATTTCCGCCCGAAAGGTGTAGTCATTTTCCCAGAACACCAGGAAATCAAAGGTAACTTCTTTGGCAATGTGACGATAGTAATTCATCATCGCTTGTGCTACCCCAGAAACCTGAGCGCACGAAGCCATCACCTGTAAGACTCTCACGGTAATCTCGCTACTATGCCAGTTTTAGTTCCCGGAAACCAGTTTTGTTTCCCGCAGCGTAATCACTGGAATTCTCATCGGCTCGGAGTCGGGACGGGCTATTAAATAACCCATGATAATCAGCAAAATCCCGAACATGTAATCTAAGCCTAGGAATGAATCAGTCAGGAACATAACTCCGCTCATTATCGTCAGCCAGGCCGCGCCCAAGAAGAAATCGGACCAATCGGGGTGACGCAGCTTTATCGCTTTTCCATAGCTAACCAGACATCCCAAGAAAAACACCAGGTAGATCCCAAATCCGAGAGCTCCGTAGCTGATTAAAACATCAAGATAGGAGTTGTGCACGTGATAGCCCCGCTCCAATAATTTCTGCTCAGCGCGTAGTTTCTCCGCTTTCGCGTATTCATCAGTGTTGTAGGGGCCAATACCGACTACCGGGTGCCCTTTCCAAAGCTCGAGGGTTTCTTCCCAGATGTAAATGCGCGCTGATTTAGTGGAATCTCCTTTATTTACGCGAAGCATACTCACGTCATCTGCCATCTTCCAATCAGAACTGGTTTTCTTAGATCCGGCAGGGTGAATTAGTTCAAAAACTTGAGTGTAATAGGAAATTTCTCCCTCCACCAGGGCATCTATATTGGCATTAACCGTGGTGTAGCCAAAACCCCCGATAAGGATTACCCACACCACCAGCAGAGCTTTCGCTTTTTTCTGTAGATACTCACTGCGCCGGTAATAAAACACGAAAAGGCAAAGACCGGCCACTGCCAGGGTGATTAATAGGGATAAACGGGCTCCTCGAGAATTGCAACCAACGGTAGCGATAACTACCAGAACTAGATTTATCCAATACAAAATTCGGTATCTTATTTTACCGCGCGCGGTAAGGAAGATCTTTTCCTGATAAATCAACGCCCAGGTAGTAACAAAGATACTCACTATTCCAGCGAGTGCAGCGTGATTCGAATCCACATTCATTCCGAAAACGATGAATACTCGATTCCCGGAACCATAGGTCAAAGATTGCACCCCAAGACGGCGCATGGCGCCCGCTAGTTCACCTAGGAAAGTAAAACCCAAGGCAATCATTGCGACCGAAGTAAGCGCCTGTAAACCAGTTATTATCTGTGCGGGCAGCAATACTTTAGCCAGCTCTCTATGGGGTTTGGAGCTGCGCGCTATATAGGCTCCCAGCGGATAAACTAATAACACCGAAACTGCAAGCAGGATTCCGGATTTAATTTGAGTTACCGGATTTACCGCATAGTTTAGGGCTAAGGTAACTACCGCGGCAGGCAGCAGCAACCCCAGCACTTTTATCCAAGGGGTTTTAAAGTAGGAGCGATCCTTTAATAAATAATAAAGAATCAAGGCATATGCCCAGAACAAAAGCAAATACTGTATCGACCCGAGGAACTCGCCTAAAATTACAACTTGCCGCAACACAAGATAAACCAGGTAGACACTCACGCAGTAAACCGGATTCAGCAGGACACTGAAGAGCTTGCGCGCTTGCTTTGGCGCCGTAGGGGTCACAGTTTCATCACTTACTACTGCTTCATTCACATTCTTACTCCACTAAAATAAGCTTTTCATTTGGCTCACTAAAAGATAAATAGAGTTTACCGCATTAGAGTGAGTTCACCTCGCAAGCAGATAGCATTCCCTATGGAATACTGAAGTTATGAGGCTAAGCGTAATCATTCCTTATTATAATTCAGCAGAATTCTTACCGCGTCTGGAAAAAACTTTATCTAACCAGATAAACCCCCGGGGAGAAGCAGAGACTGAAGTTGAAGTCATTGTGGTTGATGATGCCTCTCGCCAAGCAGATCAGACTCTGCTAGCTGAGGTCTCGGCTAGAAATAACTGGCAGCTAGTGACCCTAACTGAAAACCTGGGACCTGGAGGGGCGCGCAATGCCGGAATCTCTGCTGCCAGTGGCGACTACTTAGTGTTTTTAGACTCCGACGATGAGCTCATCCCCGGCTCCCTGGAAATACTTGCGGATGCGTTGAGTAAAACGCCTTGTGACGTATTGCTTTTCGACTTCAGTATTATCGACGAGGGAAAAGCACACGATTATACCGTTCTTCCCGAACCCCCGGCACAGCTTGATTACGTTAGTACCGACTATGCGCTGGCCTTCGCGCGGGGAGGAACCTGCGGGAAAGTCTATCGCCGCGATTTTGTTCGTGAGCACGACCTGGGGTTCGGAACCGGCGTCCGGCATGAAGATACAGTGCTTACCAAAACCGCACTGGCTTGGGCGGAAAAAGTCGCTTATCTGCCCCAGAGTCTTTACCGCTACCAGGTCCACGCAGGGTCTTTGATTGCTGATGATTCTAATGCTTCCCTTTCTGCCTCCTTTGAGGCCTTAGAGCAGATCCGCAAGCTTAGCGCGGACAGGCATCCTCAAGAAATTGAATACGTCTATATTGTCGAAGTAATCATTTCCTGCGCGATGAAATTCTATCCCTTAAAAGTAACCCGCAGTCAGGCGCGAAAACTATTCTTACGCTTTGTCGCAGACTATCCTAACTGGGCAAAGAATCCTTACCTGCAGAAAGGCGGAATCCGTTACCGCTTATATGCCGCTTTAGCTCAGCACCACTCCTTTCTCGGTTTATTTACACTTTCCTACGTAGAAACCGTGATGCGAAAAATTCTAGGTCGGGGACACTGACTCCCTCCCTATCTGGAGCACTTTTAGGACGGAAGCCAGAAACGAAGAAGCAGGCTCCCCCCTAAGAAACCTAGTTGCTATCTCCGTTTCGGGTAACAATAACTATGCCTCTCTAGCGGTTTGTCCGTTACTAGATATTGATTTACCATGCTTTACTTGTAGACGTTAAGTCTAACGCAGTGAATCTAAGGAGAAGCGTGGCGATAGAAAATAAAGGCACTCCCGACAGTGCTGAGCCTGTTTCCAGCGGCAACACTGTTTCCAGTGATGTTCCTGCTACTTCGAGCTCCGAACCTAAAACTACCGATTCTGGTGCTACAACTATTAAAGAAACCGGAAAAACCAAGAAGAAAAGGCTGCTAAAGAATACGATTTTTCTCTATGTCTTAGTGTTCTCCGGGTATTTCTTTTCCTTCATCACTGTCCCCTATCAAACCCGAGTGCTCGGCGCCGAACTCTACGGAAAAATCGGGTGGGCAATGGCGGTGATGGCGTACTTCAGTGTATTTATCGAGTTCGGGTTTTTACTGTCTGCCACTGCGTCAATCGCGGGAAATCGCGATGATAAAACCTATGTCGAAAAGGTGGTAGGAGCGGTAACCCTAGATAAATTACTGCTTACCCTTCTCAGCCTGGCAGTTCTCGCCCCCATGGCGTTTTTCTGGCAGAAAATGAGTTCAGATCCCTGGTTCTACCTGCTATGTTTCCTCTCGGTTTCTTCGGCGAGTTTCATGCTCGATTTCTTCTACCGCGGTATCGAAGAAATGCAAACCATCACCATCGCCTCGGTTTTCTTACGAGCTCTCTTCACCATCGGAATTTTTGTTTTCATGCACAAACCCCAAGACTACTGGATGGTTCCTGCGCTGAACCTGGGAGGTAACCTCCTCGCAGCCGGCTACGTCTACGGACACATGATTTTTAAACTCGGTTATAAAATTCGCTGGCCCGGTCTGGGCTTCGCCTGGCAAATCTTAAAAGAGTCCACTTGGTTTTTCCTATCCCGAGTAGCCAGCACTATTTATACCGCTACCAATATCTTCCTTCTCGGGTTCGTCTATCCGGTAGCCAGCATCCCCATCGGCGTCTACACCGCAGCCGACAAACTGCTCGGGGTAATGAAACAAACCATGGGACCAATATCCGACAGTCTTTATCCCTATATGGTGCGCAACCGCGACTTCAAACTCCTAAAGAAAATACTGCTCTCGTTAATGCCGGTAGTAGCGCTGGGATGCATAGTAGTTGCGATTATCGCCGAGCCTATGTGTTCTTGGTTCTTTGGGACTCAGTTCCGTGATGCTGGAAAAGTATTGCGCCTGATGATGCTTATCCTATTTATTACTTTGCCGGTCTACCTTCTGGGATTCCCCACCCTCAGTCCCCTGGGGGGCGCAAAAGCAGTTAACCAATCGGTGATCGTAGCTTCTATTTTCCACGTCTTTGCTCTCTGCGTAACCTTCGTCCTCGGCTACCTAAATATCTACTCGGTGGTGCTACTTACCTTCTGCACCGAAATGATTATTCTTATTTACCGAGTGGTTGCAGTATCTAAATACTGGAAGAAATCAAAAGCCGGGTTGTAATCCTGCCAGCACAGTTAGTTACTTTAAGCGCAAGGCGATTCCATAAATAAACGTGGCTACCGCGATAGTTATGCGTGCCGTCACTACCGTGGCAGCATCTATTTTCCGCAGTCCTTTTAGAGGTATCCGTCTAGCCAGTTTCTGCACTCGTTTTTTCAAAGAACGGTAGCGGGGATCTTGGCGGTAACTAGGATCGGCGGAGTACTCCACCAGGCAGTTGATCCCGGCTTTAAACGCTGCCAGGAGCGCGAGTTTCGCTTGCGGGAGGTGTAGATCGCTCAACAACCTATAGTGTTCTTCGTAAAAATCAATCCCGTCTCTATGTTTCCAGGAGGGAGTAGCCATTATTGAGGACTCGTTACAACGATAGTGATAAAGCGGTGCGCGAGTGAGCGCAACCCGTTCAGACTGTAGCAACACCGGAAGCGCTACCGCTACGTCCTCGTGGAGACGTCCTTCAGGAAAATGCAGATTTTTATAGATTCGCCGCGGATACAGTTTAGATACTGCCACCGTAAGCTGCTGTAAGAGCAGTCCCCCATACAGCTGCGTTATCGCTTCATTCTGGGAATATAGGCGCCAATTCGCTTCTTGAGCAGGCTGACTCATGGAGTACAGCTCGCGATCGTCAGAAAATCTAGCCAGCCCACATACCGCTAAATCAGCTTGCAGCTTTGAAATCCCTTCCATCAGTAGCCGCACAAAATCTGGATGCAAGGAATCATCGGAATCAACAAAGCAAAGATAATCCCCATGCGCCCGCGCTAAACCAAAATTTCGCGCGCTAGAAAGTCCCCCATTGGGTTTACTGACTACTTCCAGTCGCGGATCAGCGTAACTTTCTGCTATCGCCAGTGAACCATCGGGGGAACCATCATTTACCACGATTACCTGCAAATTTTTGTAGCTCTGCGCTAACACGGAATCAAGACAGATACGCAGATATTTTTCTACGTTATAAACCGGAATAACCACAGAAACTAGCGGCTCACTGCTGTCATGCTGCATTGTAATCGTTTCTTTTAGTCGCTTATCCCTGCTTTTCGAGGATCAAAACGCCCGTTGGTCATGTATTCCTGATAAGGAGTATCTAAATCCATGAAATAAACTGCGTGCTTGGGTTGCTGTTGCTCAATGGGGGGCGGGTTAAGATAATCGTCACCGAACTCGGCACGCAAATAGGCGTCCCAGTCAGCAGGCATCCGGAACTGCTGTTGTGTTCCCGCTACTTCCAGTGGCATATCGATTCCTTGACCAAACCATTTACGCCGGAAGGGGACGATTATAAGCTTTGGATCGTCACAAATCCTTGCCGTCCATTCATGGCGGTCATAATCCCATTTACTCATTTGCTTCTCACAAGCCCGCCATAGTTTATATCGCCAGCGGGGATGGGGCACTAGCGCTAACGCCACCTTCGCCCCCAAAGCCACTACTTTGCCGTGGTTTTTCGGCACTTCGGCCACGTTATACAAATTGAAGAGTTCTCCCATTAGCACCTGCCACCACCAAGCTAGGGACTTTGGCTGAGGTGCTCCATCTAGCGGAAAAATATCGATGGTCAACCCTTGGGGAATTTTTTTATCTATTTGATAAGGGGTTACCAAGGTAGTGAAGTTGTCACAGATTTTTGCCATTACATCCCCGGCATGGGTATTCGCGCCGGTACGGACATAGCTAAAACGCTCGGTATCGGCTTCCCGATTCCAAAGGCTGGCAAGTCGTTCATAATCGGGGCGAGGCATATAGACATCTACATCATCATCCCAGGGAATAAATTTCCCATCGCGAGCCGCGCCAATCACGCAACCTCCGCAACCATAAAAACGCAGCCCACGTTGATCACAAAAATCCGCGAAATACTGGTAGATCTCCCAAGACTTCTCTTGCATCTTTCGCAGTTCATCGGCACTCACCGGACGCGTCTTAGCTGCCCCAAAGTTTTCCATCTCTCCATCCTCCTTGATTATTTTCAGTAATCTCGATTCCCGATTGCGCCCTGCCGGTCGCTCATCCATCCTGGGAAAACAGATACTTAACTTTAAGTTATCCTATCTATCTGCGACTATTGATAGAGCACCTGGTCTTTCGCGGTCACGAAATCGTGCTCTGCCATTAAGGCTTCCGGAGAGATTTCAGGGACAGTAGTATGCGAAATTAGCGGATGGAAGGGACGCTCGTCCTTTTCGGCCTCAAAATGCAACACTTCGGAGAGCTTTTCCCCGGGACGCATCCCCGTAATCTTGATTTCAATATCCTTCCCGCTCATTTCAATCATGCGCCGCGCCACGTCAATGATTTTTACCGGCTCACCCATATCTAGTACCAGTACCTCACCGGGACGACCAATCGCTCCCGCTTGAATCACTAGGGCGCACGCTTCCGGAATAGTCATAAAGAAACGTTCCACATCCGGGTGAGTAATGGTGATGGGTCCTCCCTTCTCAATCTGGGAGGTAAAAGTCCAAAGCACCGAGCCGCGCGAGCCTAAAACATTACCGAAACGCACGCTAACGTAGCGCCAGCCCTTGTCAGCCACCTGCTGAGAATGGTGTGCCACTATCCGCTCCGCCATCCGTTTAGAACGCCCCAACACCGTAGTAGGTTCAGCAGCTTTATCGGTAGAGATATTTACCAGGTTAGTAACCCCGTACTCCACTGCCAGCTCTACCACGTTCTTCGATCCCAAAACATTGGTTTTCCACCCCTCGTCCGGGTATTGCTCCAGCATCGGTAAATGCTTGAGCGCGGCGGTATGGAAAATAACTTCCGGATGGTGGGTTTCAAAGATCGCGCGCAGCGCCTCCCTATCCCGAATGTCGCAGAGGGCGAAATCGGGGGTATCCAGCATCCCGGATCCATAAAGGTCCAGTTGCATGGCATGCAACTCGGATTCATCCCGGTCTAGCAGCACTAATTCTGCCGGATTCAAGGCTTTCACCTGACGGCAAATCTCGGAACCGATGGAGCCACCCGCACCAGTTACCAGCACCCGTTTACCTGTCACATAACTGGCGATTTGCTTTAGGTTAGTTTTGATTTCCCGCCGCCCCAACAGGTCAGTCACGTTCATCTGGCGAATATTGCTTAAATCAACTTTCCCATCTAGCATCTCCCCTACTTGCGGAGCTACCAGCAGTTTTAAACCGGCATCTTTTGCTAACTGTGAGTACGCGCTTTTAACATCCCGCAACTGCACACTGGAATCTGCTGGATCAGGATGCTCGGCATTAATAGAGAAAATCGCGGTAGTTACCCCTAGTTTTTTCGCTATCTCCGCTAAATCCTGTCGTTTGCCGCGAACCGGAACCCCGCGCAGCCGCAAATTCCGCTTCGCCGAAGCATCGTCAATCAAAGCCACTGGAATATAGGGAGATTGGGTATCCACCTGCATCTGATTAATCAGCTGTTCGCCAGCGATCCCCGCGCCGATGATAATCACCGGCTCCGGATCCTCGACCCCATTGCGGCGTGCCTTTTTGAAAAGCCGCCAAAAAACTCGCGCGCTGCTCATAATTAATAGCCCCAGAGCCGGGCTGGCTACCGCCACCACAATACTGACGAAGCGACCGGGATACACCAGGGTAAATAGCGCACCTACCACTGCCGATGCCACAACGATGACCCCTAAGCTGACTACCTCTTCGAATGAGGCAATCCAGTAACGGTTCATATAGTGCTTCGAGAGCAAACCGGCAACCGCTTGCACCACTATCGCGACCACCGCGAAAACTAGAATCGCTTGTTCATCCAGCGAGCTCAAGGTGAAATCAAACCTGAGCCAAGAAATAATAACTACTGCCAGAACCCAACTGATAATATCCGTCGCCAGTAAAATACCGCGTCGCAGCCACGTAGGAATAAACACGTATCCTCTTTTCTGCCTATTCATAAAACCTAAAGCCATTCTAGCGTTTACTCAGTACTTACCTAAAGACAATGCCGCCGCTAAAGGAACAAAGATATTAGTGAGATAATGGCAGCAGGATTGCATGCTGACCGAAAGGCTAAAAAATGAAAGTGCCATTTTCTCCTCCTGACATTAGGGAACAAGATATTGAGGCAGTAGTAGAGGTACTGCGCTCAGGTTGGATCACCTCCGGCCCAGTGGGGGAAAAGTTCCGCAAAGCACTGACGGAGTTTTCAGGAACCGCCGGAACCATGCTGCTTAACTCGGCAACTGCTGGTCTTAAGAATGCCCTGCGGTTTTTGGGGATTGGCCCCGGCGATGAGGTAATCGTTCCCGCCTACACCTATACCGCTTCGGCCTCTGTGGTTGCTCACGTAGGGGCAAAAATCGTAATGGTAGATGTGGAACCAGGCGACTACTTTACTTCTGCTCAGCGCATTCGGGCTGCTATCACCCAGAATACGAAAGCGATTATCCCCGTGGATTTAGCGGGACGGATGGTTGATACTGCACCGATTTATGAAGCGATTGAGGATGCCCAGCCACTTTTCCACCCGGGGAATGCCCTCCAAGAAACCTTAGGGCGCGTCGCCCTGATTATTGATGGCGCGCATTCTTTGGGAGCTACCGGATATGGGATGCATTCGGGGCAAGCCGGCGATTTCACCGCTTTTTCTTTCCATGCAGTCAAGAATTTAACTACTGCCGAGGGCGGCGCCCTGACTTGGCGTGCAGAAAATCCTTTGGCGGATCAGGTAGAGCACTTCGTAAAACTCAACACTTTGCATGGGCAGTCTAAATCGGCGCTAGAAAAAACCAATAGCGCGGGTTGGGAGTACGATGTCCTTTTCCCTGGCTATAAAGAGAATATGCCCGACACCCTGGCGGCTTTGGGGTATTCCCAGTTGCAGCGCTATCCACAGATGATAGCGCGCCGCCACCAGATTATTGATTCCTACACCCAGGCACTAGCGGATCTGCCGGTGACGGCGCTGGCTCATAGTGGCACTGATGCTCAAGGGCGTAGCTGGAATAGTTCCGGCCACCTCTATTTACTTTCCCTAGACACCCTGGGACTGGCGGAACGTAACCAGTTCATTGAAGAAATGTTTAACCGGGGGATCTCGTGCAATGTACACTACAAGCCGCTACCGCTGCTGACTGCCTATCGTGACCTGGGGTTCAAGATTGATGATTTCCCGAATGCTTACGAGGCATACTGTCACGAGGTCACGCTACCTCTAAACACGGTATTAGACGATAACCAGGTAGAATACGTGCAGGAAACTGCTAAAGAAATTTTGTCTAGGATGACGAAATAATGTTTCCGGCAGACGCAAGGAAAAAATCTGTGGACGCTAAAGAGATTATTGACCGCGCTATTGCGGCGGCGGCATTGATAGTGCTCAGCCCCCTATTTGCGGTGACCGCGCTGGCTATCAAACTTGATTCTTCCGGGCCGGTATTTTTCCGGCAAGAAAGGATCGGACGCTTCGGGGTTCCCTTCCATATCCACAAATTTCGCACCATGCGCAATGAAAAACCGAAGAAAAATATCTCTGCCAGCGGTGATCCGCGAGTAACTAGGGTGGGGCGGATCCTGCGGAAAACCAAGATTGACGAGTTAGCGCAACTCATAGATGTTGCTCAAGGATCTATGTCACTGGTGGGGCCGCGTCCGGAAGTACCGGAATATGTGGAGCAGTGGCCGCAAGACAGGAAAGCACTGATTCTTTCTGTGCGCCCCGGAATCACTGACCCGGCCTCGATTGTTTATCGTAATGAGGCCGACGAGTTAGCCAGTGCCGCCGACCCGGAACGCTACTATACCCAGGTATTGATTCCTAAGAAGACCAAAATGTATGCCGATTATGTGCGGTCTCGCTCTTTGCTGGGTGATTTCCGGATTATTTTGCAAACCATTGCCACTGTTGCGCGCGGGTAGCTAAATACCCGGAAAAGAAAATACAACTGGCGCATATATAGCACACGAATAGCTAGAGGCGGCGAGGAAAACCCCCGCCGCCTCTAGCAGTAAATTCAGTTACTTCTCTAGCACCTGGTGGTAGGCCGCCAAGTCCAGCACCCCGTTACCGGAAAGCCCAATCAGCACCACCTGATCATCGCCAGCCTCCCCGGAACGGATGAAGTCCAGCGCCCCCGCAATCGCGTGGGTAGATTCGGGGGCCGGAATGATTCCCTCGGAGCGCGCGAACTCGAGCCCAGCCGCAAAGGTCTGTTCTTGCGGATAAGCGCGCGCCTCCATCAATCCCAGGTGGTAGGCGTGCGAAACCATCGGCGCCATCCCGTGATAACGCAAACCACCAGCATGAATGGGATCCGGCACGAACTCATGACCCAGGGTGTACATCTTCATTAAGGGGGTCAGACCCGACATATCCCCGAAGTCGTAACGGTATTCGCCTTGCGTCAGCGAGGGGCAGGCTGCCGGTTCACAGGCCACTACCCGCGCGTTCTTGCCTTCGCGCAGATTCTCGCCGATAAAGGGAGTAGCCAGACCACCCAGGTTAGAGCCACCCCCGGCGCAACCGAAAATGAAGTCCGCGCCGGATTCGCCGGCTTTAGCCAGTTGAACTTGTGCCTCCAAGCCAATTACCGTCTGGTGGATAATCACCTGATTCATTACCGAGCCCAAAGCGTAGTGCGCCTGCGGATCCGAAACCGCAGATTCCACCGCCTCCGAAATTGCCATCCCTAGAGAACCGGAAGTATCGGGGTTTTCGGCTTGGATCCGGCGGCCTGCCTCGGTGCGATCGGAGGGCGAACTCCAACATTTCGCGCCGTAAGTCTCCATCTGCATGCGCCGATAGGGCTTTTGATCATAGGAGGAACGTACCTGCCACACTTCACATTCCATTCCCAGCATGGAGCAGGCCATCGCCAGGGAAGCACCCCACTGCCCAGCCCCAGTTTCGGTGGTGAGCCGTTTAATCCCGGCCACCGCGTTGTAGTAGGCCTGGGCTAATGCCGAGTTCGGTTTATGGGACCCGGCCGGAGAATTACCTTCATACTTGTAGTAGATGCGGCATTTAGTGCCTAGTTCTTGCTCCAAGTTGTGCGCGCGATAAAGCGGCGCCGGACGGAAATTGGTATAGAGTTCCCGGATTCGCTGGGGAATCTCGATATAGCGTTCCTTGCTCATCTCCAGTTCGATGAGCCCGGGAGCAAACAGGGGCTCCAGATCTTTCGCGGTAATCGGTTCGCGGGTCTGCGGGTTCAGGTAGGGAGGCATCGGCTCCGGGAAGTCCGCGACCAGGTTGTACCAGCGAGCAGGAATGTGGTTATCGATCGGAAATCCTAAGGGTTGGATTCTAGGGTTATCAGTCATCTTTTCTTTTGCTCCTCATTGAAATATCACTTCTATTAAATAGTTTCCGCTGGCGGGAGACAAAAAAATACCCGCCACCTGGCGGGTTCTATAAATGCCTGAAAGAAAGGACCCGCCTAGGCGAGCCACCACCACTGAATCGATTTGATCGCTGTTTCTTCCATGCCCCTATGCTAACGAAAACGTGAGAGCGACTACAAGCCGTCTCAAAAGTTGGCGTTTTGCTTTTCAGAGCTTTAGTCTAAACGTAGCCATCAAGAGCAGTGCAGAGACCTGGCTCGCGCACTGCAGCAACCGATAAGACGGTGCTAATGCCAGGACCGATGGGAAGGAACTTATGAGTATCGGCAAAGCGGAAAAGCCGCTGATTGAGTTGCGGGACGTCTATAAAATTTATCCCCGCAAGAAACAGGACCAGCTGCACGCCCTCGATGGTATCTCCCTAAAAATTGGGGCCGGGGAAATCCACGGCATTGTGGGACAGTCGGGAGCCGGAAAATCTACGCTGATTCGTTGCCTGACCGCTTTGGAACATCCCACTTCGGGCGAAATTCTGGTGGCGGGGCAAAATCTTTCCACCCTTTCTGAAAAGCATTTGCGCCAGGCACGCCGCTCGATTGGGATGGTGTTCCAGGCGGCTAACCTTCTGGATTCGCGCACTGCTGCCGGCAATATTGCCTATCCGCTGTATTTGGCGGGACAAAAACGCGGGGATCGCCACGAGCGGGTTCAAAAGCTGCTAGATCTGGTGGGGCTGCATGACCGGGGATCCTCTTATCCCTCCCAACTTTCCGGGGGGCAACAGCAGCGAGTAGGGGTCGCCCGGGCGCTGGCCGATGAGCCGCAAGTGTTACTGTGCGATGAACCTACCAGCGCTTTGGATACCGAATCCACCCAGCAAATCCTGCATTTAATCAAAGATGTACATGACCGCCTGGGCGTAACCGTAGTGATTATTACCCACGAGATGAGCGTAGTCCGCGAGATTTGCACCCACGTCACTTTGCTAGAAGGCGGAAAGATCGTACAGACCGGTTCGGTGGAGGACGTAGTCAAGAATCCGTCTTCGCGGCTGGCAAAAGACCTGGTTCCGCCCCCCAATGTTGACGAAGAAGTAACTTTAGACGGCGAGCCCGCCTCGGTAGTAGATATTGCTTTTACTTCTTCGCCGGGGGTACCCACCGGATCTAAAGTTATGGATCTGGTGGCTAGCCTGGGCGGCGATATTGTGGCCGGAACGTTTGAAACCGTGGGAACCACGCAGGTTGGTCGTCTAGCTCTGGGAGTTAAAACCACGGAACTGGACAGTTTTATTCGCGAAATGGAAAATCATCACATCTATACGGAGGTGCGGGCATGAGTCTTATCGTTACTACCTCACAGGTTGCGAACATCATGCCCATGGCTGCGGATGCTTCCGGTAGATGGTTTTCCAATCCGGTGATTGCTAATGATCTTCTGAATGCCACGTTAGAAACTATCTACATGTCGCTATGGTCGGGATTTTTCTCGATTCTGCTGGGGCTGCCGATTGGTTTGCTGCTGGTAGCTACCGCTCCGGCGGGACTGCTATCAGGTTCGAAGGTCGCGCGAGTGCTCTACGCAGTGTTGGGATTCATCGTTAACGTGGGGCGCTCACTGCCCTTCGTTATTTTGATGATTTCGATTATTCCTTTTACTCGCCTGCTGGTAGGCAGCGTTTTGGGGTGGAAAGCGGCAGTAGTTCCACTGACGCTGGCGGCGGCGCCGTTCTTTGCCCGCCTGGTGGAATCCAATGTGCAAGGGGTAGAAAGCGGCAAACTAGAGGCGGCAAAAATGGCGGGCGCCTCTAACTGGCAAATCATGATGGGAGTGCAGGTGCACGAAGCGTTGCCGGCCCTAATCCAGTCAGTTACCGTTACTTTGATTTCTCTGATTGGTTACGGGGCGATGGCGGGTACTTTGGGTACCGGTGGCCTGGGGGCGCTTGCCATAAACTACGGTTACAACCAATTTATGGGTGACGTGATGCTAATCGTGGTCATCGACATCCTGCTGATCGTGGTCATCGTACAGTGGGTCGGCGACATGCTTAGCCGGCTGGTCGATCACCGCTAAGGAAAAACCAGTCGGAGTTTGTTCCGCTAGATTTTAGCGGTCTAGTTAAAAATTTTGTTCCCTGGCACCGCGCTAGGTAGCTCGGGAAAGCTTTTGTCCTCGTCCGCTCTATAGACGCAGGCGAGGACGGGCAAGAAAACTTTGTAAACTACCTAAAAAACAACTAATTAAAAGGAAAAGAAAATGAAAACTTGGAAGAAAATTATTGCTGCAGCGGGAGCTGCTGGTCTGGCCTTAAGTCTGGCTGCTTGCGGCGGTAGCTCCGCTGGTGGCGACACCAAACTGATCGTAGGGGCTTCCCCTAATCCGCATGCGAAGATCTTGCGTTACGTGGCCGATAACTTGGCTAAGAAGCAGGGCATCGAGTTGGAGATCAAAGAGTACACCGACTACGTCCAACCGAATGAAGCCCTGAATTCTGGGGATCTGGATGCCAACTATTATCAGACGGTTCCCTACTTCGATGAGAACACCGCCAAGAACAACTGGCAGTTCGATCACGGCAAGGGAATCCACCTAGAGCCGCTAGGAATTTATTCCGAAAAGCTCAAGGATATTAAGGATCTGAAGGACGGCGCCAAGATTGGGATCATCAACGACCCCACTAACCAGGCGCGTGCCCTAAAACTACTGGCCGACAATGGTTTAATTAAGTTGCCGAAGGATGAGAAGCAGCAGAAAGTATCGGTGATTGCCAAGTCTAAAGAGTACAATCCGCGTGGCTTTGAGCTGCCTGAGGTGGAAGGTGCGCAGTTAGTGCGCGCCCTAGCTGACCTAGATGTCGCGGTGATCAACGGTAACTTTGCTCAACTTGGAGGCAAGAAGCCCTCTGAAGCCTTGATCTTGGAATCTACCAAGAATAATCCTGCGCTAAATATTCTGGCTTGGAAGAAGGATTCTGAAAAGGTAGAGGCGATTAAGAAGCTGGACACTTTGCTGCACTCTCCGGAAGTCAAGGCTTACATTGAAAAGACCTGGCCGGACAAGTCAGTGCTACCCGGTTTTTAATCCGACTAACCAAGTCGCTTTAAAAATCTAATCGCCTTAAATCTCAGGGGCGGGGTCGAAGAAAATATTCGACCCCGCCCCTGTTTATGTTCTTTAGGTCTACAAATAGTTACGGCGATTAGTCCGCAGCTACCAATATCCGCAAGAATAACTGTCAGATTCCCCAGGTATTACTGGGTACCGTTACTTGCGCAAAGTTACCTGACAAAGCGGGGTTCCTGCCTGCACCGAGCCAAGGGAATAATCCATTGCCTCCACTTGATTCCGTCCGATAAACACCACCGGGGTTACCGGATCTTTTTCTAGCGCGAGCAGGCGTGGAATATCGACCTCAACTATGGGCTGCCCGGCCTCAACCTCCTCGCCCTCACTGCATAGCAGCTTGAAACCCTCACCCTTAAGCCCCACCGTTTCTAGCCCCACGTGTACCAGCACCTCTAGGTCGCCAACCTTGCCTACCAGCGCGAAGGCGTGTCCGGTTTTAAAAAGCTTTACGATTTTCCCACTAACCGGAGCCAAGACTGGCTGTACCTGCGGTAAAGGACGAATAGCTACGCCCTCCCCCATCATTTTCTGAGAAAAAACCGGATCCGGAACCGCGGTGACCGGCACAATCTCACCACAAAGGGGAGCTAGTATCGGAAGGACTGTCATCAGCTACCTCTGGGTTTTCTCCGGGACAAACGGCCAAGTTTTCAGGCGGTCTTGCGCACAATCAGCTGGGTGTCCACTTGGTTTTCGGTGGCGTCCCATTTCTTGCCATAGTTTTCCTCATCCAAAAAGAACTCTACGTGTGCTACCAGGCGCTCAACTGCTAGTGCTGCCAGTTGTTCCCGATCTTGTCGCACCGTAGTTAGTTCCACATAAGGCTCAGCAGCAATCGGAGTGTCATCGAAACCAACTACCGCAACTTCCTGCGGAATTTTGATGCCTTCTTGCCACAGCCTAATCATGAATCCTTGGGCACACAGGTCGTTAAAACACATCACTGCACGTGGTAGCCCCCTGTCCCCCCTGCTGACCTGGTGTAATATCTCGTCGGCAACCCGCGCCCCATCGCGCGGATTTTGTCCGCCCTGATAGATACGATTCGCTACACTTTCGCTGGACGATAACCCCGATTCTTTAAGGCAGCGGCGAAATGCGGCTTCCCGCACCCGGGCGTTAGCCTGATTGTCGCCACAAATATGCACAATGTCGCCAAAACCCTGCTTTTGTAAATACTGGAAACCTTTCTCAATTCCTAAGGCATCATTGGACACCACGGCGTCAACATTCTTTGATCCAGATTCTTGACACAGGGTAATCAGCGGTATGGTAGATGCAACTTTTTCTAAATACTCACCGGAGAGTTTTGTACCGATAAGAATTATTCCTTCACAGCGGTCTTGCAGCAGGGATTCGATGCAATCCATTTCGCTGCGCAGTCCCACGCAACCCGCCGCTACCAAGCGATAGCCTTGTTTTTCAGCGTAACGATAGAGCGGATCCATCAGCGAGGTTTGGAACTCTTGCTCCATATAATAAACCACACCCAGCAAATAGCTGCGGTCTAGACGAATGAGGGCGGCCTGCCGGTCAGGACGATACCCCATCTCAAAAGCGGCGCGCTGAATCTCAGCGCGTCTCTTTTCCGAAACTCCGGGTCGTCCGGACAACGCAACGGACACCGTAGAAATGGCGGCTCCCACTTCCTTGGCGACATCGGAGATAGTTACTTTTTGTTTCATAGCATTGCTCTTAGAGTATCGCTAAATAGCCTATAGCCATGGAGGTTCAAACCTCTGAAACATAATTTGGAATAAACCAAATAGCTAACTAAACACCCCTAAGATTCGTTTGAGCATTCACAGGTAAACGTATAGTTAACGTTATTTATTCAGTTGTTTTCCGAGAAACACTTGGATTTGCAAGAAAGGTTTTCCGAAGACGCCACCTGCGCCCTCGGAAAACCAAATCTTGCTTAGTTACTGAGCGGGATTACTGTCCGAACTCGCTCTTCACCCGGGCAATCATCTTCTTATTGATTTCGTCAGCGCGGTCATGCCAGCCGAATACGCACAGAGATAACACGCCATCGAACTTCATATCCCGTAAGGTGCTGAACAGCTCGTCCCAGGGAACTTCGCCCATGCCGATCTCGTTGTGCTGGTGTACCCGCGCGTCCACTCCCGGAGGATTGATTACGTAACGGTTTCCATCGAAGGCCTTGTGGTTATAAACATCCGCAATATGTACTTCTTTCAGCAGGTCACCTGCAGAACGTAGCATCCGCTCTACATCGCCCTTGCCATCGGAAAGGTGGAAGGTGTGCGGAGCGCAGTATTCATAGCCAATCCAGGGCTTATTTACCCCGCGAATCAAGTTGATGGCGGGATCGTGTAGCTCCACGAAGTCGTAGGGGTGTGCCTCCATGTGCAGCTGAATCCCATATTTTTCAAAATCGGGTGTGAGTTCTTCAATGGACTTATACCACTGATGTTCGCAGTGCCGGGGAGTGTTGGGATCCCCGGAAAATTCAGAAACAATCTCGCGCACATCTAACTGATCGGCAATCTCGAGCAACCGCCGCCAGTTGCGCACCTGGGCTTGCCGCTCTTCCTCGTCAACACATGCCCAGTTAAACACCGGGTTCAAAGTGGCAATCTTAACCCCGGATTCCTTCTGTGCCTTGTTAAGCTCGGCGACAAAAGCATCGTCCGCCTTGGGGTAGTGATGCCAGAAGTGAAAATCTGCCGTTGGCGAGAGTTCCACATAATCAAACCCCAGTTCCCGGGCTTTATGCAGGGTTTGCGGAACCAGCATAAACCAGTAATACATATTGGGGTCGAGAGCAATCTTGACCATTTTTCATTCCTTCTACTTGGCGGTGACTATATTCATCAGGGCGAGTATTGAGGTTCCTCCCTCAGGTAGTAGCCTCTTCGCTCCGCTTATTTGTTGGGCACCCTCAGCTTAGCCGAAACGTTTCGTCACATCGAGGCTTTTCCGGGGTTTCCCGTTTGTAGACTTGGTTGACACCAAAGCCTATCTACCTTTATTTAACACGTGTTAAACAAGGGTGTCAAGGGTATTACCCTTATATTTTTTCTCGCGTAATAAAAAAACTGCGATTTGCATTTTTTCACTAGACGCGTCCTTGCCCACTAAAATACCTATTCCGCCTCGTAAGTTTGTAAAGTAGATGCTTAGAGGGAAAAGCGCCGCTTAGCGCCGCGACCAAGAAGGCTAGGCACAGAAAGAAGGAACAGGAAATGGAAACCGGCAACACTTCCAAAGTCCAGGAATCAAACGAACTAAAAGAACGGGTGGCGCTGAACCGTCAGCTTGCCCAGATGCTGAAGGGTGGCGTGATTATGGACGTCACCACCCCGGAACAGGCACGGATTGCCGAGGACGCGGGCGCGGCCGCCGTTATGGCGCTAGAACGGATCCCCGCCGACATTCGGGCAGCGGGCGGCGTTTCTCGGATGAGTGATCCGGCGATGATCAAGGGGATCCAAGAGGCAGTTTCTATTCCGGTGATGGCAAAGTGCCGGATTGGACATTTTGTGGAAGCCCAGTTGCTGGAAGCTATCGAAATCGACTATATTGATGAATCCGAAGTCCTCTCCCCCGCCGACGACATCTACCACATTGATAAAACCCAGTTCAAAGTACCTTTCGTGTGTGGGGCACGTAACCTGGGTGAAGCGCTGCGGCGCATTGGCGAGGGCGCAACCATGATTCGCACCAAGGGCGAGCCGGGAACCGGCGACGTGGTACAGGCAGTAACCCATATGCGCGAGATGAACGCGGAAATCCGGCGGATTTCCAGCCTGCGCGAAGACGAGATTTTCGAGGCCGCTAAGCAGCTAGAAGTACCGCTGGCGCTGTTGCAAGAGGTACATGATTCTGCGCGCCTTCCGGTCGTAAACTTCGCGGCTGGCGGAGTGGCCACCCCAGCAGATGCAGCTTTGATGATGCAGCTAGGTGCCGAGGGCGTGTTCGTAGGTTCCGGTATTTTCAAGTCCGGCAATCCCGCCAAACGTGCCGCCGCGATCGTCAAGGCAGTCACTAACTTTAGGGACGCAAAACTGATCGCGGAACTTTCCGAAAATCTGGGTGAAGCCATGGTGGGGATTAACGAAAGTGAAATTGACCTACTGATGGCAGAACGCGGAAAGTAAGCCCCCTCCAACAGAATCGGTCAGCGTAATCAGATGGAAAAAGTTGGCGTACTCGCAGTTCAAGGTGCCTTCATTGAGCATGAACAGTGCCTGCAGGCAGTGGGGGCTCAGGTAGTCGAACTGCGCGAAGCAGCAGACTTGCGCAGCGGATTTAACCGCCTGGTATTACCGGGCGGAGAATCCACGGTGCAATCAAAACTGCTGATTGAACTGGGGATGGCGGATCGGCTACGGGATATGATTACCGCCGGGATGCCGGTTCTGGGAACCTGCGCTGGACTAATCTTGCTGGCCAAGCAGATTATGGGTAAACGCGACGTGGATCGCACGGCACTCGGAACCTTGGACGTTACCGTGGAACGCAATGCCTATGGACGCCAACTCGGTTCCTTTAACGCCCGCGCTGACTTTGCAGGAATGAAAGATCTACCGATGACCTTTATTCGCGCTCCTCGCATTAGCGAGGTGGGGCCGGGAGTAGAAGAACTCGGACGAGTAAATGGGCTAATTGTGGGGGCGCGAGCCGGAGGTCAAATCGGAGTTACTTTCCACCCCGAACTGACCGGCGACCCGCGCCTGCACCAAATGTTCTTGAACCTCTAGTTCCTTTAGCTACCTTTAGCCTTCCTCGCGCTGGAAGCTCATAGTGGCTTCATAGTGTCCGGATTCGCTCGGCCAGCGGGTAGTAATCGCTTTGGCCTTGGTGTAGAACTTCACGCCCTCGGGGCCGTGGATATGAGTGTCCCCAAGTAGCGAGTCTTTCCAGCCACCGAAGGAGTAGTAGGCAACCGGAGTCGGAATCGGGACGTTAACGCCCACCATGCCGGCCTCAACATCGAGGGTGAACTTGCGCGCTACCCCGCCGTCATTGGTGAAGATAGCAGAGCCGTTACCAAAGGGAGAGGAGTTAACGATTTCGATGGCTTCTTCATAAGTTTCGGCGCGGGTAATTACCAGCACCGGACCGAAGATTTCCTCGTAGTAGGCGGGCGCATCTTTGGGGCAGTTATCGATAATGGTGGGCCCTACGAAGTAGCCGTTGGGGTAACCTTCCGGTCGGAATCCGCGTCCATCACGCACAATAGTCGCACCGCGTTCTTCAGCGTCAGTAATCAGACCTTCGATGCGTTCCTGCGCTTTCTTGTCAATCACCGGTCCCATCTCGCAGCCTTCAACCATGCCTTGATTCACGTGAATCTGGTCAGCGTGGGCTTTGACTTTCTCGGCTAGTTTTTCACCAGCGCTTCCTACGGCTACTACCACCGGCAACGCCATACAGCGTTCACCCGCCGCTCCGAAAGCCGCTGCCGAAATATGCTTGGCGGCGAAATCGATATCTGCATCCGGCATCACGATGGCGTGGTTGTTTGCCCCGCCCAGCGCCTGTACCCGTTTGCCGTGAGCAACCCCGGTGTTCTGCACAATATGTGCAACCGGAGTGGATCCCACAAAGGAAATCGCATCGATTCCCGGATGCTCCAAGATGGAGGTAACCAGGTTACGGTTACCAGTCAATACCTGGTAAATCCCGTCCGGTAGCCCCGCTTGCTTGTAGAGTTCGCCGGTAAAGAGGGCAGCGGAAGGAGTGGAGGACGCGGGCTTAATAATAATGGCATTACCAGTAGCGATAGCCAAGGGGTGCATCCACATGGGCACCATTGCCGGGAAGTTGAACGGGCAAATCCCCGCTACTACTCCCACCGGCTGCCGCACGGTGTAAATATCAACACCAGTCGAAATCTGGTAGGAATATTCGCCCTTCATATTGGCGTTAATCCCGCAGGCATAGTCGAGGGTTTCCCGTCCGCGCTGAATCTCGCCAATCGCGTCCGAGTAGTTCTTGCCGTGCTCCTGGACGATGAGCCTTGCCATCTTGTCTTGGTTTTCCAAAACCAGGTGGCGCATCTTGAACATGATGTCTACGCGTTTTGCGAGCGAAAGTTTCGCCCACTCTTTTTGCGCTTTTTTGGCAATCTCTACTGCGTGATCCAAATCTTCACTAGATGCGGACGGAACCGTAGCTACGACCTCTCCTAGCGCTGGATCTTCAATATCGATGTGTCCAGCAGGTTTCCCCTGTGCGTATTCACCGTTAATCCAATGCTGCAACTGTTTTACCATTGTCAGTTTCTCCTCAGAATGTTGCTGACCTTATCGCCGGTCATGCCAGGTTGTAGGCATCCCCTTTGATTAACTGAATTGTCCTTACAATAGCCACTATAGTCGACCTAAGTCCCAGACACAAGAGCACACCTGCGTGAGCGTACTAAAAGTTTCAATTGAATGGCAGTCTTTAGAAAATAGAGTTGCGCCGCCCTCAAAAACTACTAGAGCCCTGGCAAATGCGCCCTCCCCTAGCAGTACGACGCCGTCCTCGCCCAAGGAATCCTAAACTTCTTTTCCGCCCGTTAGCGTGGCTTTAGAGGAAAGTCATTTAAGCTGATAAGCCTCATTTTCATTTGTTCTATCTTCCTGTTTGCCGGAGAGTTATCTGCCTGTTTGCCGGAATTTGGAATTTTCGAGGAGGGAGTGCAGCAAGTGCAGGGCGCGAACGTGACGGGGCGCGGCGGACGTCGCACCGAGAGCCATACCTGCCGGAGGGGACGCAGGAGACGCGGTAGAAAACTCCCGGCGAAAGGGCAGGCTGAGGACAGTAACTTTGCCGTGGGTGGCTAAACGCCTTGGTGCCAGCGGGCAAAGACGCTAACAATCAGGGATTGGGGGACGTGAAGATGTAACCTTCTAGCGGCGGCGAGCAAAGAAGTCCTTTAGTTGCGCGGAACATTCCTGCTCTAGTACCCCACCGATTACTTCAATACGGTGATTTAGGCGGCTATCGCGCAGGACATCACGGACAGAGCCCGCTGCGCCTGCCTTGGCGTCCCAGGCGCCGAACACTACCCGCGAAACCCGGGCATTCACCAGGGCACCGGCACACATAGTGCAAGGCTCCAGGTTGACCACCAAGGTGGTGCCGGTGAGCCGCCAAGTGCCCAGGCGGCGCGCTCCTTGTCGCAAAGCCATAATCTCTGCGTGAGCCGTGGGATCAAAAGGATAGGTTTCCCGCTGGTTAAAGCCGCGCCCAATGATTTCCCAGTCTCCCAGGTAGGGAGGGGAATCACTCTCGGAAGTGGGCGCGCCCTCGCCCGGGGAAGCCAGCGCACCCTCGCCGGTAAAAATATCAGCACGCCGGACGCTAATTGACGCCAAATTTTCGGCGCGGGGAGCGAGCAAAAGCGCCCCCACCGGCACATCTGCCTGCTTTTGTGCACAGGTTGCCAAATCCATAGCGCGGCGCATTACCTCGTCAAAGCGATTCATGCCCTCAATTTACCTGGCATTTTACACTGATAAAACCTGGTGCTTTTCGCAGACAAAAAGCTAAATAAGTGAAAGACTGGATACATGTTTGAAAGAGCCGGGCAAAAAGCCAAACCAGAAGATTTAATCAATGTCGATGACCTCCTAGCCGCCTACTATGACCTGGAGCCAGACCCCGCCGAGCCAAGCCAACGGGTCAGTTTCGGCACCTCGGGACACCGCGGCAGCGCCTTCGACCACGCATTTAACGAAGCCCATATCGTGGCCATCACCCAGGCAATTGTGGAATACCGCCGCAACCAGGGGATTAGCGGGCCGCTATTTATGGGGCGTGACACCCACGCCCTTTCGGAGCCTGCTCACCGCAGCGCCCTGGAAGTGCTGGTAGCTAATGGAGTGGACGTGCGGATCGATTCCCGCAACTCCTATGTACCCACCCCGGCAGTATCCTTAGCGATTCTGCAGGCAAATGGGGCGCCTGGCAAAGTGCGCACCTCGGGCGCGGATGTGGCTGACGGAATTGTAATCACCCCGTCACATAACCCGCCACGCGACGGCGGCTTCAAATACAATCCCCCTACCGGCGGCCCTGCAGACGTGGACGCTACCGGCTGGATCGCCGATCGCGCTAACCAGATTCTCCAGGACGGCTGGCGCAATGTTCCGCGCTCTACGCTAGCGGATTTAACTCGCGCCGACTGTGTCCACCCCCATGATTATCTGCATGAATACGTGGATGCGCTGCCCAGCGTTATCGACTTGGATGCGATTCGCTCTGCGGGAGTACGCATCGGCGCAGATCCCTTAGGTGGAGCTTCCGTGGACTATTGGGGGATGATTGCTGAGCGTCACGACCTGAACCTGACGGTAGTTAACCCGGATGTGGATCCCGCCTTCAGCTTCATGACCTTGGATTGGGATGGAAAGATCCGCATGGACTGCTCCTCCCCTTATGCAATGGCTTCGCTACGGGAAAAGATGGCACCGGACGAGGACGGGGTTACGCCTTTCGATATTGCTACCGGTAACGATGCAGATTCGGATCGCCACGGGATTGTCACCCCGGATGGACTAATGAACCCCAACCATTACCTGGCAGTCGCCATCGAATACCTGTACACCCACCGGCCGGAATGGGGCGAGAGTTGCGGAGTCGGGAAGACCTTGGTTTCCTCCTCGCTAATCGACCGGGTTGTTGCCAACATGGGACGCAAGCTGGTGGAAGTACCAGTGGGCTTTAAGTATTTCGTGCCGGGATTACTCTCCGGAACTATCGGTTTCGGGGGCGAGGAATCCGCCGGTGCCTCTTTCTTACGCAAAGATGGGTCTGTCTGGACAACCGATAAAGACGGCATTATTTTGGCGCTACTAGCTTCCGAAATCCTGGCGGTAACCGGAACTTCTCCCTCGCAGCTGCATAAACAGCAGGTGGAACGTTTCGGGGCTTCCAGTTATAAGCGTTTCGAGGCCGCCGCCACCCCGGAGCAGAAAGCTAAACTCAAGAAACTTTCTTCCGAGGACGTAACCGCCGAGAAACTTGCCGGGGAAGAGATTACCGACAAACTGGTGCGCGCCCCCGGTAATGACGCTGAAATCGGTGGACTGAAAGTAGTCACTAAGGACGCCTGGTTTGCGGCTCGCCCCTCGGGTACCGAAGATATCTACAAGATTTACGCGGAATCCTTCCAGGGCGACCAGCACGTTGATCAAGTGATTTCCGAAGCGCAAGAGGTAGTAGGCGCCGCCCTCTCGTAGTCGGCTCTAACCCTTATACCGCAAGGGCGGAGATTACTTTTGTCTCCCGCCCGCTGCAAGCGTTGGGGGCTAGGTTTTTCCTCCCGCCCAAGAATCCGGTAAATACCTTTGGTATTTACCGGATTCTTATGCCCACCGCGCCTGCTCGGATAAAACCTAGCCCCAACCCCGCGCCTGTTCCGCGAGAATCCAACCGGTTGCCATGCTGCCCGGATATTCCCCACCAAGCCGGTAAGGGTGAGGATTACTTTTGTCGATCAGGTTAGGCGGGCGTAAGAACTTGGGTAATACCTTGGGTATTGCCCAAGTTCTTTGGGCGGGAGACAAAAGTAATCCTCGCCCTTAATATCGGGTCGGGAGGTAAAATCTTTCCCCTGCTTCCCAGGTACAACCCCTTAGTTACCGGGAGCGGAGTTGGCGGTTGGTGGCGGCAGTGGCGAGGGCGGCGCGGGGATCTTCCGGCCAAGGATGCTTGCGGTACCTGCCCCGCATTTCCGCTCGTACCTGCGGATAGACTTCATCCCAGAAGTGATCTAAGTCGGTCACTAACGCCAGCGGGCGACCTGCCGGTGACAGCATCTCCATCGCCAGGTCGACTTGTCCTCCCAGGATTTTTGGCGCGGATTGCATCCCAAAGAATTCTTGTAGTTTCGCCTGCACCCGAGGCGGGCCGCTGGTGATATCGTCGGGATAGCTAATAGCGCCGCGCCGGCCGGAAGGAAGTAAAAATTCGCTGGGTGCCTCTTGTTCCAAGGTACGCCGAGTTTCATAGTCGAGTATCCCCTCCAACCAGGTCGTTACCGGGGCATTTGCAGCGTTTTTTCCTGCTGCAAAATAACTGATCAACACCTGCCAGAAGCGGGGATTATCATGTAAATCCTGGTCACTAACTGCAGGGACATTGGGCAAATAGCGCGCCGCCCAGCGCAAACGGGCGCGTAAGCGAGTGGCTTTAGGGTTCCAAGTCAGAAAATCTAGCCCCACCCGCTGATACTCGGCTTCGAGGACGCGCTCAGGTTCTCGGATTTTCGCTTTTTGCCGCTGCAGAGGGATTTCTCCTAGACACCGTTGCTGCCAAGCGCTGATTTTTCCATCCCGGTACTCTTCAAAATGTTTTTCTTGTTTTAGATGACTTCCCAGCTCTAACGCCAGTTTCTCGGTGAGGGGCGCGGCTAAACGAATCAGGTCGTCACCGCCTTTACGCACCCCAATTTCTGCAATCGCCAGCCATTTACTGGTGGATAAAGAACTGTCATTGTCTAGGCGAGCCGCTCCCGACCCAGAAAGCTGATATACCCCGTCCTTACTGGTTAGACGCCCTATTTGATCGGGAAATGCCATCGCCACCACTAATCCAACGCTTAAATCGCCTGCAAGTTTTTGCAAATTAGCTGGTGAACTTGCAGCTTGGCTATTCGCGCTGCCTTGCCCTAGCTGCCCACCCCTAGCAGATAACAACGACATAAAGTTCTCGCTACCAGTATCGATACCTTGATAACGCCGCGCCAATTTTTCAAAGCGGCTACGCTCAGTGCGATAAGTTCTATCTCCTTGACGTTCCGCGCGGCGAATCGCAGCCCATAAATCACCGTCTGAACTACGTAAATCCACTTGTAAAGCCGCCACTACCTGGGCGGCACGGCGCTCACCCACCAGACGCGCCCCCAAAATCAAGGCGCGTGCCAGGCGGGGATGGGCTGGAATTTGTACCAATTGGCGTCCAAAAGCGGTAATCCGGCAATCATTATCTAAAGCGCCGAGTGCCTGCAAATCCTTCTCCGCCTGCTGCCAGGCAGCAGGCGGAGGGGCGGTAGGCAGTACCAGAACTTCCAGATCGGTTTGCCCCCAATCCGCCAGTTGCAAATAGGTCTGGGCAAGGTCACTCCGCAGGATTTCTGGCTGCGTATCGGGTTCCATACGCGCATAAGTTTGCTGGTCATAGCCGCGAATCACATATCCAGGTCCCAGGCGCGCGGCACGTCCCCCGCGTTGAGTTGCCGCGGCTCGCGAGCAACTCAAGGTGCTCAATCCCCCGGCATTTCCACGCAGACGGCGACTGGGAACCCGCGATAATCCACTGTCAATCACCTGGCGAACCCCGGGAACTGTCAGTGCCGATTCTGCCACCGAAGTGGCAACAATTATCCTGCCCTCCCCGGGCTTAAGGGCGTCCTCACTGGCGGAAGAGGCACCCTGGGACAGCACTTTTGCCTGCTCGCGGGGAGATAGCTGTCCGTGCAGAGTCATGATTCGCTCCGGATAACTAGCACGCAAACGCAATGCGGAGGCAATTGCCTCTACGTCCGCGATTGCGGGCGCAAACACTAAAGTATCAGCCTGTATGCGATGTTTTAACGCCAAATCAGCCAAATAGTCGCGGAGCTCTAGGGAAGTTCCCCGCTCACTAATCCGCCGCACCCGCGCTGGCGGCGGCGCGAACACTTCTTGCAGAGGAAAAAGTTTGCCCTCTGCCTCTAAAACGGGGGTATCTTCCCCTAAAACCTTGCGGAACAGTTCACTATCTAAAGTCGCCGACATCACGACTATTCGCAGCTCCGGGCGTAACTGACGCACCTCGCAGAGCAGAGCTAATAAAATATCGGTATCCAAAGACCTTTCGTGAACCTCGTCGATAATCACCGTACCAATACCCGAGATTTCCGGATCCGTCAGCAGTTGCCGCAAAAACAGGCCGGCAGTCACAAAATCTAGGCGAGTATCGCGGCTGCGAGTGGATTCCCCCCGGATAGAAAATGCGACTTTAGCTGCCAGGTTATCCTCATTATTAGGTAGCAGTGTCTGCAGGTAACTGGCAGCAGCCCGGGCGGCAATCCGGCGCGGCTCGGTCACTATTACCCCCGCTGCCGGGGAGTTATTTTTCGCCCGCGCATCCTCTAACGCCCAGCAAATCGGAGGAACCAAAGTGGTTTTCCCTGACCCCGGCTCAGCGGAAACAATTACTTTCCCCGCGGTTTCGAGGGCGCTTTCCAGTTTCGGCAAGATTCTCGCCGCCGGAAGCTCAGGGGCGAGGGCGCGTGCCTGGGAAAGCGTGAACATACTTCTATTGTGCACCGCGGGAGATAAAAGCAAATACTTCCGGCAGCGGGACTGCCAATTAGGAAAGCGCCTAAAAGTTGCCACAATGGAGCTATGGGGTATTACCGGTTAGGCAGACGCAGGCGTTCTGGGAAGGACTTTTCCTGGGGTACCCGCATTATTGCGGGATTTATTATTGGTTTGCTGGCATGGGCTTTTATCCCTGGAATCGGTCCGGATTTAGCGGGACTTTCCCAAAAAGGAGCCCCCAAAGTGGGGTTACCCAATTGGGGGAAAAGTGCGGATCAGATTCTCTCCGAATCGGTGCAGACCGATTTGGTAAAAGCAGTCGCCAGCCTGCCCGAGGGCGAGTGGGAAAGCGCCTCCCCCTATCAGCGTTCTCAATTCGGTATCCGTTGGGCAGATGTTGATCGCAATGGTTGTGACACCAGAAACGATATTTTACGGCGCGACTTGTCCCAGGTGCAGACCAAGGCGGGAACTCATGATTGCGTGGTGCTATCTGGAGAATTCACAGAGCCATATACTGGGCGTTTCCAACGATTTCGTAAAGGGGCAGACACCTCCAGCAAGATTCAGATTGACCATGTAGTCGCCCTCTCTAATGCCTGGAAAACCGGAGCCAGCAGGTGGGATGCTAAAGCTCGTGAACAGTTCGCCAACGACCCCTTAAATCTGCTGGCGGTTGATGGTCCGGCGAATCAAGATAAACAAGATAAGGATGCCGCCAGTTGGCTGCCCCCTAACCAGGGATTTCATTGTCAATACGTGGCTTTGCAGACCGCGATTAAACAAAAGTGGAAGCTGTGGGTTACTCCGGAGGAAAAGCGGGCGATGGCGACAGTGGCAGCGTCCTGCCCCGCGCAGCCCCTCCCCGCTGGTTAGCCCGCTTCGCGGGGTAGGTAATTTTAAATACCAGTTGCTTAAGTTTCTTAATTGTTAATATACTTAACTATATGGATAACACTTCGAACCCGACCAACGAGCGCAAGCAGCTATTAGACCAGCTCCTTTACGAACTACACAGATTAGTTTTTGCCTCAACTGACCTGGTCAACCGGTATTCCTCAAAATTGGGATTGCACGGGAAGGATGGAGAAGCCTTGCTGCAAATCTGGCAGGCAGAACTAAGTGGCACCCCCCTGTCCCCCTCGGAATTAGCAGAACAACTACACATCACCCGGGCAGCGGTTAGTTATCTCACCGATCGCCTCATCGATTTAGGATACGTAAACCGGGAAACTAATGAGACCGACCGCCGAAAAACCATACTGCGGATCTCAGAGCTTGGCGGACAAATCGGGCATGGCTTCACCGCCCCCATGGAAGCGGGACTTAATGGATTGTTTGCCGCGCGCACGCAAAAAGAACTGAAAACTTTTACCGAAATGCTCCAGGACTTCGTGGAATCCCTAGACACCTCCCACGACCTTAAAGCCTAAGACTATCGCCAGAAAACCACGGCTAATTAAGGATCAAAAATGAGCGATCTACTTGGCGCTTCAAATAAAGAGGAAGCGAAAGAATCAAAGAAATCCGGAGTATCTCCGACAGTAAATAACCACGCCCCCAGCGATTTTACTGCCCCTAAGCGGTGGAAACTCGTCCTCGTCCTCTATTTAGCAGGCATCGGGATGGGCGCCCTCGATATGGGGATTGTGAACCCGGCGCGTACCGTGATTCAAAATGGGCTGGGAGTAGGCGATAAGGTTGGGGTTTGGGTTTTCACTATTTACACCCTCGCCTATGCGGCAGCGATTCCAGTAATCGGAAAAATTGCGGACATTATTGGCCGTAAACCGGTATATGTACTGGCGATTGGGCTATTTGGGCTCGGTTCCCTGGGATGCGGGCTAGCGCAAGATTTCTCTTCCCTAGGACTGTTACTAGCTTCCCGCGCCATCCAAGCCATCGGAGGCGGCGGGATGGTGCCAGTAGCAACCGCTGCAGTCGGCACCATTGTTCCTCCCCCTAAGCGCGGCATGGCCTTAGGACTGGTAGGCATGGTTTATGGCGTTGCCTCAGTGTTCGGCGGCTCTGCTGGTTCTCTCATTTTGGATATCGCCGGACAGGAAAACTGGCAATGGATCTTCTACATTAACGTTCCGATTGCGGTAATCGTGGTCGCCCTCGGAATTTGGGCGCTCCCGCAAGAAAATGAGAATTCCGCGCGCAAACTAGATTTACCAGGGGTATTTATCCTAGTAGTGATGATTACCGCCCTGTTGTGGGCATTCCAAAACCTAGACTTCACCAAGATCGGCGAATCCCTGGGAGACCCCAACGTATGGGTAGGTTTACTTATTTTCCTGATCATGCTGCCAGCATTTTGGGTAGCGGAAGTGCGCGCCGATGACCCTCTCATCGATTTTAAATACTTCGCTACTATCAACGTGGGAACTACTTTGTTGTTCGCTGCCGTATCCGGCATTTTGATGATGACCGTCATGTTCATCCCGCAATTCGCGGAAAACTGTATGCGGCTACCCTCTGGACGAGGCGGCTATCCCACGATTATTATCGGCTTGGCCTCGGCCATCGGGGCTCCATTAAGCGGACGGCTAACCGACCGTTTTGGTCCTCGCTTCGTGCTAGGGATTGGGGTGCTGATTTCTACCATTTCCGGGTTCATGTTGATTTATTGGGCGAGCCCCTACCCGGGATACCTATCGAATTCGGTTTCGATTTTCGTAATGGGTCTGGGGCTAGGATTCCTGATGGGGGCGCCTTTAACCTACCTAATCTTGCACCTGATTCCAGAAACTGACGCCAACTCCGGACAGGCGACACTCTCGCTGATCCGCTCACTGGGTACCACTTTGGCTCCCGCGATACTGGTCGGGTTACTTGCCACCGCCATGGGAGGACTATCGGGCAAAGTCATGGACGCCATGCCCACCATGGAAATGCCAGCGATGCCCGCTATGACTGCTCCGGCACCCGACCCTAACGGAAGTATGCCCCAGGGAATGTCTCCGCAGGCTCAAGGCAGCCGGGAAGGAATGCCGGAAAATATGGGCGAGGGAGGCCAGACGATGCCCCCACAAACCCCAGGTAACGGGGAAACTATGCCGCCCGAAGCCGCAGTTAACGGACAGACCATGCCCCCAAGTAGCCAGGCAAAAGCCCCAGCAGAAACGCCAACTGGGAAAGCCGCCACCCCCATGGCGAAATCCGATATGGGATTCAAGATGTCCGATATGCCTGCTTCTCTGCAAAATAAAATTAAAACCGCTGATGTAACCAACGTGGTAGATCGCACTAAAGAAGTTGCGAAATATATGTTCGCGCAGCAGGAAGAGAAAATGAAAGCCAAAATGGGGATGGTTCCTCCCGGCATCGATAAGATGCAGGAACAATATCTTAAAGATATCGAGTCCCACCGTGACCAGATAGAGACCGCGTTCCAAATGGGGCTAAATGAAGGATTCACTCGCCTGTTCTGGTTCTATACCATTTTGTCACTAGCTGGGATATTGCTCCTAGCAGGACTACCTTCCAAGCGCAAAATTGATGCCGTAATCAATCCGGAGTCGGATCGAGGTCTGGCTCGGTAAAAGCAGACCGTGTCCGGGTCTGGCTCGGTAAAAGCACTCCGGGGACCCCGTGAGCTTCGCAAAGCTCAGCTCAAGCCCCGTTCGTATCTTTTACCGGCCGCGACCCGGACGTGCTCCTCCCGCCCAAGAATTCGGAAAATTCCAAAGCATTTTCCGAATTCTTATGCCCACCGCGCCTGCTCGGATAAAATCTCCCCCTGCGGTAATAAGTTTTTCGCACACTCTCTTTCCCACCACCATCGCGCCTGCTCACTGCCCTGCCCAAACCCCGATAAAAGCCCTCTTATGCACATCTGCGTACCTCAAAATGGAGGGAAAGCTGGGGCGGAGATAAATCCGTTAGTGGAAAAAATGGGGTGAAAGATAGAAAGATAGGGGTATGCCCACAAGTTCCTTAGCCCCTGAAGTTATTGAAATCTGGTTCCGGGCAGTCGATGTGACCGGAGTGTTTTGTGCTGCGGTAATTGGCGCGAAACTCGCTCGTGAGCGCCGTTTTGATGCAGTCGGGTTCGCCACCCTGGCGGTTATCTCCGCGCTGGGCGGCGGGATGACCCGGGACGTGCTACTACAACAGATTCCGGTTGCCTTTACCGATCCTTTTTATTTAGGAGGCGCCCTCTTGGGAGCCACCGTGGCGTTCTTTTGGCGCCTGGAATCAAAATGGACCAACCGGATGATAACCGTGGCCGACGCCCTCTGCCTGGGGTGTTGGGCCGCTACCGGCGCCCAAAAAACCCTCGCCCTGGGACTAGGGGTGTTACCTGCGATGATGATGGGACTAACTACTGCGGTGGGAGGAAGTATTATCCGGGACGTGATGGTGGGAAAGATTCCCAAGATTTTTGGGGGCGCTAATTTGTATGCCACCCCCGCTGCCACCTCGGCAGTAATCATGGTGGTATTTTTCAAACTAAATATGCCGGTACTGGGGATGGCGCTCTCCATTATTGCGGCGCTGATTTTTGTACTTTTGGCACAGTGGCGAGGATGGGTACTTCCCGAGGCACTTGATTTGAGCATCAATCTAACTCCCCGCCAGTTTCGGCAGCTTTTGCGTTTGCGTGATACCAAACCGCAGGATTCAAAAGACACTAATCCGGTCACTAAAGATAAAAACACCTCTGGCAGTGATTAACGGGACGCCTACAAAGGGCGGTAACGAAACTCCGGCAAGAAGGACGACCTCTAGCCATGCATAGCTGGAAGTTTAGAGCTGGGTGCCGATAGCTAATCCCAACAGGTAGGTGGCTCCCGCCGCCCCATAGCCGATCAGCAGTTGTCGCAGCGCTTTGGGAGCCGGATTTACCCCCGAAAGCAACCCCACAATTCCGCCTACGATAACTAGCGCTACCCCTACTAGAATCACCGCGCCTATCGCACCTTGCAGGGGTGAAAGCGGTAAAAGGAATGGGAATAGCGGGACGAAGGCTCCAATAGCGAAGAAAGTGAATGAAGAAATAGCGGCTTTCATGCCGGTACCGATTTCTTCATATTCCCGGTTACCCGATTCTAGATAGGCGTGTCCACCGGTCTTAATTTTGGCAAAGGCGGCAGCCGCCTTACGGTCAGCGGTCGCGGCATCGTCTCCCCGCGCCCGAAACACTAGCGACAGTTCATTTTGGTTCATATTGAGCTTATCGATGGCGTGTTCAGACTCGGGGTCTGGGGAAGATGAAGCCAACAGTTCAGTTTGAGAACGTACCGAAACGTATTCCCCGGCTCCCATGGAGAGGGCGCCGGACAGTAAGCCCGCTAGTCCAGTAACGATAATGGTGGTTTTAGAAACTCCGGTACCAAAAATCCCCAGGATGAGGGCGCAGGTAGAGACCAGACCATCGTTTACCCCGAAAACGGCAGCCCGGAAACTGCCAGAAATAGTGGCGCGTTGGCGGGCAGCCAGACCGCGCACCACCTCGGAATGAATTTTTTCATCCGCCACAATTTCCTTGGGAACATCCAGGTCTGCCTCGTAATCATGCCGCTGTTCTGCTCGTTGCATCATCGCCAACATAAAGATAGTTCCGAAAATGCGCGTGAAAAAGTTAAGTAGCCGTGAACGTAGGCTTGCCCGCGGGGTGGGCAGCGCGTCCTCACCCAGGAGATTTAACCAATACTGTTCGTGACGTTCTTCGGCGATTGATAACTCTTGGAGCACTTCCCGCTCATCGCCACTACGCCGGCGCGCCAGGTAACGATAGGTGTCGGCCTCCAGGCGTTCTTCCGCGAGATATTTTCTCCAACGCCGCACCTGTTTCCTGGAAACAGCAGGTACCTGAGAGCCATCAACAGCTGCGTGTTTATTAGCTGAGTCAGCCATTTTAGAGACGTGAATCCGGTCCTTCAACAGTTATTTCTTCGATTTCGACATCTACGAACTCGGGATTAGATTTGCTGGAGGGCGCTACTCCGAAGATGCGTTCTTTGACCGCGTCCGCAATCTTGTCGGTGACGGCTTCGCCTTGGCGGCGGAAAATCTCGGAAGCCTTTTTCTTGGTGGCCTCCCCCGCTTTGCGTACCTGCGGATTGGAAGTCACCGCGTTAACGGTTTTTGCTACCCCGCCCTCTGGGTTCTCTCGCACTTCGCGGCGAACCAGGGCAATACCAGCGCCGATGCCGAGCACGGTTAGGAGTTTCTTTCCCACGGCTAACACCTTTCAAATCGATAAGAATAAGCGTTCCTCATTCTATCGCACGTGCATGATGAGGAAAGTTGCAGCAAGTTGAGAACTATCCTTAAGCAATTTCCGTATTTTTTCACAACATATTTTATGTTTCGCGGTTTACGGTGGATACATGAGCAAGATTAGTATCGACACTTCCCGAGGCATCACCTTGGCAGCCGACTTTGTAGTGCCGGTGGATTCCAGTAAATGCGCGGTGGTGTTTGCGCATTCTTTCTTGCTTGACCGCCACGGGCTGGGATGGTTCGATGTTTTCGCAAAATCTTATCGCAGCGCTGGTTACGCCACTTTGCAACTGGATTTTTCCGGCTGCGGGGAAAGTGCGGATGATGTGATCCATTTAGAAAACCAGATTGAGGATTTAAAGGCGGCCTGCGGTTGGCTCTCTGAACGAGGCTTCGAACGGATAATCTTGCATGCCGATGGCTCCGGAGCCTTGGTAGCTTTGCGTGCGGTCCCCGACAAGGTACAGGCACTGGTGCTTACGGCACCGATTTTAGGCCCGGCGGAGGTTTCCTGGGAGGACGTATTTTCGCCCTCGCAACTAGCTGAGTTAGAGCGGGTGGGACATACTCGGATCCCTAATGACCAGGGGGCTTCGCGACCATATTTTGTGATCGGGAAACAGACTTTGGGGGAACTAACCATGGTCGACACCGAAAAATTACTGCACGATATCGCCCTCCCGACCTTATTTGTGGTTGATCCCCAGACGCTCGCCTCGCAATGGTTTGCCCCACTGGTTGATGATCCGCAGTCGTTACTTCCTCCCAATTGCGAGCTGTTATTCCTAGATAAGCTCAGTTTGTATGGGGAGCTACCCGCTACCTACCGCAAACCGGACAGCACTTACCCGGATGCGGAGAAGGTGGATTTCTTGCGGGATCAAGTAGTTGCCTGGGTTACTCGTGTGGCTCCTGCGGTTAGAACATAAGCTAATCAAGGGCGGCCAGTCTCTTCGTTTTCTAGGGGATTAGGTTCCCGAATTTTCTTTGGAAAACAACGGAAAATCTTTATAACATCCCACTAGCTACATCTTTTACCAAACGTAAAGCTAACTTTCAGGTTCATTTATATTATTTTTCAGACAAATGTCTTATGATTGATAACAGCAATAAGGATTGAGCGTTGATCGTTTGATATCTCCTTATTTGCTTGAGATGGGGAACAAAAGTGGGGCGGATTCCAAAGGAATCCGCCCCACTCTCTGTCTACGGACCTCACCGCCGGTTAGCGCCCGCACGAGCCGCTAGCTTAGAAAACTAGGGCGCGAATGTCACCATTCGCTGGGATCGCCGGCAGGAGCGGCGCTGATTTCGAACAACAAATCCCCGACTTCAACCTGATTACCTTCCGGGCGGAGATTTTCCAGATCAGAGGGAGTCGAATCCAGTACCACCACCGGGCAAATCGGCGAGTAACGCGCTTTTTCAATTTGTTTAACCGAGAAAGTAGTGATGGGCTCTCCGGCTTTAACCATTTCATTTTCGAGGGCGTGGCAGGTGAAACCGTCCCCCCGCATCTTTACCGTGTCAATCCCCAGATGTACCAGTACTGTTTGTTCTCCGTTGGCAATCATGAAAGCGTGCGGGAACAGCTTTATTAGTCTCCCGGAAATGGGCGCTACTGCCGTCAGTTTTTTGGCTCCGGGGAGTGGACGCACCGCAATCCCGGCACCCACAATCATGCCGGAGAACACTAAGTCTGGTACCTGCCGCAGCCCCACTAGCCGCCCAGGAATCGGCGAACACACCTGTAAGGATGGCTCCCCCATGCTTCACCCCAATCCCAAAAGGAGAACTAACTTTCTTTATAAACCAGCCTAGCCCGCCCGCGTCCTACAGAAAAACTTATTATTTTCCGGAGGGCGAGGGGCGGTACTCACACGAAAATCACGCTGAACTCATCCCCGTTCTTCCTCGCAAAACGTAAAGCGAAATAGCAGGTTAAGACCGCGCTAGCCTACCCGCGTTTGCGAGCACGGAAAACCAACACAACTCCCGAAGCCCCGAGCAGCAGCGAAATAAATACCATCTCGGGTACTCCTGCACCAGTGGTTGCCAGGTGGTCTACGCTACGATCTTGCACAGAACCCTTAACCTTTCCAGAGGGTTTGTGCGTCGGTTTCGTCGGACCAGAAGCAGGTCCCTGCGGATTCGGCTGCGGGTTTATACCCGGGTCTGGCTCCGGTTCCGGCTCGGGCGCCGGCGCCTCCCTCACCAATAAAATACTTAAAGGAGGTACCGTAACTTTACCGTTTGAAGTGAGGGTTACCGGTTTTTGGTAAACATCCAATCCCTTAATCATCACCTCGTATTCCCCGGCTGGCAAAGGAGCCTCCCAAGCTAGTTTGTCTGCATTCACGTATGCGAACGCATCGGCGCTGTCTTTACCACTCTTAGTCTTTAGCGGGAACGCACCCTTGACGGTATAACCCACATGATTAGTAGCGATGCTCTCTTCACCAGCAATAATTTCATGCGTGTACTTCTGGTTTACAGCGTCGTAACTGCCCTGGCGCATAAAATCATATTGCTTACGGAACTTGTTTAAATCCCGGAAGAACTTTACTTCCTTTTCATATTGCTGAGCCCGGTCATAGTCGAAAACATTAACCGAGTCGGGGGACTTATAAGAGTTGTGATCCCCCGCTTTGGTGCGCAAGAATTCCTGCCCCGCGTGGATAAATACCGCGCCATTGGCCAGGTACTGGGTGCCGGTACCGAGGGCGTGCCGCTGAGCTACTTCGCTATCGGGGGTATCTGCCGGCAAACTGCCTTTCAATTTATCGAACATGGTGTAGTTATCATGGGCTTCGTTGTAGACCACGGATTGGTCTGGCCCCAGATAGTTACGCACATATTGGGCGCCCTTGATATTGTTCAACAAATCCCAAGAGCGTTGGGGCTGGTTCGCACCACTAATAAATCCGGTGTGGTTCAACTCGAAGTTATCGCCCTTTACGGTGTCACGATACTGGTCATTGAAGAACGAAATTCCAGGCATCTGTTTCGCGTTTTCCTGGTTAGCCGCCGCTACCCCACTAGGATGATTACCCATCTTCCAGCCTTCGCCCAGAATCACAATTGAGGGATCAATCTTATTTAGGGCTTCCCGCACCGCTTTCATGGTTTCCACGTCATGGATACCCATAAGATCGAAACGGAAACCGTCAATATCGTAGTGCTTTGCCCAATAGGTAACCGAATCAACAATGTATTTGCGCATCATCAGTTGTTCCGAGGCGGTTTCATTGCCAACTCCGGTTCCGTCTTGGAACTTGCAGTTCGCATCCATCCGGAAATAGTAGTCAGGGACAGTTTGCTGCAACGGAGAGGTTTCCGGATTGTAGACATGGTTATAAACCACATCCATAATTACCCGCATATCGTTCGCATGCATGGTTTCTACCATTGACTTTAGTTCCAGGATGCGTGAGGTCGGATCCGCCGGTTTGGTTGCGTAAGACCCTTCGGGAACATTATAGTTTTGGGGATCATATCCCCAGTTGTATTGGGCGTTATAGGAAAGGTCACCGAGTTCATCTACAGACCCGAAATCAAAAATCGGTAATAACTGCACATGGGTGACGCCCAAAGATTTTAGATAATCCAGGCCAGATAGATTCCCCTCCTTAGTTTTGGTACCCGCCTCGGTGAGCCCCAAGAATTTGCCCTTGTTGGTGATGCCGTTATCCGGGCCGATGGTTAAATCGCGTACGTGTGCCTCGTAAATAATCGCGTCCTTCATCGAGGTAAATGCGGGCATCCGTTTGCCATCCCAGTTGCTGGGTACGGTTTTATCGGGGTCAATCACCACGGCGTGCGTACCGTTGGCGGTAACCGCCCGGGCGTAGGGATCGATAGCTTCGTTAACCTTGTCGCCCGCGAAATGGAGGCGGTAGCGATACTGCTTTCCCTTTTGGTCACCGTCGAGCGTAATCTCCCAGGTTCCTTTTTCCCCTTTGGTCATGGCAGTGACTTTTCCGTTCTCGGAATAGTTAACGAATTCGACTGTTTGGGCAGTGGGCGCCCATACCCTAAAGGTGGTTTTTTTCGGGGAGTAAATCGCCCCTAACTCGCCCTCGTAAAAATATTTCTTATTAAAATCCGCGGTATGTAGCTTCGCACAGTTACTGTTAGGAGTCGGTTTGGGAATATCTGCTTCCGAATAGTAAATTTTGGGGTCACCCTGCACAATCCAGATTTCCGCCTTCCCCTGGGGGAACTTGGTAACAAAGAGGTCGTCGGGAGTGTTTTTCTCTGCCCATTCATTTCCGGGTTCCGAACGGCGCACAATCAGACCAACTTTTTCAATCCCATTTGGGTCTTTATGAGTAAGGGTGGCGGTATGGTTTCCATCGAAATCCGCTTGCTTTCCTTCCGTTTCCGGAAGCCAAGTCCACACATTCCAGTTGTCATATTTATTGTCGGAGCGCAGGTAGTGAACAGTGACAGTGACTTCGGTAGGGAGGGCAGGGGGATTTTCGGCGGGTTTCAGCTGGTAGCTGCCATCGGTTTTTATATCGATCCCGCCCGGAACTGGGATATCTTTCAAGTCAGAGGTTTGCCACGCCCAGTCGTTTGTCGCAGTAGAGCGACGCACAATTAGGTTTACTTTTTCATTCGGAGCCGGAACGGTGACTTCGGCGGTTAGGTTGCCTGCCCCATCCTTTCCGGTGAAAGCCACGGAGTAACCACCAGACCCCTCGGTCCACACCCACAGGTTATATTCCGATGCGGGTACATTGGGATCGGGGGTAAAACTCACCTTTAATTTGCCGTCTGCTGCGGGTTCCAGTCCGTCCTGGTTATAGCTGAAACTACGAGCATCCCACCTGGTGAAAACGGAGTTCCCCGGTTTCGCGCCAGTATACACGGCGGATTCCCAGACTCGATTTTCGCTCTGCCCTGGCTGTAAGGAAGTGGTGTCAGTGCGGTAGACCCGGAAGTTCAGGGGATCGCCTGGCGCCAAGATATTTGTGTTTATATAGCCTTCCGGTTGCTGGGCGGAGAACTTTTGACTTTGCTTTGCCTGCCCATCAGCCCAGTACTCTACTCGGTAAACAGTTAAGGGGTTTTGAACGGTTGGATCCGGTTTGAAGTTCAGGTACATTACCTGGCTATTAGGACCAGCGTGAGCTAAAGGAGTAACACTACCTGCTATTACCAGCAGAAAGGCGATAAAAAATCCCAAAAAACTTCTACTAATTCTTGATTTCACTGGTCCTCCTCGACCAAGGCGTAGGCGGCGGCATCGCCGGAAACGTTTCCGAAACCATGGTATCCGACTTCAAATAAGATATGAAGATTGTATTTATGTGCGTTTCCTCACGTTTAGCTAGCTTTTTCAAGAGCCAACACTGCCGGCTAACGCGCGGAATTGTTAATCCTATGATGGTGTCGCGGTCGATTGCGCAAGCCGGGAAACTGGCAGCTCAACCGAGAATCAGCTTCGTACACGCTCCTCGCTGTGTGCCCTAATCCGGGCGATAATTCCTATCCGCACTCTTCAATGCGCCTATCAATCCCAAAAGCCGCTGGAACCAAGCAGGAACACATTTCCATCGATAACGCTGCCAGGCGTCGGAGCTAGATTAATGTCCTCAGGCAAGGCTATGGCAATTGGAAAGCCGCAATCCACCTCACACCGCCACCACTTTTGCCCGGTAAGACTGTTAGTCCTGAGTTCCGCCTTTTCAACAACTCCCTTAAACATTGCGGAGGGATTAGCTTCTTCTGGTTGATTATCTCCGCTGGCCAAGGCGAACAGCCAAGGACTAGTAACAAATCTAGGACCAATATAGATTTCATTCGGCATACCAGGGACTGGAGGGTTATCAACTTGAATAGGAGTTTGGTCTTTTTTCCATGCTTCCTCATTCGGGTAAATGGAAACCTCAATCGCCGCCCCGGAGAGACGATAATCATCATACTCAGCAAATTCACCCTCAGTACCGAACGGGCGCAGCGGGTAACAATGAGGGTCATCTACTGCAGCCAACAAGCGCCAAGTAGGACTACCATTCCCGTTATCATCGTAGATATCGAGCAATGCCAGCGAGGGCTGAATCTGATATGCCCTGACTATGCGTCCCCCCATCCCCTTTAATGATGGGGTCGTAAACGGAGGATCGTCCTCGTAACGGAAGATCCCGACCCCGGCTTCGCTCTCATCTTTATAAAGACCCACAAACATGAATGGGTCAACATCCGATACGCCCACCACTCCGGTGTCAATTATCGCGTCAGCCAGATCCTCCCACTCGGGAAAATCGAAACCTAATGCATGAAAATCAGGGGAAAACATGGTTTTATTCTCCCAGATTTATACCTATTGTTACCGGAATTCTGAAAATTTCTATTCGCGAGGGCGCGTCCTCACCGCATTCTGCAGGGAAAATTGGCGGGACAAACAATCTGCTCCCTAGCTAGCCGAGTTCTGAAGTTAATCTAGCTTGGCGGCGGCTGCCAGCATTTTTTCAATCTCGGCGCGATATTTTCCGTCTGCGTTCCGGATTTCGCCGCTATCTGCTAGGTAGGTTTTCAAGAATTTTTCTAGAGGACGACCCAAGCCTTGCCCCGCAATCCTGCCGGTACTAGCCGCGATCCCGGCATGAGCGCGTCCTCCAAAACTGAGAAGCCACATATCCTCCCCCACCGGCACGTTCGCACTCAGGCGCGGCATCACGAAAGGAAAGTCCAGGTGTTTAGCTCCCAGGCGCTGGTAGAAAGCCCAACGCCGCTGCGGATCCCCTCTGTCTTCCGAGGACGCGTGGAGCTGCGGATCCTCAATTTCTCCCAGAATCAACAGGGGATTATTACTAGATTCCAGAGCGTAAATCGCTTGACGGAAAAGTTTAGAGCCCACCCCATGACCGCGAGTGCGGGGACTGACCGCCAGCCAACTCAGCAAAGTAACTTCGCTGGTTGCCGACCATGCTATCGCTGCCCCTAGCGGGCGCGTGCCCTCCCAAGCAGAAAAAGTCTGGAACTGCCCCGCCTGCAGCTGAGCGATTAAATCTTCCGGCTCCCCCAACTCTTCGGGCCCAAAAGCAGTTTTCAAAAGTTCACGCACCAGGATTTCTGTCTGCCCCGGTTCCAGGTGGTTTTGATACTCGATTTGCACCTCTTAACCCTAGCCCACAACATGAGTTAAGCTCGAGTTTCCATGCCAGCTAGATGAAGCACGGGCGCTTAGCTCAATCTTCCAGACCAAGTTCCGCCTTCACTTCCTCTAGAGAGTAAGTTTTCGCTTTACCAGCGCGGATTTCTTCTACTTCATTTAGTAGGGTGTATTTCGTTAACGCCTGAGTTAACGTGCGGATACGCTATCCCTATGGCTACAATGTACACGCACCAAGCCATCGGCACCGTGTCCGAAGATCAGATTGTCGGCAAAGCCATGCTAATCGTCTGGCCCCTAACCAACTTCGGCGGAGTTCGTTAGGTTCGCTCTTCTGGAAGCTGTCAGATATTGGAGCAGGTATTAACCCCGCAATAGGGGTAGGCGGCGTGCTTTAGAAATTGGAAAAACCCCGTCACCGCTGGATCGCAACGAGGACGGGGTTTGGCGCGCTCGACAGGATTCGAACCTGCAACCTTCTGATCCGTAGTCAGATGCTCTATCCGTTGAGCCACGAGCGCATTTGCCGTTGCCTTAGCAACTACCTCAGTCTAAGACAGAGCCAATAAGCCTTCCAAATCCACGACAGCTTATTTAATGTGATTCACACACTAGCGCCGCGGTGGGGACGTACTGCACGGGGGATAGTTTTTATCCGATAGGCTAGGCGGGCGTAAATCCGTAAATGCCGCAGGCAGTTACGGATTTTGGGCAGCAGGAAAAAACTATCCCCCGCATATTATGTGCTTTTACCGAGCCAGCCCCGAAGCGGGAGGCAAAATCCTACTCCCCGCGAAACCTCCGCGGGGTAACTCTACGCAACCTAATCGGTAACGAACTGCATGAACAGCTCGTTTAAGGCGTTTGCATCTTCGTCAGTTTTGCAGATGACCAGAATAGTATCGTCACCGGCGATGCAGCCGAGCACGGCATCAAACCACGCCATATCGATTGCGCCTGCGAGCAACTGGGCTCCTGCCGCCGGGGTGCGCAGCACTACCTGATTATGCACCACTGCGGAAGATACCAGCAGGTCTTGACACCATTTCGCCAACTTTTCATTACCGGGATCTTCCTGTCCCCGCCGCACTCGCACCGGATAAGGCTCCGGCAGCATATAGATAGTTTTCCCACTGGTAGCACGCACTTTGGTGGCTCGTAAAGCTAAAAGATCCCGCGACAGAGTGGCTTGGGTGGTAGGGATTCCGCGTTCAGCCAAGTGGGTAAGCAGCTGTGACTGGCTAGAGATTTCCTGCTTACTGAGGATTTCACGGATCGCTTCCTCGCGCGCAGCCTTAGTGGTCGGTACGGTTGCCATGCCCCTATCTTCCCATTACATCCGCTCGGGAGCTACCACTCCGCAAAGATCCAAGCCATTTTCTAGCACTTGCCGCACGGCCTCATTCAGGTGCCTGCGCGCCACGTGTGCGTCGGTTATTTCCTCGCCGGAACGGGGAATTACCCGGCACTGGTTGTACCAAGTGTGATAGCCCGCCGCTAGTTTCTCCAGGTAACGCGGAATCCGATGGGGTTCGCGCTCTTCCGCGGCCAGTTTCAACTCTGCCGGGTATTGCGCCAAAATCCCGAGCAGATCCTTATCGGCTTGGCTAGACAGCGCGGAGGCATCATATTTGCCATCAGCTTTCACTCCGGCCTCATCGGCGTTGCGCCCCACCGAGCAGGTGCGGGCATGCGCATATTGCACATAGTAAACCGGGTTTTCATTGGTGTGGGAGCGCAGCAAATCTAGGTCAATATCGACAGTGGAATCCATCGACACTCGCACCAGCGAATAGCGGGCAGCATCTACTCCCACCGCATCTACCAGGTCATCTAGGGTAATCACGGTGCCGGCACGTTTAGACATTTTTACTTCTAGGCCGTTTTCTTTCAGATTCACCATCTGCCCGATGATAATCTCTAGGCTCTGACCCGGCTTGCCCCCGAAAGCTGCGCACATGGCATACATACGGTCGATATATCCGTGGTGGTCAGCGCCCAAAATCAAGATTTCATGGGTGGCTCCCCGGCGCTGTTTGTCCCGATAATAGGCAATATCGGCTGCGAAATAGGCGGGATCCCCATCGGATTTCAAGATTACCCGGTCTTTATCGTCCCCATATTTAGTGGACTTCAGCCAGGTGGCGCCGTCTTTTTCATAGATGACACCGCGGGAACGCAGCTCTTCGATCGCGTCAGTAACTGCCCCGGAAGTGTGCAGCTCGTCCTCGTGGAAGAAAACATCAAAATCGGCGCGGAAATCATGCAAACACTCTTTGATCTCTGCAAACATTAAAGTGGTGCCGGCTTCCCGGAAATATTCTTCCGCCTGTGCTTCCGGCAGCTCCGCTAGCTGCACGCCCTCTGCTTTAGCGCGCTCAGCCACTTTATCCGCAATATCGAGGACGTACTGCCCGCCGTAACCATCTTCCGGCACCTCTTTGCCCTGCCAACGCGCCAAAAGCGACTTGGCAAAGCGAGTGATCTGGGCGCCGTGGTCATTGAAATAGTATTCGCGGGTCACTTTTGCCCCGCTGGCCGCCAGAATCCGGCAGAGGGTATCTCCGACGGCGGCCCAGCGCCCTCCCCCCAAATGGATGGGGCCAGTGGGATTGGCAGACACATACTCCACGTTAATGTTTTGCCCACTCAAAACTTCGCTGTGCCCGTAATTTTTCCCGGCCTGCAAAATCGTGGAAACAAGCGCCCCGGCAGCAGCCGCCCCCAACCAAATATTTACGAACCCCGGCCCGGCCACCTCGGTTTTCGAGATACCTGCTACCTGGTCAAGCTGGGCGGTGATCTTAGCGGCGAGGTCGCGTGGCGCCATACCCGCTTTCTTTGCCAACTGCATAGCCACATTAGTTGACCAATCGCCATTATCGCGCGAACGCGGACGCTCAACTTTCACGGTTTCCGGGATAGCGTCCGGATCTAAACCGGTGTCGGCTGCCAGTTGAGAAAGAATCTGGCGGATTAAGGCACTTAGTTCTTCTGGAGTCATGCTTTAAGCCTAGACTGCCAGGCGTATTTATCGCCAAATCTGGCGAGCTAGCCCACACCGGTAGTCAGCTGGCACAATAGGGCTATGAGTGAGCAGGTTTACCACAAGGTTGATAATCGCCATCCCGAGGCTCTGGAGCTTGAAGAACTGGGGCTAAAGTGGCTGGCAGAGCCGATGGATAAAGGCGGAGCGCACGTGGCGAAAGTCGCGGCTTCTGGTCGTGGGTTCTTAGACACCGAATTAATACCCTCTACCGCCATCACCAGCGAAGCGGCGCGCGCCTTCGGGGCAGCACTGGCGATTACCCACGCAGGCGGAGCCGATTGGTACGGGCAGCCCCCTCTGGGCTATTCCGGTCCCGGCTATATGGGTCGCTCCCGCTTGGATTTAATTTATGAGGACGATGGACAAAGCTGGGGAGAGTTTTTCGCGGATCACCGGATTATGCCGAATCTGCCGCCTGCCCTCGCCAACGGGTCGATCGATAGTTCGGGAGTGGCAGTTTTAGAGCGGCTGGCTGAGCGCCTACGCGATGGAATCTTCAATGCTCCCGAACCAGAGTTAGTAAAATCCAAAGCCGCGCGAATTCACGGTGACCTGTGGACCGGGAACGTAATGTGGGCGCCCGCGAGGGCCTTAAAGCGTTTTCCTGCTCTGGCGGGAAGGGGCGCTGCCTCGGATCAGCCCCTTCCCAAAGCGGTGGGGGTACTGATAGATCCGGCTCCGGCAGGGGGACACGCAGAAACCGATTTGGCGGCATTGGGAGTTTTCGGGCAGCCCTACCTGGAGGAAATCTACCAAGGTTACAACCAGGTCTCTCCCCTAGCTTCGGGGTGGCAAGAACGCATCGGCCTGCACCAAATCCATATGTTGGCGGTACACGCTAACCTGTTCGGAGGATCTTACGGCCCTCACACTGTGCAGCTAGCTAGTCAATATCTCTAGTTGCTGCGGGCGGCTGATAGCTACCGGGACTCCCGGGACGTGTCTACGAATTTTAGAGGATGGAATTGACGCGAGACTCAAGCAAGCCTGAAAACAGGTTAGGCTAGTTGCTATGAACCACATTGTCGCCTTGCTTATGGGAGCAGTATTACTGGCTGGCTCAGCCTGGATTCGGCATGGCAGTGCGAGAGCCCGCTTTTGGATCCCGAAGCAAAAGAAAGACATTTCCCGCTCCGGCATTCTGATTATGGACGAACGCTGGGTGTTGGTGTTCTTGCCGGCGCTGGGACTGTTCTTCCTGACTATCGGAGCAACTCTGCCCGCAAACGCCGCCCCCAGACCCTGGAACTATCTCCTGCTGACCATATCTTTAATCGGCGCAGTTATCGGCCTGGTAGGGATTATCTGGGGGGTAACTAACTTCTACTATCCGGAGGGAGTGCGTCCGGCGTGGCTGCGCGCCTACTACCAGCGGCTGGGGTTTTCGCCTTCCCGAGGTGCGCGACTAGCTCCCGCCTGGTACCGCGAGCAACTAGGTGACGGGAATTTAGAAAATCCCCGTCTGAAGCGCAATAAGCAGACAGCCGAAAAAAGTGGGAAAAAGACCTCTGAGAAGGCGACACATAACAAACAGAAACGCAAGCAGCGGCGACCACGGTAAAAACGCTTGTTCCAGTAAAAACAGCTGGTCTCCGAACAACAAAGACCACTTTCCCTATTCAGAAAACATCCAGAAAACATCCAGAGTGGAAACAGTTGTCGGTGCCATTATGGGGCCAAAGAGATAAAGAGGAGATTGAGATTGATGATGAACAACAATGATTCACCCCGACCCGATAACGCTCATCAGCCGCTCGACGACTGGGAAATGGACGATTGGCAAAGCGCCGGCTGGCCCGGAGAAATCCCGGAGCCGAGCGGTAATAGGTTTCCGGCAGCAGATCCCGGGAACAACGGAAACATTAACTCCAGCAAAAACGAGGACGCGCGTCCCGAATTAACCGGTAGGATTACCGATATTCAACCCGGCAACCCGGCGATTAGCGGCGGGGAGGCATCCTCCAATAGTGGAATCAGTCCCCAAACTAATCAGGATTTTCCCGCTGGACAGGCACGACTAGAGGGATATCCTTCCCCCTACAGCTCTGGTATTAGCGGGGCCTCCCACTCGCAAAATGAAAGTTTCTTCTCTAACGACTTTGCCCCCGAGCAGGCGACAAACACTACTACTTTCCCCTACTCCCCCTCACCCCAGGGAACATTTTCCTCCCCGGAGCATCCCGCTTGGGAACCGGCCGCGATGCCTCCCCGGAAACAAGAAAAAACTAAACGGGGTCCGGGTTGGCTAGCCACTATCGCAATCGCGGTGGCAGCGGCCCTCTGCGTATGGCTGTTGCCAGCCGAATTTGGGTCCCGTACTACTGCGCTTGGCAAATCTCCAGTAAAGGTGGCAACCGAAGCGCCGGTAGTGCAAGCTAACGCCAAACAGACCAACTGGGAGGCAGTCGCCAAAGCCGTCCAGCCCTCGGTGGTAGCTATCCAGGTGGCTTCCGGCGATTCCGGGGAAAGCGGATCCGGGGTAATTTTCGATGAGGCCGGACACGTGATTACTAACTATCACGTCGTTGCCTCCGCGGTTTCCGGGAAAGCGAAAGTGCAGATAGAGCTGAATAACGGCAAAATCTATGAAGCCAAAATTTTAGGTACTGATTCTTCCACTGACCTGGCAGTTCTAGAGTTTGTGAAACCTCCGAAAGATTTACAGATGGCTGCGCTGGGCAGTTCCTCGAATTTGCGAGTCGCCCAGCCGGTAGCCGCCATCGGTTCTCCTTTGGGGCTAGAGAACACGGTTACCACCGGAATCATTTCGGCTCTGGATCGCCCGGTAGTAGTCACCCAGTCTTCGGGTAAATCGGGGATTCAGATTCCGGGACTTAATGAGCGTTCTGGTGCCGGGGAACGGGTCGTTACCAATGCTATCCAGGTGGATGCGGCGATTAATCCCGGCAACTCTGGGGGGCCTCTCTTTGATGCTTCCGGCAAGGTTATTGGGATTACCTCCTCGATTGCTTCTCTAGGTTCCTCTGGGGAGGGACAGGCCGGTTCCATCGGTATCGGTTTTGCTATCCCAGTGAACCTGGTACGTAACGTGGCCGATCAGATTATCACCTCGGGCAAAGTTACCCACGCGATGCTGGGAGTCACCATTGAGACCGGAATTGCCCAGATTTCTGGGGAGGCTCGTATGGGGGCGAGGGTGTCCTCGGTAGTTCCCGGCTCGGGAGCCGATAAAGCCGGGCTCAAGCAAGGGGATCTGATTACTAAGATTGATGGGCGCCTGGTGGGTTCCGGAGTTGCACTGACCGGCTATGTTCGCTGGTACAACCCGGGGGACAAAGTAAAACTCACAGTAATCCGGGAGGACGGCTCCCACGAGATTGAGGCTCAGCTCGGCGCTCAGAAAGCCGATCGCTAGCCGATACGTACCCTAAACGAAGTGAGCCCGCTGGAAAACCAGCGGGCTCACTTATTGGTTTTAAACTCTAGGAGAAGATCGCGCGGAAGAATCCGCCGAACCAGGAGAACACCCTCACGAAGAACACCCGAACTTTAACTACAAAATTATTGGAGTTATCGGCTTGCTCGTCTGGCTGCGTAGTTGGCTCCGGTACCGCAGTAGGCGGATCGTCCGGAGTTGGCGCCTCGGTAAAGGTAGGCTCTGGGGTGGAGGGGGTAGGTTCTACGCTTGGCTGCGGATCCGGAGTCGGCTTAGGAGCAGTGGTCGGATCTTCACTGGGCTGAGGAACCTCAGCAGTGGGATTCGGGGTCGGATTAGCGGTTTCAGTGGGAACCTCCGGCTGAGCCGGTTCACTCGTAGGTTGAGCCGTAGGCTCTGGCTCTTGGCTGGGCTCAGGAGTAGTCGTCGAATCTTCACTGGGCTGCGCGGTTTCACTAGGCGCCGGATCCGGTGTGGGCTCGGGAACAGCGGTTGGATCTTCACTGGGCTGAGGAACCTCAGCAGTGGGATTGGGAGTGGGCTGAGCCGGCTCGGAGCCCGCCGGGTAGCCTAAATATTTTTCTAAACCTTGTAGCGCTAGAGCCACATCGGCGCCCCCAATCGGGTTCTTGAAATCTTTAACCCCTGCCATACCGGCGGCCATTAAATCGCCTTTACAAGTGTGATCCAGACCTAAAAGATGCCCGATTTCATGTGCCACAGTAGAAACTTGCGTCAGCCAGCCACTGCGATCAAGACGCAAGTATAAGAGCCGCTGGGCAGCATAGGCGGTACCAATCGCTTTACCCTCGGAATAGGGGGAATCGATTACCCGTACCGGACGATTAGCCATCGAATCCACGAAGCGGAAGTTAATCTTTCCGCCACTGCGTTCGGTCCACATCTTGGTTGCGGCTTCGATTGCTGGGCGGAACTTGGTGTTACCCAAATATAGGGACAAAGTATAAGAGTCGGCGCTGGTAGCGCCGATCAAAAAGGTATCTATATTGGTGATGGGTTGTCCTTTAGCTACCTGGTTATGCATTACCCGGCATTCGCGCACCGTAGGAGTGCGGTCAGCGGCTTGCACATTTTGGCTCCCAGAAACTGCGAACAGTCCCCCCATTGCCAGCCCCACCATCGTTAAGGTGGCTACTAAAATATTCCTTTTTCGACTCATACTCATACTCAAATCTTACCAAGCGGTAAGATTAAAGCAAGGTGATAGTCCCATCTTCCTTGAGAGCTTTTTCATATATGGCTGTCCGCCGCTTTGCCTTAAATAAAACAACAGGTAAAAGCCAAGGGGGCTTGCCTAGCTAGCTTAGCTAGGCAAGCCCCCTTTAGGAACTCAACTACTTAGATTAAAGATTCAAACCGAAAGAATCTTCAAAATTAATGCCGGCCAAGAAGTCATCGTCTAGTTCAGTGACTTTGAAATCGTCAGCTGACCAGCCCATCTTAGCCATCGCTTCCTCAGTAGGTTCTACGCTGGCATCCCGGAACATCGACAGACCAGTACCCGCCGGAATCAACTTACCGAGAATCACGTTCTCTTTCAGACCTACCAAGGGATCCTTCTTCGCACTCAAGGCCGCATCAGTTAGCACCTTGGTGGTTTCCTGGAAGGATGCCGCCGACAACCAAGAATCGGTTGCCAGTGAAGCCTTGGTAATCCCCATCAGCTCCGGACGTGCCGCAGCCGGCTCCCCGCCCTCGGAAACAACTTTACGGTTAATAGAGCGGAACCGAATCGAATCCACCAGAGTACCCGGCAACAGATCCGTATCACCGGACTTCAACACGGTTACCCGCCGCAACATCTGACGCACAATCACCTCAATATGCTTGGAGTGAATATCCACGCCCTGCGAACGGTAAACCTCTTGTACCTCGTTGACCAGCTGTCGTTGGGTAGAGTTCACACCCAAGATGCGCAGCACCTTCTTCGGATCCAGGCGACCCTCAGTCAGCTGCTGACCTACCTCGACCCGGTCACCGTCAGAAACAATCAGTTTCATGCGGCGAGGAGCATCGATAATCAAGTCATCTTGACCGTCATCGCGTACCACTACCAGGTGACGGGTCTGACCGGGGTCATCAACTACTTTTACACGTCCCGAAGCCTCGGTGATCAACGCTTCACCCTTGGGAGTACGTGCCTCGAAGAGCTCCTGTACACGCGGCAAACCCTGGGTAATATCAGCAGCGCCCGCGGCACCACCGGTGTGGAAGGTACGCATCGTTAACTGAGTACCCGGCTCCCCAATCGACTGGGCAGCGATAATCCCCACGGCCTCGCCAATATCAACCCGTTTACCGGTCGCCAGTGAGCGCCCGTAACAGGAGGCGCAAGTACCGGCCTCGGATTCACAGGTCAAAACGGAACGCACCGGAATCTCGGTGACTCCCGCTTCGATCAGCACATCAATCTGGGCGTCACCCACATCGGTACCTTTAGCGAATACCAGGTTGCCGTCCTTATCGGTAACATCCTTGGACAAGGTACGACCATAGGCGGTGGTTTCTACGATATCCAGCTTGTAAACGTGACCATCCTCGGTGACCCCACCAATGGGCAGCACCAGACCACGGCGAGTGCCACAGTCCTGTTCGCGCACGATAACATCCTGAGAAACGTCCACCAGACGGCGGGTCAAATAACCCGAGTCTGCAGTACGCAGCGCGGTATCAGCCAAACCTTTACGCGCACCGTGGGTGGCGATGAAGTATTCCAGCACCGACAGTCCCGAGCGGTAGTTCGATTTAATCGGCTGCTCAATCAGCTTCTGCTTGGGGTCAGCCACCAAGCCACGCATACCGGAAATCTGACGAATCTGATCCCAGTTACCCCGAGCACCAGAGGAAACCATCCGGTTCACCTGGTTACGTGCCGGGAAGTTCTCCCGCATAGCCTGCGCCACTTTGGCAGTACATTCGGTCCACAAATCCACCAGTTCGTTGTAGCGATCCTGGGCGGTAATCAAACCGAGATCGGCGTCCTCTTGCACCTGAGTGGCTTTCTCATCGTACTCGGCGAGAATCTTCGCTTTTGCCGGCGGTTCCACTACGTCAGCGAAGCCGATAGTGGTACCCGACCAGGTTGCCCAATGGAAACCAGTTTCCTTCAAAGCATCCAAGGAGGCCGCTACATTGCCCTTGTCGTAACGCTCGGCCAAAGTATTGACAATCCGAGAAAGCCCCTTCTTGTCAATCTGCTCGTTTACGAACGGATAGGAAACCGGCAACGCCTCGTTGAAGAAGCAACGCCCAATAGAGGTTTCGAACTCTACCGAATCGCCTTCTTCGTAGCCTTCCGGAGCCTGCCAATCCTTCGGCGGCACCGTACCCGGCTCGAAACGAATCAGCGCAGTAGCGTTAATATCCAAGCGGTTCTGGTCAAAGGCCATAATGGCTTCACCCAGTGAAGAGAACTTGGGGGTAATCGGGTTTCCGTCCTCGTCGGTCGGAACCGGAAGGGAAGGATCAGGATCCGAGGTCAAGTGGTAAATACCGATGACCATATCCTGCGAAGGCATAGTTACCGGACGACCATCGGCGGGCTTCAAAATGTTGTTCGAAGACAGCATCAAAATTCGCGCCTCAGCCTGAGCTTCCGCTCCCAGCGGCAGGTGTACTGCCATCTGGTCACCGTCGAAGTCCGCGTTGAACGCCCCACAAGCTAGCGGGTGCAGCTGAATCGCTTTACCCTCAATCAAGATGGGCTCGAAAGCCTGAATACCCAGGCGGTGCAAGGTAGGCGCCCGGTTCAGCAACACCGGGTGTTCGGTGATGACTTCATCAAGCACATCCCACACCTGCGGACGCTGGCGTTCCACCATCCGCTTAGCGGCCTTGACATTCTGCGCTTCCTGCCGTTCTACCAGCCGTTTCATTACGAAGGGCTTGAACAGTTCCAGAGCCATCTGCTTGGGCAGACCGCACTGGTGCAGCCGCAGCTGCGGGCCTACCACGATTACAGACCGACCAGAATAGTCAACCCGTTTACCTAGCAGGTTCTGGCGGAAACGCCCTTGCTTGCCCTTGAGCATGTCGGAAAGCGACTTGAGCGGACGGTTGCCCGGACCAGTCACCGGACGTCCCCGGCGACCGTTATCGAATAGGGCGTCCACCGACTCTTGCAGCATCCGCTTTTCGTTATTCACAATGATCTGGGGAGCACCCAAATCCAGCAGTCGCTTCAAGCGGTTATTACGGTTAATTACCCGGCGGTAAAGGTCGTTCAGGTCAGAGGTCGCGAACCGACCTCCATCTAGCTGCACCATCGGGCGTAGATCCGGCGGAATCACCGGGATGCGATCCAGCACCATCGATTCCGGCCTATTTCCGGTCTGCAAGAATGCAGAAACCACTTTCAGCCGTTTGAGCGCACGAGTCTTGCGCTGACCGGTACCAGTTTCAACTTCCTCTTTCAGCTTTTCGGCTTCGGCCTTCAAGTCAAAGTCCCGCAGACGCTTTTGAACCGCCTGCGCGCCCTTATCGCCCTTGAAGTAAATGCCGTAACGCATCTCCAAGTCGCGGTAGAGCCGCTCATTGCCTTCGAGGTCTCCTACCTGCAGTTCCTTAAAGCGGGTAAAGACTTCATCGCGGTGAGAAACTTCCCGATCCAGTTGGCGACGCATTTGCGCCACCTCTTTATCAGCTGCCTTGCGCACCTTTTCCTTTTCAGCATTCTTGGCATCTTCAGCCTCGAGCGCCGCCAAATCCTTTTCCAGTTTTTCCTGGCGGGCAACAATCTTGGCTTCAAAGCGTTCATTCAAACGCTGTATTTCCAAGCTGAGCTCGTTTTCCAGATTTGGCAGATCCTGGTGGCGGGCATCTTCATCGACCTCAGTAATCATGTAGGCCGCGAAATAAATGACTTTCTCTAGGTCTTTAGGCGCTAGATCCAGCAGATACCCCAAACGGGAAGGCACACCCTTGAAATACCAAATATGGGTAACCGGGGCAGCCAGTTCAATATGTCCCATACGTTCGCGGCGCACTTTGGAGCGAGTTACCTCTACCCCACAACGCTCACAAACGATGCCCTTATAGCGCACGCGCTTATATTTTCCACAGGCACATTCCCAGTCCCGGGTAGGACCGAAAATCCGCTCACAGAACAGGCCATCCTTTTCGGGCTTCAGAGTGCGGTAGTTAATAGTTTCCGGCTTCTTGACTTCCCCGAATGACCATTCAGCCACGCCTTCGGCGGTCGCCATGCCGATATGTAGTTGATCGAATTTATTTGCATCCATAATCGACTCTTACCTTCTCTTCCCTGCTGCCTAGATTTCTTCCAAAGAAACATTGGGGTTTGGCCGCGAGCCAATATTGATCCCCAACTCTTCGCTGGCGCGCTCAGCACCGTCATCGTCTTCAGCCAGGGACACCACATTGTCTTCGGCGTCCAGGGCCTCCACATTCAGGCAGAGGGAGCGCATTTCTTGTATGAGGACGCGGAAAGATTCCGGAATGCCAGGCTCAGGAATATCCTCGCCCTTAACAATCGCTTCGTAGACCTTCACACGGCCGGTAATATCATCCGATTTCACGGTCAGCAGTTCCTGCAGCGAATAGGCCGCGCCATAGGCCTCCATCGCCCAGACCTCCATCTCGCCGAAACGCTGCCCGCCGAACTGGGCTTTACCACCCAGAGGCTGCTGCGTAATCATCGAGTAAGGCCCGGTGGAACGAGCGTGAATCTTATCATCTACCAGGTGGTGTAGCTTCAACATGTACTTGTAGCCCACCGAAATCGGGTAGGGGAACGGTTCGCCGCTACGCCCATCAAATAGGCGAGCTTTACCGTCTTCGTTGATGAGGCGATCCCCGTCCGCGTTCGGACGGGCGCATCCCAGCAGTCCGGTCAAAACGTCTTCTTCCACACCGTCGAATACCGGGGTGGCGACCTTTTGCCCTGCGGGAGCCGTGAGGCCTTCCTTGGGGAGTTTTTCAATCCACTTGGCGCCTTCTTCTGCCAGCTTGGAAGCATCCCAACCCTGGTGAGCAATCCAACCCAAGTGGAACTCTAGAACCTGCCCGATGTTCATACGACCAGGTACACCCATGGGGTTCAAAATAATGTCAACCGGAGTGCCGTCCTCTAAGAAAGGCATATCTTCGATCGGCAGAATCTTGGAAACCACACCCTTGTTACCGTGGCGACCAGCCATTTTATCACCAATGGTGATCTTGCGACGCTGCGCTACATAAACGCGCACCATCTGCTTAACGCCGGGAGGTAGTTCGTCGTCATCATCGTTAAACTCGCGAACCCCGATCACAATCCCGGATTCGCCGTGAGGAACCCGCAGCGAAGTGTCCCGCACTTCCCGGGCTTTCTCGCCGAAGATAGCGCGCAGCAGGCGCTCTTCACTGGTCAGCTCGGTTTCACCCTTGGGGGTTACTTTCCCGACCAGGATATCGCCGGCCTGTACCTCGGCACCGATGCGGATAATGCCGCGTTCGTCAAGGTCAGCGAGGGCGTCCTCGGAGATATTGGGAATATCGCGAGTGATTTCTTCCAGACCCAGCTTGGTTTCGCGGGCATCGATTTCGTGTTCTTCAATATGGATTGAAGTGAGCACGTCATCTTGGACTACCCGGCGGGAAAGAATAATCGCGTCCTCGTAGTTGAGGCCTTCCCACGACATGTAGGCAACCAGCAGGTTCTTGCCGAGGGCAAGTTCGCCGTGATCGGTGGCCGGACCATCAGCGATTAGCTGCCCGACCTCTACCCGGTCACCGGCAGCCACCCGTACATGCTGGTTGTAGCAGTTACCGGGGTTGGAGCGGTGGAACTTGTCCAGCTTATAGGTGAAGTAAGAACCGTCATCGCACATGATTTGGACATGCGCCGCGTCGGCTTCTACTACTACCCCGGAGTGTTCGCTGATCATGGCTTCGCCAGCGTCCATAGCGGTGCGGCGTTCCATGCCGGTGCCCACAAGCGGAGCCTCGGTGGTCAGCAAGGGAACCGCTTGGCGCTGCATGTTTGCACCCATGAGGGCGCGGTTGGCGTCATCGTGTTCCAGGAACGGAATCAGGGCGGCAGCCACCGAAGTCATCTGCCGCGCCGAAACGTCCATGAAGTCAACTTCTTCGCGCCGCATTTCCTGCGGGTCTTCCCCGGCGATCCGACAAAGCACCAGTTCTTCAGCAAAAGAACCATCGTCATTTAGGGGTGCCGAAGCCTGGGCGATATTGTAACCGGCCTCTTCATCCGCACTTAGATAGTGAACCTCGTCGGTGACTTTTCCGTCTTTAACCACGCGATAGGGGGTCTCAATGAAACCGAAAGAGTTCAACCGGGCATAGGTTGCCAGCGAACCGATCAGACCAATGTTCGGGCCTTCCGGAGATTCAATCGGGCACATCCGGCCATAGTGGGACGGGTGCACGTCACGAACTTCCATGCCCGCGCGGTCACGAGAAAGACCTCCCGGACCAAGCGCAGACAAACGCCGCTTGTGGGTTAGCCCCGACAGCGGGTTATTTTGATCCATGAACTGGGACAGCTGCGAAGTACCAAAGAATTCTTTGATCGCGGCCACTACCGGGCGGATGTTAATCAGCGACTGCGGAGTGATTGCCTCCGCATCCTGGGTGGTCATCCGTTCGCGCACTACCCGCTCCATCCGGGAAAGCCCGGTGCGAATCTGTGCCTGGATTAGTTCCCCAACCGCGCGAATCCGGCGGTTACCGAAGTGGTCGATATCATCGGTTTCTACCCGCAGGTCGACGATTTCGCCGTCCTCGTTGGTAGCAGATACCGTCTGGTCGCCCTTTTGCAGCGCCAGTAAGTATTTGAAACCAGCAACGATATCGTCCAGCGTCAAAGTAGAAGTGTGAATATCGCTGTTGAGCCCCAGTTTGCGGTTGACCTTGTAGCGACCAACTTTGGCCAGGTCATAACGCTTTGGGTTGAAGTAGAAGCCTTCAATCAGGTTGCGTCCGGCTTCGGCGCTGGCCGGCTCGCCAGGACGAATCTTCCGGTAAATATCTGCCCGGGCATCATCGGTGGACTGAATGTTGTCCGAATCCTTGTCCAAGGTCGAAAGCATAATCGGGTAGTCCTGGAACTCTTCCCGGATTTCTTCCGCGGTCATTCCCAGGGCGCGCAAGAACACCGTACCGGACTGCTTGCGGCGCCGGTCAATGCGGATACCCACGTTTTCCCGTTTGTCGATTTCCAGCTCTAGCCATGCTCCCCGCGAGGGAATGAACTTGCAGCCGTAAATGTCTTTATCAGAGGTCTTGTCCGCGACTTTCTCGAAATAAACACCAGGAGAGCGTACCAACTGGGAGACTACTACCCGCTCAGTGCCGTTAATAACGAAAGTTGCCCGCGGAGTCATCAGCGGGAAATCCCCCATAAACACGGTCTGAGATTTAATCTCGCCGGTGTTTTCATTCATGTATTCGGCAGTAACGAAGATGGGAGCCGCATAGGTGTAATCCTTGGCTTTACATTCTTCAATGGAATACTTCGGGGGCTCGAACTTGGGGTCAGAAAACGACAGCGACATAGAGCCGGCAAAGTCCTGGATCGGGGAAATCTCTTCAAAAATTTCCTCTAAACCAGAAAGCACCGGATCGGTGCGACGGGTCGCTTTTGCTTTTTCTTCTGCACTCTCGCGCCACTGGGGGGTGCCTAAGAGCCATTCAAAGGACTTTCTTTGAATGTCTAGCAGATTCGGGGGAGCCATAACTTCCTGCAGTTTTGCAAACGACAGGCGAGAGGGCTTATTGGCGGATGCGGTTTCAGCAGCCAAAAGGATTCCTTCCGGACGATGTAACTTCGCGCGTATTTCTGGTTTCCGGCCCCTTCCGGGCTCTGGTTGCTCTTCCGACCGCCTTGCGCATTTTAGAGGCGAATCAGCAGACCAGACCACATCGGGCTACGGCAAACGCAAGTATCAATGCTAGTTTGAAACCGCTGATTATGCCACATAGGAGGCGCGGACGTGCGCATTTTCACAGCTTTTTTAAATATTTTGCGCAAAATTGTTTGTTGCTCCCCCGCTTTTGGGAGTTTCCAAGCGCCTTCCTAGTACCTACTTATCCGAATTTTCTTGCCCTAAAGTGAACTCTGCATCCCGTTCGTGGGCAACTAACTTCGCCAGTTCACCTGCCTGCGCCAGCACCTGCTTCGGAGCGCCCTGTTCTACTAACTTGCCCCGGGAAAGCACCAACACCTGGTCAGCTTCCTCCACTTGTCGCAAGGTGTGGGTGATTTCAATAATGGTGGCCTGCGGGCGAAGCTCGCGCACCCGGCTACGCAGCCGCTCCGCTAACTGCGGTTCTAAATGCGCTGTGAACTCATCTAACACCAAGACGGGGGAATCAGAAAGCAGCGCTCTGGCCAACGCCAATCTTTGCCGCTGCCCCCCAGAAAGCGCCCCGCCATGTTTTCCAACCCGGGTTTTTAAACCTGCGGGTAGATCTGCGACCGTCTGATCCAGTTCCACGATTTTCAGCACTTGCCAAAGCTGTTCCTCTTCCGCGTCAGGTTTGGCCAGCCGCAAATTATCGGCAATCGAAGCCGAAAAAATGTGGATCCGCTGAGTAACCAGAGGAATGGCGCGGCGAAGAGCTTCCGGATCTACCTCGCTTAGCGGCAACTTACCCAAGAGGATCTGTCCGCTATCTACATCCCAATAACGCAGCAATAACCTGGCCAAGGTAGATTTTCCGCTCCCGGTCGCCCCGCAGATAGCCGTCCAGGAACCGGCAGGAATAGTAAAGGAAATATCGCTGAGCGCCGCAGGCGCCGAAATCTGTTTTCCGCTTTGGGGATAGGTGAAAGATACGTCCTCGAAAATGATCGGGAAAGGTGCCGCTGGTAGCTGCTTACCTCCCGTGGGCACCTGGGGAGCGGTGTTGGCAACTTGCCAAACTCGGCGAGCCGCCGCGAAAGAGTTGGCCAAAAAAGTAGAGAAATCTTCCACCCCCCGGCAAACCTCCCAAGAGCGCAGCACCGCGAATACGGCAGCCAGGGCGGGTGCGAGCGCGGTGAAATCTGTTGACGCCGGCATCCCCACCCAAATCACCGCTAGGGCTGCCAGATACATTCCGCTTTGCGTCAGGGCGCGACGCAGCGCATATAGCGAGGTCAAAGCGCGGGAGGCGGCACCATCAATCGACATATAGCGTTCTAGTTGGATAATCCTGGTGCGCTGCAAACCATAGCCGACAACCTCGCTAATCCCGTTGACTGAATCGGTTACGGACTGCGAAACCTGTCCTTTGGCGCTGGCAGAGGCATCGGCAGCCCGGTTTCCTTCTCCCCCACCCAGCAGGGCTAAGGAAGTCAGAGTTGCTAGGTAGATAAGGAATAGGAGGGCGCCGCTGAGGGGGGAAACCAAAAAGCCGGTCAGAATCGAAACCCCGAGCGGGATTATCAGGGCGCTGAAAGCCGGAACCAGGGTGTGAGCAAAGAACACTTCGATCCGGTCAATATCCCCGGTGATACGAGCCAACAGGTCCCCGCTTTTCGCCCCCACCATACAGGCCGGGGATTGGGGCGCCAGCCGCAAGAACATTTCTTGCCGCAAGATCTCCAAGGCTTTGAAGGCTACATAGTGTCCAGCGAACTGTTCCAGGTAACGGAAAAATGCTTTCAGGAACGCTAAAGCGGCCATCACCGCAATGCTCACCCAAAGATAAGACATTGGAAAGGCGCCGCCGCCAGCGATTTCTACCACTGCGGCGCTAACTCGGTAAACCCCGAAAGTTATCAAGCCGATGCCTAGTCCCTGGTCTAATAACCGGGCCGCCCCCGATATGTACAAGGGTTTTAGCACTGGGTGAGCCAGGCTCAGCAACCAGGCAATAAGCTGGCGGGTTCCCACCTTGTCAGGTGCGGGCGACCCTGCTGCTTCACCGGCTTCGGCCACAGATGTTTGCCCAGGTAGGTTTTGATTGAGATCTTCTGTATCTCCTTTAGTAGGGCGCCAGCGGTCTAAGAATCCCGGTTTTTTGCTCACGGTGTCACCTCCTCTAAAGCGCCATTATTGAGGTAGAGGACTCGGTCGGCGTTAGCCAGAGCGCTGGCACGGTGGGTGAGTAGTACGATGGTTTTTTCTCGCGCCACCTCCGCGAGCGCCTGGGTAATCGCCGCTTCGGACTCCAAATCTATCTGCGAGGTTGGCTCATCCAGGAGCAGCAAGTTTCGTCCAGACAGCAACGCCCGCGCTAGCGATAGCCGCTGGGCTTGCCCCCCGGAAAGCGCATAGCCCTCCTCCCCCACCGGGGTATCTAGTCCTTGCGGGAAAGAACTAATTTCCTGGTCCAGACGCGCCTGCTGGAGACAATCCCACAGCTGCTTTTCACTGGCCCGCGGAGAAACCATCATCAAGTTAGAGCGAATCGTGCCACTAAAAATCCAGGTGCGTTGGAGTACCAGCGCAGATTGTCTTCTAAACCACTCCCTACTACCCGTTTCCAAGAGACGTCCTTGCAGGTTAATAGCGCCTTTACTGGGCAACAGGTTGCCTTTAACCAGTTCCATTAGGGTAGATTTTCCTGCTCCAGAAGCCCCGCAGATGGCCGCCCATTCCCCACTTTTAACTTTCAAATTAAGTTCGCTAAGGACGGGCTTGCCACCGGGGTAAGCAAAACTTACTCCGTGGGCAGCAAGCAGCACTTCAGAGGTATCTGTTTTAGGATCTCGGGTCTGGTTACTACCCCACTCTTGCTCACTGCCGCAATCTTGCCCGCTTTCTACTTTTTGGGTGCTAACTGAGCCTTGCGCGCTAGCTGCACCGGAGGTAGCGGCATCCTCCGCCTGACCTTCCGATCCCGCTGAAACCGCCTTTACGAAGGTAGAAGCAGTTTTCTTTCCAGTTTTCCGCTGCGGATGCGAGGGCGCTTTCCCGCTTAAGAAGGCGCGCACCAGGCGTTGATTCGCCATCCCCGCCATCCCCACATAGAAGAAGGCGCCGATTTTATTCATCGGTTCCAATAGCAGCAACGTCAATCCCAACATGGAAACCACGGGAGCGATCACGGTGATATCGGAGCCCCATGAAGCATTGAGAACCTTCCAGAGGGTGAGGGCGAACCCGCAGGTAAGCAGCAAGAGATTGAATCCCATATCAATCACCAGCAAGATTAGCTGGTTGGCCGCCAGCAAGCGCATAGTAGAAAGCCGGTTTTCTTCCCCGGCTTTCGCTAGTTCTTCCCCCCGCGAGTCGGTAGCGCCCAGCAGGCTTAAAGTTTCTAAACCGGAAATAGCGTCCAGGTAGGCGGCAGCCAGCTGGTTGCGCCGCCGCCGCGATTTACTAGAAACTTTCCGGGTCAATTTGGAGAACACAAAAATAATGATCGGAACCAGGGGAACAAAAGCCAGCAGAATCAAGGCACACCAGGGGTCGATAAACAACGCCATGAGCCCCAGCACCAGCAGAGGACTGAGCATCGCTCCTATCATGGAGCCCAGGAATGCCTGGCGGTAGCGCTGAATTTTTTCGGTACCGGCAGTCATCATATCGACCAGAGAACCAGCGTTACGGCGGGCAAGAACTCCGGGTCCTTGGTGAAAATAGCTACGCAAAAGACGCGACTGCAAGGCCACCTGTTCTTTATGGACCGAACGCTGCTCAATCGCGATTCGCGTCCCCTCGCAGCCTCCGATCCCAATAGCTAGGACAATCAAGCCGCTGAGCTGCCCGGAGAAACTTTTCCCCGAAAAGGCTTGCCCAAAAGCACTGCCCAGCAAAATCATGAACCCGGCAGCCAACATGACTGAAACCAAAGTTAGGAGCACGCTGGCGATAATCGCTACTGTCCCCGCCGGACGGGAAATTGACAGTTTTTTCGCCATAAAGTCCTCTTGTTCACTCGTTTTCCTGGCTTTACTTTACCTGTTTTAACCTACACAACGCACCGCCGACCCCTGCCTTAGTCCTCAAGGGAGGTAAAGTAACAAGCATGAATCAAACCCAGGTGAGCCCGGGCGGCGAAAAAGACTTGTACCAGTCAGAAATGGCGGCGTCCTCTGATACCACTGACCCGCTGGCAAATCTTAGCCCCTACCAGCGTTATGTACGTCGCCGTCAGCAACGTGAAACCATGGTTTTCACTATTATCGGCTCGGTGATGGCCGGCCTCTTGGTGCTTTCCATTCTGGTCGGATTCGGGATTTTACCTTTCCCGTTCTTCAATGACTTCAAACAGGCTCCCCAATATGCCCAGGCCGGCGATGTTCCCTGCCCGACCTCTGAAAAAGCGGTTCCCCTTGACAAAATGGAAGTCCATGTAGTCAACGGTACCGATGTTTCCGGGCTGGCCGGCAAAGTAGCCGCGGGGTTAAAGGAGCGGGGCATCCCGGTGAAAGATATTGGAAATATCACCACCGGATCCTATGAGGGCAATGTCCAGATCATTACTGGCCCGACCGGGGTTAACGTTGCTTACACTTTGGCGCGTGCCTTCGAGGACGCAGAAATCGTTTTAGATCCGCGACCTACTTCTGATGTGACCGTGACTATCGGGTCTCGCTATTCCGATATGGTTACCCCAGAAAAGTTCAAAGGTATCGCCCAAAAGAATCTTGAGGAGATTGACGGCTGTAAGCTGGTGCAGATCGCCTAAGCTCCACGAGGTCGAGTATTCTCGCCGTTAGCAGATTATTCGCTCGCTTGCGGAGCAGAATTATCCAAGTTTGACGCTACCCGTTTTTCATAGGAGCGGGACTCTAGATCCGTACCCGCCGGGGCAGAAGCCGGAGACGCCTGTTCGAGGAAGGTACCGCGCGCCTTCGAAATCCCCCGCATCACGTGGTAGACCACGATCGCGGCGGCCGAACCCAAAGCAATACCGTTGAAGGTCAGGGAGCCAATCTGCCAAGTGTAGTCGGCGATGGCAATAATCATCGCAACCGCAGCGGTATTCAGATTCACCGGATCCGCAAAATCAACTTTGTTTTGTACCCAGATCCGCACGCCCAGCATTCCGATCATGCCGTAGAGGACGGTAGCCGCGCCTCCAAGTACCCCGGGAGGAATGGTGGCGATGGCCGCCCCAAACTTGGGGAACATTGATAAGACCAGAGCTACAAAAGCAGCCACAATATAGGCGGCGGTGGAGTAGACGCGGGTTGCGGCCATTACCCCAATATTTTCCGCATAGGTGGTGGTGGCGCTACCGCCGCCGCAACCGGCGAATACGGTAGAAATCCCGTCTGCAAACAGGGCGCGCCCGGTCAAGTGGTCTAGGTTTTCCCCGGTCATCGCGGATACGGATTTAACGTGACCGACGTTTTCAGCAATCAAGACCAGCACTACCGGGATAAATAGTCCCAAAGTCGAAGGTTCGAAAGAGGGGGTGTGGAATTCAGGCAGGCCAATCCAGGCGGCTTCGCCGATGGCTTTGAAGTCCACTTCATGTTGGATTACCGCGGCTATATAGCCCACGCCCACGCCAATCAAAATGGACAAGCGGCCGATGATTCCTTTGAAAAGGACGGTGATTAGCACGATGGAGGTGACGGTGATTACGGCAGTGACCGCGCCCTCTTTAAACCAATTCCAGGCGGCCGGTGCCAGGTTGAAGCCGATTAGAGCTACGATACATCCGGTCACGGTAGGCGGCATGATGCGGTCAATCCACACGATGCCCGCAAAATGAACGATTACCCCGATCAGTGCCAATGTAACCCCGACGCTGATGACCCCGCCGAGCGCCGCTGACTGTCCGTACTGGGAAGATACCGCGGTGATGGGGGCAATCAAAGCGAAGGAGGAACCCAAATAGGAGGGCAGTTTACCCGCAGTTACCAGCGCGAAGAGCAAGGTTCCTATCGCGGTGAAGAACAAGGTGGTGTTGGGAGGAAAGCCGGTCAGCAAGGGCACCAGGAAGGTGGCACCGAACATGGCGACTACGTGTTGGGCGCCAATGCCTGCGGTGCGCGGCCAGGAGAGCCTCTCACGAGGCATTACCACTTCACCGGGTCCAATAGAGCGGCCATCACCGTGAAGTTTCCAGAAACCCAGGAGAGATTTTTTCTGGGGTTGCTGGGGGGATACAGATTGAAGATTCTGATCGTTACTAGACATTTCGTCCCTATCAGCTAGGAGACCCCGCCCACAGGGGCGCGAGTCTACTTAAGTTTTACGGTCAGAACTTAACTTTATTCCCTTCAGGGCGCTTAAGAAAAGTTAGCCCAAAATTCGTCCTCGAAAACCATTGAAAACATAAGAATCTGGTTTTATAGTTAGCCTATTGATTCATCGTCAACCAAGTTGGGAGATTCCTATTATGTCCACTTTCAAAAGACTGTCCGGAGCACTAGCCGCCACCGCCATGTTGATATCGGGAATAGTTTGTGCCCCAGCTGCACAGGCAGCTCCTTCTTGCCCTTCTGGCTACGTGTGTATGTGGAACGGAATTAACGGGACCGGTACGAAGTTCAAATATTCCTCATCTGCAAATCACACCCATCAAATCCACTCAGTCTATTTTAACTATAGAACAATGGGAACCAAGTTTACGAGCGAAAGAAATGGCAAGGGATATAGAATTACGTACTACACCCCCTCTCAAAGAGGTTTTCGGAATTGGGATCGTATAAACTGGAAAGCTTGTCGCTCACACCAGGACTTTAAGATTTAATCTCGAATTGCAGGATCCGTATGAGAGCCAACCATGCGCTGAAAATCTTACAAATACTCTGCGGAATTTCACTGGTTAGCTTTATGACGGCGTGCGCTTCACAACCGGTTGATGATAGCGCCGAGTGGACTCCTAGTAAAGCTGCTGTAAATAGCCACATTTATCTAAGCGAGACCAACGCTATTCTCTATCCCCCACAGGCAGAAACTAACCAGTTGCGTAACGCATATTATGCCGCAGTTACATCTTGTATGCAGAAGCAAGGATTTTCTTATACTCCCACAGACGCCAATTCCCCATCATTGGATTTGATTTCAATGAACGAAAAGGCAATTGAAAATGTTTATGAATATGTCTCGGAAGAAGATGCGGTAAAATACGGCGTCGCAGTTCCAGGATGGTATGACCAGAATGCTAAAGCTGCAGACGATAAAATTTTGTCTCCTGAGGATCGGGCGCTCTACGGAGACGAAAACAGTAAAAACCCTTCAGGATGTGTAAACGAAGCAATGAAAGAGGTACTTCCAAAATATAAACGCATGGTCGAACTAGAGCAGGAAGCAACCAACATTTCATTACAAGCCACAGACGCAATCTCCACAACGAAAGACAAAGCTGCAGCAGCTTGGAATAAATGCATGAAAAACGAGGGATACACTCAGTTTTTATCTCCCTCTTCCCTGTCTAGCCCGAAGGGGGATGAGGCTCCCGACCTGTCCTGGCCAGCACCAAATCCCGGTATAGAAGAAATAAAGGCAGCTCAGGCTGCTTCTCGCTGTATGTTAAGCACCAGGTACCTTGAAAAAGTTTCCAAAGCGGAGGCACTAGCGGTGCATAAGATATTAGCGAAGAAACCAGGGCTAATCGCGGAGTGGCAAGAATTACGTCAAGATAGCCTAAAAAAGAGTAAAAATATTTCCAGAGAAAACTAATATTTTTTCCCCACGACTTAGGATGCTATAACTTGAAATTATTGAGCCGCAGTAAACGCCGAGTTGCGTGGAAAACAGTCATTTTTACTGCTAGTGGAGCAGCTATATGTCTGGGTTTTGTTTTACTTCTGACGCTGAGTTTCTTATCCCCGTCCAAGGCGCGTCCTATCTCTAGTGCTCACCCGGTCGCTACCGCGAAAGTAGAAGCTGGAAAACTATCTCGCACGCTAACAGGAACAGCTAACATTTCGTCCTCTAGCGAAAGAGAAATTCCTCTTTCAGTTAGAAACGAGGACGAAGTAGGGGTGATCTCGGCGGTGCCAGTCAGCGCCGGAAAACCTGTTCCGTACTGTCATGCTTTATTAGAAATATCAGGGCGTCCTCTTTTAGCGTTGAACGGATTAATACCTGCCTACCGCGACCTCCATATCGGCGACAGCGGCAAGGATGTCACCCAGCTGCAAAAAGCTTTGAATAGCTGTGGCTATTCGGTTGCAGCAGATGGACAGCTAGGAAAATACACTGCCCAGCTCGTCGCGAAGCTCTATCGAAACAACGGTTATGCTCCGGCCCAGAACCCGAAGACACGAAACGCACGTCAGGATACGCCTGGCAACAAACCCCAGGCCGAATCGGACACCAATAGCACTGAAAATGAAACTGCCTCAGATGATTCATTAGTTATCCCCCGCAGTGAAGCCGCCTTTATCCCTGCCAATTCCACTATTACCGAGCTGCCTGATTTGGGTAGCTATCTGGGTGAGAAATCTAGTGTGAAAATCGGGGTAGGCGCACCCTTAGCAATCCTGGAATTAGACGCAAAACAGATACTGAAGCTGCGCGAAGGTTTACCGATAAAATTGGAGTCTGGTCAATGGAATAACGAGACCACATTACCCGCAATTCCCAACTCCCCCGACTCCAATGATAAAGATGAAGAACAAAACTCACAGCCAACATACACTCTGCGTATTCCCTTAAATAATCCCCCAAATAATGCTCTAACTACTTGTCAATGGAGTGTGACCATCGGTTCCAACACTATTTATCCGTTCACTGTGCCCGCGGCAGCAATCCGTGAGGATAACAAAGGAACCTATGTGCAAAAGAAGACCGGCGATTCTACCCAGAAAACTTATGTTGAAATTATCGAAAGCGGAGATGGAGCCGTTGCTATTAAAGGGGCAGTAAAAACTGGTGAAATTGTCTTGCTGGGAGATAAATAATTGGACTCTAACGCTCAGGTTAATACATCTGATATAGCCCCTCCGACTACCAATGAGCCCCCTATCCTAGAAATGCATAACTTAAACCGTACCTTCGGGACAGGAAATTCTACTGTTTATGCGTTAAAAAATGTGAATCTAAAAATAAAAAAAGGGGAGTCAGTAGTAATTACCGGTCCTTCTGGGGCGGGAAAATCAACTCTCCTAAATATCCTAGGGTTATTAGACCCTAACTACGAAGGCACGTTAAAGATACAAGGGAAGGATTGCAGTAAACTAAAACCAGCACAAATTGATCAATTACGAGCTGATCATATTGGTTTTATTTTTCAGGATTTCGGTTTAATTCCTTACCTGAATGTAATACAAAATATCGAGTTGGGTTTTACCTACAGTAATCTCGAAAGGAACATACGAAAAGAAAAAACACTCTTTTGTTTATCGGCAGTGGGGCTAGAACACCGAGCAACCGCTCGCATTAGCACCCTATCTGGGGGTGAAAAACAGCGGGTAGCCATTGCACGAACCTTAACTAGATCGCCCAGTCTACTGTTAGCTGATGAACCCACCGGTAATCTCGATCAAGATAATTCCCAAAAAACTATTGAACTCTTATTGCAGGTACAACGGAGCAGCGGATGCGCTCTGGTAGTGGTCACGCATGAGCCAGAAGTGCGCGCCCACTTCGGCCACGGTTATTTGGTGGTAGATGGAAACGTGGAGCAGATCGATTATGACAAGAGTTAATTGGGGACTGCTACTACAGCAATCTCTTGGTGCCATCTGGGGCAGAAAAATGCGCTCCGTCATGACCGCGTTTGGGATAACCGTGGGGATTCTAGTTTTTCTGGTCACCTTAGGTTGGTCTCTCTCCGCCAGTGCAGACATAAACGCAACTTTCGATGAGCGTACAGCGACTACCATAACCGTTACTGCCCGCGAAGATGCTGAGCAAATACTAGATAAAAACTTCACTGACAGGGTAACGAAAATGCAGGGGGTAAAAGCAGCAGGACGTTACAGCGCCGCACCTCAAGCCGATTGCCGCACTCACCCCGGCGAAACTCAAGCCACCCCTATAATCGTGGCTGATCCCGGGTTTTTACAAGCCAGTGGGATGAAAGTAAAGAGCGGGAGACTTTTCGATAAAAGCATCGAGAAAATTCCGGGGCCGGTCGCCTTATTAGGGCCAACTGCTGCTAACAACTTGGGTATGACCACAACTGACGGCACCACAAGAATTATTTGCGATGGCAAATCTATTCCAGTGTTTGGGGTCTTATCCTCCACTGGCCAGGCCGCAGGCGCAAGTTCAGCGGTAATTATTTCTAAGAATCTAGACGGCAGCGATGTGTCTTATCAAGCTGGAAACGGACTTGCTGGCGTGGTTGAAACCGAGTTAGGTGCCACTAAGAAAGTGGCTGCTGCTCTTCCGTATGCAGTATCTGCCAGGCATTCGGAACTAGTCGCAGTCAGAATGCCACCAAGCACCGAAGAACTCCGCGGTAAAGTAACAACTTCATTAAACACAATGGCAATCGGGGTTTCTATTCTTTCCCTAGTAGTAGGCGCAATAGGAATTATGACAACTACGCTAACCTCGGTTATTGAACGCACTACCGAAATAGGGTTGCGTCGTTCTCTTGGGGCACGTCCGCGTCACATTGCATACCAGTTTATTATCGAAGGAGTGTTTCTTGGAGGCATCGGCGCTTTTTTTGGAGTACTTCTCGGCTTAGTGTCACTGTTAGTACTAGTCAGACTACAAGGGTGGACGCCAGTAATGTATCCGCTAATACCGCTGCTATTAATTCCCGGAGGGATGATAATCGGAATACTCTCATCCCTGGTTCCTGCCTTACGTGCTGCTAAAATCCCTCCAGCAGCCGCCTTAAGACACTAAAGAAATAGATCCCTAAAAATCGAAACCTAGTCATTCACTCCCTGCTGCCAGCAATAGTATGGGTGTATGCAAAAAAAACTGGTTTACCGCGACGAAGTTGATGACCCGATTACTTTGCCGGATCTGAGCGACCCGGAAGAAACTGCTCAGTTCTTGCGGTCATTGCCGGATGTTTCCGACAAGTGTCCCTCGACTGAAGCTCAACTTATTGAGACGATGGGGATCCGCTTTCACCACTTGGGCGGGGAGGTAATGGTTTGCTCAATGCCAGTAGAGGGCAACCGCCAGACCTTAGGGGTCCTGCACGGCGGCGCGAATGCGGTGTTGGGGGAAACTACCGGGTCTTTGGCTGCCAACTACGTGGCTCCCAAAGGCAAACACGCGGTAGGGGCAAATATCTTCGTCACCCATCATCGTCCGGCTATCGAGGGCCGGGTGTATTGCGTGGCGACTTTAGCCCAAAGCGGGCGCACCCTCGCGACCTATTTCTTGCAGATTTTTTCCGAGGACGGCAAACTCACAGCCTCCGGCACCCACACCTGCGCATTTGTGGATGATTAGGGCGAGGCTGCGCAAAAAACTGATTTCGATATTGCACGGATATTGCACGCGGCAGCTTCATGAGACAACGCAGAGACAACGCTGGGAGATTTTTTAACTTGACCGTTGCATTTGCCTTGGTCAGAGCCATTTATTTGGTGCGCAAGGGGGGACTTGAACCCCCATGCCCGGTAAAGGGCACACGGACCTGAACCGTGCGCGTCTACCAATTCCGCCACTTGCGCTTAGGTTTAACGCCCGGAAGCGTTAACCAACGAATAGAAATCTACCCTGAAACCAAAGGCGGGAGCAAGCCCACAGAAAAAAGGCGTCACGTTTCACAACGTTTACCGCCAAAATTTGCAACTCAGGGCGGATTCTCTCTGCTGCTTTAGACTTTTTCACCCCGCCAGCACGCCTAATATCGCCCTATTCACCCTGCGATAATACTTCTCAGACATTTTTCTATTACCCTGGGTCTTAGGTGTGTTTGCTGCGCGCTGTTTTTACCGGCAAAATCTGCCAGATAAAAATAGCGCCGCAAGATGCTTCAGATCTGGTTTTTACAGGAGAGGACGAAAATATGGGAGTGGTTGACCGCTTCGAAAGAGCCGTTTCCCAGGGGGTAAACGCTCCTTTTTCTAAAATGTTCGCCAGTTCAATTAAAGCGGTAGACGTAAAGTCGGCGATTCGGGAAAGCATGGACAGCTCCCGCGCCACTTTGAGCGATGGCCGGGTAGTAGTGCCCAATGAGTACCGCGTACTCCTTAATGAAAAAGACTTCCAGTCGGTTATGGATCAGAACTCGCAGGTATTCGCGCAAGAATTAGCGCAAGACGCCACTTCATACGCTACGGAACAAAGCTACGTGTTCGTGGGGCCAGTGGAAGTTACTTTTTCTGCCGGAGAATATCCGCTGGGAGAACTAAAAATCGAAAACGCTATCCGGCGTGGCCCCGCTGCCCCGGTGACCACTGCTGGCGCCAGTCCCGCCCATCCGATTATCGATATCGAGGGACAACAGTGGCTACTAACCGAACCAGTCACGGTGATAGGGCGTGGATCTGAAGCCGATATTGTGGTACATGACCCGGGAGTATCCCGCCGCCACCTGGAACTGCGAATAACTTCTCAAGGAGTAATCGCTACCGATTTAGGTTCCACTAACGGATCCTATGTGGAAGGTCATCGCATCAGCGCCGCCACCCTGTTAGATGGAAACGAAATAACTATCGGTCGCACTCACCTGCTATTTTGGACATCAAGCGCGGATGAATAATAGGCGGTAATTGTGGCGGTAGGACTTTTATACACTATTCTTCGATTCGGTTTCGTAGCCCTATTATGGCTGCTGGTAATCGGATTGGTACTAGTGCTACGCCGCGATATTTTCTTGGCGTCCTCGGCATCTGCAAAATCTCCTCTCCGAGGCTCGCGCGCACGGCGCCCTCAAAATAAGAAGAGCAAGCCCCAAAAATCCAAACGCAAAGGCCGTCCTCGCTACCTGGCTTTCACCGGTGGCGCCCTGGCCGGAAATCGTTTGAAACTTGACGGAAACCCCATTCTCTTAGGGCGCTCTGGCGAGTGCACGGTACCTCTGAAAGATTCCTACTCCTCCAATAGACACGCGCGTATCTACAACAACAACGGACGCTGGTTTATTGAGGATCTGAACTCAACGAATGGAACATTCGTTGGCAACAAACGCCTCACCACCGCTCAGCCCCTCGAGCTGGGAGTCGTGGTGCGGATTGGACAAACAACAATGGAGCTAACTAGATGAGCATCGGATTCAACTATGCTGCCCTCTCCGATATCGGTAAGATCCGGCAATCTAACCAAGATTCGGGTTACGCCGGTCCAAATCTGCTGATATTAGCAGACGGGATGGGAGGCCCAGCCGGGGGGGATATTGCCTCGTCAATAGCTATCGATCATGTACGCGGCCTCGACTCCTTAGCCGAAAGCCCCGAAGACGCTCTAGAAAGCCTCCGGACAGCCTTAGGGCAAGCGCATCAGGAACTTTGTGAACGCTCCAGCCAAGATCCCGCGCTGGCCGGCTTTGGTACTACCTGTATCGCTATTCGCCGCAGCGAAAATGCTCTGACCATGACCCATATCGGGGATTCGCGCGCCTACCGGCTGCGGGGCGGAGAACTGCGGCAAATGACCAATGACCATTCTTTCGTGCAATACCTGGTGGATACCGGGCAACTCACCCAGGATCAAGCAGAAAACCATCCCCAACGTTCGGTACTACTACGGGTTTTAGGGGATTCTCAAGAGGACGTAAATCTCGACGAATCTCATCCCGAACTCAAAGTTGGTGACCGCTGGCTGCTGTGTTCGGACGGCTTGTGCGGTTTTGTATCCGGGCAAACCATCGGCAAAGTGCTCTATCACAGTGAAACCCCGCAGCAGGCTTGCGAATCTTTAGTGGAACTGGCGCTGAAAGCCGGCGGCCCAGACAATGTGACCTGCGTAGTTGCCGACATTGTGGAGGACGCCCCGCAAAGCGAGCCACAAGTAGTGGGAGCGGCGGCCACCGACCGGTTAGCGCAGGTGCGCAGACAGCTGGATACGCTTTCCGAAGACACCTTGTCTGCTAGTCCCGATAGTCCCGACCCGGCCGCTACTGATGCCCGGGACGAGGACGAGTCTTTTTCTGCGGCGCGGGCGGCGGTACCGACGGAGCCCCTAGAGGAGGAAACCCAGGTTCCTAAGTTCCGCTGGGGTCGAATCATCGGGGTAGTCCTGGGACTACTGGTCTTGATTGGGCTGTTTTTGGGGGCTTTGCGGTACGGGATGTCTTCTCGCCCCACCCCTCCTCCGACTGCCACTTTGACCTCGGTGTCCGAAACCGAATCTACTGATACTTCGCCCCAGAAAGAAAAAACTGAAACTGAAAATCCTTCGCAGACGGAAACCTCTAAATCTGCTCATCCCGATAAGTCTTAAGCGGCAAGTGATAACCGCGAGTTAAGAAGTTAACGCGGTTCCAGTAAAGGAAAGGAGGGACAGCGCTTTTGGTAAAAATAAAACACCCCACTGGCCGACTGGCAGAACTGCTTTTAATCGCAGTAGCCTTAGCGGCCTGTTTTGCTGGATACTTTTCTATTAATGTCAACCGTACCGGCGCTCTTCCTACCTCCTTTGTACTGCACATTTGTATCCTGGCTACCTTCGCCCTCGCTACCCACCTAGCAGTGCGTTTCTTAGCGCCCTATGCCGACCCGGTGCTGCTACCCGCGGTTTTGATGCTCAACGGGATTGGCCTAGTGATGATTTACCGTCTGGATCTGGCTTACGGTCCCGAGTCCCAGCTGTATGTGGGTTTTAAGCAGGCAGCCTTCACCCTGCTCGGCGTGATTTTAATGGTGGTTACTTTGGCGGTCGTGCGTGACTATCGCAAGCTGCGTAACTATACCTATTTGTCGATGCTGATGGCGATAGCGCTACTCCTACTACCGCTGGCACCAGTGATTGGGCGCACCATCAATGGTGCCCGCATCTGGATTTATATCGGATTTTCGCTACAGCCTTCCGAAATCGCCAAAATTTGCTTGGCTATTTTCTTCGCCGGATATTTAACTACCCGCCGGGAAGCACTAATCCAAGGCGGGAAATCGCTGCTGGGAATGCGCTTGCCGCGCCTGCGAGATCTCGGTCCGTTAGTAGTGGTGTGGGCAGCCTCTATTATGATTTTGGTGTTCGAGCGTGACCTGGGAACTTCCCTGCTAATCTTTGGTTTGTTCGTGGCGATGCTGTACGTGGCCACCAATCAAACCTCGTGGCTGCTTATCGGGGCGATCCTTTTCGCACCGGCAGTAGTCTTGGCTGCCCGGATGTTTTCACACGTACAGGCGCGGATTGATGTGTGGCTTCATGCCCTCGACCCCGAGATCTATTCCCGCGCCATCGGTGGTTCTGGGCAGCTGGTATCCGGTCTTTTCGGAATGTCCGATGGCGGAATCTTGGGGACTGGTTGGGCGCAGGGGTCTCCTTCGCTCACTCCTTTCGCGAACTCCGATTTTATTTTCGCTTCTCTCGGGGAGGAACTGGGGTTAACCGGGTCGCTAGCCATCCTCACTCTCTACCTAATTTTTGTGGAACGCGGGCTACGCACCGCTCTGATTGTGCGCGACAGTTTCGGCAAACTATTGGCAGCCGGTTTTGCTTTTACTATCGGATTCCAAGTGTTTGTAGTGGTAGGCGGCGTTACCAGAGTTATTCCTTCTACTGGCCTTACCTTGCCGTTCGTAGCGGCCGGCGGTTCCTCGCTAGTAGCCAACTGGGTGATTCTGGCTCTGTTGCTACGCCTTTCCAACGAGGCACGCAAACCGGTAACTACCGAAAGTGGGGTTATTGATACTGCCGAGTTAGAAGCGGTAATTGCCCGCCAACAGGATAAACACTCCGTGACCGAGCTGGCAGATTCCGAGTCTCCCCTTGTTGCGGACGCGACTTCGGTTCCCCCTCACGAAACCCAAAAACCAGCCACCTGGACACCCAGAGCTGCGCGACGTCGCCCAAATCATCCCGCACCAAATGCCTCCTCCCACCTCCAACAACCTTTTGGGGGTGACCGCCATGAATCCGCAGATTAAGCGACTTTTCCTCGTAGTTTTTGTCATGTTCTTGTCGCTGATGGTGGCGTGTACCTACATCCAGTTCCTGGGGGCAGATTCTCTCAACGCAGATGGACGCAACTCTCGCGCCTTCTACCGTTCCAAATATATTGAACGCGGCCCTATTATGGTGGGCGAAAACGCGATTGCATCCTCCCAACCCACAGAAGACTCTACCGGCTATCGTAAGCGCTACCACCGGGTTTACTCTGACCAGGCTCCGCTGTACTCTAACCTGACCGGTTACCTCTCCCCGGGCGGCAATGCTACCGGGATTGAACGACTACAAAACTCGGTTTTAATGGGGGAAGCCTCTAGCCAGGCTCTATCCCAGATGCTTAAGCACGCGGCGGGGGAAAATCAGAAGGGCGGAGGGGTACGCCTGACTGTTAACCCCAAGATTCAGGAGGCGGCGGCGCAGGCACTAGGGAATCGCAAGGGCGCCGCAGTCGCAATCAACTACCAGACGGGAGCAATCCTAGCGGCGGTTACTACCCCTCGTTTTGATCCGAACTCGCTAGCGAGTGGCAGCGAGGAAGAGTCACAAAAAACCTTAAAAGGGCTGAACTCAGACCCGGCAAAACCGATGCTAGATCGCGCTTTGCGCGGGGAGTTTGCGCCGGGCTCGTCCTTCAAAATTATTACCGCTGCTGCTGCACTCGAGCAGGGAATTCGCTCTCCCGAAGACCAAGTTGATGCTCCGGTCTCGGTGCCTTTGCCAGGTTCAAATGCGCGGATTTCTAATATCGAGTCCACCAACTGCGGCAACGGTAGCCCGACTTTTAGTTATGCTTTTGCCCTATCTTGCAATACGCCTTTCGCTACCATTGGTCAGGACTTAGGATATGAAGCCTTAAAACAACAGGCTGAAGATTTCGGCTTCAACCCAAAGTCCGTTTTGAACGTGCCGCTACCAGTGCAAAAGTCCTATTTCCCCACCAGTGATCCCGGGCTGGCTCCCACAATGATGAGCGCGATTGGGCAGTACGAGGTGCGAACTTCTCCTTTAATGATGGCCACCGTAGCCGGGGCAGTAGCGAATCAAGGTACCCAGGCGCGCCCCTTCTTAGTGGCGTCCGAACTGGGACCAGATGGTAAGGAAACGCGCAACTACCGCTCCGGCGGCACTATGGGTAGGCCTATTTCCAAAGAGGTAGCCCAGCAGCTACGTGAAATGATGATCCAAACGGTAACCGAAGGCACCGGTAAGGCAGGTAGTGTTTCCGGGGTGGAAATGGGAGCCAAGACTGGAACTGCCGAGATTGATGGTGGCAGAACCGACGCTTGGTATGTGGGTTGGGCAGATATTCCCGACTATCCCCTGGCATTTGCGGTGGTAGTAGAAGGCGATTCCGCTAACCCGGCTCCCCACGGCGGACCGGTCGGGGGACCGATTGCCAAAACCATAATTCAGGCGGCGATGAATCATGACTGATAGCCGCGTTTTACCTGCCCCGCCGCGCGGGCGGGAAGCAGAAATGTCAACTCCCCTTGACCCGATTGCTACTTCTGGCCAAGACGCGACCAGCGCCCAAAAAGCGATTGCCGCTTTGAAAGTGGGGATGAAGATTGCTGGTCGCTACCTGCTGCTTTCTCGTTTAGCTATCGGCGGTATGGGGGAAGTTTGGCAGGCTCTAGATGAAAAAACTGGCGAACGTCTGGCACTAAAAATTTTACGTCCAGAACTGGCCGGAAAGAAACTTTTCCTCTCGCGCTTACGAATCGAAGCCTACAATGCTTCGCGGGTGCATCACCCGAACCTAGCGGCAGTTCAGGCTTCCGGTGAGGACGGCGGGCTGGGTTGGATCAGCATGGAGCTGGTTGACGGGGTTTCCCTAACCGAAATCCTGGATCAGGAACACACTTTAGATACCGATTTTCTGCTTTCGGTGTTATACCAAACCGCTGACGCCCTCAGTGCGGTACATGGAGCCGGGATTGTACACCGGGACATTAAACCTGGAAACATCATGGTTACTCCTACTGGAGAAGTAAAACTTACCGATTTCGGGATTTCTAAGGCACCGGGTCAGGCTAATTTAACCCAGGTGGGAATGGTGATGGGTACTGCCCAATATCTGCCCCCCGAACAGGCGATGGGTCAGCCGGCCACGCCTGCTGGTGACCTCTATGCCCTAGGGATTATCGCCTATGAAGCCTTGGTTGGGAAACGACCCTTTAGCGGGGAAAAGCCGGTAGATATCGCTTTCGCCCACGTTAACAAACCGGTTCCGGCTCTACCAGAGTCAATTCCGTCTGAGATGCGTGAATTGGTGATGGAGCTTTTGGAAAAAGAACCGCAAAACCGCCTGGCCAGCGCAGCTGATTTAATGCGGCGCCTGGAGGAAGTACAGCACTGTCTGGCTCATCCGCAGCTTAAGAAACAGGAACAGACTAGCGCCCAGGAATCACCGGCACTATCCCCGCAACCAGCTGAGGCGGCGGCTACTGCCGCTGAAACTGAAGAATCCTCTGCGCAAGCTGCAGATTTAGAAAACTTCCAAGAAGATATGGAAGAACTAGCCGAGCTCGAGCAGGCGAACCAAGACTCCGCTGCCGTGGCAACAGTTGCTGAAGAGGCGCCACCTATCGCTGCTGCGTCTGCTCCTCTGCCTGCCGCAGACCCCGCTGCCCTGGCAGCTTCCCCCGCCCCCAGCTGGCGGCCTCCCTTTGCCACCTCGTGGCCGAAAGAAGAAGACGGGTCGCGAATGCTCTATCTATCCGGAGGCACCGTCCCCGCACCCCAGGTACTTCCTAACTCGATTCCTCTTCCCGAGGGCGCCTGGGGTCAGCGCCTGCGGCAGCGGATACGACCCCGCGAGTTTGCCGAGCTCATCCCGCCAGTTTCCGCATCCCGTCCGCGTTCCCAAATACAACGCCTACGGTACTTGCCCCAAGTTTTTAGTTGGCGTAAAGCCCCGACTCCTCCTCGTTACGTGGCACCCGGCGCACCCGAAACCGGGAAAGCCTCATCTTCGCTGGCTACACCGTTAGTTTCCTGGAGCCATAGACTGGAATCTCAGATCGGGCTGCAACCAGCCGATCCCCTAGACGCCGAGGTAGCCCGGCTGCGCCGTCCCTACGAAAAAGTAGCGATCTTCAGCCGAAAATGGTGGAACCAAGATGTTTCGCGAGCCCGACACGGACGGCATGATCAGCGGTGGGCGCTACCTCTAATTTTGGTTACTCTGCTCCTATGGATTCTGGTAACCACCCTGAGCCTGGGCGCTGGCTTACTGTTTTCGGCGGCTAACTCCCCGGCAACCCCCACCCAAAAAGCTATGATAAAGATAGTTTCGGAACCAAAGGAAGACACATGGCAGATTCTCCATACCGCATAGGCGGAGGCCGCTACGAGATCCGTTCCCTGATCGGCAGGGGCGGGATGGCTGAGGTACACCAGGCCTACGACACCTTGCTTTCTCGCGTTGTCGCCATCAAGATGCTACGCATTGACCTCGCGAAAGATTCGGTGTTCTTAACTCGTTTCCGACGTGAAGCTTTGGCGTCTGCTTCCTTGAATCACGAGAACATCGTCCAGGTTTATGACACCGGCGAACAGGTGGTCACTACCCCGGAAGGTACCGAAGTTCACGTTCCCTATATTGTAATGGAGCTGGTAGAGGGACACACAGTCCACCAATTGCTGACCGATGGACAACCGGTTCCCATCAATGAGGCAGTTGAGATTATGACGGGGGTGCTCAACGCCCTCGAATATTCCCATAAACGCGGACTAGTACACCGTGACATTAAACCCGGCAATGTAATGATTACGAACACCGGCAAGATCAAGGTGATGGATTTCGGGATTGCGCGCGCCCTAGAAGATTCGGGGCAGACCATGACCAGCACGGATGCTGTGGTGGGTACCGCTCAATATTTGTCCCCGGAGCAGGCAAGAGGGGAAACCGTTGATACCCGTTCTGATCTTTACTCTTGCGGCTGTATGCTTTTCGAACTGCTGACCGGTAGGGCCCCTTTTAAAGGAGATTTCGCAGTTTCCGTTGCTTATCAACACGTAGCGGAGATGCCGCCACTACCTTCTTCGATTGCCTCCGATATCAGCCCCGAGCTTGATCGGATGGTAATGAAATCTCTGGCTAAATTGCCGGAAGAACGCTATCAGGATGCTGCTTCTATGCGTTCAGACATGGTCAGGGCGGCAGCGGGCGCCGAAATTTCTGCCCCGGTGCTGCCTCCGTTACCAGTTAGTACCCCAACTGAAGGTTTTATGCAGCCGCATGCCTCCTATCCACCTGCCCAGTGGTCACAGGTAATGGAAGAAGACCCTGACCAGGAAGAAGAGGACGAGGAGGCTGCCCGCAAGAAAAAACGTAAGAAGATTATTTGGGCAGTAGTTATTGGGATAATAGTTGCCGCTGCGCTGATAGGGCTGATTTGGTGGCTGATGGCTTCTGGTAAGAATCAGGAACCCGAGCAGGTCACCATCCCGAAAGAAATTATCGGGATGAGCGCAATTGAAGCGCAACGTACTCTTGAAGATCTGGGATTAAATATGGAACAGGGTCCTGCTATTGCCTCCGATGAGGTAGACAAGGGTAAGGTCGCCGAAACTGATCCCGAACCGGGAACTGAAGTTGAATCCGGATCTACAGTAACCATTCATTTATCTTCGGGAGCTGCCGAAATTACCGTACCTGACGTATCTGGACAAACTCAGGATGCCGCCCGAAAGACCCTAGAAGAAGCAGGTTTGCGGGTGGGATCTGTCAAATACGAGGATGATTCTAAAACAGCGGCCGAGCGGGTGATCCGTACAACTCCGGAAGCAGGCAGTTCTGCCAGTAAGGATGATGAAATCATCTTGGTGCTGTCCTCAGGCTATGTTTCTATTGACTCCTCTCAAGTAGTGGGTAAGAGCCAACAGGAAGGATTAAGGTATCTGGCTGGTCTAGGTTTACAGACCAACACGGTGACCCAGGAAACCAGCCAGACTCCCAATGGACAGATTATTTCGGTAGAGCCTTCTGGCAGGGTAAAAAATGGTACTTCGGTGACAGTTAAGGTGGCAAAAACCCCGCCGCAGCAGTCAAGTGCACCCTCGCAGCCTGCAAATAACAGTTCCGAAGAGCCGACTGAACCAAACCCCTAAACCCAGGGATAAAATTCTAGAGGGCGCCGCCCGAGCCATACCCAAGGGGACTACCTACGGTGGTTCCAGTGAGATCCAGGGTCTCGGAAATCCAGGGGAATAGCCACCAAAAGCAGGCCATAATGATTAGGGCGATTATCAGCACCACCTGCAGGAATTTCAGCCACTTGGGACCGGGAAGTAAATCCCAAATTAACCCGCACATGCGTTGCCTCCTTCTGCCAGTTCCTTGGGGATACCGCTGTTACGAGGCACCCAATGGTCGAAGCTCAGATGCACAATATAGCGTTCCCAGTTCCCATACTCCGGGTTACAGGTAGTCATAGTCATTAGCCGCTCGGTGGGCTGCTCCCCCGGCTTTTCTGGTACCGGTAAAATCACGTCCGATTGGGTAGGTCGCACAATCTTGTGGTTCCTCACCTTGTAGATTAACCACTCATTCTCGGTTTCCATGACTACGGTGTCCCCGGGTTTCAATACGTCAATGCGCCGGAAGTTAGATCCGAAAGATCTGCGGTGAGCCGCCACCGAAAAGTTCCCTATTTGTCCAGGTAGCGCTGTAGTTTCATAGTGTCCAGCAGCTCCGGTATTCAAAATCAGTTGAGTGGTGCCTTCCTTAACTGGAATCACCATATAGTTCCATTTCGGAACGTGCAGGGCCCCCAGAGTCTCATTTTCTTGTTTAATCCCGATACTGGGGGGAGCGCTTTTGCGCTCGTCGGTGGAAACACGATTGGGGCAGCTCTTAGTGCTCTTCTGGAAAGAATCCAAAGCCTGGTGATTGTAGCTGGCCACCTGCCAGTCGGTGACAAAAACGTCCCAAAATGCGAATAATCCGAACACCAGCCCCACGATAATCAGTAGTTCCCCAAAAGCCGCGATGGGGTCGAAGCGGCTACGGCGTTTTTCTTTTTCTGGCCGTGTTTGCTTGGTTTTTCTACTCATATTCTTCCGAGATTCGTCTGTTTGGACCTGCGGGCATTATTCCCTGCTTTTATCCTAGACTTAATTTACCGGAAAGCAGACTTAACTATGTCTCTAGCGCTATTCCCACTAGAATGGGTCTAGCTAATAAAATCGTACTTTTTGGAGGTACTCGTGCCGGAGTCTCGTAAGCGCAAGGGCGCTAAGCCTCACCGCTCCCAACAGCCAGAAGAGTTAAATAAGTCTTGGGCTGCTGATATGAAGCCATCTCCTCGCTGGTGGGCGCCTCTTTCAGTGTCGTTGATGCTGATTGGGTTGGTTTTAGTAGTGGTTTACTATATTACTTCTGGTGGCTACCCCATCCCTAGTGCTGGCAACTGGAACCTGGCTTTGGGTCTGGGCGTTGCCTTTGGGGGCTTCTTAATGTTGCTGCGTTGGAAGTAAGGTCTAACCCTCTTTCCAGCATTTTCTTTCTTCTGGGAGGGCGCGCGTCCTCTTTACGTCGACACTAATAGTAACCGGCGTTACCGAAACATTTCGGGCAAAGTGTTTACATTCCTGGCTTATTCCTCTATTGTTAATAATGTAAGGACAAAGGAACGGGAGTTTGTTACTCCCCTGCACAGAACAGAGTTGTTTTATGTTGAAATTTGGATTGCTGGGAGCCGGACGGATTGGTCATGTTCACGCTAAAACTCTTGCGGCCAACCCTGATGCTTCTCTAGAAGTAGTTTTTGACGTACGCCAAGACGCGGCTGACGAATTAGCTAAACAATACGGCGGACGCGGAGTAACAGATGAAAAAGAAATTTGGGACAACCCGGATATTGATGCGGTAATTATTGGTTCCCCGACACCGCTACACGTTCCCCATATCATCGCCGCCGCTAAATCCGGCAAAGCTGCGCTGTGTGAAAAACCGGTGGCCATGGAAACCGCCAAAGTTGAGGAATTGCGCGAAGCCCTTAAGGGACTAAATCCCACGGTGATGATGGGATTCAACCGCCGCTTTGACCCTTCGTTTGCACGGGTAAAGGAACTTATGGATAAAGGCGAAATCGGTCAGGTGGAACAGGTAACTATTATTTCGCGTGACCCTGCCGCACCGCCTGCCGACTACATCAAAGTTTCGGGTGGAATCTTCAAAGATATGACCATCCACGATTTCGATATGGCGCGCTTCCTGCTGGGCGATGTCGATACCGTCACCACCATTCCGCAGAACCTGGATCCAGAGATCGCCGCTTGCAATGACTATGACGCAGCAGTGATCGTACTGACCGCTAAGTCGGGTGCAGTAGCCACCATTATCAATAACCGCCACTGCGCCACCGGATACGACCAGCGCTTAGAAGTAACCGGACGTGAGGGTCAACTTAATGCAGATAACATGCGTCCCACCACGATTTCGCTGTCCAAAGATAGCTATTCGCTTTCCCGCGAGCCCTATCTGGACTTCTTCTTGACTCGCTACGCCGATGCCTACGCGGCTGAGCTCAACGAGTTTATTTCCATAGTTAAAGAGGGCGGCAAACCTACACCCTCGATCGAGGATGGAGCCCAGGCGTTACTACTGGCAGAGGCAGCGGAAAAATCTGCCCGTGAGCAGCGCCCGGTTAAGGTCGGCGAGTAGACCTTAGGTATCGCTTTCCACAGCGTCTGTGGGCGAGAAAAGCGTTAGTGTCCACTGGGATATCAATAAAAAAACAAGCAGTAAAAGATAACTAAAAATTACAGGTCGCGTAAAAGACGTTTCACCTGGAAATCAATAATGGAGGAAAATATGAAGATTGCGGGAGCTCCTATTTCTTGGGGCGTATGTGAGGTACCGGGCTGGGGATATCAAATGACCCCTGAGCGCGTGTTGACCGAAATGAAGGAAATTGGCTTAACCGCCACCGAATTCGGGCCTCAGGGCTGGCTACCGATTGAGGCTGCTGCTCGCGCAAAAGAGGTAGGCAAATATGACCTCAAGCCGGTAGGAGCTTTTTTCCTGGCAATTATGCACGATCCTGAGGTTGACCCCATCCCGGCAGTAAAGAAAGAGCTAGAAGCATTCAAGGTTGCTGGAGGGGAATACCTGATCTTGGCGGCAGATTCTGGTCGTGACGGTTATGATGACCGCCCGGTACTGGATGATGAAGGTTGGAAGACCCTATTCGGAAATTTGGACAAGATCAGCGATGTTTGCGCCGAGGCCGGAGTAAAGGCTTGCGTGCATCCTCACTGGGGAACCATGATTCAAAATGACAGTGAGATTCGCAAGATGCTGGACGAATCCAAGGTGGCTCTCTGCTTGGATACCGGACACATGGTTTGCGGCGGCTGCGACCCGGAGGCAATCGTTAAGGAATACCCCGGTCGTACCGTGATCGTTCACGCGAAGGACGTACACAAGGAAATGACCGATAAACTGCTGCCCGGTGAGATCACCTGGTCGCAGGGAGTTAAGGCCGGAATGTTTGCTCCTATTGGTGAAGGCGATATTGATTTCGGCACCATTGTGGCGGAACTGGATAAGGCCGGCTTCGACGGCTACTACGTGCTGGAACAGGACATCATGATTGATGAGGAGCCTCCCGCTGGTGGTGGCCCGAAAGCTAATGCGGAGAAGTCCTTAAAGGCACTGCAAAAACTGGCTAGCTAGTAAAAAGGTAGCTAGTTAACTAAAAAGTAATGGTTGGGGGTTGCAACTAAGGTTGCAACCCCCAACCATTTATTAATACTAAGTCTTTACTTTTAGCGTTATAGCTTAAGTCTTTTCTGTTTCTTCGCCTCTAGTTGCTGCTCGCCGGCAGATACTGATCTGGTTATTGCAGCTTATAAAGCACAGCTGCTGATAACCTATGCAACAAGCAGACAGCCACAGCCGCCTGCAGCAACCGCGAACTTAGCGAGTTTCCTTGTGTACAGTGGACTTGCGGCAACGCGGGCAATACTTCTTCAGTTCCAAGCGATCCGGGTTATTCCGGCGATTCTTCTTGGTGATGTAGTTACGCTCTTTGCACTCGCTGCACGCCAAAGTAATCTTAGGGCGGACGTCGGACGACTTGCTGGCCATTCTTATTTACCTCTATGTCTCGGGCCGCCCGATCAGCGGCATTTCCTATTTCAATCTAAATTGAAAAGTAGCGAGGGCGGGGTTCGAACCCGCGACCTCACGATTATGAGTCGTGCGCTCTCACCAACTGAGCTACCCCGCCGCTTGAGTGTTTGCCAAAACAAACCTCAGAGCCCCGACAGGGATTTGAACCCTGGACCTTCTCCTTACCATGGAGACGCTCTGCCTACTGAGCTATCGGGGCAACAGTGAATAAACTTGCTGGACTAAGCGATGACTTAACCGCCCTGCTGCCCAGCAGTTTTCCACTCTGCCACCAAGTCCGAAGACCTGGCAACGTGGCGGGTGAGGGATTCGAACCCCCGAAGGCTACGCCGGCTGATTTACAGTCAGATCCCTTTGGCCGCTTGGGTAACCCGCCTTGTACACTCAGGCACCCCAAAAGACTATCAAACCGCGTTGGGCATACAAAAATGCTAGCAAGGAAAGTTACCCACTTCACCGAATTTTTGTGTGTCCACCCTTCAAACTTTATTTTTTTCTGGAACTAACACCGGTTTTGCTTCCTCGGCACTTAAAATAAGCATCGCGTTGATAGCCGGGAGGGTAAATAATCCCGAGCACACTAAAATCAAAGCACCTGAATCATTCGTTAATGCCGCGAGCAGCGAAGTTAATATCACCCCTTGTGCAAAGCGGTAGGCTCCCGGAACTGGTTCCAGAGAATGAGAAGCAGAGATACCTAAGAGACTGCGGCGTTTAGAGGAATATCCGGGTCTACTGCGAACAATCTTGAAGACGATGACCGCGACCACCAAGACCATTACCACCGTGAACCCGATGGGGCCTCCGAAACTGTTAATCATTGCCTGCGCTTTGCGGGCGACAATAATTCCGCCGCCTCCGCCTCGGACTTCGGAAATGAAACGCCCAAAGTGGGTGCGAGCAGTGGGACTTGCCACCTTGTCCACCAGCACGAATACGCTTGAGGATAGCAAAGCCGCCACTACCAGAACCGCCACTTTCCCTACTCCCACTTTTCTACCGAGAACCCAGTTCAAGGTGATACCCACTCCCAGGATCATGGCCAACGGCCCGCCGACATCTGCCCCCAACCAGGGGAAACCATCAAGGACTACCGCCAGCCCTAGCAGGGAGAATCCATAGATAAAATAGTGACGGCCTTTGTGTGGGAAACGCGCTATTAGCGGCGCGAAAATCAGGCACTGTAAAGCCAGGACGGCAGAGAAGAGGAAGGAATACTTGTTGTTATTTAGTCCGTAGAAACGGGTAGCAGCCGTGGCAGCGGAGGAAAACATCGCGGAGATTTGATCTGGAGAACCGCTGAGTAGGCTCACCATAATCCAGACCATCACCACGATGGCAGCTACTAATATTGGCGCCGAGTAACGCAGGTAAGTCCATTTCCGGGCAATCAGCCCGCCCCCGGCAAAGCAGAGAGCGGAAAATACTCCGGCGATAAATAACACTAGCAGCAGAAATTGGGCGGTGAGGATGGGAGCAGACATTTTCAGGGCGTTGGCGGTGAAATTTCCGCCCGTTCCCCCCAGCATTTTGGTCGGCGTATAAGCCGCAAGGGTGCTTGCTGGTCCCAGCAGGCTGGCGCTTAAACAGATTCCAGCCAGTAATTTGCGGGCATGCGGGGAACTGCGCAACTTTTTTCGTCGCAATAAGACCCCTAAAAGAACAGCGGAAAGCAGCAGGATAATTCCGGTGAGGACGATAAAGCGCGCCTGAACGATAGTAGCCTGATCGGCGCGCAGCGACTGATTACGGAGCCAGTCAAGATTTCCAGCCAACCCATAGTCACGTTCAGGGCTAAAGTCTCCTCCTACCAGGTAGTCCGGGATATTTGCTCCGCTAACCTCCAGAATTTGTCTGGTGAAGTCCACAGTGGCAAGTAGTCCCAATTGCCGGGTAGAAGATGAACGTAATATTCCGGTCTTGGAGCCGGGTTCTCGGAAAAAAGCCATTCCCAGGTGGGGGGTGGCAGAATGATCAGCCACATCTAATCCGAAGATTAAGTCGTTGTCGCTCGCTCCCCGCAAAGCAGCCGTAAGCGTCTTTAATATCTGTTCGCTGTGGGGTTTACCCACCCTATCCACACCGGGTAAACCATCGGCGGGAGTAGCGTTTAGTGAAGTGGGGGAAACTTTAATCTCTGCACTGGAACTGACCGAACCAACATCCACAACGGTCACGTCGCTATCTTCTAGCGCCGCCTTCACCTGCGAAGTTAGCCGAGAGGCATCTGCCCGCGAACTATATTTAGCCATCTTGCCGGCACTGTCCATAGTCGCGATAGCTGCACCTTCACCGATAGCTCGCACCCTAGTGCCGTTTTCCTCCAGACTTTGCCCTAAAGTTCCGGGAAGGGCTTGTTCATTTTGTCGGGAAGCATCGTGCCTCCAGGAGTTTATGGAGCTGGCGGGAACTGTGCCACTGGACAGGTCAGGAATATCCGGACAATGCCCACTGGCTCGTCCTTGGGTGGCAGTCACCCGCATTCCGGTCGACAAGGTGAGATACCCATCTAGGGGGCAGGTAGTTTTGGCGGCGTTATGTCGCGTTAAGTTAGCGAGGGTGGCTGGACCTAGAGCCTCCAGGAACTCTTTGCCACTCTCTTCTTGCGGGTTGACATCTGACCAGGAAATACCGGAGGAAACCAGTACTAGTACGCGGGGATGTTCGCGCGCCTGAGCGTGCAGAGGGGTAAGTAGCGCTATCGCGAAGGTAAATATCAAGAGGGCGATAGCGCGCCGCGACACGCGGGAGCAGCGTTTCTTCACGTCCCTAGCATATCGGTCTTTTGTTTGCGAAAGTGCGAGCGTGCGTCCTCGTCCTAAAAAATCAGCTGTTTGCTGTAGAACAGTAGAACAACAGGGATCTTGAGGACGCGGCAGCGAACGAAAGAGATAACTGCCACAGACCGCCAGAAGATTTTGCATAATTATTCGTAGTGTTGCATACTTTCTACATAGCTATTGATTGGAGATATCATGAAACGCAAACTTGCGGCACTGGCCGCCATTTCCCTAACCTCGCTTGGCCTGGCAGCCTGCAGCTCCGGCAGTGGAACTGCCGCCGATCCCGCAGCTGATCCAGGAGAAAAAGGCTTCGACGTATCGACCATTAAAGCCGACCCCGCCGTAGAAAAGCTGGTACCGGCAGACATCAAGAAAGCCGGAGTGCTAAAGAACGGCGCCTCGGTGGACTACGCGCCTGCCGAATATATGAAAGCTGATAACAAGACTCCCACCGGTTATGACGTGGATATGGTCAAAGCCATTGCCAAAGTTATGGGACTAAAGGACGGCACTACCACTCACGGTGAGTTTGATTCCCTGATCCCGCAAATCGGAACTAAATACGATATCGGAGTTTCCGGGTTCAGCATCACCAAAGAACGTGAAGCCGAAACCCAGATGGTTTCCTATGCCGAACTGGGATTCTCTTACGGGGTAGCCAAAGATAACCCCAAGAAGTTTGACCCCAAGAATCCCTGCGGCAAGACCGTCGGGGTACAGACCGGTACCGCCCAGCAGGACACCATTAAAAAGATTTCTAAACAGTGCGAGGCGGACGGCAAGCCCGCAATCACCGTAAAAGAGCACAAGATGCAGACCGAAATCGTCCCCAAGGTCACCGGCGGACAGTATGACGCGGTGCTCGCCGATTCCCCGGTAGTGGGATACGCAGTCAAGATGAGCGGCGGGGAACTGGAACTTATCGGTAACGCTTTTGAAACTGCCAAACATGGCGTGGTCGTTAACAAAGATAACGAACAGCTGGCGAAAGCGGTACAGGCAGCACTGCAGAAGCTGATGGATGACGGTACTTTGAAGAAGATCTTCGCGGTTTACGGTTCCGATAACTTCGTCCTCGACAAAGCGGAAATCAATCCCGAAGTTTCCGAGTAAATCCTCGGGGTTTAGTCTGTAAATATGGATAGCCAAAAAATTAAAGATGGCGCTGCGCTGACCAGGCCGCGTCCGGTGTTTTCGCCGGGGCGCCTGGTCAGCGCGGTTGTAGTACTGATTCTGGCGGCCATGCTGGTGCATGGCCTGGTCGCTAATGAAAAGTTCCGTTGGGATCAGGTAGCCATATACCTCTTTCACCCCACGGTTCTGCGTGGGATTATGTGGACACTTATTCTTACGGTAGTTTCCATGCTGATTGGGGTAATCCTGGCGGTGACTATGGCGATTATGCGCCAGTCCCCTAACCCGATTATGAAGGGGGTTTCCTGGACCTATATCTGGTTCTTTAGGGGAACTCCTATCTACACCCAGCTGCTGTTTTGGGGGATGCTACCCACCCTTTATTCCACCCTCTCGCTGGGAGTGCCTTTCGGCCCGGAACTGCTCACTTTCGACACCAACACGGTGATCAGCCCGGCGGTGGCCGCTATTTTGGGACTGGGGCTTAACGAGGGAGCTTACCTGGCAGAAATCGTGCGCTCCGGCCTGAACGCGGTGGATTCGGGACAAGAGGAGGCGGCGCGCGCCCTAGGGATGAGGCGCAGTCAGATTCTGCGGCGAATTATTCTTCCGCAAGCCATGCGGGTGATTATTCCGCCTACCGGCAACGAAACCATTTCCATGCTGAAGACCACTTCCTTGGTCTTGGCGGTGCCCTTTACTTTGGAGATTACGTTCGCTACCCAAACCATAGGGCAACGTCTGTTCCTGCCGATCCCATTATTACTGGTAGCAGCGATTTGGTATTTGACTATTACTTCGATTCTGATGGTGATTCAAAGCCACATTGAAAGCTACTTTGGTCGCGGGTTTGATGAACGGACCGGCGGGGATAAGAAACTCTCCGGACCAAGTAAGTTACGCGCGATAGCCGAGTCTGGCACTACCAAAGACGATCCCTTCTTGGAGTACACCCCATGAGCTCACAACCAGATAAGCAACCCCTAATGGTGGATTTGCAGCACGTCCACAAGTTCTTTGGCGATCTCCACGTGCTGCGGGACGTAAGTTTACAGGTTGCCCCAGGGGAAGTGTGCGTGCTCCTCGGTCCCTCTGGCTCCGGAAAATCGACCTTGCTGCGCTGCGTAAACGAGCTGGAACAGGTGTCTGGAGGGCGCGTGTACCTAAACGGGGAACTATTAGGGATGGAAGAGGGTGCGCCCTCGAAAAATCCTATCCGCGCCGCCTTAGATCGTCGCCGCGGATCTATCACCGAGCAGGGTACCGTGTTGCGACGCCTGAGCGATAAGGAAATCGCGCGCCAACGCTCCCAAGTGGGCATGGTGTTCCAGCGTTTCAACCTGTTCCCTCACAAGACCGCACTGGAAAACGTGATGGAAGCCCCTATGCAGGTGAAGGGAATCGGCAAAGAGGAGGCACATGCGAAGGCACTGGAGCTGTTAGAGCGAGTCGGGCTGGCAGATCGCGCTGACCATTATCCGGCTCAGCTATCGGGAGGACAGCAACAGCGAGTAGCCATCGCCCGCGCCCTCGCTATGGAGCCAGAGCTGATGCTGTTTGACGAGCCTACTTCGGCCCTGGATCCCGAATTGGTGGGGGAAGTACTTTCAGTTATGCAGGATCTGGCGCGCGGAGGCATGACCATGATCGTGGTTACCCACGAGATTGGTTTCGCCCGGGAAGTCGCCGACCACGTGGTGTTCATGGACGAAGGTAAAATCTTGGAACAAGGGACTCCTGACCAGGTAATTAACCACCCTCAGAATCCCCGCACCCAAGACTTCTTCTCCAAAGTACTTTAGCTGGGAAAACTCCTCGGTTTCTAGGCTTTTAGCGTAGAAATCTATCAAATTAGAAAGTCTCACTACCAGCGCATATATTCCATTCTGATGGATTTGGCTAGATTAGACTGATGGATTTGGCACTTTTATTAGAGTCAAGCCCTCTGCTCTACGGACTATAAGTTTTGAATAGATCACGAGGATCCAGTTGCTTCCTCCAGTGATTAAGTATGACTTCTCAGATTGCTGCTAACCGAACAAGCTGCACATATGCATGATTCCGGCAGGTCGAGAGCACGCGGATAGCGACTGGTTTTCCCTCGCCCTCCGCAGGTATTTCTATAAGATTAATTTTGAGGACGCATATCAGCCTTGACCACTCCCCTGCTTAGGGGACTGTCGCGCAGAAGCGAGGTAACGGGTTAGATGCGGGCTCGCCCCACGGAAAACCTACCTATCACAAGCAAAAATCTAGGAGAAGTGAACCTTGAAACTTAGAAAAATAGCTGCTGGAGGCATTGCTCTGGCGCTTGCCTTGGCGCTGACGCCCGCGATTGCCAGCGCCGCTAATTCCTCAGCTAGCGATAACGCCCAGTTCGGTTTTTGGCTCAATGGAGACCGGGAAAAGCCGGTTTACTTCTCTTCAACTATGACAGTTAGCGCTAGCCGCGACTCTAAGTCCGGGAAGAGTGTTGACCTGGATGCCGTGCACTATGGCGACACCGTGAAAGTAAACTTTAGCGCGGTAAAGAATCCCGAAGGCTATAGCCAGGCTCCCAAGTCAGCAAATATTACCTCCGGAATCTGGACTGAAGAAATGGACTTCTCGAAGTACGAAGGTAACTCCGATGATTTGAGAGTGGATATTCCCGGTAAAGCAGATGAAGCATTTAACCCGCAATCGGGAACCAGCTACGAATTCCAGGTTCCGTGCAGCCTAGAACAGCAAACCTACTATGTAAGCGGTGATTTAAGGGTCGAGCTAGCCGATATGGGCAACCTGCAAATCATGCAGGTACTTTCCAATGATCCGGAGCGTCTTTTCGCGAACGTGCCTTTTACGATTAATGATCCAGAGGGCGCGGATCGGTGTGCAGGGAAACCGGTAGCAACCACCAAGGAAGTTAAGAAACCCACCCCGAAACCGACTCCCACTGCCAAAAAGGGGATCCTTGGCAAAACCGGGGCTATCGCCCTGGGAGTAGCGGCCGTTGCCGTAATCCTAATTGCGGTAGGGGGCACTATTACCTGGAGGGCGCGGCGTAAGAAGATGGGTGAACTGACCGAAGAAAGCTAGTTACCTCTAATGCTGTGCATCATGCTGGGCGCGGTTGTTGTTTAAAGTCAGGTTTTCCTCGACTGAAAAGGGCGCTGCGCGGCATTACAGTCGGACTGGACAGGAACGCGGCCCCCAGGTGCCGGGACGGGAATTAAAATGTCCCGCTAGGGCTTTTCCGCAATCCGGGCATTTGCCCGCCACCAGATTATATTCGCGCAATTGATACCAGTCGCGGCGAATCAGCTCCTTACCGCAACCGGCGCAATAGGTGGTGTCGGCCTGCGGGTCATGTACGTTACCCAGGTAGACGTGCCTTAACCCGGCCTCGCGGGCAATATCGCGGGCAGTGCGCAGCGTCTGCAAAGGCGTAGGCGGGGTATCTAACATTTTGTGATCGGGGTGGAAAGCGGTGAAATGTAGGGGGATCTCTGTGCCCAGCTCGCGCGCTATCCATTCGCATTCTGCCTGCAGCTGTGCCCGATCATCGTTATAGCCGGGAATAATCAGCGTGGTCAGCTCCACCCAGGTGGAGGTGTTATGCACCACCCAGGCGATATTGTCCAAGATGTTGGTCAGGTGCGCGCCGGTTAAATGCCAGTAAAAGTCCTCGTTAAAACCTTTTAGGTCGATATTTGCGGCGTCCATGACGGAAAAGAATTCACCTCGAGCCTCAGGGGAAATATAACCGGCGGTTACTGCAATGGGATGGATTCCTAGGGCGCGACAGGCGCGGGCAGTATCGATCGCATATTCCGCGTAAATTACCGGATCGTTGTAGGTAAATGCTACTGCCTGCACCGACATTTCTTGCGCGGCCGTCGCGATTCGCGTCGGGGTGGCGGATTGCGCCAGGCGATCCCATTGCCGCGCAGCCGAGATTTCATGGTTTTGACAGAACTTACAGCCTAGATTGCACCCGGCGGTGCCGAAGGAAAGCACGGGGGTTCCGGGATAAAAGTGGTTTAGCGGTTTCTTTTCTATTGGGTCAATGCAGAATCCACTCGACCTACCCCAGGTGGCGAGCACAATCCGTTCCCCGCGGCGCTCCCGCACGAAACAATATCCTTTTTGCCCCTCCCGTAAGCGACAGTTTCGCGGACAGAGGTCGCATTGGATTCTGCCGTCATCTAGCAGGTGAAACCACTTTCCCGGCAGAGCGGTTTCTTCCCCTATTGCGGAAGTATTCATTATTCACTCCAGGCGGTAACCGTATAGGTCTGAACCTGCGCGCGCGCATCCCACCAGGAAGCAGGTAGCCCCGCTTTCATTTTCAGATGCGCCAGGAATTCTTTAGGATCAGGCAGTTGCTCCCACACTTGCGGTAGGAAGGTAGCGCGAGCGTATCCAGCATTAAGGACCACCCCGCTCACCTGAGGTTTTAGTTGGAAAATCACTTCTGCTTCGCTGCCTGCCTGCAGAGTTACCCGGGGGCTTAATACCGAAACTTCAATCTGGATAGCAGGCAGCTCCGCCCGGGTCACCGCGGGAAAACGGGGGTCTTGGAAAGCAGCGGCACGCGCGTTCTCTATCACGTCGCGTCCCAGGGGACGGTATTCTTCCAAACTGCCGATACACCCGCGCAGGTTCGTGTTTTCGGTGAGGGTAACGAAACTGGCACCGTCTTCCTGTAACCAGGAGGGAGTATCGGGAATTACCGGGTCTGCCTGGTCTAATAACGCAGTCTGGATTGCCTCTCGTGCCAAAGGTAATAATATCTTTCCGGCATCTGTGGGAACTGTCATGGCTAGCTCCTTATCTCGAAGGCGGCGTACCCTACCACTCGGTCGCTGCCCGCATAGGGGGTGTCGCCCGAGTTGTAGTTTCCGATTAGGCGCGGATAGATTCCGCGCTGCCTACACAGCTCTAGCAGCCCATTTAGCGGGCGCACCCCGCAGGCTTGTTCCGAAGTGAGCGGCAGTTCTAGATTTTCTATCTGGGAAATGGTTGCTGCATCTATGCGTTCTGCCTGTTCATAGGGGTGATAGTGGGAAAGATCAGAACTAACTGCTATCAGGGTTTGTTCATCGGCAAGAGCATCGATGATGTCTGCGACCGCCCTGGGGGCTGCCTCCCCCACATTTAGCGGAATCAGCTGCACGTCCTCACCAAAGTTCTCGATTATCAGCGGAACCTGCACTTCCAGGGCATGTTCTTCCAGGTGAGTAAGTGGATCTATGGTTACTTTCAGCGGTAAATCCTGGGTTTGCTCCAGCACCTTTTGAGTGGGTACCGATAACATTCCCGCTGGAGTTCCGAACTGGTCACAGCCGGGTAAAGCCACTCCCCGAATCGCAACCCGATGAGTGGGTCCCAGTAACACAATCCGCCGAGTTTCTTTGCGTCCTAAAGCCGCCCGGCGCCAGGCTGCCGCCGCCAACATTCCCGAAAATACCCACCCGGCATGAGGTGCCACAATTGCCTTGACCTGCCCGCTTACTTGGGGATCATCGGGTGGTAGATCCGGTCGCACCTGCAAGTATTTCTCGGCAGCTTCATTTAAGATGCGCGCCTCAGATTTAATCTCTACCACTTCCTGCGGATAAAACATTCCGGCCACCGCCGGTTCCCGCCTCAGATTCTCTCCCATAGCCCCTCCCTCATCGCAGGTGGATAACCTCTATTTTAGCTGGTAATCCGGGGTGACATGAGCATTTTCCGCACCTAAACAAGCAGCCGGGGATAGGTTTCCACTGAGCGTTCTGCACGGAGGGTAGATTTTTCCTCCTGCCCAAGAAATTCGGAAAACGTCGCTACGTTTTCCGAATTCTTATGCCCACCGCGCCTGCTCGGATAAAATCTACCCTCCGCGCTTATATGCAGCATGAGCACAAGGATTATGGGCGAGTAGAAACACGCGCCTAGCAAGTGCCTGCAATATCGAACCGCACCATTTAGCCCACCGCATATCGCCGCATCCTCGCTTTCGCAAGAAAACAAGCTTCTCGGCTACTTTTACCGTGCTATCCGAGTAAAAGTTATAGATACGGGCGAAGATCTATCGGTGGCGCCCCTGCTAATTTTTGAAATGGTGATCCCCTGTCACCTACGTAACCCACGCCAGTTTTTCTATCAACTGTGTAATAAGTGTGGTTTTGACTACCCTGCGATGGGTTCTGCCAGTCGAGCCTGATGGCAACCTGATCCCCTTGTTGCTGGTAAACGGTAACAGTTAAAACCTCGCCACTGCTCTTTAAACGTTCTTCTCCGCCGTCTCTCAACTCAAATGCCCTGGCTGCTTGCGTCAATTGGCTATCGCTGTAACCTTTGGCTTCTTGCGCTTTCTTGGCTTCTTCGGCTTTTTTAGCTTCGGCCTCGGCTTCGGCTTTGGCGATCTCAGCTTTCTTCGCCTCGCGAGCGTCGGTTACTTTCTTAATAAACTGCTCTATCTGGGCATCGTCCATGCCGTACTCTTTATAAATCTTCTTAAGCTGGGCAATCTGCTCATCGCTAACATTTTCCGGACTGATCGGGTCCAGCTTAAAAACCGTTTTTGAAGCAGAACCTTTAGCGTTATTACCAGTAGTTTTACCGTTCTGTCCCGATTTATCAGACTTTGTACCATTACCCGTCTGTTTGTCACCAGCGGTCTTCTTGTCGGGAACCGCAACCTGCAGCGGAACCGGATCCTTCGGTACCGTAAAAATCTGACCATCATCCAGAATCGGGGAAGCCTCTAGCGCCAGCCGATACCGACCAGCCATTAATTTAAGCTTGGTTTTGCCAGGAAAAAACTTAACTCGTTTATCCACCTTTTCCTTATCTAAATCCTCACCCTGAACCCGAAGCGGCACAAAGGAAGACTTTGCCGCATCGTAGCTCTCCCCGTTAACCTCAACTAACACCGATTGGTATTGATGAGCCGCCTGCCAAGCAGCATTTTCCGCCTGCTGCTTACGGTAAAACCAAAAACCAGCACCGAGCGCACAAACCAGGACCAACACCAAGATGCAGCACACAATAATCAATCCCCGGCGCCCTTTGGAGTCTCCAGCGTCATTAGAATCAGCACCACCCAACCCAGGCTGTTGTCCCACCACCGGAGGCATCACCCCAGTCGCATCCCCATCACCAGGAACATAAGTATCACCCATAGAGTCCGGACGACTATCAAAACCACTCGTCATAACTAATACTCCCAAGAAAGCGAAGTAAAAACGTTAAATCCTGCCCCCATGCTAACGCCCCAAACAGCGCCATACCCAGCATTCTCTGTCTGAATTACGGTACAACGCGGGGGAGGGATCTTTCCGAGCAGGCGCGGTGGGCGTAAAAGGGGCGCGGCCGGAAAGCCACGGTCTTCGCCATCACTCCCCCATCGGGAACACACCCATTTAGCCACCACAACAAATTCCATTCTTAGCGTCTGCCAGGAATCGAATCAGCAGGTGTTTTTATCTATTCAAACCCGCAACTTGCAACGCGCAGAAACACCAAAACACAGGCATCAATGGGGAAGAAAGCGCTGAAACTAGGTTTTCCCGAGTCGGCTAGGCGGGCGTAAAACTCGGAAAATGCATGAGCATTTTTCGAGTTTTTGGGCAGGAGGGGAACCTAGTTTCAGCGCGATTCAATCAAGCATCGATGTCACCTTTGGTGAACTGCGCGTTGTAGAGGCGGGCGTATGCGCCCTCGGCGGCCAGCAACTCTTCATGCGTCCCGGATTCGACAATATCGCCATGCTCCATCACGAATATCACGTCACTGTCGCGAATGGTAGACAGGCGATGAGCAATCACGAACGAGGTGCGTCCCGCAGTAGCTTTGGCCACTGCTCGCTGAATCAGCTGCTCCGTGCGAGTATCAACCGAGGATGTAGCCTCGTCAAGAATCAAAAGCGGCTTATCGGCAATCATGGCGCGGGCAATAGTCACCAATTGGCGCTGCCCGGCTGAGAGGGCGGAATCTTCACGGATCTCGGTATCGAGGCCGTGGGGCAGTTGCGCGACCAGATCACTAAGTCCTATCGCTTTAATCACTTGCGCTAGGCGCTCCTCGGATACGTCCTGGTGGGAATAAACAATGTTTTCCCGTAGGGTTCCTTGGAACATCCAGCTGTCCTGGAGCACCATCGCGAATTGTGAATCCACGTCCTCGCGCCGCATCGCAGAAAGCGGGGTGCCGTCCAGGAGAATTTCTCCAGAGTCCAGTTCGTAAAAGCGCATTAGCAGGTTTACCAGAGTGGTTTTCCCGGCTCCGGTCGGACCTACGATGGCCACGTTTTGTCCCGGCTGTACTAGGGCGGAAAAACCGTGAATGATTTCTTTGCCCGCTTCATACGAGAAGCGGATATCCCGGAATTCGACTTCGCCCCTAGTGTCCTTGCCGTTCAGCGCCGGTTTTTCGGATTCGTCGGACAGCTCGTCCTCTTCTAGGATCTCAAATACGCGCCCTCCGGCAGCAGCGGCGGATTGGAAGGAGGCCGCCGCAGACGCCAGGTTCGATAACGGCTGGGTGAAAACCCGGATATAGAGCATAAATGCCGCAATTACTCCGATGGTTACGTAGCCTTTCACCACGAGGACTGCACCCAGCACGCATACCACCACGTAACCCAGGTTTCCCACGAACCCCATTACCGGCATCATCAGTTGGGAGAGGAAATCCGCACGCCAGGTGGCGTTAAAAAGTCGCTGGTTACGGCGGTTAAACTCTGCGGTGGTAGAGGCAGCAGCATTGTAAATATTGATGATTCCTTGCCCGGATAGCGATTCTTCGATATGACCGTTTAGGCTGCCCAGGTAGGATTGCCGGCGAATAAAAAACCGTTGCGAGAACACCATGATCACGGCGTTGAGGATGAATCCTAGAACTGCCACCCCCATACCGGCCAGCGCCATTCGCCACTCGGTGTACAGCATCATAAAAGCGGCGCCTACCAGAGTAACTACTCCGGTAATGATGGTGGTGATTGCGGAATGTAGGGTTTGTACCAGGGTGTCGATATCGTTGGTTACCCGGCTCATGGTGTCGCCGTGGCTGGTTTTGTCAAAAAAGGACAGCGGGAGACGGTCGATTTTTCGGTCGATGGCGGAGCGCATCCGCTGCCCGGTGCGTTGGGTAACTACCACCATTATCAGCGATTGTCCCAGGTTAAAGAAGAATCCCAGGGCGAGGACGAGGGTTGCCATCCGCAAGAGGGAAAATATCCTGTCCATATCGATACTGCTGCGCAGTCCCGAGGCAATCACATCGGTTATCAAACCTAAGAACATCGGCATAATCGCAGTCAGGAGCGATCCCACAATCGCCAAAACTACCGCAACCAGGATAGCTAGGCGGTAACGCCCTAAAAACTTGGCAAGTCCGCGCACCGATTGCGAAAACTGTCCCTTCTTGGCTTTCTCATAGACGTTCCCCCCGTGGCGTCCTCCCGAGCGCACCGGCGACATTTTTTCTTTTACTGGCTCTAGTCCGCGCCGCGCCGACTCGACTCGCCGGTCCCACCTGCCCATTTCTGCGTATTTCATGCCAACTCCGCTTCGGAGAGTTGGGACAGGGCAATTTCGCGGTAGATCTTCGAGGACGCCATCAGGGATTCATGTGTTCCCCGCGCCGCGATTTTGCCGTGATCGATTACTAAAATCTGGTCGGCCTCCCGCACAGTCGCAATCCGCTGCGCCACAATAATCTGGGTTTTCCCGCTGGCTTTTTCTGCCAATTCCCCGCGAATATCGCGGTCAGTCGCATAGTCGAGGGCGCTAAAAGTGTCATCGAAAATCAGGATTTGGGCATCCCTAGCCACTGTCCGCGCGATCGAGATCCGCTGTTTTTGCCCGCCGGAAAAGTTACTGCCTCCTTGAGCTACTTCTGCCGCGAACTCGCCCTCTTTATCGTCAACGAAATCGCAGGCAGCGGTGTCACCCGCCTCAACGATATCGGCGGGAGTAATATTTTTTAGTCCTTCCCCAAAAGCGATATTGGAGGCGATGGTTCCGGTGAATAGGGTGATCTTTGGGGGCGAATACGCGATTTGGTTGCGCAAGTCGTGCAACCGCCATTCCCGCACGTCCTGGCCGTTTACCAAAACCTGACCTTCGCGGGGGTCGTAAAGCCGGGGAATCAAGTTAACCAGAGAAGTTTTTCCGCTGCCGGTTGCTCCAATCAGAGCGACGGTTTGCCCGCGCGGAATTTTCAGATTTATCTGATGGAGGGCGTCATCTTCGGCTCCGGGATAACGGAAGGAAACCCCTCTAAACTCGATAATCGTCCCTTCGGGATCGAGATTTGTTTCTTTTCCGAGGTCGAGGGCGGATTTATCGCCAGTATCCACCGGATCTACTAGGGAGGGCTCGCGATCTAGCACTTCCCGGATGCGACGATTAGCCACAATCGCACGAGGCGCAAATACGAACACCATCGCCATCATTAGGAATCCGCCAATAGCCTGGGTCGCATACCCAGAAAATACGATCATCTGCGAAAAGAGGGTTACTTTGGCGGAGCCGGCTGCTGCGGAAATCATTAGCGCCCCTAGCACATAGATCGCCAGGTTAAGCCCGGAAATCACAGTGTTCATCACCGGCATCATGAAAGAAAAAGTGCCGGAGACCATCAGGTGGGTGTTGGTTAGTTCAGTGTTGGTGGCTTCAAAACGCTTTTGGTGAAAATCTTGGGAGGTGTAGGCACGGATAACCCGCACCCCCTCCATATGTTCGCGAGTCACCCGGTTCAGATCATCAGTTATCCGTTGCATCCGCATCATCCGCGGCATCACGATCCGCCAAATGATGAAAATCATGACCATTAGCACCAAGACAGCAACCCCGGTAGCAGCGGTCCAAGTCAGGTTCTTCCCCGCGATTTTTATAATCGCCCAGATGGTGAGGATGGGGGCTTTCACCATCATCTGACACCCCATAACCACAAACATTTGTAGCTGAGTGACATCGTTAGTGGAACGAGTGATTAGAGAGGATGCGCCGAAGTGTTCAAAGTCTGCTTCCGGGAGCGAAATCGCTTTTGTAAACACCGATTCGCGTAGGTTGCGAGCCACGGTAGCGCCGATCATGGCCATGCAATAACCAGTAATGATGGCTACCACCATAGAACCGGCGGCACATCCCAGCATTTTCGCACCTTCGGTCAGCACCTCTTTAACGGTAGCGTCGGGCCCCACAATCATTTCGGTGATGGTTTGCATGAAGTCGATCAAGCGCAGATCTAAGAAAACCTGGCAAACAATGGTGATGATTGCGAGCGCGCTGAGCAGCCATTCTCTTTTCCCAAGGTGCCGTAGCACGGTCATGACCCCACCCCTATTTCCTGGTATATAGTCGCGCCCAACTGTTTGCATCCTAACGCGCGAGGGAGTTCCTGTCGGGTGAATACCCTAGTTTTGCGCCCTCCGCGAATAAGCAAATCACCCCAGAGCTAAGTAAAAGCCAAATCAAGGGGCTTCAGCAGCGAAAACACCAAAATAAAGACACAAAAAATGTTACTTAGCCCGGCATTAGCCCGAGCTTTCCAGGTAGCTTGGCAAATAAAAAGGCGGTGCGGGGAAAACTTTCCCCGCACCGCCTTTTGAAAGTAAAAGACTAGCTAGCCTTACTTCAGGGTGACAGAAGCACCCGCGCCTTCCAGCTCTTCCTTGGCCTTTTCGGCATCTTCCTTGGAAGCGCCCTCCAGGATGGTGGTGGGAGCGGAGTCAACCTTTTCCTTGGCCTCTTTCAGAGCCAGTCCGGGCTGCAGCGCGCGCAGAGCCTTGATTACGGCGATCTTCTTGTCGCCGGGGCCTTCGAGCACTACGTCGAATTCGGTCTTTTCTTCGGCTGCTTCTTCGCCACCGGCGGCACCGGGGGCAGCAACGGCGACGGCGGCGGGCGCCGCGGCCTCTACGTCGAAGACGTCCTCGAATTCCTTAACGAACTCGGACAGTTCCAACAGAGTCATTTCTTTGAAAGCATCAATTAGCTCTTCTTTGCTGAGCTTAGCCATATTGGCATTCCTTCCTATTTTTGCCCACGCGAGGCAGATTTTTTCTTGTCGATCTATGCGGCTTTACTAAGCCGCTTTTTCCTGCTTTTCGCGCAGGGCGTCCACGGTGCGAACCGCCTTGGAGGCGGGCGCCTTGAACATAAAGGCAGCCTGTACCAGTTTGCCTTGCATTGCACCGGCCAGTTTGGCCAGCGTAGTTTCGCGATTATCCAGTTCAGCGAGTTTCTTGACTTCTTCTTCAGACAAGAAATTCCCGTCCAGGACACCGCCTCTAATAACCAACTGCTCGTTATCCTTGGCGAAGTCGCGCAGCGCTTTGGCCGCATCCACGGCCTCTCCGGTTACGAACGCGATTGCGGTCGGGCCGGTTAGCTCCTCGTCCAGGAAGTCAATTCCCTGGTTCTTGGCGGCAATCCTAGCCAGCGTGTTCTTCGTGACGGAATAAGTAGCCGTTCCTGCCAGGTTCTTGCGCAGCTCAGTCATCTGAGCCACGGTCAACCCGCGGTATTCGGTGAGCAGCAGGGCCGATGCCGAGCTGATTTTTTCTTCCAGCTGAGCGATCATGGCTTGCTTGTCAGCTTTCGCCATTAGGCCCTCCTTCCGTTTATCCGTGCCGGGGGCCAGAACAAGAAAACCCCGTGCAGATTGCACGGGGCGAAAATAAACCTATCGATCCTGGTGCTGCCTTCCCAAGGGAAGGGCGTCCTCTTTCCCGAGGACGCGCAACCATTTTCGATACGCTACGCATCGTTCAACCTACACAGGCTTCCGATCTGGAACTTAAACCCACTGGTGTGGGCACCGGCGATCTTGGGCAATAGCCAATTTAACAGCCCCTTTGTCCGCCGGTCAAAGCCGAAGGGCAGGATATGCCCCTTTTGTGGGTTATTTAACTTCGCAGGCACTTAGATAACTAGATGAAAGCGGTTCGCATGTGATCAAGCTCACAAATGACCGCTGCGGCGGAGGTTGAAGAATTTATTACTAAACGATTGCGAACGCCATAGTTTTGCTCTTGCGTCAAGATATTAATCTTTATATCCTGCTGTAACGCTGGGCGATGAAAATGGATTATTCATTTTCTACCTAGTTGTGTAGTCCCAAATTTTTTCGCGAAAAATATGTCAGCAGGAGTTCCGCTATGGGTATGCTCAAACGCAATAAAAATAAAATAGAAGCAGGTCACGAAACTGATTTGGATGTTACTGATCTAACTGCCAGTAAACCCTACGTACCTGAGAGTAAGAAACCGAAGAAAGATAATACCCACTGGCTATATATCGGGGTGATTATCGCGGTAGTCGCCGGGATTGCTTTCGGGTTAGTTGCCCCCGACGTAGCAAAAGAGTTCAAGGTAGTAGGCACTACCTTCGTCCGTCTGATTACCATGATGATTGTGCCGGTCATATTTTGCACGATCGTGTTGGGTATCGGGTCGGTACGTGCCGCTGCCTCGGTAGGTAAGGCTGGCGGAATCGCCCTAACTTACTTCATCGCTATGTCAACCTTCGCCCTAGCAATCGGCCTGGGAGTAGGCAATTTAATCGAACCGGGCAGTGATTTAAATATTGAGGCCAGCAAAGATACGGTTGCCCAGTTTACTTCGGGAGCCAAGCAAGAGGGCGAGGGGGTCGTTGGCTTTATCCAGTCGATTATCCCGGACACCTTCTTCTCTTCTTTAACCTCCGGGTCAGTGCTGCAAACTTTGTTCATTGCGCTGCTGGTAGGTTTCGCCGTCCAAAGCTTAGGTAAAACTGGTGATGGCATCCTCCGGGCAATCGAAGCTATTCAAAAGCTAGTTTTCAAGGTACTTTATATGGTGCTTTGGTTGGCTCCGATTGGTGCGTTTGGAGCCATGGCCGGGGTAGTGGGATCTACCGGCGCCAAAGCCGTGGGGCAGATGATGCTTTTGATGTTGGCGTTCTATATAACCTGTATCTTGTTCATCTGCATCGTGCTAGGTTCGGTGCTGGCGATTTTCACGCGTTTCAACATCTTCAAACTTATGAAGTACCTGGGTAAAGAGTATTTGCTAATTGTGGCTACCTCCTCCTCGGAATCCGCCCTCCCCAACCTGATGCGCAAGATGGAACACCTGGGGATTCACAAGGCCACAGTAGGGATTGTGGTTCCTACCGGTTACTCATTTAACCTGGATGGGACCGCTATTTACCTGACCATGTCGGCTATCTTTATCTCTGACGCTATGAACAAGCCGATGGGATTGGGCGAGCAAATTGGTCTGTTGCTGTTCATGATGATCGCATCTAAGGGCGCAGCGGGGGTTTCCGGAGCTGGGATTGCCACTCTGGCAGCCGGTTTGCAGTCGCATCGCCCCGAACTATTGGACGGCGTAGGGGTAATCGTGGGTATTGACCGCTTCATGTCCGAAGCGCGTGCCCTGACTAACTTCACCGGGAATGCCGTCGCCACCTTGCTCGTCGCTACCTGGACAAAAACTGTTGACCGGCAGCGGGTTTCCGATGTGCTTAATGGCAAGCTTCCCTACCATCCCCAAGAGGATGACATCGAGGTTGACCTCATGCACCCATCGATAGAAATCAACAATCAGCTCCCGCACACTCCGCAACCGGATGTGGAAGCAATCGAGCAACTAACCCTGGAAGAAGAGGAATCTTCGTCCAGAAAGGAATAGGGAAACCTCAGTTACAGATTTGTCGCCACATTTTAACTGGCGCTCCCTAAAGCAGGGATGCTAGCCGGTCAGCGACAAGTATCTTTCGAGCCCTCAAGTTACTCTCACCTATCGAAAGTAACTTGAGGGCTCGCTTGCATCTTGGGGTTAGCGCTGGTTTATACACTCTAAAATAAGTTTTTGCTTATCCCCAGGAAGAAACCGGGGCTTTTCCTGGGATTACTCGCAGCGTATCCTATTGACATGGCTCAAAACGACCCGCTCAACGCTGAGGATGCGCCCCCGGCAGCCAACTATCCGCCCCAAAATAATCAAAATCAGCCCTTCCCAGCCTCGGCTAATTTTTCAGAACCCACCTACTCCAGTTCGAATACGCAGTGTCCGAATCCAGCAAATCAATTCCACCCCGGCTCTAATCCGTCACCGGCAACTACCCTCACTGTCGACCCGGACCTGCCTACCCCCAAAACCGCGTGGCGAACCACCTTGACGGTTATTTCGGCGATAGCCATAGTGGGGATGCCCTTTTTAGTAATGACTTTGAGAACCCTGCAAGGCACGGTTGGCTGGGCGACCCTCATCATGATGCTCACGGTTTTCCCGATGTTGGTAGTGATGAATGTAGTTTTCCTAATACTCAGCCGCAAACTGCCAGTAGGTTTCCCGCAAACCAAGTTTTGGAATCCCGCTAATCTTTCGGCCGGCTACTACCTGGCTTGGTTTTGGGGAACCCTGGGGCTGGTCTTCGTACCCGATGGGGGCGACGAGGGCGAGAATATGATTCCCCTGGCTCTAAAGGCACTGAATCCGGCAATAGCTTCCAGTGCGGGGATGACCATCGCCAGTCTTTTAGAATTCCTGGCGCTATCAGCCTTTATCTACGCCGTCGTTGTCGGCCTATTAGCCAAATCCAAATTTTCTGTCCCGGCAAATCCGCAGTACCCGCCCCTACAGCAAGACCCCAAGTGGGGAAACTATTAGGGGCAGATGGCGCGAACAGCAGTTTCGCTGATTTCACTGACCGGTAGAGCTTGACCGGGCAGTGCCTGAGCTAACCAGCGGTGAATACCAAACCACACGTCTTGGCGCACGTCCGGGAAAGATAAGAATAGGTCGTGTTTACCGGGGTAACGTTCCATAGTTACCTGCCGGGAGAGCCGCCAGGCATTAGCGCACATGGTTTGCACACTTAGTACCGAATCGGTAAACATCATTTCCCGCTTGCGTTTCCCAGTAGAGGACGCGGTCGAAGTCAGGAAATAGGTGGGTACCTCGGTGGCCTCACCCGCCAAAAGATTCTTTTGCGCAATCGTAATCGCACGTACCCAGCCGAAACGCACTACCGCATCCGGGGTGCCTTTCCAACTTGAAACCAGCGGCCACCCCTGAAGGGATGGATCGCGCTGCCAGGGTTCCAGGCGTTTAGGCAGGGTGCCATCAACTTTTGAATCCCAACCCATCAAAGAATCTACGTAAGCGGAGTCTGCTGATTGCAGCGGCACCTCTTTCTTGGCTGCCCGCCGGGAGAAAATTTCCGCGAGGACGCGGGCTCCGAAACGCTGCGAAGTTCCCCCCGCCATTTCGATCCAAGGAGAATCGAGCAGCAGCCCCGCTACCTGGTCAGGGTGGCGATTAGCCCAATAGGCAGCAGTCAGGCCACCGGTAGAATGACCGGACAACACGAGCGGCAAACCGGGATGTTCTGCGCGAATAACCTCAAGTGCGGCAAAAATATCCAGGTCATAGGACAGGAGGTCGTCGGTCCAACCGAACGTCTGCCATTTGCGCAGCGAACGCCCGTATTTAGACAAATCTATTGCGTAAAAGGCACCACCCGCTAAGGAAATATGGCGCGCTAATTCCCGCTGGAAGAAATAATCATTCCAACCGTGGATGAACAGGCAGGTAAAAGTGGGTTCATCAGGGGTACCGGAAATTGCCCAAGGGTCTTCAGCGGGCAGGTGACGCACCAAAGTGGCGCATAGCTCTCCTTCTTCATCGCGCGGCAGCTCCACCGTGCGCGTCTGAAATCCTTTACCTAGAATATCTGGTACCCAACGCCCTACCGGTGCCGGTGTGGCTGGTGGCTGCGTCGGCAAAGACGCGGCAAATGATCTCCCTTTTCCCATTTTCTTTCCTCTAGTGACCGTGCTTTCCCTGGTGGGCTCCGCTATTGCGTTCAATCTCCGCATTTACTTCCGCAATCGCTTCCGCCAAAGTGGGTCCTTCCAGGTTCCCAATCCGGAACGCTTCCCAACCGTCAACCTGGTTATCGCCGCCTACCTGTATGAATGCTTCCTGAACCTGATCAGTTAGCTGCCCGTCACCAGGGTCGATCATGCCCTCTTGTTTGAGTAGCGCTTCGCAAATCCGCCCCCGCTCATCTGACCACAGCAGCACCGCGTCTTGACCGACCAACGCGGAAATAGACCGCAGACCTTCGGGATCTTTTTGCAACAGTTGCGGAGTAGCGACCGACTCTTCTGCTGCAACCGGGGATTCCCCGGAGGTCTCTTCACTTTCAGCTTCGCCCTCACCAAAAGTACTTTCTACTTCTGCTTCCGGTGATTCTTCGGAATCTTCCCCCTGACTTTCAGCAACTTCTTCCGCGGGGAGCGGGGATTCTTGCCCTTGCTCCGCAGCTGGTATCTCACTTTCTGCGGATGCCTCCTCTACATACTCGGAAGGAGTAGGCGGTGCGGGCGGGGTGGGAGAAACCAGTGAAATCTCGGGTTCTTCCGGGGAGGACGCCTCTTCGTCAACGTGCCAAGAAATCTGGGGCGTTGGGGCGCGATGCCCCCCAATTTGAGGACGCGCATAGCTCATGGCGTTGGGAGTGAGCTCGGCAACCTCTAAAAAGCGACGACCATTAGACATCTGCCGAGAAGAAACTTGATGAATCTCCAGTCCGGAAGCGAACAGCACTCCCAGCGCGGAATAGCAGGACTGATCAATTTCTCCAACTACCAGGATTAACCGGGGACCGGGTTGAGTGGTAGGCGGCATCGCCTCGCGGAACTCTGCCCAACCGGTTTGGAAAGCTTGCACGCCCCCTGGGTATTGCGCAGCTAAATCCATCCAGCCTTGTCCGGAGACTTGCCCCAGGCGAGACATCGCGGCCACTAGGCTGACTGGATCCAGGCGGGAAAGCACTTCCACGGACACTACCTGGCCGGAGGCGTCTAGGGCGGTCAAAGAATGCGGACCGGCACCAGTTTCTTCCTCTCCTACGGTACCTGCCCACGCGACGGGGAAAAGGGGTCGGTCAATAACCTCTAGCACCTGTGAGCGGATAGATTCCAGCACATCTGTTTCCAGGCCATGCCCCACCGGGGTCCCAAATTGTGCCGGTATTAGGCGACCAGATTCCAGTTCAAAGAGTGCCATCGATTCACCGTTCCTGTTTTTTTAAAGATCTTTCTCCTATTGTGTCACGGATAACCCCAAGGTGCCGTTTTCCGCGCCGCTGGCGATTTTAAGCGTTATTTTTTCGCTACAGATTCTCCCCTAGTCAGCAACTCTGCTAAATGCATTCCCTGGCGTCCATCCAAAGTTTCGGCCTGGGTACGACAAGAAAACCCGTCCGCTAGGAAAATCGCTTCCGGATTATTTTTTAAGGCAGGTAGGAGGGCGTGTTCTGCTACCGCCAGCGACATCTGACGGTGAGCAGCTTCCATCCCAAAATTACCGGCCATCCCGCAGCAACCCTGCAGCTCCACCACCTGAGCACCGGTTTTTTCCAGTAGGGCGCGATCAGCATCCCAGCCCATCACCGAATAGTGGTGACAGTGGGGCTGCGCCACCACGCTCACCCCAGTTAAATCTGGCAGCGGTAAATCAGGACAGTTTGCGGCAATAAATTCAGCTAGCGTGAAAGTTGATTCGCTGACCATCAAAGCCCGCGGATCGGCGGGGAACAGTTCCAGTAGGTCATCGCGAAGCACGGCAGTACAAGAGGGTTCGATCCCCACGATCGGGATACCGTTGGCGGCCGGGGGCGCCAGGCGTTCTAGCAATTTTTCTAGGTGGTGGCGTGCGCCTTTTAGTTGCCCGGTGGTAATCCAGGTCAGGCCGCAACAGGTATCTGGCGGTGCTAAAAACACTTGCCATCCCGCATCGCTAAGTAGCTTGATGGCGGCTTTTACCCCGCGCTGATCTAGTCCCCGAGAAAAAGAATCCGCCCAGATAACCACAGATTTGGGAGTTGAAAGCGCGGCCTGGCGGGTCCGCTTTCCCGCTTGAGCTGCAATTTCTTTGGTCGATATCATCCCAGGTTTTCTGGAATAGTCCTGTCCCCAGGGGGATATCTCTGATTTTTTCGGCCACAGCTGGCGGTTCGGATACTGCTTTTCGAGGGGGCGAGTGGCAAAACGAGGAAGCGCGCGGGAAGTATCCAAGTGAAGCAGCTTCAGTGTCGCCTGGACGAGCGGATGAATCTTGGTAGCCAGATTCGCTAACTGCGCGGCTCCCGGTATTTTTGCCATTAGTTGCAGCCACCGAGGCAACCACCCCAGGGCATAATGCGAGAGTGGACGAAGCCGACCCTGGTAACGCCGGAACAGGGTTTCACTGCGCCACTTGGCCATATCTACCCCGGCAGGACAGTCCGCGGAACAAGCCTTGCAGGCCAGACACAAATCGAGCACCTGCCAAATCTCGGGGTCGGATAGATTGTGAATCAACCCCCCATTGGTGGCTTCTTGGAGGATGCGCGCCCTACCGCGAGTAGCGTCCTGTTCACGTCCACTCGCCTGGAAGGAGGGACACATGAATCCGCCAGCACCGCTGTTATCGGCGCGGCATTTTCCTACCCCAGTGCAACGATGAAAAGCGTCGGTGAGGCTACCGGCGTCCGCGTTAAAGGCAAATCCTTCCCTACGCGCGTTGAGGGCGCGCGCCTGGGCGCGCCGTACGTTTTCCTCTACCCCGTCTGGGCCAGCCGGGCCGGTCAAAATCCCGGGATTCATCAGATTCTTAGGGTCGAATAGGGCTTTTACCTGAGCAAATAAATCCACAGCCTGCTGGGAGTACATTTTCGGCAGCAGCTGAGAGCGCGCCCGGCCATCCCCGTGTTCCCCGGAAATCGAGCCCCCATATTTTCCAACCAGGTCGGCGGCAGCGAACAAGAAGTCTCGCGATTTCCCTAGCCCGGCGGCGCTCCCGAGCGGCATATTTAGCCGCACATGCACGCATCCGTCCCCGAAATGTCCGTAAAGCAGTCCGTCTAACCCGAAGCGATCCAGAAGCTTTTGAAAATCCTGCAGATAGGCGGCCAAATTTTCGGGCGGTACCGCCGCATCCTCCCAACCAGGCCAGGCCTGATCCCCCTGGGGAGTACGTCCCCCGAGTCCGGCACCATCTGCACGGATCCTCCAAATAGCAGCCGCATCAGCTCCCGGAGGATAAATCATTACCGCATCCCCGATAGCCCCGGAGGCGGCCGCCAGTTCCCGAGCCCGCTGCAAGGTCGCATCCTCATCTAGGCCTTCCCCGCCCACCTCGCATAGCAGCCAGCCGCTGCCTTTAGGTAAATCCGGGACTGCCCCTGGGCCTTTATGCTGGCGCACCACTTCCACTAGCCTGGCATCCATCCCTTCCACTGCCAGTGGCTTTAGGGGAAGAATCTTCGGCACAGCAGCGGCAGCCGCAATCATATCCGGGAAACCTAGCGCCACCAGCACGGGAGCTTTAGGAAGAGGGACGAGGCGCACGGTCGCCTGAGTGATTACCCCCAGAGTACCCTCGGTTCCAGACAAGAAAGGTGCCAGGGCGGAGCCGTTTTCGGGTAGCAGGTGCTCCAGGGAATAACCGGAAACTTGGCGCCCAAAGCGCCCAAACTCTCTGCGGATAGTAGCCAGATTAGCTGCTACCAGGGATTTTAATCCCGGGATTTGTTGGATTTGTTCGTCCGGCTGCGGAATATCTTGCGGGGTTTCTGGCAAGTCTTGTGGGGTTTGCCCAGCGATAATCTCGCGTCCTAAGCCGTCGATTAGCTGCAATTCTAAAACATTATCTGAAGTGCGCCCATAGGCGGTAGCGTGCGGGCCGCAGGCATTATTGCCAATCATCCCGCCAATAGTGCAACGCGAGGAAGTAGAGGGATCGGGCCCGAATCGCAAGCCATAAGGTGCCGCAGCCTGCTGCAACTGGGCTTGCACCACCCCCGGTTCTACAATCGCGTAGCGTTTTTCGGGATCAATTTTTATGATCCGATTCAGATGGCGAGAGTAGTCGATTATCAGTCCGGGGCCGATGGCATTTCCAGCACAGGAAGTACCCGCCCCCCGCGCAGTCACCGGTATCTGGCATTCCCGTGCCGCTCGTAGCAATACCCGCAGGTCATCTTGATCTTTCGGGCAGGCAATAACTTTAGGAGGAATCCGGTAGTTCGAAGAATCGGTAGCGTAAACGGCACGGTCGGCGCGGGAATCTAAGACTTCCCCCCGAAATTTTTCTCGCAAGAGAGAACGAAAGGTGTGGTAATCACCTGCCCCGATAGCCATAACTCACCTTTCCTTGCTTTTACCGTTAATCTTATCTGTTCCCCGCTTCGCCCCTAAAACCTATTAGTGTCAGAATTGTTTATTTCTGACACTTAGGGGGTTTGTCGCTGACACTTACCGCATTTGCCCAAGTGGATGTCACCGCTCAACTGTCAGCGCACGCCGCTCACTGGCCAGAGATAAAGCCAAAGTGAGCAGACACAGAAAATACGCGAAAATTCTATAGGCGGGCAATGCATTAAAAATACCCAGGAACTCTAGCGCTACCAGGCAGTAGCTATAGATCGCTGCCCAGAAAACAAATATTGTCCAGTCTTTGAGTTCCTTAAAAGTAAGACTCGTTTTCTTAGCTACTAGGTGGCACAGCAAAATTACGAAAATAAAGCCCCAGAGCAGCAGGAAGGTTATGGGGGCGAACCACTCATCGGTTAGTTCATTGAGTTTTAAGGACGCGGCGGAAGCGATTCCTACGAAAGCCACGCCTGCCAGACCGATAGCTAGGGTAACCACTGCATTTAAGGGTTTTGACCTTGATCCGGGCCGGCGCTGCCAATAGCGCTGGTTCAGATAGACAATCATCGGAGTTTCAAATAGATAGCCCAAGAAGTTCACCCATATTACACTCATGAACATATGGTGGTTGATGGCCAAGGTAACTGGACGCCCTTCCCAAATCCAAAATCCTCCGTTTAGCCTGATCGCCGCCACGTCCAGGAGAAGATCCATTGAAACCACTAGCCAGCCGGCTAGCAGAGCCGTCAGCACCCGCGATAACCTGATTTTTTTCGCAAGTCTAAGCGCTGCAACTGCTACCCCGCCCCACATTAGACCCCCAAAGAAAGGGAACTGGTTGGGAGCCCAACCAATGCTAATAAAATACTGTGAACTGTAGTGATAGATTCCAGTAAGCCTAACTGCCAGCAATTCGAGGATGTAACCTGCGAGTGCCGCCGAGAAAAACAGGCTCAACTCATCGAAGTTTTTCTTTCTTAGAATGTCGATAACCAACACCGACGTAATCAGGTAACAGATAATTTCGAAGCTGTTAATCCAATTCACCATGTCCACCTCCTAAAACGAGTCTAGAGAAAAACTCGTGCGGAGGTATTGCTCTCACCCATCTCTGCCACCGCTCACCCGAAAAGCAATTAGGGGTATTGGGGTGAGCTCGCCCCTACCCGTGGCTACCTAAAAAGATAAAAGGGGGTCGGCGGGAAAATCCCGCCGACCCCCAGGGGTGTTATGAAAATAGACTAGGGTACGGCTGCCGAGTACCTCTGCCCGCCAGGGCGGGGAAACTAGACGCCACCACTTTCAGAATAACAGCTGTCAGCGGTAATAAACGTCTATTTACTCAGCAAATAGCCATTAAGAGCGCCCGACCACCCACTTTTGGCAACCAGGCATCACCCTTAGTCGTCCTCTAGGCAGTGGCGTCCTCTCCGGACCCCTGAATGTTTTCCAAAGCCACCACGCGACCCGCCTCTAGGCGTGCCACTGCTACCCGGAAGGGCGAGCAAGACACGTAGTCTAAGCCGGCCTTGTGGAAGAAGTGGATTGACTCCGGATCTCCACCATGCTCACCACAAATACCCAGTTTAATTCCGGGATTGGTGGAACGACCGCGAGTTACCCCCTCGTTCACCAAGCGACCTACGCCGTGAGTGTCGATGGTTTCAAACGGGGAAGTCCCGAACACGCCCTCTTCGATGTACTCGGGGAAGAAAACTCCCTCGCAGTCATCGCGAGAGAATCCCCAAGTGGTTTGGGTTAGGTCGTTAGTGCCGAAGCTGAAGAAGTCAGCTTCTTTCGCCAAAGACTCGGCGGTGATCGCTGCCCGCGGCAACTCAATCATGCAGCCAATCGGAATATCTAAGGTAACTCCGGCAGCCTCGCAAACCTCGGCGATAACTTTTTCGGCGCGGTCACGAATCAGACCGAGTTCGGTAATCGACCCTACCAGCGGAACCATAATCTCTGGGCGAGGATCCAATCCCTGCTTCTTCAGCTCAGCCGCCGCACTCACTAGGGCGCGGATCTGCATCTCAAATAGGCCGGGCATCCAAATGCCCAAACGTACCCCGCGCAGACCCAACATCGGGTTGGCCTCATGCATCCTGCGTACTGCCACCAGCATCCGTTGATCGTCAGGGTTGACCTCACCTTGGGCTTTTTGCAAAGCCACCTTGACTTCCAGACCGGTCAGATCCGGTAGGAACTCGTGCAGCGGCGGGTCAATCAGACGCACCGTCATCGGCTTGCCGTCCATAACTCGCAACATTTCTACGAAGTCCTGTTTTTGCAGCTCGCCTAGCTTATCCAAAGCATCTTCGCGATCGGAAGACCCCTCATCGGACAAAATCGCGTGTTCAACCAGCGGGCGACGATCTCCCAGGAACATATGCTCAGTACGGCACAATCCGATCCCGGTAGCTTTAAACTCCACTGCTAGTTTGGCATCCTGCGGGTTATCCGCATTCGCACGAACCTGCAACTTAGCGCGTTCATCCGCCAGCTTTATCATCCGGTCAACGCAATGCACCAGATCTTTCAGATCCTCATCGTTATCGCAGGCTTTCAGGCCGGCTTCTAATCCCCACTCCAGGTAGGTGGTAACCGGAGAATCCTGAACCGGAACATCGCCCTCGAAAACCTCGCCGGTAGCGCCGTCAATCGCGATGACGTCACCTTCGTGGAAGGTTTTGCCATCTACTGTCAAAGTTCCGGCTTCCGCATCAATCTCCAGGGCTTCGGCGCCACAGACACAGGTTTTGCCCATACCGCGAGCAACCACTGCTGCGTGCGAAGTCTTGCCACCGCGCGCGGTCAGCACGCCTTCGGCCGCAACCATTCCTGCCAGGTCATCCGGGTTGGTTTCCCGACGTACCAAAATACAGGTCTTACCAGCTTGTACCGCGGCTTCGGCCTGCTCGTTATTAAATGCAATCCCGCCGACAGCAGCCCCCGGAGAAGCCGCCATACCAGTAGTTAGGCGCACCCGATCAGAATCCACATCGAACTGCGGGAACATCAACTGGGTGAGCTGTTCACCGGTTACCCGCTCTAGCATTTGATCCTGGGTAATCAGACGTTCCTCATTTAGCTGCACCGCGATCCGGAAAGCGGCAGCCGCAGTCCGCTTACCCACGCGGGTTTGCAGCATCCACAGTTTGCCTCTTTCAATGGTGTACTCGATATCACACATATCCTGGTAGTGAGTTTCCAGCTTGCGCATAATCTTGATTAGCTCGTTGTAAACCGGCTCATTAACCGTCTTGAGGTGGGACAACGGTTCGGTGTTGCGGATACCCGCCACCACGTCCTCACCCTGAGCGTTCATCAGGAAGTCGCCGTAAACCCCGGATTTACCGGTAGAGGGGTCGCGCGTGAAAGCCACACCAGTACCGGAATCATCACCCATATTTCCGAACACCATGGTGCAGATGTTCACCGCGGTACCCAGGGAGTTCGGGATCCGTTCCCGGCGACGATAAATCGCTGCCCGCTCCGTATTCCAAGACCGGAAAACCGCCTCGATTGCCATATCCATCTGGGTACGGGGATCCTGCGGGAAATCATTACCGGTCTGATCTTTGACAATCTGCTTGAACTGCGCAGTTAGCTCCTGCAGGTTCTCGGCGGTCAAATCCACGTCAGCGGTTATGCCAACTTTTTCTTTCATCTCATCCAGCGCGTCGGCGAACAGGTCGCCGTCAATATCCAAAACGGTCTTCCCGAACATTTGCACCAAGCGGCGGTAAGAATCCCACGCGAACCGCGCTGAACCAGCCATCTTTGCCAAGCCAGCTACCGAGCGGTCATTAAGACCCACATTAAGGACGGTTTCCATCATTCCCGGCATCGAGAACTTAGCACCCGAACGCACCGAGACTAGCAGCGGCTCCTCCTCGTCCCCGAGGCTACGCCCTATCTGGTCTTCAACCTCGCGCAGCGCCTGGGTTACTTCTGGCACCAGACTTTCCGGAACCTCATTGTGCTTAAGATATGCCCGGCAAGCATCGGTGGTGATCGTAAAGCCGGGGGGAACGGGCAAACCCAGATTAGTCATTTCTGCCAGGTTGGCACCCTTGCCACCAAGCAGGTCTTTCATATCTTTGTTGCCCTCGGCGAACATGTAGACATACTTTGCCATAGGTAAATGGCCTCCATTTATTTTTGACTGCGCTAAAAAGCGATTCTTTCGCTTTTAATCTTACCAGGTAAAAGTGAAAGCCTAGGTCTTGAGTCCCCTAAGTCGAAGCGCCACAAGATTTTTTGATTTCCTCACTGAGGACGAAGACGTGTTTTTTCTATCTTTCCTCTATCTACCTGCCAATATTCTCGAGTAAATCGCCGTTTAAGCAGCCGGATGGTCAGGTTGGCTTTCCTAATCGCTTACACTGGTGATTGTGTCAGTGTATCCACCCAGGAGGCAGCGCCTACATTCGCGCGCCAGCCGTGCGCGGCGGCGCTCGGATTGGAATTTACTTATTCGCGCTTCCTCGCTAGCAATCGCGCTGACTATAACCTTTATTTTGATTCTTTCGGCGATGCCTAGATCTCCCGAAGCCACAGCGAAAGTAACTCAAACCGCCCCCACCCTGCATTGGACAGCGGTTCCGCACGCGAATAGTACGGACAGCAAAAAAAATACCGGACAAATAGCTTTGGAGGTTACCGGGGATCTTCCGGGGGGAGAAACTTCTACCGAAGTTCCCCAATCCGCTTCGGGAGAAACTTCGGTAGTACCCGGCACCTGGCCTGGGCGTGGTACCGGTAAGGTCTACCTTTATCGGGTTGAGATAGAAAACGGCCTTCCGCTTAAAGGAGAGACTGCCGCGAAGAGCATCCACGCGATCCTAAATGATCCGCGCGGATGGGGTGGAAAACAGGGCGAAATGTCTTTTACCCGCACCGATGGGCAGGCTGATTTTCGGATAGTTATTGCCAGCCCTTCCCTTACAGACAGACTATGCGCCCCCCTAACCACTAAGGGGGTTTCTAACTGTCGAAATGGCGATAACGTGGTGCTCAATGCTCACCGCTGGATAGGCGGTGCCGGGATGTGGTTCCAAAAAGGTAAAACCATGACTGACTACCGCATTTACGAAGTTTCTCACGAAACTGGGCACTGGTTAGGACACGGACACCTGTTTTGTCCTCAGCCCGGGAATCTAGCTCCAGTGATGCAGCAGCAAAGCTCAGATGGGGGCGACAACCTCGGGTGTATTCCTAACGGCTGGGCGAATCCCTAACTCCGCTTACGCCAGCCGATTTTTAGGAAGCTTTCAGCCCTGCTTCAGGACTACGTGAAAGAATCTTTTTATGAGTATTCTTCTGACATTTGGTTTTCTCCTATGTGCAGCCGGCCTAGTGTTCCTGGTTGCCCGGAGCGTGGGGGCTTTGAATGCGCGCGACCGCGCCCGCAAAGCCCACTTTGAACAAGAGATCGGCAGCGTAGAAAACTTATTGGCGTCCTCGCAGGCTGACCGCGATAAGTTGCGTCAGATGCGAGACTCCGGACGCCTGCAACGCTGGGACGCGATTAGGGACGTGATGAGGGAAGAGGACGTACCCGAAGAAGTGGCCACCGAGTTTATCGACCGCCTCTAAGCGATACGATCAACCAAGGTGTCGGCAAACTTTTCTAGCGCTGCCTTAACCTCTTGATCTTCCAGAGAAGCAATCGCCGCCTTCGCTTCCTCGCACCAGGAAAACGCTAACTGCCGGGTGCGTTCCAATACCGAATGTGCCCGTAGCATTTGCACTACTCGTTCTAAAGCCGCGTCCTCGCTAATCAAGGTTCCTCGGCTGAGTTCTGCCAGAATCTTTTGCCCATCTTCATCGAGAACGCCCTGCGCCGCATCCTGCCGCAGCAGCAGAATCGGCATGGTATCTACGCCCTCCCGCAAATCCGTTCCCGGAGTTTTCCCAGAGTCTGCGCTGTCAGAGGACAAATCAATCACATCGTCAGCCAGCTGGAAGGCTACTCCAATCTTTTCCCCAAACTGCACTACCGCCTGGGTAACCTCCTCGGGTGCACCAGAAAGTTCCGCCCCAAAGCGCGCCGACTGCGCCACCAGCGAACCGGTCTTATCGGCCAGCACCTGGATATAGAACTGAACCGGATCTTGCCCCTGTTCCGGCCCGAAGGTTTCATTGAGCTGGCCGCGACACAACCGATCGAAAGTTACCGCATGCTGCAAAACTGCTTCTGGACCCAAGGTGGCAACCACTTGCGAGGCACGCGCGAAGACTAAATCCCCTGCCAGTACCGCGCGGTTATTACCCCATACACGCTGGACTGCGTTTACGCCCCGCCTAGTGGGCGCCGAGTCCATAACGTCATCGTGATAAAGCGTTGCCAGGTGGGTCAGTTCAACCACTACGCAGGAGCGCAGCACCTCCTCTGAAAAAGGATGTGGCCCCAGGTTGGAGCACAGCAGCACCAAACCGGGACGCATCCTCTTGCCACCAGCTTTCGCCAGGTGACCGATAATATCGTCAAGCACTCCGCGATCATCCGATAACACCGAATCCAGACGGTTCTCTACCTGAACTAGGCCCTCGGAAATCCGATCTTCGAGCTCATCGAGGCGCTGCTGGGACAAGTTACTCACGGGATAACAATAGCGGTGTTTTGCAAAATATCTAGCACCGATCCCGGGAAAATCCCCAGAAGCACTGTTAAGAGGGCACAAATCCCAATCGCCACATAGGTGATCTCAGCGTGCGGAGCCACCGTAGTATTTTCTGCCACTGGATCTAGGAACATGATCTTACCCAGCCGGAAATAGTAGAAGGCGGTAATCGCGGAGGCAATCACCGCGCAAATAACCAGGGCAGTTGCCCCTCCTTGCAGACCTGCGCTAAAGGCGAGGAATTTACCCATAAATCCAGCTGTCAGGGGGATACCCGCAAATGAGAGCAAGAACAGCATCATGCATCCGGCCAGTACCGGATGAGTTTTACCGAAACCTGCCCAGGCCGGCATGGAATGCTGTTCAGCAGTAGCCACCCCGTCCTCGTTAGTTACCCGCACCAGGTAAATAATCGCAAATGCCCCGATGGTAGCCACCGCGTAAGACAGCAGGTAGAACAGCACTGCACCATTAGCGTTAAGTGCGCCCTTGGTGAAGGCAATCAAAATGAAACCGGCATGCGCAATAGACGAGTAGGCCAACATTCGTTTGATGTTGTCTTGCACCAGACCAAAGAAGGTACCCACTGCCATCGTCAAAATAGCCACCGTCCACAGGAACGGCTTAAAGTTCGCTTCGAACTGCACGACTACCGTAGAGAAGAAACGCAGCATGGCTAGGAATGCCGCAGCTTTTACTCCCGCAGCCATGAAGCCAGTCACCGGGGTAGGTGCCCCTTGATAAACATCCGGCGTCCAGGCGTGGAAGGGAGCCGCACCAATCTTAAAGAGCAGACCCACCATCATCAAGGCAGCCCCGGTCATCAAAAGCGCCGGAGAAGCTACCCGGTAGGGAATCGCCAACGCCAGCTGATCTAGCAATAGCGACCCGGAATAGCCATACAACAAAGAAATACCCATCAGCATAAAGCCGGATGCAAACGCCCCAAGTACGAAGTATTTGAGGGCGGCCTCTTGGCTCAGCAGGCGACGGTAACGCGCCATAGCGGTCATTGCGTATAGGGGTAGCGAGATAATCTCTAGCGCCACAAACAGGGTCAGCATCGAGTTCGCCATGGGGAACAGCATCATCCCACCCAGGGAGAATAGGCTCAGCGGCAAGACCTCGCTACGCTGATAGCCGCGCCGCTCAGTTTGTTCTTCCTGGAAGGATCCGGGAATATCCGAGGGCTGCCCCGCAAAAGCAGAAACCTGACTGCCGGTGCGATCTATCATCGGCAATAGTGCTAGCAGTCCCACGATTAGCATCAGCATCTGTGAGAACATCGAGAATCCATCAACGATGAGTTCCCCGCGCACTAGCCGCTGACCGCTTTGCAGATCGAAAGCTCCGAAAGAGGGGGCAAAGGCCAAGAGTGCGACCGCAACTACACCGATCGACCAGGCACATTGCACGCTCCAGCGACGCTTAGCAGATACGAATGCCTCGAGCAGAATTCCGATGACTGCCCCAAAGAGCACCACCATTACCGGCGCCATTAGCGCCCAGTTGAAACCTAGTTCACTGAAGTCGTTGATTACGGTAGCGTTGGTTAAGCTCACTTTCCGCTCCCTTCTACTTGAAAAGCCACATCCTGGGTGACAACCACCTGTTGGGCTACTTGCGACATGGGTTCAACCAGCGGTTGCGGATGCAAGCCAATCACCAGCATCAGCACAATCAAAGGCGCTGCCACCCCCCAGCGTTCCCGCGGATTCAAATCACTAATCGATTTGCGATGTTCGGGAGCCTTGCCGGTGAAAATCTTTTGATAGGGCAAGAGTACGTAAACCGCACCCGCGACTACTCCCACCAAGCAAAGCACCGCTGCCCACTGGTAGAGCCGGAAGGTTCCGATTAGCACCATCAGTTCCGGTACGAACCCGGATAGACCAGGAAGGGCGATGGCCGCCAAACCTGAGATTAGGAAGGTACCGGCAATCAGCGGGGTAACCCGTTGCATACCACCGTAGGCAGCGATTTCTTGGCTTTGACCGCGCTCGGTAAGGAACCCGCCAATCAGGAACATGCCCGCGATTGACAGCCCGTGCGCAACCATATAAACCATGGCACCGGCCAAAGCCACCGTATTGCCAACATAGATACCCATCACCATCAGGCCAAAGTGCGCAACCGAAGTGAAAGAGATTAGACGCATCAGATCCTTTTGCGCCAAAGCCGCCAGCGAACCCCAGATTACCGAAATCACTGCCAGAATAATGAACGCTAAAGCGGCGCGCCGAGAGGCATCCGGGAAGATGGTTAAGCACAGGGTAATAATCCCGAAAGTACCAATCTTGTCCAAGATTCCCACCAGGAGGGCGGAAGTTCCCGGACGGGCATTTTCAGCGGTATCGGCTAACCAGGTATGAACCGGAACCATCGGTGCTTTCACCGCAAACGCGATGAAGAAGCTAATCATCAGCGCCATTTCTACCCCGGGGCTAGCTTTGAGCTGTCCCGCCAAGTTTTCCAGCAGGAAGAGGCTAGCGTGTTTTTCACTGGCCGCAGCGGCATTGGGCGAATAGACGTAAACCCCGACAATACCGATCAGCATCACTAATCCACCTGCCAAAGAATAGAGCAGGAACTTCATAGCGGCAGCTTTTCGTTTCGCACCATTCCCGTAACGTCCAATCAGGAAGTACATAGGAACCAGCATGGCTTCAAACGCCAGGTAGAAGACGAATACGTCGCGAGCTGCAAAAATCAGCATCATAAATGCCAGAGTGGCTAAAGTCAGCCCCACATATCCGGCATCATCATAGGGTTTTTGCTCGCCCTCGAGGTCGCGTGCCGAAGCGATCAGCACGATCAAAGTGAGCAGCGCCGAAAGCACTAGCATCGCGAGCCCTAAGCCGTTTACCCCTAGCGCCCAAGAAACTCCCAGGGCGCGAATCCAGCTATGGGTTTCCGCGAACTGATAAGCGGCGGCTTTACCATAGTCAAAGTTCAGCGCCAGGTAGATGGTGCCTAACAACACCAAGGCCGATACTGCTAGTCCGATTTGGCGCGCTGCAATCCGGGTAGGTTTAATCAGCCACAGTGCCAGCGCCGCCAACGCCGGTAGCGCCACCAACAGCGTTAGTACCGGGAAAGTTGAGTTCAGGACTGTAATTTCCATTTATCTTTTCCTCCTGCCCTAAACCAATTGGCTTCCGACAACTAGGACTAAGGCTAAAAGCACCCCGCCAAGAATGTAACTGGCGTATGCACGGATGTAGCCGTTTTGCACATGACTGACCGCACGTCCGAATGCCCCAGCACACCAGGCGATACCGCGGACAATACCGTCAAGTACTCCCCGATCAGCGCCACCCACCCCGATGGTGAGCAGCTGTGCAGGTAGCATGGCCACCGACTCGTTAACGGTGTCTTGGTAAAGGTCAACCCGAGCTGCCTCCACCAGGGCGTTAGAGGCCGGAGCCACTTTCGGTACCGGCCGGCGAACGTACATGGTGAACGCCAGAGCCAGGCCACAAAGCACCAAGACCAAGGTGATAACCGAAATCGCAGTATGCGACAACACTGAGACCGTGGCCTTTTCGGTAGCAGATTGCGTTCCAGTCACTGGCTCTAGCCATTGGTTGAACTTGTCCGTAAAGCCCAACATCATCCCCATAGCCACCGAAAATACTGACAGCACCACGATTGGCCCGTTCATTAGCCAAGAAGCCTCATGCGGATGCACATCGCTGCCACCATCGAACTGGGTGGTCCAGCGCTTTTCCCCATGGAAAATCGTGAAGAACAGCCGCGACATATAGAACGAGGTTATGCCAGCGCCAATCATGGCCACTAGACCAAAGATCCATGCGCCTGCGGTTCCAAAAGCTGTCGCGTTAAACGCAGCCGCGATAATCGGTTCTTTGGAGAAGAATCCCGAGAACGGGGGAATCCCCAAGATCGCGAGCCAGGCAATCCCGAAACAAATCCAGGAAACTTTCATTACCTGATTTAGGGCACCGAAGCGGCGGATATTAACCTGCTCGTTCATAGCGTGCATGACCGAGCCGGCACCCAGGAACAACTGGGCTTTGAAGAAACCGTGTACGAACAGATGGAAAATAGCCAACGTCCAGCCGATGGGTCCCAGACCCGCACCCAACATCATGTATCCAATCTGAGACATAGTTGAGGCGGCAAGTACTTTCTTCATATCGTCCTTGGCACAACCCACAATCGCTCCGAACATCAGGGTGATAGCCCCGACGATAGCTACACATAGTTGCGCCGTCGGGGAGGCCACGAAGATAGCCCCAGAACGGACAATCAAGTAGACACCGGCGGTAACCATGGTGGCCGCGTGGATCAAAGCCGACACCGGAGTAGGGCCGGCCATCGCGTCACCCAGCCAGGCTTGCAGCGGGAACTGTGCGGATTTACCACAGGCCGCCAACAGCAAGAACAGACCGATGGCAGTGGCCCAACCTGGGGTCATGTCTCCGGAGCGGGAAGCTCCCAGTACGTCCACAAACTTCATAGAATTGAATTCCGCGTACATGGACATCATCGCTAGCAGTAATCCCAGGTCGCCTACGCGGTTCATCACGAAGGCTTTCTTGGCGGCTACCGCATTGGGTAGTTCGTGGTTCCAGAAACCAATCAACAGGTAGGATGCCAAACCGACGCCCTCCCAACCGAAGAACAACGCCACGTAGGAATCCGAGAGCACCAAGGTGAGCATCGATGCCACGAAGAAGTTCAGGTAGGCGAAGAAACGTCGCCGATCAGGGTCGTGTTCCATATAGGCCACGGAGTAAACGTGGATCAGGGAACCTACGAAGGTAACCAGCAGCACGAAAGTCATCGACAGGGGATCCAGCAGGATATTCCAGGAAAGTGTGATCTGCTCGTTACCGCTACCAGCCGTAAACCAGCTAAACACGGGAGCCAAGATCGATCTTTCTGCTGGTGCCTGCCCGATCATTTGGCAGAAAATAACCAAGCCAATCAGGAAGGAACTCCAGGAGGCAGCAACTGCCAGCCAATGCCCCCATTTGTCGGTTGCGCGTCCACATACCAACAGCAGTCCCGACACCACCAGGGGTATCGCCACCATCAGCCAGGCATATTCCGCCAATCCCACAGCGGACACATTTGCCATTTGCTGCTGATCAGCGCTTAGCAAGAATGAATTCATTTTCTGTACCCCCTAGCGTCCCATCAGGCGCACTTCGTCGACCGAGGTCGAACGACGCGTCCTAAATATCGAAACGATGATCGCTAGGCCTACCACCACTTCTGCGGCGGCTACCACCATGACGAAGAAAGCCATCACTTGCCCCTCAATGTTTTGGTGCATATTTGAGAAAGTCACCAGCATTAGGTTGCAGGAATTCAGCATCAGCTCTACCCCCATCAGGGCGATTACCGCCGAATGCCGGGTCAACACGATTACCGCGCCGATGAAGAAGAGAATGGCTGCCAATACAAGATATGAAGTCAAAGACATTATTCACTGACCTCCGTTTCTGTGGCATCTGAGTTGGGTGCTACCGGGGAATCGCTGGGTGGCGCTCCCTCGATCTTGGGCGTGATTACCCGAGTCTTAGGCGTCTGCAAACCGCTAGGCGCGTCCTCGCCGGACATCCCCCAGGCTCCGGATTTAGCCACGGCTTGGGAGGCCGCCGTTGAGTGCACGCCGTGGGATGCGTTCCCACCTTTATCGGCGCGAATCTTCTCTACCAGGTGCGGCGCTACTTCGCCGAGTGTACGATCAGCGTTTCGGGCGCGTAGAGCAGCGGAAACCGAAGCGGTAATCGTCCGCTGATCCTCACCGGAGATATTGGGGGCATCAGCCGCGTTAGTAGTCTGGTAGACACCCGCGATTGGCTGCTGACCAGGATGGATTCCCCGCTTAGCGTAGTCTTCCATTCGCGCCTGCGCCGTTTCCGGCTGCTTAAACAACTTGTGGAGACGATCGCCGTGAGTTAGGGACACCCCGGCGACTACCGCAATAATCAGCAGGCAGCCGATGACTTCCATAGTGTAAATATGTTCGGTGAACAGGCTCATCGCGATCTTAACCGGGTTAGAATCGGTGCTACCTTGGGCAGCTGCGGTCGGCATATCCGGAACTTCCCCGAACTTGGGCAGATAGGCTTTAACCAGCATCACCGCAATCAAGAGCGCTCCAAAACCACCGGCACAAAAGGCGCCCCAGCGGAGGAAGCGACGGGTGCGTAGGTAGTTATCGGAGGCGGCGACCCCCACCATCATGATGATGAACAGGATTAGGGTCATGACCGCACCGGTGTATACCACTACCTGCACAACCCCAATAAAGTAGGCTCCTTGCGAGGCGTACATCATTGCTAGGAAGAGCATTACCCCCACCATGCAAACCGCAGAGTGAACTGCGGTCCGGCAAAATAGTACGCCCAACGCCAGCGCCACCATACATACCGCAGCCACCCAGAAAAATACGGTTTGTCCCGTACTAAAATCTGTGGCTGCCGCTGTGGCTTGGGCTAGCAATATCATTGCTGAACCTCCTTAACCTCCGACTGCCTGACAGTCGGGTCATCTGGACGGTGTTCGCGGACCCAATCGCGTTGCGCTGGGGTCACCCCGGTCACCTTTCCTCGGTAGTAGTCAACATCGGCGGTTCCCTCCACCATAGGATGCGGCGCCGCCAGCATCCCGTCCTCGAGAGGAGCGAGAATCTGATCTTTTTCGTAGATCATGGTTTCGCGGTGGTAGTCGGCCATTTCAAAATCGTTGCTCATAGTCAGCGCGCGAGTAGGACACGCCTCCATGCACAATCCGCAGAAAATACAGCGCAAATAATTGATTTGGTAGACGCGGCCGTAGCGTTCCCCCGGAGAATACTGCGCCTCGGGAGTATTCGCGGCGGCCTCTACATAAATGGCGTCTGCCGGACAAGCCCAGGCACACAATTCACATCCGATGCATTTTTCTAGGCCGTCCGGATAGTGATTGAGCTGGTGGCGTCCATGGAAACGCGGCTGCACATGGGGTGCCTCATAGGGGTATTGCTCGGTAACCGTAGGACGGAAGAACGAACGGAAAGTGACCCCGAAACCGGCAACCGGAGCGAAGAACTCGCCTACCGGTCCTTTTTTATCCGGCTCAAAACTCATATCTTCCCTGGTGGGATTGCGTTTACTCATCTGATTCCCCTTCTTTGGCTACCAGGTGGTCTTCCCCGGCACCCGCCCGCACTACCGCGCGCGGACTGGGAGGTAATACTTGTCCCGGCATGGGTGGCACCGGATATCCGTCTTTGAACGCGTCAAAGGGCTCGCTGAGGGCAGCTTCTTTTTCGGCCTGCCTGACTTTTTCCTTCAGATCCGCTTTGCCTCCGGTTATCCAGATAATAATCAGGGCGACCACAAACACTGCTGCAATCGCGATCATTCTTTGTGAAATGGAGCCAATGCCGTAGACACTGACTACTCGCATGACTACCACGATCACCATCCAGGCAATCGAAACCGGCAACAACACTTTCCAGCCCAGCATCATCAACTGGTCATAGCGGACACGCAGCAGGGTGCCGCGTACCCAAATCATGAACCACATGACTGCCCAAACTTTGATGCCGAACCAAAGGAACGGCCACAGCCCACTGTTAAGCGCGCCTCCGAGAATGGCGTCGCCACCCGGGAAGCGCCAGCCTCCCAGGAACAGGGTTACGCAGATACCGGATACGTTAAACATATTGATGTATTCCGCCAGGTAGAACCAGGCGAACTTCATCGAAGAGTACTCGGTCATATGACCGGCCACGATCTCGCCTTCACATTCAGGCAGGTCGAAGGGCAAACGGTTAACTTCGCCCATCATCGAGATTACGTAGATTACGAAAGCCGGGAAGAGGGCGACGCACCACCACATAGGACTTTGCGCCGCCACAATCTCGGAGGTTTTCATCGATCCAGATACTACGAACACGGATACCAGGGACATGCCCATCGCCAGTTCGTAGCTGATCACTTGGGCGGCGGATCGGGTCGCGCCATAAAGCGGCAGATGCCCATTAGATGCCCAGCCCCCGAGGATAATGCCATAAACGCCCATGCCCGCGACCGCCAGCATATAGAGCACCGCCACATTGGAGTCGGTCAGCTGCAAGGGGGTTGAGAAACTGCCAATATGCAGATCCGGTCCGAAAGGAATCACCGCGTAAATGCAGAAGGCACAGGCGGCAGTGATAATCGGTGCCATCAGGTAAAGCACCTTATCTACGTGCCGTTTAAAAATATCCTCTTTGGTTAGAAGTTTCACGGCGTCAGCCAGCGCCTGGAACAATCCCAGCGGGCCGTGGACGTTCGGTCCTGGTCGGGTCTGAATCCGCCCCAGGCCGCGCCGCTCTACCCATAGGGCCATAATCACGCTGATAATCAGCCATGCCACGATGAATACCGCCTTAATTAGGGTTATCCACCAGGTGTCATTGCTGAAATCAGCGGCGCCAGTACTATTTGCGCTTAGCAGGATTGCGGTATTCACTGCTGCACCTCCGCATTGGGCTCCAACTGGACTAAGGCGCCACTGGTGACGCCCAAAGATTCATGCACATGAGAGTGGGTTGAACATTCGGGAACCCAAACCACGCGCTGTGGCATATCGGTTAGCACCACGGGAAGCTGGATGCTTCCCTTGTTTGTTTTCAGGTTTACAGCGCCACCGGCACTGATACCAAACTCTTCCGCCGTTTCCGGGCTGATGCGGGCGAAAGAGGCACGCCCGGATGCTTGCATATCGGGGGCGCCCACCTGCAAGAGTCCCTCATCAATCAGGGTCTTGTGGCAGCTAAGCACCACTTGGTCACTTCCGGGAGCTAGCAGTTCTGCCGGAGTAGCCGGCTCGAACTCCAGGCGCTTGCCATCCCAATCAAGCAGCTCATTAGCTTCCGCATACAGCGACTTTAGAGAATCAATCCCCAGTTCGCAGCCCATTACCTCGGCTAGTTTATTTAGCACTTCCCAATCTGGCATATCTTGAGAAACCAAGACCTGCCCAAAGGGACGTAAGCGACCTTCCCAGTTAATAAAGGTGCCGGGTTTTTCAGAAACCGGCGCCACCGGGAATACCACATCGGCTGCCTGGGCAGCGGGTGTCAGGTTGACCTCGAGAGAGATTACGAACGAGGCCGCATCTAGGGCTTTTTCTGCTAGGTCTTGATCAGCCAGGTCACGCAGGTCTAGGCCTCCGAGCACCAGCGCAGATAGCTCCCCGGAGCAGGCAGCTTCCAATATTTGCCTGGTATCGCGTCCGGGCGCATCTGGGAGCTTCGCATCCCAAGCGGCTGCAAGATCGCTGCGAGCTTCCGCATCGCGTGCGTCCCGCCCGAAGGGTAGCAGCCCCGGCAATAAACCGGCTTCTACTCCCCCGCGTTCGCCGGAGCGGCGGGGAATCCACGCCAGGTGAGCTCCGCTGCGAGCAGCCAAATCGTTTACTGCGCTTAGCAGACCCGGTATCGTACCGGCACGTTCGCCGACTACGATTACTGCGCCCTCGCCTTTTAGACCATCAAAAACAGCTCCAAAGTCCCCTTCGGCATCGGCCTTTACATTCGCGACTACTTCCGGTTCGGTACCCGGCGCCGCCGCCAACACGGTTGCCGCAGTCTTGAGGGAGGAGGGGGAAGTGAAGGGAGCCACCGTGGCCACCTTTACGCTTCCAGAACGTACCCCTTTGCGTAGCCGCAGGAACACCGCGCCGCATTCGTCCTCGGGCTCAAAGCCCACCAAAAGGACTTGACCAGCTTTTTCAAGGTCTGAATAGGTTACCGGCATTCCGGCACCTGCGAAATAGGCACCTAGGAAAGTTTCTTCTTCGCGCCCGGCTGCGCGAGTGCGCTGATCTATATCGTTGCTTCCGCAAACTACCCGGGCGAACTTGGACCAAGTGTAGGCGTCCTCAAAAGTTAACCTGCCACCAGGCAAGAAGCCTACTTTGCCTTTCCCGGCGGCCGCCAGTCCCTTAGCAGCGCGATCAAACGCATCCGACCAGGAGGTAGGCACCAATTTGCCGTCCTCGCGCACTAGCGGAGTTTTTATCCGCGAAGGTTGGAACTGCCACTGGTAACCGAAGCGATCCTTATCGGTAATCCACTCGTCATTTACCTCTAGATCTTTTTGCGCCATCCGCCGGGTAACTACCCCCCGACGAATATCGGTGCGCAGAGCAGAACCGGAGGCATCCTGTTCGGTAACTCCGCGGGTAGAGACCAAATCGAAGGGGCGCGCCCGGAAACGGTAACGCTTCGAGGTTAGCGCTCCCACCGGGCAAATCTGAATGATATTGCCCGAGAAGTAAGAGCTAAACAGCCTGCCTGCCTGGTCTTTTTCGTCTACACCGGCGCCTATGGCCGCCGGAGAAGAAAGCGGGGCGGGTTTGCCGTGGGAATCGGAAAGCGCCGGAGCATCAGGATTGAGGCGAAGAGTCGGCTTGGATCCATCAGAATCGGATATTCCCAATATTTCCTGGTCAAAAGCACCGATGTTCTCGCCCATGAAATCGTGGTCGTCACGGGGAGAAGATCCGCCGCCGCGTCCCTGCAAGGCGATGAAGGAATCGCCGGCAACCTGGTTGGCAAAACGCACACAACGCTGACAAAGCACGCAGCGTTCCCGGTCAATCAAAATCTGGCTAGTTAGCTCCACCGGCTTGGGCCACAACCGCTTTTCATCAGTAAAGCGAGTATGGAGGGTGCCGTGGCTCATGGCTTGATTTTGCAGCGGGCATTCCCCGCCCTTATCGCAGATAGGACAATCCAAGGGGTGGTTAATCAGCAAAAACTCGGTAATACCATGTTGGGCTTTTTCCGCTACCTCGGAAGTCGCGGCAGTTTTTATTTCCATCCCCGCCATCGCGGTCATCGTGCAGGCTGGCTGGGGCTTAGGCATAGGACGAACTACGCCGTCACGCCCCGGCATCGCTACCTCCACCAGACACTGGCGGCAAGCACCTGCCGGATCTAGCAGCGGATGGTCACAGAATCGGGGAATATGAATCCCCAGTTTCTCGGCTGCGCGGATTAACAGGGTACCCTTGGCAACCTCGATATCCTGGCCGTCAATATTGATTTGGACTTGCTCACTCACAGGGCGCCTCCTTCGTTAAAAACCTCCGAGGCGGCGGGCGGGAAGGCCTCCCACCAGGGAGTGGTGTACCCGGCCTCGAACTCTTCGCGGAACTTTTCAATTCCGCTGCGCACCGGGGTAGCCGCCGCGTCACCGAGAGCGCAGAAGCTGCGTCCGGCGATGTTTCCGGCAATATCGCAAAGCAAATCTACATCGCCCTCTTGACCTTTACCGGCCTCTAAGCGGTGCATTATCTGTTTCATCCAATAGGTTCCCTCGCGACAAGGGGTGCATTTACCGCAAGATTCATGCTGGTAGAAGTCGATCCAACGGCTAATCACCCGCACTACGGAGGTCGTTTCATCGAATACCTGTAGGGCGCGGGTGGCCAGCATAGAGCCGGCGGCCGCTACATCCTCGTAAGTTAAGGGGACATCCAGTTCAGCTTCGGTAAATAGCGGAGTTGAGGATCCGCCGGGGGTATAGAACTTCAGGGTGTGCCCCTCGCGAATCCCACCGGAATACTCCAGCAGTTCCCTCATGGTAATCCCGAAAGGTGCTTCATAGAGACCGGGGTGTTTAACGTGACCAGACAGGTTAAACATCCCGTAACCTAGGGATTTTTCTTTACCCATCGAGGCATACCATTCCGCGGAATTGCGGAACACCGTGGATACTTGGGCAATGGTTTCGGCGTTATTGATTACGGTGGGACGGGCATAGAGCCCCTTGACCGCCGGGAAAGGTGGTTTCAGGCGGGGATGGCCCCGTTTACCTTCCAAAGAATCTAGCAGCGCGGTTTCTTCACCGCAGATATAGGCACCGGCTCCGGCGTGGGCAATCAGTTTCAGATCGCCCAGCAACCCGGCGTCCTCAGCCTCTTTAATAGCTACTAACAGCCGGTTGTAGGCGTGAACTACTTCGCCGCGGATATAGATAAAAGCATGATCGCAACCGATGGCCAAGCAGGTGATCGCCACCCCTTCGATAACCGCGTGGGGATTAGCCAAAATCATCGGGATATCTTTGCAGGTACCCGGCTCGGATTCATCGCAGTTAACGGTCAAATAACGCGGGCCACCATCAGCGGGTGGCAGGAAAGACCATTTCAGCCCGGTACCGAAACCGGCACCGCCGCGTCCGCGCACTCCCGCTTGCTTGACTGCATCCAGAATCTGCGCTGCTTCCATCTGCTTGGCTTTTTCTAGCCCCGCGTAACCGCCAGTTTTCTGGTAGGCCTTTAGCGTCCAGCTTTCGGGTTCCCGATACTGTTTAGTGACAATCGGGGTCAGCGGAACCCGGCGGATCTCAGACTTCTCGTTTTCGCTCACTTGTCTGTCTCCTTGTGATCAGCAGAGGAGTGCTCCTTACCTACCGGATCTTTCCCGGCATGATTAGCATCTGCACCCGAAGCTGTTTCATCGGCCTGGGCGGCCTCAGATTTTTCAAACTGCTGCGGGTCAGGGGCTTCCATACCTTTTTCTTCGGCCACTTTTAGTCCCCACAAACTGGCGGGACCAGCAGCTACCCCTTGGTTGGCAGTCTCGGGGTTGGGGAATCCGGCCAAAATTCGGCTGGCTTCCTTAAAGGTAGGAGCCGCATCAGATCCCCGAGTGGGATGTACCGGTTTACCAGCCTTGATATCGCGTACTAACTGCACAGCAGATTCGGGAGTCTGGTTATCGAAGAACTCCCAGTTGACCATGACTACCGGCGCATAGTCGCAGCCAGCGTTACATTCCAGCGCCTCTAAAGTGATCTTGCCATCAGCGGTGGTTTCGTCATTTCCCACCTCGAGCTCTTTTTCTAGGGTTTCCATGATGGTATCTCCACCGAGGACGGCACACAGGGCGTTAGTGCAAACTCCCACGGTATATTCGCCGTTGGGGTGGCGTTTGAACTGGGTGTAGAAGGTGGCAACCGCGCTAACTTCGGCACGCTGACAGTTAAGAATGTCGGCGATTAGTCCAATCCCGTTAGCAGTCACGTACCCGTCTATGCTCTGCACCAAGTGCAGCAGCGGGATCATGGCGCTGCGTTCGTGCCCCTCGGGGTAGCGAGCAATTATTTCCGCTGCTTCTGCACGGAATTTTTGCTCGACCTCTGGATCGTAAAAACTCATTAGCGATCAACACCTCCCAGGACGGGATCCACACTGGCCAGCGCCACGATCAGATCTGAGATCGTGCCACCCTGCGCCAGTAGGGATAAGGATTGCAGGTTAGCGAAGCTGGGGTCACGGAAGTGCGCCCGATAGGGGCGAGTACCACCATCGGAGACTACGTGTACCCCCATAATGCCTTTGGCGTGTTCGACCAGTTGTGTGGCTTGGCCGACCGGCGCCCTAAAGCCTTCGGTTACCAGCTTGAAGTGCTGGATTAGGGATTCCATGGATTCACCCATGATTTCTTTGATGTGTTCAGGGGAGTTCCCTTGACCATCGGTACCTACACTCAGCTGAGCCGGCCACTTAATCTGCGGATCAGAGATCATTACCGGCTCGCCTTCGGTTTCATCTAGGCGATCTAGTACCTGGTAGATAATCTTCATGGATTCGTAGCACTCATCGAAGCGAACCACCGTACGGTTGTAGGCATCGGATTGATCGGTGACTGGAACATTGAAATCAAAGTTTTCATAGCCGCAGTAGGGCTGCATCTTCCGCATATCTAGGGGATATCCTGCGGCTCTAACTGACGGACCGGTCATAGACATCGCCATATGGGCAGATAGAGGCAAAACAGCCACGTCACAAAAACGTGCCTTAAAGATCGGGTTCTGCAAGGTGAGATCTTGCAGCTCGTTAATATCGCGGCGAATCTTGGGTAACTGATCCCGAATATATTCGGTACACCCGGGCGGCAAATCTTGCGCTACTCCGCCGGGACGGATGTAAGCGTGGTTCATCCGCAAACCGGTTATTTGTTCGAATACCCTTAGGATTTCTTCGCGCCCTCTAAACCCGATGGTCATCATGGTGGTGGCGCCCATTTCGTTACCACCGGTGGCAATCGCCACCACATGCGAGGTTATCCGATTTAGCTCCATCATTAGGATGCGAATCAGGTTTGCCCGCTCTGGAATTTCAGCGGTTTTCTTCAGGACTTTTTCTACTGCCAGGCAATAGGCAACTTCCTGGAAGAAGGGGGCTACATAGTCCATGCGAGTGCAGTAGGTAACGCCCTGTGTCCAGGTGCGATACTCCATGTTCTTTTCGATGCCGGTATGCAAGTATCCGGTGCCCACTCGCACGTCGCGGACATATTCTCCGTCAAGTTCGGCGATTAGGCGCAGCACCCCGTGGGTGGAGGGGTGAACTGGCCCGATATTCATCACGATGCGCTCGTTCGCCAGCTTTTCGACTTCGGAAGCCATTTCTTCCCAGTCGCCACCATGCAAATCATATTGCGGGGTGTCCTCGGTAATCAGATTGTCGAGGGCGGGGCCGGCAGCCCTGATCAAGGGGCTGCTATCGGTGTCAGGTGTGTATTTCATTTAGCTGTATGACCTCCGCGAATCGGCGGGCGGGACTGTCGCGCCCTTAAATTGCACCGGAATACCGCCCAGCGGATAGTCTTTCCGCTGCGGGTGCCCTACCCAGTCATCGGGTAAAGCAGTTCTGGTCAGACCGGGATGACCGGTAAAGATAATGCCCATCAAATCCCAGGTTTCCCGCTCCCACCAGTCGTTTCCTGGGTAGGTAGCCACTATTGAAGGAATCCGAGGATCGGACTCTGGGCAGGTGACTTCTAGGCGCAGCTGGCGGTTGTGAGTTGCCGACAAGAGCATATAGACGGCGTGTAACTCGCGACCTTTATCATGCGGATAGTGCACGCCGTTGACCCCGATGCAAAGCTCAAAGCGTAGATCTTGGTCATCACGTAGCCAGCGAGCCACCTGGGGCAGATGCTCACGGGCAATGAAAATGGTTAGCTCATCGTTGTCAACCACTACCCGCTCGATTACCTGTGCTACTTCCAGGTCGGCGTTTTGAATCAGTTCTTCCAGGATGTCCACGACTTCGTCAAACCAGGATCCGTAAGGGCGGGGGCTTTCACCGGGCATCTGCCGCTCAATCTGGATCTCCGTAAAGCCGGTGGTGTCACCATCATCATGTACCCCGAACAGACCGTGACGGGTACCGAAATCAGAGCCGGCAGTAAAACCGCGCGGGGCGGTTACCTCTACTGCTACTGGCCCGTCCTCGACATCGGAATGGAGGACTACCGTCTTGTCGTCTTCGCTCACGCCAACAGTCCTTTCATCTGGGAGGTAGGAGTCGCTTCCAAAGCAGCTTTCTCGGCTTTACGGGCGATCTCTAACCGCTGTTTTTGAGTAATGGGGGTGCGGTAATGGATTTGATCCCACAACACCATAATCGCGTGGATTAGGGCTTCTGGCCGCGGGGGACATCCGGGCAGATATACATCTACCGGAACCACGTGGTCGCAGCCTTGCACCACCGCATAGTTATTGAATACCCCGCCAGAGGAAGCGCACGCACCCATGGAAATAACCCACTTGGGATCGGGCATAGAGTCGTAGGCGTTACGAATAATCGGTGCCATCTTCCAGGAAACCCGCCCGGATACGATCATCAGGTCTGCATGCCGCGGAGAAGCGCGGAAGACTTCCATCCCGAAGCGGGAAATATCGAAACGCGGGGTGCCGGTGGCCATCATCTCGATGGCGCAGCAGGCCAGCCCCATGGTCACCGGCCAGACACTAGCTTTACGGTTAAGCCCCATAAACTTGTCTAGGCTGGTGAGGGCGACTCCTGCCGGCAGCTCATTATCAAAAGACATGCTGTACCTCTCTCTTAATAGTCCAGTCCGCCGCGGCGCCACTCATAAACATAGGGCACCAGCACTAACACGATGAACAGTAGGATGTCGATCAATACCGGAATAGCCATCACCTGCCCGAAGTGACCGATCGAAACCGCAAACGGATACAGGAACACCATTTCCACATCGAAAACGATGAACGTCATCGCGATTAGGTAGTACTTAATCGGGAAACGTCCGCGCGCGTCCTCGTGAACATTGGGGGCAATCCCACATTCATAAGTAGCCAGCTTGGTGCGGTTCTTACGACCCGGGCTGAGAGCTGCGGACATCGCCAGACCGCCTACGGCCAGCACAATCGCGACCGCGCCCATGATTAACAGTGATGCCGATGGACTCATTTGGCCTCCACATCCTTCTTGTCTGCCCCGCCATCACTGGCGCAGCAACTGCTGTAGTTTCCGGTTTTCTTCCGGCTCAGTTGTTCTTTCTGACCGATGTTCCTCATGACGGTATTACCACCTTAGTCAGAATTTGTAGCACTCTGTCGGAGGCTACTCCTTTACGGCGTTCATAACCATCAGAAAGCATTTTATGAACAAAACGCATCAAGGCGGGTTTGTCCAACCCGTACTTGGTGCAGGCGTGCATAATCTTGGGGTTTTCAATCAACCGCACGAAAACGCGACCCAGACTGTAGTATCCACCGTACTGATCCTGCAGGTCACGGGGATATTCACGGAGGGCGAGTTCGGCTTGCGCGCGCGAGGTGCGCCCCATAGCCTGTACTAAAGCAGCAGCGGCGCGCCTGCCCGCGAACATTGCCGGGGCAATCCCCTCGCCGTTAAAGGGCGAAACCATTCCGGCGGCGTCACCGACCAAAAGTAGCCCATTTTCGTAAGCCGGTTTGCGGTTAAATGCCATCGGTAGGGGGGCAGAGCGCAGGGAGCCAAGCATATTTTCTTCGCACAATCCCCATTCTGCCGGCAGATTCGCTACCCAGCGGTGGAATATTTCTTTATAGGGCAGCTTGGTGGATTGGGCTCCCGAAGAAACCGATCCTAGCCCCACGTTTACAATCCCCTCTCCCATCGGGAACAGCCAGCCGTAACCAGGGAGTAGATTTGATTTGCCGGGCTTGCCATCCCACAGTTCCAAGTGAGATTCCATCATGGTTTCGTCACCGCGGGGGGAACGAAAATAGGCTCGAGCCGCCACTGCCATTGGCCGATTTTTTAAAGGAGTGCGTCCTTGCCGCGAAGCCAAACGGGCGTTAGCTCCGGTGCAGTCCACTACGTATTGGGCATGGAAACTAAGCTCGCGCTTCTGCCGGGTTTCTAGGTCACGCTGAATCGCGCTCACTCCCCGGGCGTAACCGCCATCATCGGTGAGCAAGTCCTGAACCACGGTATTTTCCGCCAGGCGGGCACCGGCCGACACAGCCTGCTGGATTAAACGCTGATCAAGCTTTGTGCGCTGACAGGTAAGTCCATAGGAGGGCAGGGAGCCGACTTTCGGCCACGGCAAAGCGATCCGATGCCCCCCGCCGATTACGCTCAACCCGTAATTGGGCTGCCAACCTTCTGCCAAGGGGTTGATTCCCATTGCCAAGATTTCTTTTACCGCTCCGGGAGTTAAACCGTCACCGCAGATTTTGTCGCGAGGAAAGGTTCCCTTTTCAAGTACGAGGACGTCAACGCCAGATTTGGCCAGGTGATAAGCGGTAGCAGCGCCCGCAGGACCGCCACCCACAACCAGCACTTGACAGTGCTTGTCTGCAAGCTGATCCGCCATGCCTGGACGCCCCTCCCTTGCTAGTTGCCAGTTCTTGCCGCAGCCGTTGCCGCAGCAAGTAAAAACGAGGATTTTTAGACACTCTCCTCGCGCCTGTCTCAGGCTAACTTGCTTTTATTGTTTGTCTAAAGTCACAGCGGTTTCTGCTGGCTAGGCGAATACCCCGGGACTTAAGTCCATCTTAATCGTTTGACGTTTAAGCAAGGGTTTTCTTACTTAATTCTAAGCAGCTTTCAGGAAAGCACTGCTATCTCCTGGCTGCAGCGACCAGCTATCGCGGTCTTTTACGCCTAAACGTCCTCTTTAAAGGCACGGTGAATAGCCACTGTTCCCAAGGTGAGATTGCGATAGGAAACCTCGCCCCAGCCATTCTTTTGAATTAGGTAACCCAAAGTTTCTTGGTCTGGCCAATCCAAAATGGAATCGAACAGGTAGGTGTAGGCATCCGAATCCGAAGACACTAGGCGACCGGCAGTGGGCAACACGTTACGCATATAAAGCTGGTAGAGCCGGGCAATCAGAGGGGAGGGCGGGGTGGAAAACTCCATAATCGCCAACTTGCCCCCCGGCTTGGTTACCCGCGCAAACTCACGCAGTGCCTTTGCGGGATCATGCATATTTCTAAATCCGAAAGAGCAGGTAACAGTATCAAAAGACTGATCGGCGAAGGGCAAATCGTGGGCGTCACCGACCACGAAGTTTAATTCACTATGACGCTTTTGCCCCTCCGCAACCATCCCCGGCGAGAAATCACAGCAGGTAACCGCGGCTCCGGCGCGGTAAAAACCGAGCGAGGAAGTACCGGTACCCGCGGCAATATCAAGAATCTCTTGCCCGGGACGGGGAGCTACCACTTGCTGCAGACAGCGCCGCCAAATCCGGTGCTGTCCGAAAGTCATCACATCATTAGTCAGGTCGTAACGGGATGCCACCTGGTCAAACATTCCAGAAACTTCTTCTGGTTGCTTATCTAACCCCGCGGCTGCCGGCGGATTTTTTTCGCTCAAAATGGCTCCTTCTAAGTAGGCACCTGCCAGGTTACTCAGAAACGCTTGCCCAATCCAACCAGGTTAAAGCCGCGCCGCCTCGCCTTAGCTTTTTGCAGGGTCTTGCTAATTCGAGAGCGACGCCGAAAATCTATCACCGGCCATCCTCGCTGTAAGGCGCGCACCCGCAACCAAATATCCGGATTGATAGCCGAAGGTTTACCCACCAGGGTTAGCAGCGGCATATCGTTATCGGAATCCGAATAGGCAAAGCAGGAAGCAAGGTCATAGCCGCGCTCGGCAGCCAGCGCTATCACCGCGTCACGTTTGCCCTGGGAGTGCATAAGTTCCGAAGCTAAACGCGCCTCGTATATCCCATCTTTTACCGCGATTTCCGTGCCAATACCCCCGGTTATTCCCAAGCGCTGTGCCAACATTTGCGGAAGCTCCGAGGGCGCGGCGGAAATCAACCAAATATCGTGTCCCGCTGCCAGGTGTCGTTTGATTAACCCTTGCGCCTGCGGAAACAGTTTCTTCTCTAAGAGATCGCACACTTCCTGGGAAATCGCCATAATCTCGTGGCGGGAATGCCCCGCCATTACCTGCAAAGCCCGGTTCTTTACCTGGTCCACGCGCTCTTGATCTTCTCCTAGAACCACATAGAGGAAGGCTTGGCGCGCAGCGAAGAATAAATCGCGGATCCCAAAAAATCCGTGACGAAAAAGTTCACGAGTGAGCACCCAGGAGCTGGCTCCCCGAATTACGGTTTCGTCAAGATCGAAGAAGGCTGCTACCTTCGGATTCACGCTCACATCTCTAGCCTAGTGGTCTAGGCGCAGTTTTCGCACACCGGTTAGTAAAAACCGTTTGCTAGGGTGGAGACCATGCAGAATCTAACAACTATTCACCTGATGCGTCACGGGGAAGTCGATAATCCAGATGGAATTTTATACGGCCGCCTCCCCGGATATCACCTAACCGACCTCGGCAGGCAAATGGCGCAGATGAGCGCGGAATACCTCCTGGAAAAAGGCGCCTACTTAGATGCCATTATTTCTTCTCCCCTGGAGCGCGCGGTAGAGTCTGCAACTCCGGCCTCCGAGCTATTCGAGCTACCCATCCAAACCGATAAGCGTCTTTTAGAGTCCATGAATATGTTCGAGGGCGAAGTGGTTAATGGTAACCGGGCGGCTCTGCTACACCCGCGCAATTGGCCGCGCTACCGCAATGTTTTCCGTCCTTCCTGGTGTGAGCCTTATGCAGTCCAGGCCAGTCGGGTTACCGAGGCAGTGCGTTCGGCTTTACATCTGCCGATTGCCGATCCTTCCCGCCTGGGACGCTCCGCTGATGGCTCTCCGATTCGCGAAATTTTGCTGGTTTCTCACCAGCTGCCGATCTGGTCTTTCCGGTTATTTGTGGAAGGTCGCCCGCTGGCGCATATTCCTACCCGGCGGCAATGCGCTCTAGCTTCCCTCACGTCCCTTACTTTCTTGGGCAATACCCTGATTAGTTTGGATTATTGTGAACCGGCAGCGCCGCTCCTAGCTCAGGCCTCCGATATGGTGCCGGGGACTTCGGCGGCCGCCTTAAATCAAGGGCACTAGGGGGCAGCTAGCTGGAAACTCCAGGAGTTTCCTCTCGACAATTGCCTTATCAGAGCGGTTATTCAAACCGCGGCAACTAGAACGCTTTATTCCTGAGAGGAAGGTTTTTCCGGAGGGTTTGCGTCCGGATTTGTTTCGCCCTCGCCAGTGTCCTCAGCGGAGTTGTTCTGGTCTTCACCAGCGGTTTCTTCTCCGCTAGCCGCATTTTTCTGCTGCTTTTCCGCTCGTTTTCTGGCTTCTTCCTCGGCCTCACGCGCCATCCGCTCCCGCCGCATCTTTGCCTCTAAAGAAAACAAGAAATCGGGATTATCGTCGGGAGCCTGCGGTATCTCTGGTTCCTGCGGCTGCGAACGTTCCCCGCTCCCTCGGAAAATCTCTAGGGGGTTGCGGGGAATCTCTACCCGACCGTCGGGGCTTTCGGCTTTACTCGCCCAGGAAATCACTATCCAGGCTAGGGGGCCGAATACCGGCAATATGATAATGATCAACAGCCAAAAAGCGCGGGGCAGGCGTCCGGGTAAATCGGATTTTTCCGTGCGCAAGCAATCCACTAGCGCATATACCGCTAGCAGAATCTGTACGAGGGCAATAACTACCGCAGCCATGCTTCTACCCTAGCAACTATCGATTTTTTGGCCTGCCTATAAACCCTGCAAAGCCCACTGTACGGCGACGGCGAGACCATACCCCAAGGTGATTTGCCCCACCTGTTTCAAGGTTTTTATCAGGTCTTTACCGCGGGCTCCCTGCAATACTTTCATCATCGGAAAGCTCACCCCAACCGCCATAGCCAGCCCAAACACCAATGCTTCCCAACGAACACTAAAGGAAAGCACCCCCAGCACTAAGGCCGCATATAGGTAGCAGGCAAACAAGTAACGCGAGCCCTTATCCCCTAACTTCACCGCTAGCGTATTTTTGCCGCTCTGGCGATCCCCTGGAATATCGCGCAGATTATTAACCAGCAACAGCGCACATGAAAGCAGCCCGATACCGCTGGCAGCTACCCAGGTGCGCCAAGGCAGCGTATGGGCTTGTACCCAAATGGTGCCTTGCACTGCCAATAGGCCGAAAAAGGCAAACACCATCACCTCGGCTACCCCCGGCAGATAACCGTAGGGGTGCTTACCTCCGGTATAGAACCAGGCCGCCAGGGCTGCCAGCACCCCTAAACCAATCAGGGCGTAGGTACCTGCCCAAACACAAAGGGCGATTCCGCAGATTCCCGCGAGCGCATAGCAGCTAAGCGCCGCCGCTAGCACCGTGCGAGGTGCCGCCAAACCTGCTCCTGTCAGGCGCTGGGGGCCTACCCGCTTTCCTTTAGCGTCGGTGCCCCGAATCCCGTCGGAATAGTCGTTAGAGAAATTCACGCCTACCTGGAGGAATAGGGCTACTAGCAGCGCCAATGCTGACTTTCCTGCTGAGGCTTGTCCCAGGCCGATCGCCCCTCCGATTCCCATAATCACCGGCGCCAAGGAGGCGGGTAAAGTTTTCGGACGAGCGGCTTCAATCCACTGCGATCCAGTTGCCATTACAGCACCAGCCCCTTTCTTTCTATGTACGCCTTGGCTGCTATATTTTTCGTTTGCAAACTTTTGCCGGCAGTCCTATTTTTGGCGCTACCTTAGCGAACCCAGGCTTCTCCAGCTGCTACCCGCCGCGCCGCCAAGTCTCGACAGGCTGCTCTATCAAGATTACCTTGCAGGTCAGTTGGGATTTTATCTACCAATACCAGGGCGCGGGGGGCATGTGCCCGATCCAGTTGCCCGGTTACCAGGGAACGCACCAACATCGCCAAATCTGTCGATGGCTCAGATTCATCTTCAGTAGGAACGGTGGCGCTGTGCGGGCGCTCTCCCCCATCGGGCCGCTGGAATCCCGCCGGAAGTTCAGCTGCCGCAATTTCCATTTGCTCTAAATCCCCGTCCAGATCCTCGGGTAAAGAAACCGGCTGCAGCGGCGCGGCATCCGGGGCGGGGAAGACGATTTCCCCCTCATCGGTGGGGCTGGCGGTTCCGCGCGCCACTTCATAGATTCCCGCAGGTAGTTCCCCGGTTTCTGCGGCAGCAACCACATCTACCTTGGCTCCCCTGATCTTTGCGGCCATTGCCGCCATCGCGGCTTCTAAGGGCGTTAGCTTGGGTCCTTCATCTTCGGTTTCCGCAGGCAGCCCGGCGAGTTTCCGTACCCGCTCCGGATCAACTTTCACTGGTTTTAACTGGGGAAATAGTGGTTTATCTTCGGTTTTGACCTCCAGATTGTGCCGGGGATTCAACAGCTCCTCGGCAACATCGGGTGCCGGTTTGATGACTGCAGTAACCAGGGATCCCCATTTAGGATCGGGCACTCCCACCACTACTACCTGTTCTACTTGTGGAAGATCCCGGATAACTCGCTCTACCAGGGAGGCCTGAATCCGCACTCCGGCAGTGGAAATCACATCGCGTAACCGCCCATCAATTACCAGCCGGGGGCCGCGCATATGACCGGCGTCTTTAGTACGCAACCAGTGCCTACGCCCTCGAGAAACAAACTCTACTTCTCCCGGCTCTCCCAAATAGCCGGTCATCATGCAGATTCCGGACAGCCAAATCCGATCCCCGATAGTGGCCACATGCACGCCCGCGACCGGTTTACCGTCCAGTACGCATAGACCGCAGGATTCGGGAATCCCGTAGCCTTGCACGATATTGATTCCTGCTTGCTGCGCGGTACGCGCCAGGTGATCGCGGCTGGTCAAGCCGGTAACTATCAGCTTGGAAACCGCGCCCAGCTCTGTGCGTTTAGCGGGAGTAATCTCCAGTAACTCGGCCAGTTGCGCTTTAGAAATCTGCAGATAAATAGGGGCTTCATCTTTTGCGGAGCGATCTTGCGCCCTTTGAATTGCCCGAATTATCTCGAGGGCGCTGGCGGGCTGGGTCTTGGCGGCGATTATCGGAGGGATATTGACCGCAATCGCCCGCGCCAAGACCATGATGCCATCAATCTCAGTGACTGGAGAGGTGAGAATCCAGCGTCCCGGTCTGCCGACTGCCGAGTTCACCGCTTCCGCCATACCTTTGATAGTCAGTTGCGAGTAGCAGATTACCGCGCCAGCTGCTGGAGCCGGCAGTGCTAAAGCGGCGGATTCGGGTACCTCCCGGCGGAGAGTTTCATACTCTAAAAGTTCCTTGGGAAAGCCGCTGGCTTTAGGGAAAGGAAAAAGAATCTGTTTGCCTCTTAGACGCGGGTTGCGAAGATTCTGCGGTAAATCTTCTGAGCTTCCCATATATTTTGCCAGCGTCGAAAGCAACGTAGAGACATCCGCCGAGGAATCACCGATCGGCAGGTAATGAAAAGGAGAAAGGATTTCCATTGCGACTTCCTAAAAGTAAAGTAGTGTCGAAAGCTATTCTAGCCTGTCATTGGCTGAGAGTTCTTAAAGCAACGTAACCAAAAATATCGCTAAAACCGCAGTAAGTGACAAAATGTTACCTGCAACACATAAGTAAGATTAGGTTTCTTCCATTTTTTAGGTATAATAAAGGGAGCCGGTAGCTCCGGCTATTTTAGGGGAACGTGTGTCAAGATAACCCCTAAACGATAACCTAGAGCCGGTTTCGCAAAAGCGCAGGAGGGAGCGCGCGAAGCCGGCTCTAGGCATATAAAAATCTGTTTCCCGGTTTTACCTGCGGTTTTCTTCCTGACATAGTGCGGGTTAATGCCCGTTTGAGTGTTAACCCTCAATTTAGAGGTGGAAGACTTGTCCGCCTTGTAGGATGGGTTGGCAGTGCAACCTCGCAGACCAAGGATGACCTGGTCTCTCGGGTTTCACGGCGCTAAAGCTGGAGGGCGATATGGATTCGAAACTTTTGCAAGGCTTAGAGACAAGACTTCACCAGGCTTTTCAATCACAAAATTTACAAAAGATTAACCAGATTGTTTCTGCAGCACCTGCCCGCGAAATAAAGGTGTTGATGGAAAGATCAAACTTCCATCAACGTGCATTGCTATTTAGGACTCTTCCCAAGACCACCGCTATAGCCGTTTTTGATTTGCTGGACCCTGCCGTCCAAGCCGACCTGGTCAGTGCGCTACGCGGTGATCATATATCTGCCGTTGTAGAAGCTATGGATCCGCATGACCGGGCAGAATTGCTTGACGAATTGCCAGCGTCTGTTGCCACAAAGATTTTGGCTGGCCTCAGCCCCACCGAACGCGACCTTACCGGCATTGTACTGGGGTATCCAGAAAAATCCGTCGGACGAAGAATGAGCCCAAAATTCGCTACCGTCCACCCCACAGATAGCGTTGAAAAGGCTCTAGCCTACCTGACAAAAGTGCTTGATAACGTAGAAACTATCTACACGGTGCCCGTAACCTCAGCCGAAAAGAAACTTGTAGGCGTAGTAAGCCTTAGAGACATCATGGGCGCCGATAAAACTACCCTCATCAAGGACTTGATGAAACATGGAGATAGCGTTAACGCCACTCAACCAGCAGAATATGCGGCTCGGATGTGCGCAGATCGACACCGACTCGCCTTACCTGTCGTCGATCAAGAGAAACGGCTGCTCGGCATTCTGCCATTAAGTGACGCCCTCGACATCCTCGAATATGCCAACAACGAGGATCAAGCACGCATCTCCGGCGCAGAACCGCTTCGCAGACCTTACCTAGCCACCCCAATAGGCGACTTTGTTAAGGCCAGAGTGGTGTGGCTTTTAGTGCTAGCTATCGGAGCAACCCTAACTATTCACGTCCTAGAAACATTCGAATCCACTATCGCCCAAATGGTTGTGCTGTCAGTTTTCGTGCCCCTGCTCATCGGCACCGGCGGCAACACCGGAAATCAAGCGGCCACCACTGTCACCCGCGCCATCGCGTTGAGTGACATAAAGATGGGCGACGGGCTCAGAGTGATCTCTAGAGAAATCCGAGTCGGAGCACTATTAGGCACCCTCATCGGAACACTCGGATTTGCGCTAACCAGCATTTTTTATGGCCCACAAATAGGTGCAGTCATCGGGCTAACCCTGCTGTCTATCTGCACACTAGCTGCCACGGTCGGCGGCTTCATGCCTCTAGTGGCACGCAAGTTCGGCATCGACCCAGCAGTCTTCGCCAACCCCTTCATCTCAACGCTGCTAGACGCATCAGGTCTAGTCATCTATTTCTTGATCGCAAAAGCAGTTCTAGGACTATAGGAGTCCATTTCTTCTTTGGGAACCATATTTCCGCCGACACCCCAACCAAGATGGATAGCGTTATCTATACCAAAGACCTGCATCCCCATTCGGGTGTTAACCCGTTATCCCCGGACTCTGAAAACTTTAGTCCAGTAAAATCTCTGCTACTTGGGTTAATACTTGGGAAGCGCCGCCCGACACCCGCACGTCTGCGAGGGAATCAGCGGCAGTGGGTCCCCGGTTAATCACCGCTACTTTGGCTCCGGTTCCCCAGGCTTCCCGCAAAACCCATAGCCCCGTCAGCACCGCCAGGGAAGTGCCTACTGCCAGCACTACGTCCGCTTCCCGCGCAGCCGCGAAAGAACGATCCATGGCCTCACCTGGCAATGCTTCCCCGAAAAAGACGATTCCCGGTTTGATAATCCCGCCGCAACGCGGACAAGAAAGCAGGTTGAACTGGCAGGCACGCGCCGTCCGTTCATCGGCTGCCGCCAAAACTGCCACATTCTTAGGGTCGGGGTCGTCTTTTACGTCCGGATTGAGTTTGCGTAACTCCTGGTCAATATGTTCGCGCGAAAATACTGCTCCGCACCCCAAACATTGAACTTCCTCGAAAGTACCGTGCAGCAGCTGCACATTCTTACAGCCTGCCTTGCGGTCTAGGCCGTCTACGTTTTGGGTGGCGATGCAGTTAATCAGCCCCGCTTCCTCTAGCCGGGCTAAAGCGTAGTGCCCCGGGGTAGGCTGCAGCCGCGCCACGGTTTTCCAGGTTTCTTGATTGCGCCGCCACACCCATTTTTGCCAATAAAGCTCTCCTAGGAACTGATCCATATCGACGGTGGGCATCCCGGAAGAACCGGTGCCGCGATAATCCGGAATCCCCGCATCGGTGGACATGCCGGCGCCCGCGACCACGATCGTCTTTTTCCTGGCCATCAAATCCGCTATAGCCTGGGCTCCCGCCCTGTCTTCACCAATAAACTCGCTCACGTTTTGCCTCCCGTCCTCAGACTACCTCGTTTAGAGGACGATTATCGTGGACGCAACCAGCATTAACGGGGCGTGCGTTATATAACCCCAAAAATTTCCTGGTTAACCTGGTAAGTTTTAGCTATTCTCGATAGGAGTAACCTATTTACCGCCTATCCCCGCTACAATTGGGGAAGGCAATTTTAGATGCCGTCTGCAAGAAAGGAAGGGCACCACCGTGAGGCCAGTACATATTCTCATCCTGCTCCTGGTGTTGATCATTGTTTTTGGGGCCTCGAAGCTGCCCGACATTGCCCGCAATATCGGTAAATCTGCGAAAGTTTTGAAGTCTGAGTTATCTGACCTCAGCGAAGATGACACCAATAAGCAGGTAGCGGCAGGAACCCAAAATCCCCAACTCCCCGCCACCCCGGCCTCACCTGCGCCGTCCCAGACCAGCGGGCAAGATCCATCTGGCCAAGTCGCTAGCGGGCAGTCCGATACCGCTGACCCGCCTGGAAATAAATAGCCGCTGCAGCCCCTATGCCGGGACAAAAAAAGACTAACCCGCAAGCTCGAATGCGGGTGACTGAACATCTGCTGGAACTGCGCAAACGTTTGCTGCTGGCGCTGGCAGGTATTTTCGTAGCCGCGATCGCCGGCTGGTTCTTAGTTACTCCTACCTTAAATTGGATGCAAGCACCGCTGCAGGCGGTTAGTGGGCAGGCTCCACAATTAAACTTCCAGACGATTGGCGCCGCCTTTGATATGCGGATCCAAGTGTCCCTGTGGTTAGGGGTGCTGATTTCCGCGCCCTGGTGGATTTTCCAGATCGGGGCGTTTATCGCTCCGGGTTTAAAGCGCAAAGAAAAAATCTATATCGTCAGTTTTGGTTTAGTCGGAATCTTGCTGTTCAGCGGAGGCGCCCTCTCCGGAATGTGGGTTATCCCCAAGGCAGTTTCGATTCTGAACTCTTTCACCCCAGACGGATCCGTAATGCTGCTGCGGGCGGATTCCTATATCACCTTCTTCATGCGCCTGGTGCTGGCGTTTGGGCTGTCGTGCCTGGCGCCCGAAATCTTAGTGGCACTCAACTTTGCGGGAGTAATGAAAGCTAAAACCATGTTGAAAGGCTGGCGTTGGGCAGTAGTGATTGCCGCTGTTTTTTCGGCTGTCGCCAATCCCCTCCCCACCGCCTGGCCGATGATTCTACAAATGTCGGTGCTAATTGGACTTTACCTGCTGGCGGTAGGGATCTCCGCTATCAACGACTGGATCAGAGGCGGCGGTAGCCTGCGGGGTCTCTTCGGCAAGATTTGGCGAAAACGGAAACATTCCGAAGCTTCTTCCGCTCCTGAGTAATCATAATTTCTTGATATCCGCACGTATTTCCCTTACCTAGGCCCTCGGAAAACAAAGCCCTAGCCCAGGCTATCTTCCCTGATATCGTTAGGATTTGAGACATAAAAAGCAAACCCGAATCACTTGCAGCAATCGAAAGGGGAATCTGATGGCTGGCCACAACAAGAAGGATGATCCGGAAAAGATGGCACAGATGCATCGCTGGTTAAAAGCAGTGCGAGCGGAACTACAACTAGCGGAGGATCCCCTAAAAGCGGTGGAATCAGAGTTACTGTCGCTGATTGGAACGGTGGCGCATGGACCCTCCCGTCCGGGAGCCCCGCTAACTGCGTTTCTTGCCGGTTATGTCTGTGGCGAAGGCGCTGATGCGCAAGAAACTATTGCTCAGCTGCAGAAATTAGCGAAAGACCAGCAATACTAGAAAGCTTGCAAACCGCGAATAGCGATAGGAGGGATAATGGGCGCAGAATCCGGGGGAATAAAACCTCCGCGTCAGCTACTTGACCGCTGGGGTCGGGTTGCTAAAGACCTGCGCATATCGGTTACTGATCGCTGTAATTTGCGCTGCAGCTATTGCCTACCCGAGGACGCCGACACCTGGATTCCCCGCCAGGATCTACTAACTCCCCGCGAGTTTGGGCGTCTTGCGCAAGTGGCGCTGTCACTAGGGATTCGCAAGGTTCGCTTAACCGGGGGCGAACCCCTTTTACGCCCCGATTTAGAGGAAATTATCCGCAAGATTCGCCAGGCATTCATTGAGGCTGATTTGCCTGCCGAGATTGCCCTGACTACCAACGCTATTGGTTTAGCTACCCGGATAGATTCCCTGGTAGAGGCAGGTTTAGGGAGAATCAATATTTCTTTAGATACTTTAGATCCCGACCGTTATTTTGCGCTTGCTAAGCGTGACCGATTTTCTGAGGTCGCAGCGGCTTTAGAAAAACTGCCAGGTAGCGGCCTTGACCCCGTAAAACTTAACTCGGTGATTCTGGATCAAAAATCTTTAGAGGAATTACCAGATCTGGTGCGCTTTGCGCTGCGACGCGGTTTCCAGTGGCGGGCTATCGAATTTATGCCCATTGGCCCCCTGGGCGGTTCGGCGGCTGTACGTCCTCATGCCAGCGATATTTTCCGGCGCCTGCAGGAATGTTTCACTCTCACCTCGATTGAAACCGATCCGGCCGCTCCCGCGCGCCGCTGGAACGTGGCAGCTGGCAGTGATTATCCCGCCGGCATTATCGGGGTTATTGCCTCGGAGTCAGCTCCCTTCTGTGCCAGCTGTGACCGTACGCGCCTCTCTGCCAATGGCAGAGTCTATTCCTGTCTGTTCTCCCTATCCTTTGTGGATTTGCTAGCTCCTTTGCGCCAAGGTGCCTCCAATGAAGAACTTGCTCAGCTTTGGCTGAGCGCGCAAGCAGCTAAACCCGCTGGTCACACCGAAATAACGGCGGAACGCAGAACCTATTCTCTTTCTCAGATTGGAGGCTAAAGCGTGGTAACTGTACGTTTTTTCGCTGGCGCTGCCCAGGCAGCCGGAGTTGACAGTGCGCGGGTGGCAGCAGATGCTAACCAGACTCTGCGAGAAATCGCCCAAGCCGCCAGCAACAATGACCTGGCACCAATCCTGGAGGTTAGTTCTTTCCTAGTCGATGGTGCCCTCGCCGATGGCGACACTCCCCTCGGCGAATCCGCCACTAACGGCCAACTGGATGTCCTCCCGCCCTTTGCAGGTGGTTAGAAGCAGCACCCGAATGTGCGCGGGAAATAAGTTTTTTCTCCCGCCCAACGAATCGAAAAATGACCAAGTCATTTTTTGATTCTTACGCCCGCCTAGCCTGATCGGATAAAACTTCTTCCCCGCGCAATGCTTACGGCTATCAAATACCCGCAGGACGGATGGACCTAAAGCATTTTTTCCATTAGGGGTAGATACCGTTCCCACGCGGAATTTTCTTCTTTTGGTTGTATTTCCGCACTGAAATGTGGTTCCCAGTTTTCCCCGGGAACTTCGCCAGCAACGATTGCGGCCTGACGGGCGGCTCCTTTGGCAACATATTCGCCGGGTTCGGGCAGACGTAGCGGAATCTGCAAGATGTCGGCAAGTATCTGCGCTAAAACCGTTGATTTTGCTGCTCCCCCTATCAGCATCGCTTTGTTCACCGTGACCCCGCCAGCCCGCACAGATTCAAGCGCTGCGCGCATGTGGCAAGCTATACCTTCGAAAGCAAGCCTGGCGAAATTCTCTTTAGTCATCGCTTGGGGAGTCATGCCGAAAATGCTGGCGGTAGCCTCGGGAAGATTCGGGGTGCGTTCCCCGGCAAAATAGGGCAATAATGTCATTCCCCCGCAACAGGTTTCACCCTTGGCAGCGAGCTCATCAAGTTCGGCGTAACTAATCCCTAAAATCCGACAAAAGTAGTCTTGTATTTGCGAACCGTTAATAGTACACGCGAGTGGTAACCACTTTCCGGTGGCATCCATGAAACAGGTAACTCCGCTTTTCGAATCACGAAGAGGATGGCTAGAAACTGCCGCCACCACTCCGGATGTTCCTAAGGAAAGCGAGGCCTCTCCCTCCTGAAGGTTTAGCCCCAAAGCCGCACCGGCGTTATCCCCACATCCGGGCCCCAAAATACCCCCACCAAACTCTGCGCTGGCGTTACCTACTTTTTCGTAGGGTTCCGCAATGCGCGGCAAGATTATTTTTCGCGCTTGTTCTTCTGATATTCGCAGCGCATGAGCCAAAATGTCATAGCGGTAGGATCCGTCCTCACAATCCACATATCCCGTTCCCGAGGCATCTGAACGATCAGTAACTAGTTCACGCAAATCATTAGATCCGCGAATTCTCCAGGTCAACCAATCATGGGGCAAACAGATTGCTGCAATCCGGTTTAAGTTTTCTTTTTCATGATCAGCTATCCAACGCAGTTTTGAAACGGTAAGCGAAGCAACTGGCACGGAACCAACTGCCTGAGCCCAGAAATTGGCACCTTTTTCTTTAATTAGAGCCTCTGCGCTTTCTGCTGATTTCGTGTCATTCCAAAGTTGCGCCGGCCGAATTACTTTTCCTGCTTCATCAAGTAGCACCATGCCATGCTGTTGTCCTCCAACCGCGAGCGCAGTGACGTCATTGAGACCACCCACCTGGGTAGCGGCTGCACGAAACGCCTCCAGCCAAGAGCTGGGAGCTACTTCAGTTCCTTCCGGATGGGGCATTTTCCCTTGTCGGACAATTTTCCCAGTTTCTACTTCGATTACCAGAACTTTACAAGATTGAGTTGAGGAATCTATCCCAGCTACTAAAGTCATTTTTCTCCTACAGGGTATGGAGCGTGAGTATTCGCCCTTCTTTGGGCTAGACCACTCCGCCAACAATTACTTTGTTTTAGTCTCAAACATAGTCTATTGAGCTATAAAAGATTGGTCAAGGTTATTTTTGCAGGAAATATACGTGATATAACTCACTTTGATAATTATTTTATTTCTGTGCTAGCCTTTGTTTTGTTACACAACAAACAGTCGATCTCTGGTTTGGGTGAAAAAGACACTCTTACCGATGGGCTCGTACGAGGAGGTACATTTATGTCAGATCTATGGAAAACGGATGCTATTCCCTTTGTTGGGAACGATGATCCACGACAAGGACTAGGATTCCACTTTTATCAACCAGACAAAGTTGTCGCAGGGAAGAAAATGTCGGAATGGCTACGCTTCGGGGTCGCCTATTGGCACAGCTTCCAACAGCGGTTGGTGGATCCCTTTGGCGAGGGAACCGCGCAACGCCCCTACGACTCTCTTACTGACCCCCTGGAGCTGGCGTTAGCCAAAGTTGATTATTCCTTCGAGTTTTATCAAAAACTGGGTGTTGAATACTTCTGCTTCCATGACCGCGACATCGCTCCCGAAGGCGACACCTTACGGGAAACTAATCAAAACCTGGACAAAGTAGTTGACCGGATTGAAAAACGTCAGCAAGAAACCGGAATAAAACTTCTTTGGAACACTTGCAATTTGTTCACTAATCCGCGGTTCCAAGCCGGGGCAGCTACTTCCCCCTTTGCAGATGTATTCGCCTACTCGGGCGCCCAGCTTAAACACAGTTTAGAAATTGCAAAACGTTTGGGAGCAGAAAACTACGTGTTCTGGGGTGGGCGTGAAGGCTACGAAAACCTGTGGAACACAGATCTAAAGCGCGAACAAGACCATATGGCCAGCTTCTTCCATGCCGCTGTGGATTACGCGAAAGAGATAGGTCTTGACTCTCAATTCCTGATTGAACCGAAACCGAAAGAGCCCACCACTCACCAGTACGATTTCGATGCCGCCACCAGCATTGCGTTCCTCAAGACCTACGGCTTGGACGACAGCTTCAAACTTAACTTAGAGGGCAACCACGCTAACCTTGCAGGGCATAGCTATCAGCACGAAGTCCGAGTTGCGCGTTCTGCCGGGATGCTCGGCTCTCTGGATGCCAACCAAGGGGACAAACTATTAGGTTGGGATCTGGATGAATTCCCCTCCGACCTGTACGAAACCACTGCAGTAATGTGGGAAGTACTTTCCGAAGGAAGCATCGGTCCTCGCGGCGGTCTCAACTTCGATGCGAAACCGCGGCGTAGCTCTTACACCGAGGAAGATCTATTCGCAGCACATATCGTGGGGATGGACTCCTATGCGGCTGGCCTACTGGTTGCCGCCAAGCTAAAAGAGGATGGCTTCATCGATGAAATCCTACAAAAACGCTATTCCTCCTTTGACCAGGGAATAGGCAAGAAGATTGAGGACGGTCAGTTTACTTTGGCCGATTTGGAGGAGTATTCCCTAGACAAGACGCAATCTGAACTGATGAATGCTAACGAACCTGGGGAACTAGAAACCATCAAGGCTACTTTGAACAATTACTTGGTAAAAGCTCTCGCTGACGCCTAGTTATTAACTGACATCTAGTCACGCCGGTTGGGTTCAGACAAAATGTCTGAACCCAACCCCACTCTCAATAACCGAGTTCCCAAAAGGAACTTACTAAAATAGCTCTACAAGCTGCAATGATGCGGCAAATAATCGGTGATAAAAATGCGAAAAAATAAAATTTCTATGACTTTCGTGTACCTGTTCGGTTCCCTAGGAGGACTACTCTTCGGATATGATACCGGCGTTATTTCAGGTGCAATTCTATTTATTCAAGACCAGCTCCACCTTGATGCCTGGGGTCAAGGTTGGGTAGTTAGCTCCGTCTTACTAGGGGCAGTAGTGGGGGCCGCCGTAATCGGTCCCCTATCTGACCGCTATGGGAGACGCCGCCTCATCCTCCTGGCTTCCATAATTTTCTTCGTTGGTGCCATTGGATCCGGCATCGCATCCGGGGTTGCGGTGCTGATTATTTCCCGTCTAATCCTCGGTTTGGGAGTCGGAACCGCCTCCGCTCTAATTCCCACCTACCTATCGGAAATGTCGCCAGTTTCCAAGCGCGGTTTCATAACCGGTTTGTTCCAACTGATGGTGATGACCGGGATTCTGCTGGCATACATTACCAACTACGCTTTTGCTGGTTTCTACACCGGTTGGCGTTGGATGCTCGGTATCGCAGCGCTTCCCTCGGCCATTTTGTTCATTGGGGCATTGATCCTACCTGAAAGTCCTCGCTACTTAGTTAAAGTAGGTCGCCCTGAAGTTGCAAGGCGCTATTTGAACGCTATGTATAAAGGCGACGAAACCGAAGTCGAGACAAAAATTAAGGAAATTCAGCACCAGGTTGATATGGAAGAAGGTACCTGGAGCGAACTGTTTGGCAAGACTGCCCGTCCAGCCCTGGTAGCAGCCATTGGCTTGGCGATTTTCCAACAGATAATGGGCTGTAATACCGTACTTTATTACGCCCCCACTATCTTCACTGATGTCGGGTTTGGGGTTTCGGCGGCGTTAATTGCACATATCGGAATCGGCGTTTTCAACGTGATAGTGACCGTAATCGGAATTTGGTTAATGGACAAGATTGACCGCAAGAAAATGCTTATTGGAGGAGCTGTCGGTATGGCGATTTCTCTATTAGTAATGAGCATCGGCATGCATTTTTCCAGCCAATCGCATACCGCAGCGTATATTTGCGCGATCGCGTTAACTATTTACATCGCCTTTTTCTCAGCAACTTGGGGACCGGTCATGTGGGTAATGATTGGGGAAATGTTCCCCCTAAATATCCGCGGTATCGGAAACTCCTTCGGAGCGGTCATTAACTGGGGTGCCAACTCCGTGGTGTCGCTAACCTTCCCCTTCCTCCTCAACTTCTTTGGGACCGGTAGCTTGTTCTTCGGATACGCGGCGGCTTGTGTACTGGCAATTTGGTTTGTACACAGCAAGGTTTTCGAAACCCGCAATCGCTCCCTGGAGGAGATTGAAGATGGTCTACGCAAGGGCAACCTGAAATAAGAGTCGCATAAAACAAAATAAAATTTTATCAATCGCCACCGAACTGGCAGAATAAATATAGCTGTGAAGCAAAGTATTGCCAGTTCGGTGGCATTTTTCCTATGCTCTATTTCAAGGAGTGATAAATGAGACCTGGGAAAAACGCTCAAACAATCAGAAAAGAAAATCTGCTTCTTATTCTGGAAAATGTTTTGGGGGCAGACAGATTCGTATCGCGAGCGCAGGTCGCACAAAGGACAGGATTAACTCGAGCCACGGTCTCTCGCCTAGTAGATGAGTTAATTGGTTTAGCCATTCTTACTGAACTCGATCCGGTTCGCACCACAATCGGGAGACCATCTGCACCACTGGTTGCTAAAAGTGGCACTTTTTGCGTTGTAGGTATTGAAGTTGCTTTGCAATATATTTCGGTAGTGGTTACAGATTTGTCTGGCGCGGAACTCTATAAAGTTTCACAACCGATTAACGCTCGATTATCTGATCCAAAAGTAATACTAGGTCGCTGTGTGCAGATGCTAGAAGAGTGGAAAGCACCCACAGAAGTTCATATTGCTTCAATAATAATGGCTATCCCGGGTCTAGTTTCAGACGCTAAACATCGAATTGTAACCGCGCCAAACTTGGGCTGGATTGACATTGAAATTACAGATTTCTTTACCTCCCACAAATATGCTGCTACCCCACTAACAGTGGTAAATGAAGCGGATGCTTCCGCGTATTCAGTGCTGTATAAAAATCCTGGTCAAATTGGCGATACCTCCGATTTCCTGTATTTATCGGCTGGTGTAGGGGTAGGTGCGGCATTGATATATGAAGGTCGTTTATTTAGTGGACAGCACGGGTGGGCAGGAGAAATCGGTCATATATGCGTAGATACCAGTGGCCCAAAGTGCAGTTGCGGTTCCAATGGATGCCTAGAACAATACGCCGGATTAGACGCGATGCTTACTCGCGCGAATCTCCCCTTGGATGAGTCGGTAGATCCCCTAATCGAGCAGATGATAAAGGGAAACACTCAAGCTCGAAAGACTGTTGATTTATGCGCGAAATCCCTGGGAACCACTATCGCTAACGTACTAAATCTTTTAGATCTAAACACTGTGGTCATGGGTGGTCACTTCGCCCAGCTCTTTGACTATATGGAAGTGATCCTCATGTCGGAGCTGAAATACCGATTACTATCCTCCAGGTGGTCCAGCATAACCGTAAAACCGGGACAGCATGGAACTTTCACCGCCGCGCAGGGAGCTTGCCTGATGGGATTTGAGCGTTTCCTTAACCATCCGGAACTCTGGGTTAAACCGTAAAAGCTGCGCTAACAGTGTCAGCGAGCAGGTATGCGCGGGGAGAAGTTTTTCCTCCCGCCCAAAGAATCGAAAAATGACCAAGTCATTTTCCGATTCTTACGCCCGCCTAGCCTGGTCGGATAAAACTTCTCCCCCACGCTAGGGTTGCAAGCTCCGCTTGGCCATGGAGCGCCTGATATTTCGGGCAGCTCCCCCACGCGAGCGGTGCTTTCGGTTACCGAAAAGGGAGAAATGCACTTAGCGTGCAGGAGCGGATCGCTACCGAGGGATAAAAAATAAAGAAGAACCAAAAGCATCGAACACCAAACAACGCGCCGATTTGCAGCCATTTCTTTTTTCCGACACTGGTCAACCTGTCCTTGCACAAGGGTCACGGCTAGGGAAGGATCAAAGATCAGTAGCGGGGGAGGAGATTTTCCCGAGTAGGCGCGGTGGGCATAAGAATTCGGAAACTTTAGCACCCGGGCGGATTTATGCCTCAGGGTAGGCCTCGGGCACTAAATCCGTGAAAATGCCAGAGCATTTTCCGGATTTCGGGGCGGGAGGCAAAATCCGCCTGGGTGCGCACAAGAGGCAGATTTTAACCTGCGGGGATTTTAGGGACAGTTTGACCAGTGGTTACTTCCATTGGAGAAGTATTGATCCTTCCAAATCGGCACCTGCGCCTTAATCTGGTCAACGATCTCGGCGCTCACTTTGAAGGCGGCGGCGCGGTGGGGTGCGTCCACCACTACTAGCAGGGCAGTTTCTCCGATTTCTAGGCGCCCGATCCGGTGGCGTACGAAAACCGCATCCAAACTTTCAACGCTAGTGCCAGCAGCCTCCGGGGAAACCGCGCCCTCGCCCTCGGAAAGGACATGGTCAATCGCATCCCGGACGGCTTTAACCAGAAATTTTTCAGCCTCCGGATGCGCGGAATAAATCAGGTGGGTCACTTCTTGACCGCCGTCGTGGTTGCGGACGCAGCCGTTAAAGACCACCCGCGCGCCGGAAGTGGCGGGAATATCCGCTATCCCCGGAGACGAACTAGGATCTACCAGGGGTTTTTCTGTAATTTTTACGTCCAATAGCATCTGTCACCCTCCTGAAGCGCTCTCCCGGTAGAGTATAAAGCAGTAGTTAGGGGAAAGGACGCGGATGGTTTCCGAACGTGATCGCCTCACCGCCACTGTAGACGGGATAGGTGAGTGCGGGATTGACTCTTTGCAGGCCGCGCGGGTTTTGGTAGTAGGCGCAGGGGGCCTAGGTTCCCCGGCGTTAGCGTATTTAAGTGCTGCCGGGGTCGGCACCCTGGGCATTTCGGATCCCGACCGGGTCGAGCAATCGAACCTGCAGCGGCAAGTTATTCATCCCGCTTCTAGCTTGGGGCAGGTTAAATCGGTGTCGGCGGCGGCCACCGTCCATAGCTTGAACCCGAATGTACGGGTGCAACTGGAACCGAAGATAACGCCCGACAATGCCCGCAGCATTATTAGCGCGTATGACCTGGTGATTGATGCGACCGATAATTTTTCCGCTAAATATCTGCTTGCCGATACTTGCGCCGAGGTGGGCCGCCCGCATCTGTGGGGAACTTTAGTGGCCATGAACTTCCAGATTTCGGTGTTCGCCAAGGGACTTACCCTGCGGGATCTGTATCCGGTGGCACCTCCGGAAGGAACCACCCCTACTTCTAAGGTAAATGGCGTGTTAGGGGCAGTTTGCGGGCAAGCTGGCTCCATTTTGGCAACTGAAGCTATCAAGATGATTGTGGGAGTGGGCGAACCTCTTATCGGAAAATTATTGATCGTCGATACCGCCAGCGGGAAATGGAACGTAGTACATTTTGAGAGCGCCAAGGCGAACAAAGCTACCCCAGAAAGGATAGGCAATCATGAAACCCGTAGATGAATACCTAAACCAGGTATTAATGCAGGTAAAGTCGCTTCCTCCTACGCTAATGCCGGTGGCGGAGGCTTTGGGAGCCACTTTGGCAGAGGACGTGTTTGCCCGTTTTCCGGTGCCGCCCTTTACTAACTCGGCTATGGACGGGTTTGCGGTGCGCGCCTGCGACCTGCCGGACGTCCTCGAAAATAATAAAATTCCCCCTTCTTGCGAAGACGGACAGCATGCCGAGGAAGATCCGTCGAAACCAGTCAGTAAAAATAACTTGCCAAGCGCGCCAGGGGATGACGGGGCACAAAAAACTTTACCCCTCACTTTACCAGTGGAAGCCGATATTCCCGCTGGTGATAACACGGATTATCAACTCAGCCCTGGGCACGCCATCCGAATCATGACTGGTGCACGCATGCCTGCCGGCGCCGATACCGTGATTAAAGTCGAGGACACTACCCTGCCGGCTGGCCCGCTTGCCCTACCCAAAGAGGTCACGATCGTGCAGTGCCCCCGCGCAGGGGCGAATGTGCGCAAGGCGGGCGAGGACGCTGCCATCGGTGATTTAGTGCTGGAAGCGGGAACGATACTTACTCCCGCTGCGCTTTCCTCGGCAGTTTCGATTGGTTATTCCGAGTTGCCGGTTTATCGCCGCCCGCGAGTGGCGGTTATTTCTACCGGGTTGGAGCTGCGTCCGGTGGGAGCGAGCCTGAAGGGAGCGCAGATCCCGGACTCGAATTCGGTGCTGCTGGAGGCGTTGTTGCGTCGGCAAGACGCGATCGTATCTGGGGTTTATAGCTCTGATGATGAGCCGGAAGTGTTTGCGAAAACCTTGCAACAGGCCGCTCAGGGTGCGGATTTGATTGTTACTACTGGCGGAGTGAGTGCTGGCGCCTATGACGTGGTCAAAGAGGTCGGCTTGTCGGGAGGATTAGAGTTTACAAAAGTGGCGATGCAGCCGGGTAAACCACAAGGTTTCGGCACGATTCCGGCTCCCGATGGAGCCGCAGTTTATGTGGCAACTTTGCCGGGTAACCCGGTGAGTGTATTCGTATCTTTTCATGTGTTTGTGCGCCCAATTCTGGCGGCTCTCGCAGGTAAGGAAGGACGCGCTGCGCTGCAAACTCGCGCCGCCACCACTACGGTGGCCTGGAAGTCGCCTGCTGGTAAACGCCAGTTCGTTCCGGTTCATTTAACTGAGGCGCAGCGCGTGGGCGATACCCCTACCATTACCCCTACTCACCGCTTAGGGGCGCGTTCTCATTTCGTGGCTTCGCTACATCAAGCAAATGCGCTGGCGATCGTGCCAGAGGAGGTAACCCAGGTAGATCAATGGAGCCTAGTGGATGTGTTGCCCTGTTAGGGATGCATTGATCCCTGCAATATCGCGGTGCGGGAATTTAGGAAATAAGGAGGAGTAATGAAAGACGCGGAAGCCCAGCCTTTACCTCACTTAAATGCAGCAGGTCAGGCGCATATGGTGGATATTACCGGCAAGCACCCCACGGTGCGCCAGGCGCGGGCACGCGCCTTCGTGCAGTGCTCGCCAAAGATTATGGCAGCGCTGCGCTCTGGCGAAGTTCCTAAGGGGGATGCTTTAGCGGTGGCACGTATCGGCGGCATCGCCGCAGCGAAACGTACCCCGCTGCTACTGCCCTTAGCGCACCCTATCGGGGTACATTATTGTGCGGTCGATATCGAACTAGCGGAAGAAGGCGTGGAAATCACCGCCATTTGCCGAACCACTGATCGCACCGGAATTGAGATGGAGGCACTTACCGCCGCCTCGGTTGCGGCTCTAAACCTAATCGACATGGTGAAAGGGGTGGACAAAATGGTTTCCATCCGCGAATGCTACGTCCTTGAAAAACGGGGAGGGCGCTCCGGCACCTGGGTACGACCCGGATGCGAACAAGCCGCCGCAGTTAAGGAAAATAACCATGGCTAGCTCCTCGCAGTATCTAAATGGGGTGATTATGCTCGCCGGAGGCACCGGTAAGAGGCTGGGCGGGTGCAGCAAACCCGATTTACTAATCGCCGGAGATCGCCTCATCAGCTGGAGTTTATCCTTCCTGCCGAAAGTTCCCACCGTGGTGGTGGCTCCTGGCGAGGTTGAAGTTCCAGAGAATGTTTTTCTCACCATGGAGGAACCTCCCAGCTCCGGCCCTGCCGCCGGTATTGTTGCTGGTTGGCGCAGGTTAGCGAACTCTTTCGTATTTTCGCCCTCCGATATTATCGGGGTGTGTCCGGTGGACGCTCCGCTTTCCGGGTTTGCTTTGCGTCAGCTGGCGCGGCAGCTACAGGAAACCAATGAGGACGCTGCTGAGAAACAAAAAATACTTTTAGGCCAGGTGGGGGAAGTTACCCAATATGTTCTCGGGGCGTTTACCGTGCGGGCGCTAATGGAGATGGCGCGAGCAAATACCTTAAATCGTTCGGTACGCGGAGTGCTGGCTGAAATCGGGTTTGCCACCCGCGAGATCTCTCCGGACTATGCCCGCGACGTGGATACGCCGGCAGATATCGCCCCGGTAACCGAGTTGCTACGTATCTCCCGCTAGCTAGGCGAGGACACCGGGTTAGGTCGAGCGAGGGAGTAGATTGCCCCTCCTGCCCAAGAATTCGGAAAACGTAGCGGCGTTTTCCAAATTCTTATGCCCACCGCGCCCGCTCGGAACAACCTACTCCCCCGCAAGGGTCGCGGCCGGTAAAAGATACGAGAGGGGCTTGAGCCGAGCCTTGCGAGGCTCACGGGGTCCCCGGAGTGCTTTTACCGAGCCAGACCCTTGATCAATAGGCGGGAGGAAAAACTTCTCCCCGCGCCCCTGGGGGCGTGGCTAACTATCTATTCCAGGGGGAAGGCGGCCGGATCTAGCTGCTCCAAAAGGTGGGGCAAGAGCGGGCCGAGGACGCTAATGGTGTCGCGTACTCCTCCTCGGGAGCCGGGCGCATTGGCCACGATGGCACCGTTTGCGCCACGCGCAGTGATTCCCACTAGGGCGCGCGAAAGCGAAGCCAGCGGGGTGGCTTTTAGACCCTGCTGACAGATTTGCCAAGCAATCGCGTCCAGGCGTGCCTCTAACAGCGGAGCGGTGGCCTCGGGTGTCAGGTCGCGTTCGGTAATTCCGGTGCCTCCGGTAGTGAGCACCACTCGCGCGCCCTCGGCAATGGCAGCACGAATTTCGTTTTGCACGGATTCGATTCCGTCAGCCACCACCCTTACTCGATCTACGTCGATTCCGTACTCACCCAACAGTTCCTGCGCTAAGGGCCCGGATTTATCAGGGCGTTCTCCGCTTTTACAACGATCGGAAACAGTTATCACCGCACCTGCGGCACGACCACGTAATTTTTGTAGTTTTTTCTCTTTTAAGTGTGCGTGCGGGTCTACTGACACGGCGATTTCCTCCTAGTAATTATGTAAGTCAAGACTTTTCTTTACCTGGTTATTTCCCATAAAAACTGATTACTATTTGCAGCAATAATACTGCCCTAACCTGCAGGTATCCTCAAAAGTTATCCTAACACGAATAATTGAGGAACAATCTGCAAGACTGGCAATGTTACCTGGTATTACTGAAAGCATTGGAGCTATGGAAGCTACAAAGAAGTCTAAATACATACTGACTGACTGGGAACCGAATAACCCGGATAAATGGAACTCTGGTCTTGCCTGGCGCACCCTGGCGATTTCCACCTATTCCTTAATCCTGGCATTTACTGTTTGGTTCCTGGTATCAGCAATTGCCCCGAAACTTAACGAGATCGGATTCGACCTTACTAAGGCGCAACTGTACTGGCTAACCTCTATGCCTGGTTTGTCCTGCGGATTCTTGCGTTTGATTTACACCTTCTTGCCGCCCATCGTGGGCACCCGAAAACTGGTGGGCTGGTCCTCCATCCTGTACATCGTCCCCATGCTGGGCTGGTTCTTCGCGGTACAAAATCCGAACACCCCCTATTGGTGGCTACTAGCTTTAGCCTTCATGTGCGGAATCGGGGGCGGTTCCTTCTCTGGCTATATGCCTTCTACCGGCTATTTCTTCCCTAAACGCTTATCGGGGACCGCTTTGGGGCTGCAAGCTGGGATTGGCAACCTGGGGATGTCGATTATTCAGCTAGTCGGCCCGATGCTAATGGGATTCTCGCTGTTTGGGCTCACCTGGATGACCCCCCAGCAGACCGCTGACGGGGCTAGTATCTGGGTGTCTAACGCTGCGATTATCTTCGTTCCCTGGTGCATCGTAGCTGCCATCTTGTCATTTACCATGCTGCGTGACGTGCCGATTACCGCTAATATCCGCCAACAGCTCGATATCTTCAGCAATCCCAACACCTGGTATATGACGGTGCTGTATGTGATGACCTTCGGACTATTTTCGGGTCTCTCGGCAGTATTCGGACTGCTCATTAACGACAACTACGGTGCGGAGTCCACCTTGAAACTGGCAGTCGCAGGAGCCTCCTTCGCCTTCCTCGGGCCGCTGATCGGTTCGGTCGTCCGGATGGCCTGGGGGCCGTTCTGCGACAAAATGGGCGGGGCAATCTGGACCTTCATTTCCGGAGTGGGCATGGCGGTTACCCTAGCCATCGCGGGCTTCTACCTAAATAATCCTCGCGGTATGAGCGACTTTTACGGTTTCTTGATTGCGATGTTGGTGATGTTCTTCTTCGCTGGCCTAGGCAATGCCGGCACCTTCAAACAGATGCCGATGATTATGCCCGCCCGCCAAGCAGGTGGCGCAATCGGATTCACCGCCGCGGTAGCCTCTTTCGGCCCCTTCGTGGTGTCGGTGGCGCTAACTATGATTTCGCCGACGGTCTTCTTCTATGGATGCACCGTCTTTTGCATTATTGGCTCGGCGCTTTGCTGGTGGCAGTACGCCCGCAAGAACGCGCCCTTCCCCGGATAAGAATTATTGCCGAGGACGCCGCTAGCGTCCTCGGGACAAAAACTTAATAAGCACACAACTTAAAGGAAAATAAAATGGCTGTTTCTTCGTTATTAAAACTAGGTGCGAAGCTTAGGCGCGGGCAGGTAAGCCAGGACGCTCGCCAAATGTTCCTGGTCGGAGGGCGGGAAGCCGATGCGTTCTATCGGCAACGTTTCAGCCATGACAAGGTGGTGCGCTCTACTCACGGCGTGAACTGCACCGGTTCTTGCTCCTGGCGGGTGTTTGTAAAGGACGGGTTAATCACCTGGGAGGCACAGGCGGTTGACTATCCGTCTACCGGTCCGGATATGCCCGACTACGAGCCGCGCGGCTGCCCGCGAGGCGCCGCGTTCTCCTGGTACGAGTATTCCCCCACCCGCATCCGGCACTCCTATGTGCGCTCAGTACTGCTAGATGCTTACCGCAAAGCTAAACAAACTCACCCGGATCCGGTCGAGGCTTTCCGGGCGGTAGCCGCAGATCCGGTAGCCTCCGCCGCCTATAAATCCGCGCGCGGCAAGGGCGGTATGGTGCGTACCAGCTGGGAGGAAGCCCTAGAGATCGTGGCTGCCGCCAACGTGGCCACCATCAAAGACTATGGTCCAGACCGCATCGCCGGATTCTCGGTGCTCCCGGCTATGTCGATGGTTTCTTTCGGGGCGGGCGCCCGCTACCTGCAGCTGATTGGTGGGGTCAACCTATCTTTCTATGACTGGTATGCCGATCTTCCAGTCGCTAGCCCCCAAGTGTTTGGGGATCAAACCGACGTTCCCGAGGCTGGAGACTGGTTTAACTCTTCCTACCTGCTGGTTTGGGGTTCGAATCTGCCACTGACTCGTACTCCGGATGCGCACTTCATGACGGAAGCGCGTTACCACGGTCAAAAGATGGTGTCGATTAATCCTGACTATTCCGATAACACCAAGTTTGCGGATGAATGGCTCCGGGTTAATCCCGGCACTGACGCGGCACTGGCGACCGCGATGGGACATGTGATTCTAAATGAGTTCCACGTGGGCAAACAGTCTCAGTATTTCCTGGACTATATGCGGGCATATACCGACTCGCCCTTCCTGATAAAGCTAGAAGAAACCGCGGAAGGATTGGTGCCCGGAAAATTCCTAAGCGCCGCTGACGTTTCTAGCCTACCTGCAGAAACTAAAGCAAAACCGAAACCAGAATTCCGCTTCTTAGTGATGGATGCCGACGGCAGTGTCAAGGATCCGGGTGGTACTTTGGCTGACCGGTTCACTCCGGAAGGTAAAGGCCATTGGAACCTGAAGATGGAGGGCGTCAATGCCGAGCTCAGCCTGTATGAAAGCGATGCTAAAACCGCAGAAATCACTCTTCCGCGTTTCGACCTGGTAGCCGGAGAAAGCGCAGGCTCCTCGGTAGGTGCTGGCACCATTAAGCGCGGGGTGCCGGTGCGCGAGGTTGACGGACATCTGGTTACCACCGTTTTTGACATTATGCTGGCTCACTATGGGGTAAAGCGCGCCGGTCTACCGGGCGTTTGGGGTGAGGATTATCAGGATTCCTCCAACCCGGGTACCCCGGCATGGGCAGAAGAAATCACCGGAGTGCCGGCTAATGCCACCATCCGGATTGCCCGCGAGTTCGCCCAAAACGCCCTAGATTCTAAGGGACGTAGCCAAATTATTTTGGGTGCTGGCACTAACCACTATTTCCACTCTGACCAGATTTATCGCACCATCCTGGCACTAACTTCTATGTGCGGTACCCAGGGGGTTAACGGTGGCGGCTGGGCGCACTACGTGGGGCAAGAAAAGGTGCGTCCGATTACCGGCTGGACGCAATATTCATTTGCCTTGGACTGGCAACGCCCGGCACGGCAAATGATCTCCACCGGTTTCTGGTATTTAACTACTGACCAGTGGCGTTACGATTCGCTAACCACCGACCGCTTAACTTCGCCCGCGAGCGTGGCTCAGGTACCCAAGCAAAACATTGCGGATTCTTTACTGGAAGCTACCGAACGCGGCTGGATGCCCGCATATCCCCAGTTCAACCGGTCTTCTCTGGAACTGGGACGGCAAGCGCAAGAGTCGGGGAAGAAACCCGCGGAATACGTAGCCGAACAGCTAGCTGCCGGAAAGCTAGAGTTCGCGGCGAAAGATCCGGACAACCCGGTCAACTACCCGCGCGTCCTCTTTAACTGGCGGACTAACCTGTTGGGGTCCTCTGCTAAAGGTACCGAGTTCTTCTTGCGCCATATGATCGGCGCCGATAACGATGTCCAGGCCGAGGAAGTACCCGAAGATCAGCGTCCTCGTAACGTTCGTTGGCGCGAGCAGGCCGCGAAAGGCAAGCTGGATTTGGTAGTGACTGCGGATTTCCGTAACACTTCTACCACTTTACATTCTGACGTTTTACTGCCTGCTGCCACCTGGTACGAGAAATATGACCTGTCCAGCACGGATATGCATCCCTATGTGCATACCTTCAACGCGGCGATCCTGCCGCCCTGGCAGGCACGCACGGATTTCCAGTTGTTCCAAGATCTGGCGCAATTGGTGTCGCAGATGGCAGGCAGTCACCTAGGCACGCAAACAGATGTGTTGGCCGCTCCTCTGGGGCATGACAGCCCCGATGAACTAGCTAATCCTGCCGGGGTAGTTATTCCCCGGGAGGAATGCGGCTGGGTGCCGGGAGTCAATATGCCAAAGATTATTCCGATCGAGCGCGACTACACCAAGATTGCGGAGAAATTTAACTCTTTAGGTCCGGTAATCGAGAAAATGGGGATGGGTACCAAGGGCGTGCCTTTCACCCCGGATAAAGAACTACGGGAAATGCGCGAACAGTTCGGAGAAATCGAGACCGCGATTGGCCCGCGGCCGCGCCTAGACACCGATCAGATTGCTGCCGAGTTTATTTTGAAGTTCTCCGGTACCACCAATGGACGGCTGGCTACCCAGGGCTTTAAGACCTTAACTGAAAAAGTGGGTGCCTCCGGAGATATGACTGAAATGTCTCGTGGGCACGCTGATTACCAGATCACTCTGGCCGATGTGCAACAGGCTCCCAAGACAGTGGTTACTTCCCCCGAATGGTCAGGCAGTGAACACGGAGGACGGCGCTACACCGCGTTTAGCCAAAACGTAGAGTACCACAAGCCCTGGCACACTTTGACGGGTCGGATGCACTACTACCTGGATCACGATTGGATGTGTGCCTACGGGGAATCCCTGCCCACCTATCGGCCTCCGCTGGATTTGCATCACCTATTTGGGGAACCCGCACCGGGCATGGTGCGCGGGGATGGCACCCCCAGTGCCGAGGTCGCAGTCCGCTACCTCACTCCCCATAACAAGTGGGCGATTCACTCCCAGTATTTCGATAATCTCTATATGCTCACTCTCGGTCGCGGCGGACAAACCGTGTGGATGTCTCCGCAGGATGCCGCCAAGATCGGGGTACGCGATAACGAATGGATTGAAGCCCACAACCGTAACGGAGTGGTTAGCGCCCGCGCGATTGTGTCCCACCGGATCCCGGAGGGAACCGTATTTATGTATCACGCACAAGAACGGATTACCCATACTCCGCTTAACCAGTCAACCGGTAAACGTGGCGGTACCCATAACTCCTTGACCCGCATCTTTATTAAACCAACGCACCTGTTGGGCGGATATGGACAGTTCTCGTATGCCTTCAACTACACCGGTCCTACCGGCAATCAACGCGATGAAGTCACTTATATTCGCCGCCGCAGCCAGGAGGTGGAGTTCTAAATGTCAGTGGCAGTTTGCATTTTCTCTAAAGGAGCCCAGTCATGAAAGTAATGAGCCAAGTGGTCATGGTAATGAACCTGGACAAGTGCATTGGTTGCCACACCTGCTCGGTGACCTGCAAACAGGCATGGACTAACCGTACCGGCACCGAATATATGTGGTTCAACAATGTGGAGACCCGTCCCGGACTCGGTTATCCGCGCACCTGGGAAGACCAGGAAAAGTGGAAGGGTGGCTGGCGGCGCACTGCCTCCGGCAAGTTAGTTCCGCGTTCTGGGGGGAAACTAGCACAGCTGGCTAAAATTTTCGCCAACCCCAATATGCCGCAGATAGATGATTATTACGAGCCCTGGACTTACGACTATGACAAGTTGTTGTCGGCTCCGGCAGGTTCGAAAGCGCTACCGGTAGCGCAGGCGCGTTCTCAGATGAGCGGAAAGCCCCTAAAGAACATCGAGTGGGGGCCAAACTGGGATGACAATCTGGCCGGCTCTACCGAAACCATGCAGGACGATCCCACCCTTAAAAAGATGAACCAGAAGGTAAAAGCGGATCTCGAGAGTTCCTTTATGTTCTACCTGCCGCGCATTTGTAATCACTGTTTGAACCCGACTTGCGTGGCCGCCTGCCCTTCGGGAGCGATGTATAAACGTACCGAAGATGGGATTGTTCTGGTCGACCAGGATGCTTGTCGCGGTTGGAGGATGTGTGTTTCGGGTTGCCCCTATAAGAAGGTTTATTTCAACCACAAGAGCGGCAAAGCCGAAAAATGTACTTTCTGTTATCCCCGGATTGAGGCCGGCGATCCTACGGTTTGCTCCGAAACCTGCGTTGGTAGGCTGCGCTACCTGGGAGTAATCCTTTATGACGCAGATCGAGTCAGCGAGGCAGCCGCAACCGAGGACGAAACTCAGCTTTACCAGGCACAGCGAGACGTAATGTTGGATCCCTCCGATCCGGAAGTGATTGCAGCTGCGCGGCAAAGCGGGATTCCTGAGTCCTTTATCGAGGCGGCGCAAAAATCTCCGGTCTATAAGTTGATCGTGGAATATTCTCTGGCGCTGCCCCTGCATCCAGAGTTCCGCACCTTGCCGATGGTTTGGTACATTCCCCCACTATCTCCGGTAGTTGAGGCGGTTACCGCTTCGGGAGCCGACGGTGAGAACCACAAGGTCCTGCTGACTGCCCTAGCCACTATGCGTATTCCCTTGGAATATCTAGCTGACCTATTTGCCGCTGGGGATCCGCGCCCGGTGGAGCGCTCCTTGCGGCGCTTGGCGGCTATGCGTTCCTATATGCGCGATATCAACCTGGGCGATCAGCCGAACCCGGAAATCCCGGCTGCGGTGGGCATGAGTGAACAACAAGTAAAAGCCATGTACCGGCTGCTATCGATCGCTAAATATAAAGATCGTTACGTCATTCCCACCACTCATCCCGAAACTGCCCGTACCCCCAGTGAATATATTTGTCCGGTGGGTCAGGGCGCGTCCTCGGGTAAAGTCCCGGTGGAAATTGGGAGGGCGCCGCGGTGAACTCCAAGGTTTCTTTCATTCCTACCCGGCAGGAGGCGCCCCCGGTAAACGCGGTGGCTCTCGAGCCGAACCAGCGCTCTGCTGCTCTTATGGCATGCGCGCTGCTTTTGGATTATCCCGGTGACAACCTAGAGAAAATCCTTTCGCAGGTAAAAGCAGAAGCTGAGCTGCTACCCGAGGCTATCGGGCAAGAGCTACGAGAGTTTTGTTCCTGGGCTCGCATGCGCGGGGTTCGCGGGGTACAAGAGGACTACGTAGAAACTTTTGACCGTAAACGCCGCTGCGCCCTGGAGCTAACCTATTACGCCACTGGAGATACCCGGCAACGCGGGATCGCGCTTACGGTGTTTTCAGATTTATTTAGCGCCGTAGGATTTGAACCTCCCCACCGGGAATCTTTACCCGACTATCTACCTCGGGTTTTAGAGTTGGCAGCCCGCTGTGAGGGCGAAGATGTAGCTTTAGTGTTGGGCGCGATCGCCGCCAGCCGGGAGGGTATCGAAGTGCTGCATGCCGCGCTATGCTCTCTGGATTCTCCCTGGCAAAAAATAGTAAATGCCCTGCGCATGGTGTTGGGAGAAGCTGACAGTGAAACCAGCCAGCGCATGGAGCGCCTAATCCGTCAAGGCCCGCCTACCGAATTGGTGGGCTTAGACGACAGTAATAACTTACCGTGGCCACAGTTAGCCCCGGTTCAATCAGACACCGCGAGCGAAGGGTGAAGTCATGGACGTATTGTTTTGGGGAGTATTTCCCTACATTTGCATTACGCTGCTAGTTGCCGGTCTTATCTGGCGTTACCGCTCTGACCAGTATGGATGGACTTCCGAGTCCTCACAGCTACGGGAAGCTAAAATCCTGCGACTAGCTTCCCCGCTATTCCATTTCGGGATCCTGTTCGTACTGGTGGGACACTTTATGGGGCTATTTATTCCCGACTGGATGACCGAGTCTATGGGGGTCACCCAGCATCAGTACCACCTGCTAGCCACTTTTGGGGGCACCGTGGCAGGGATTGCGGCGCTGGTCGGTTTTATTGGTTTACTGTGGCGGCGTTTCGTAAACCATTCGGTACGTTTCGCTACTACCGGCCGCGACCTGGTGGCCTATGTATTCTTGGCGATCCCCCTGGCGTTGGGGGCAATAGCTACTGCCGCCAACCAGCTTTTTGGAGCAGATGGCGGCTATAACTATCGCAAGACAATTTCGGTGTGGCTGCGTTCCCTGTTTATGCTGCAACCGCGAGTAGATCTAATGGTCGATGTGCCGCTCAGTTTCAAGCTGCATATTATTGCCGGCTTGCTGCTGTTGGCGGTCTGGCCTTTCACCCGCCTAGTGCACGTGCTCTCGGCTCCGGTGGGTTACGTTACTCGGCCTCCGATCGTTTACCGGTCACGGCGCCCCGCGACTGCCGCTAGCCCTGAAAAGCCGGGCTGGGCCCCGGTTCGGGCTACTGCTGCTGGCGGTGAGGACGCAGGAGGAGCGCCTGCGCAGGGAGCCTAATTCGGGGAACTTTTACTAGGCTGTCGGACTGAGCTTCGTGATGCCGGCAGCTTCGTAGTTTTCTCCCTATTTATTCCGCGCTATCAAGGCTTTTCCGATATTTTCCTCGAATTTACGATAATCTGTGCCTATGCCAAAATATCGTATATCTACTATCGCCAACCTGCTAGGGGTCAGTGATGACACCATTCGCCGTTGGCTCGATGAAAACCTAATCAAAGCAGTTACCGGATCTGGACCCAAGCGGGTGGACGGCGCCTCAGTTGCCCGTTTCTTGCAGGAACGACCTAGTGCCATACATCTGGGAGAAAAACCTAACCAGTCAATCCGTAACCACTTCCAAGGTCTAGTGATAGCTCTGAAAAAAGGCCAAGTAATGAGCCAGGTGGATCTGCAGTGCGGGCCCTACCGGGTGGTTTCCTTGGTCTCTACCGAAGCGGTGGAAGAACTTAACTTAGAGGTAGGTTCAGCGGCTACCGCCCAGATCAAAGCGACTAACGTTTCGGTGCAGCTCCCAGAAGGAGAAAAACTGTGAAAAAGTTTCGTCTTCTCGCCCTAGCTGCTGGGCTTGCTTTGACCCTCGGTGCCTGCTCGGCTTCCGGAGGTACTAAGGCCACAGAAAGCAAGACTCCGACTGAAAAAACCCAGTTAACGGTGTTCGCTGCCGCCTCCCTAAATAAAGCCTTCCCGGAAATAGTAGAGAAGGTACTGAAAAAGTCCGACCCCAATATCGAGGTAAAGTTTTCTTTCGAAGGTTCATCTACCCTGGTAGATCAACTAAAGAATGGCGCGGCGGCCGACGTGTTTGCTTCAGCTGACGAAAAGAACATGACCAAAGCGACCGATGCGGATCTGGTTAGCGAGGTTAAACCCTTCGCCTCCAATACCCTGGCGCTAATCGTCCCCAAAGGTAATCCCGCCAAGATCACCGGGCTAGACGCCTCTTTGGATGGCAAAAAACTGGTGGTTTGCGCCGAGGGCGTGCCTTGCGGCAATGCCACCAAGGAACTGCAAGAAAAACTAGGCGTCACTCTGAAGCCGGTATCGGAGGAACAGAAAGTTACCGATGTGCGCGGCAAAGTTGAAAGCGGTGAGGCCGACGCGGGACTGGTTTACCAGACCGACGCCCTAGCTGCCGGAGACAAAGTAGAGATTATCAAAGTTAAGGGAATCGAACAGGTAGTTAACGCCTACCCGATTACTTTGGTGAAAGCCTCTAACAACCAGGAGGCAGCTAAGAAGTTTATCGCGGCTGTCCTGTCTGACGAGGGCCTAAAGATCCTGGAAAACTATGGTTTCTCTGCTCCCCTGTCAACAGATAAGAGCTAACACTTCCCTTGCGTAAGTCTTTCGGAGCTAATCAAGCGGCGGGATCTCCAGCTTGGCTGTGGGGCCCCGCCACCTTGGCGTTACTTTTCCTGCTGATCCCTTTCGCCGCCTTGGTGATGCGGGTACATTGGGGGCAGATTCCACAGCTACTGGCCACTACCCAAAGCCAGGACGCTCTTTGGCTGTCCTTAAAAACCTGCCTGACGTCTACTGCGCTGTGTATTGTCTGCGGGGTGCCGCTCGCGTTGTGGCTCGCCCAGGCACGCAATAGTTTCTTTCCTCGCCTGGTACGCACCTTTGTCACTCTCCCGATGGTATTGCCCCCGGTCGTTGCCGGTCTGGTGCTACTAATCACCTGGGGACGGATGGGGATTTTAGGGTCGAAGCTGGATCTATTAGGGATTCAGATTGGGTTCACCACCTTGGCGGTAATTATTGCCCAAACTTTCGTGGCGATGCCCTTCCTGATTACTTCTTTAGAGGGCGCGCTGCGCACTCGGGGTTTCCAATATGAGGCCGCAGCCCGGGGGTTAGGCGCCTCCCGCACCCGAACCCTTCTACAGGTAACTTTGCCGCTATCGGCACCCGCAATCGTGTCCGCTACTGCCTTAGCGTTTTCGCGTTGCCTAGGAGAGTTTGGGGCAACCATTACTTTTGCCGGCTCCCTGCAAGGTATTTCCCGCACCCTTCCCCTAGAGGTATATCTGCAGCGCGAAACCGATACTGACCTGGCGCTTTCTTTATCTTTAGTGATTATTGCCCTGGCAATTGTGATAGTAGGTGGCACCCAGGTACTTTCCGACTTCTGGTACTCACGCCTGATGGGGCGACAAAAGCAAAACGACGCCCCGGGAGCAGTAGGCGCGATTAGCGGTCTTTCCAAAAAAGTTGCACGCGAAAAACAGGCTGGCCCCGGGGTGCATCTGGATGCGAAAATCGCGGTGCGTAACCTGGATGTGGATTTAGATTTTGCTCCCGGCTCCGCCACCGCCTTGCTGGGCCCGAATGGGGCGGGAAAATCTACCATTATTTCCCTGTTGGCCGGAACACTGGTACCGGATTCTGGCTCTATTAAATGGAGCGTCGACCAGCCCCGGATTGTCCTCCTCGCCCAAGACCCGGCGCTATTTCCGCATATGTCCGTGCTGCGTAACGTAGTGTTTGGGTTGCGCTGCTTAGGGATCGATAGGCCGCGCGCTGAAAAGCTGGCTCGCGCCCAACTAGACTCCGTAGGCATGCAGACCTTAGAGCGCCGCCGTCCCCATCAGCTTTCCGGCGGTCAAAAGCAACGCGCCGCTATTGCCCGGGCGATGGCGATTGAACCGGATGTGGTGTTACTGGACGAACCGATGGCCTCCCTAGACGTAGAGGTAGCCGATCAGCTGCGGCTGTTATTGCGGGAACGGATTGGGGGTGCCACCACTATCCAGGTCACCCACGACCTAACCGATGTGATTGCCTTAGATTGCCAGGTAGTAGTGCTAAAACATGGGAAAGTTACTCGGCGCGGCTATTGGCGCGACCTATTCGAGGAAACTGAAGATCGGTTCTTGCAGCAACTAACCCGCAAAGCCCAGCTAGATAACGCTATTAAATAGGATTCACGGTTAGCTTTGTAGGACAACGACGGGTGGGAAATCTGGGTTAGGGGTGCTTGCAGGCTGCAGGTAAGCTAACATCCATGAGCATGTCCCGTTCCGCGAAGAGCGGCCCGATCGCTTCCTCCTCTGCGTCTTCCTCCCAGGCTGCCTTTAAGGTCGTACCTACTCCGATTACCGCCGAAGACCGTTTAATCGCCGATTTTAGCCGTAATCTGCATACTCACCCCCGGGTGCTGGTGGGCACCGGAGATGATTGCGCGGTTTTGGCGCATCCTGATTCTCGCTCCGTTATTTCCACCGATGTGCTGGTTGAGGGAGTACATTTTCGCCGCGACTGGATGAGCCTAGAACAGATTGGCCAGCGCGCGGCCGCTCAAAACGCCGCCGATATTGCGGCGATGGGAGCCAGCGCCCATAGCGCGGTCGCGGCGGTAACTGTTCCCAAAGAAATGGGCAAGACTGAGATGAATGCCTTGGCTGCCGGGCTGACAAAAGGGTTAGAGAGTTACGGGTACTCCCTGGTAGGAGGAGATTTATCGCGCGGATCTTGCCTGCAGGTGGCAGTTACGGTTATCGGGGATTTACAAGGTCGGTCTCCCCTGCTGCGCAGTGGGGCAAAAGCGGGTGACCTGGTGTATTTCTCCGGCAATCTGGGGGATTCGGCTGCCGGTTTAGCGCTGCTAGAACGCTTTCAAAGTCCGGCAGTGGCGGTAAATGATCCTGCCCTTCCTAAAACCTTGCACAACCTTGCGGATGAGGTGATTTCTCGCTATCAAGTGCCGCAGGTTCCTGCCGATCTTGCGCCGCAACTGGCGGGGGCAGGCGTGCATGCATTGATGGATGTTTCCGATGGGCTCACCCGTGACGGAGCGAAAATAGCTGTCGCCTCCGGAGTGGTTATTGATTTACAGCGTGAACTGTTGGAAAAGTACGCGAGCCGGTTATCAGGGCTTGCTCATGCCCTGGGGATTAACGCTTGGGATTGGGTTTTAGGCGGCGGCGAAGACCACGGGTTACTTTGTACCGCGCCCGCAGGATTTTCGATTCCCGGATTTTCCGCCATTGGACGGGTACTACCAGCAAACTCGCCTGGGCATACGGAATGCAGCGAAAGTAGCGGCGAGGACGCAGGGGTCACTAATCCCCACTCGTCCTCAAAAGAAAGCCTAGGAACAGAGCTGTTAATAGATGGAAAACTGCAGTGCCAGCAAGGTTGGGATCATTTTGCCTCTTAGAGGCAGGAGTTAAAAATAAAATTTAACGCGAAAAAGCTACCAGTGGTGGCTCCGACCGGCATCGATCCGGTGACCTTTCGATTTTCAGTCGAACGCTCTCCCAACTGAGCTACAGAGCCTAGCGGTCTAATAAGACCTGCGACCCAGACGGGACTCGAACCCGCGACCTCCGCCGTGACAGGGCGGCGCGCTAACCAACTGCGCCACTGGGCCATATTTATTTATGTTTCTCCACCTCTCGGCAGATCGTACCCCCAACGGGATTCGAACCCGTGCCGTCGCCGTGAAAGGGCGGTGTCCTAGGCCTCTAGACGATGGGGGCCTTGCGGCCTGGCCCAAAGGCCTCGGCTCAGACTTGAATTAGCTTACCGGGCGAAGGTGAGTAAAGGCAAAGTAATCATCTATGAAGCCTCTCACAACTAACGTTTACCGCGTTGTTTAAGGGTTTAATAACTGCATTTTTTGCCCGCGAAACGTAGTCTAGATATATGCAGCTGCAACCTTGGGGAACATCTTCATCCGATCAAACTGTCGAAAAAGTATTCGACTGGTTAACTAGCCTCGCCGGTATGGGCGTGGGGGTAGTCTCTGGGATAGTGCTGGCGTTAATCGCTACTGCCATTTTGAAGCTGGTGTCCCGGCGGCAACCGCTCACGAAATTGATCCTGAACCGCGCTACCCGCGCCTTCTTCCTCACCATGATAATTTTGGGAGCCTATCTGGGCTGGAAATACACCACCTCCGGTCTAGAAATTGAAAGTTCTACCGGAATTGGGCGCTTTAGTCATGGACTGCTGGTTGCAGTAATTTTGGCGTTTACTTTCCTTACTACCCGAATCTGCTATCTGATTGAGGACGTAGCGGTCAAGGCTAACCAAGAGAAGCCCTCTCGTAACCGTTCGAAAATGCTCACCCAAGCACAGGTGATTCGGCGCGTCCTGCAAGCGGTAGTGGTCGTGGTGGGGATTGCCAGCGCGATTTTAACCTTCCCCTCTGCCCAGGTGGCAATGGGATCTATGTTGGCTTCAGCTGGGGTGGCCTCGATTGTGGCAACTTTGGCTGCTCAATCGACCTTGGCGAATGTGTTCGCCGGGGTGCAAATGGCGTTGTCAGACGCTCTGCGGGTAGGAGATAAGGTACAGGTTCCTGGTTTAGACGGGAAAAAAGAACTGGGCACGGTAGAGGAAATCACCCTCACCTACGTGGTGCTTAATCTCTTTGATGAACGCCGAATGATTGTGCCTTCTACCCATTTCACTCAACAGAAGTTCGAGAACTGGACACGCAAACACACTCAGCAGGTGGGAATGGTGGAGCTCTATCTCGACTATTCCGCACCTATCGATTCGATCCGCGCACAAGTGGATTTGCTGCTGTCGGGCACTGAACTGTGGGATGGACGCAGCGCCAGCGTCGATGTTTCCGATATGAACGCTGATTGCCAGACTGTAAGGATCTCCGTTTCTGCGGTAGACAGCAATGATTTGTGGGTATTACGGTGCTACCTGCGCGAACAGCTGATTCAGTGGTTGGTGAAAGAGCTGCCTTGGGCGCTGGTTTCCCGCCGGATTCAACCGCAAGAGGTTCGCTACCTCAGCCGTGACCGTTCCGACGAGGAAGTTCACCGCCTGGCACGCAAGTTGGTAGGCGAAAATCAGCCAGAGAAAGGCTAAATGATGAGTGAATTTGATCCCCGCACCGCCAGCGAGACAGATTGGCGAAACCGCCTGGATGCTAACGAATATTACGTTTTACGCGAGGCCGGAACCGAACGCCCAGGTACTGGGAAGCATCTCTACGAAAACCGGCAGGGGATTTACCGTTGCCGAGGCTGCGGGGCAGAGCTGTTCCGCTCCGACACCAAGTTTGATTCTAACTGCGGCTGGCCAGCTTTTTTCCAGCCCGAGGACGCCGCTGTCAGCTATCACCGCGACTCCTCGCACGGGATGATCAGGACCGAGGTTCGTTGCGCTAACTGTGGCTGCCATCTAGGACATGTTTTCGAGGACGCGCCGGATATGCCGACTGGGCAACGCTATTGTATTAACTCTATCTGCCTGGATTTTCAAGCCGAATAATATGCGGATAATCAGCGCTAATCTGGAGCATGGTACCCCGGCTGAGGGGCAAACTTTGCCTGGGAATCGCTGGCAGGAGCTGGCGCAACTGTTTGCCGCTTTCCGCCCCGATGCGATCTGCTTGCAAGAAGTTGACTATTACCAGTTGCGCTCGGGGTTCCAAGACCAGACCCGCACCCTAGCCACTGCCTTGAATAAGGAAACCGGGCAGGTCTGGCAGCACCGATTCTTAAGTTTTTTCACTGGTCAAACGGCTTTCGGACTGAGATTGCCAGTGGCGTTAACTACTAGCGCCCTCGCTAATCAACACCGCTTTTTTCAAGCTAATCGACCCCTGCTGGGCGGATACGGAGTGGGGATATTAACCCCCCATCCGGTGCGCCGCTGGGTGAGCGCCAAACTGGGTGCGGCTCCCCCACGCATCAAAATTGCCGACCCAGATCCGCGCACCTGGAAATTCTATGGCGGGCAAACCCGCAGCCTGCTAGGGGCAGAAATAGTAACTGCAAATGGACGATTTTTACTGGGCAGCACCCACCTAGAGCTGGGAGTTGCTACCGCAAGACGGCAGCTAGTCCGCTCCTGGGAGGGATTGTCTTTGCTGGCGGGGAAAGCAACTCCGCTGCTGGTGGGGGATATGAATCTTCGTGAGGAGGTATCTCGCGCCCTCTACCCCTACTTGTCTTTCGCGACTGCCCCCACTTTCCCAGCTAGTGAGCCTCACTTCCAGATTGACCAGTTATTTGCTCCCCCCACTTGCCAAATCTTGGGAATAGACACTATCCAAATGCCGATCTCTGATCACCGCGCATTGTTTGTCGAATTACAGTCGTAACTGTAGGGGGTGGCGATGGGTAGCGCGCGGAAATTTTCTGATCGGATTCCGGCGCCTTTAATTTTTGTGGGCTCTGGTTTGTCGCAATATTCGGGCGCGGCGGTCGCTACTATCTGGTTGTTTTCCCTGATGAGTCCCACTACAGTGGCCTGGTGGCGAGTGGCGATAGCAGCCGTTATCCTGGTGCTGATTCGCCGTCCTTTCCACCGCGGCCTCACCTGGCGGGCGCTGGCAGCAGCAACGGTTTTGGGGTTATTCATCACCACCATGAATATGACTTTTTACCAGGCTATTTCGCGGATTCCCCTGGGTACTTGCGTCTCGATTGAGTTTGTGGGGCCGGTGGTGGTGGCACTTTTTCGAGGACACGGCTGGCGCACTCGGATCGCGGCGATTCTTGCGGGGGTGGGAGTAGCTTCCATTTCCGGGATTGGCCTGGATATTTCCACTGCCTCGGCACGGATCGGGTTGGCGTTTTCGATTGCTGCTGGTTTTTGTTGGGCGGGCTATATCGTAGTAGGGCAAAAACTCGCTGCCGCCGGTCATGGCCAAGATTCTTTAGCGATGGGTTTATTTATCGCAGCTATCCTGACGGTGCCGATAGTAGGGCCGTTGGAGATCGCTAAGGGGTGGCAAAGTGGCTGGATCTTGTTTTGCTGTATTGCGGTGGGAGTGCTTTCTACGGCGTTACCGTTTCCTCTGGAGCAGGTGGCGTTACGGCGCCTAGGTCCCGACATTTTTTCGCTATTAGCTTGCCTAATGCCGGCGATTAGTGAGCTGGTGACGATGGCAGCCCTCCGCCACCTGCCAAATGCTGGAGAAATCGTGGGATTACTGTGCATTTCGCTGGCGGTTGCTTTTGCACAATACCGTCCGGGAATGTTAAACAGGAAAAGTACGGATAATAGCTAGAGAAAGTTTTGGAGAAGAAAATGGGTTTGATTGGTTCGATTATTGCTGGTGGCATCATTGGTGCTTTAGCTCGCTTCTTTATGAAGGGTAAGCAGAACATGGGGATGATCATCACCATCATCATCGGTATGATTTCTGCTGGTCTGTCTGATTGGATCTTGGCCAAGGTAATTGGTGAGGGTCACGGTTTCATTAGCTTCGTAGTGGCGATTGTGATTGCAGTCGGTTTGATTACCGCCTACCTGGGAATTACTAACAAGAAATAAAACTAGCCCCGGCTACCTAACGGTTTTGGTGGCTGCGGCTCCCAAAATCTAGAAGACATAAAGCTGCTGTCCGGCAAGTTACTTTGCCGGGCAGCAGCTTTTTGCTATCCCTGAGCTTAACCCCTCTAACTCTAAAGTAGTTACCTGAGGGTTTTGAGGTCGGGTGAGCACCACAAGATTTTTCCCGCTAAGCACCGAGGTCTGGACTGTTGAAAACCTTTACATTGCGGCGAAACTTCGCCATTGGGAACGAAGTTTTCCGCAGGTTATCCCCAGGCAACCTGCAAATGCTAACGCTCAGGCAGGTCAAAGCCTCAATACCGCTATGACCAGTTCAAACCCCTAATACCCTCAAGGTTTACCTGAGGGTAATCAAGAAAAATTTGACATTTCCGGCTTTAAGACTTTGGTTAAAAAAGTTATCCACAGATATTATCCACAGGGGTGTGCGCGAATATAAAACCGCAGCGAAACCTGTGGATACTATCTGTGGATGATTGCCCGACTTACTCGTTAAGAGTGCGCCCGGTGAGAGTTTCGTAGATTTCCTTATAGCGACCGGATGTTTGCTTCACCACATCTGCGGGGATCTCTGGGGGATCCTGTAACTTGTATGGCTGCCAATCGCAGGCATCCGAATCCACCCAGTCCCGCAGAATTTGGGTGTCCATCCGGGGATTATGCTTGCCTGGCTCATAATTATCGGCACTCCAAAAACGCGAAGAATCCGGAGTCAGTACCTCGTCACCCAAGACCACGGCCTCGCCCCCATAGGGTAGAGCCGAACCGAACTCGAACTTGGTGGATCCTAAAATCACCCCGCTATCGAGGGCAATCTTGGCTGCACGGTCGTAGAGATCCAACGAATACTCGATAATCTTATCTACCCGACCACTGCCAACTAGCGACTGCAACGCTTCCCAGGAAACGTTGTTGTCATGGCGACCCATCTGGGTTTTGGCAACCGGATTGAAAACTGGTTCCTCTAGCTTTTGATCCTGCTGCAAACCCTCGGGCATCCGCGCCCCGCCGATGGTGCCTTTGGCCTGATACTCACGCCAGGCTGCCCCGGATAAGTAACCGGAGACATGGCACTCCAGAGGGTACATATCGAGGCGGCGGCAAATCATCGCGCGTCCAGCTACCATCTCGGGTACCGAGGAAGTGGATAGGAAGTGGTTGGGAATAGAATCCCCCAACTGCTCTAGCCACCAGGTAGTCAACTGGGTAAGCGCAATGCCTTTACCCGGAATTTCTGTAGGAAAGACCTGGCCATAGGCACTGAAACGGTCAGTAGCTACAATCAGAACCGTGTCTGAATCGTACGCGGACTGCCCCGCAGGATAATAGATTTCTCGTTCTTTACCGGAAAATAAATGGCGCCATCCACGCAGCGCCGGAGTATCACTTGACGACATATTTATCATTCTTACACTTTTTATTTAGATATGGGAGGGCTGCAGCAAAATTTCTAAAAATTTCTGTGGCTATAATAGGAAGCGCTAACAGAAAATTAGGTATAGCCAAGTTGGAGGTACTCAAACTTTGCATCAACATGCTCCTGCCACCGAATCCACTCGCAACCGGTTACTGATTGCTGCCGGGATAACTTTTGCGATCCTGGTCGCCCAGCTCATCGGATCTATATTGTCTGGCTCCCTAGCCCTAGCTGCCGACACCGGTCACGTAGCGATAGATTCCATAGGGCTATTCGTAGCTGCATTCACCGCCACTTTGTTAACCCGCCCCGCCACTGACTCCATGACCTATGGTTACGCGCGCCTAGAAGCAATCGCTGGCGGTCTGCAAGCAGGGATGATTATTATCATCTGCACAGTTATTGGCTACCACGGGATTCTTCGCCTAATCACCCCTGCCCCAGTTGACGGCACCCAAATGGCAGCCTGGGCTCTAGCTGGATTGATCGGCAACTTGGCATCTATGCTGGTAATGATGGGGCGGCACCGCGATAACCTAAATATTCGCGCTGCGTTTTTGGAAGTGTCCGTCGATGCGATTTCTTCGGTCGGAGTTATCGCCGGAGGAATAATCACCCGCCTAACCGGCATTACCCGTGTTGATGCGGTGATTTCCCTGCTGATTGCCGGAGCAATGTTGCCGCGTGGCTACAAACTGTTAAAAGAAGCGGGATCAATCTTACTTGACCGTGTTCCCAGCGATTTGAACGCCGACCATATCCGCGAGCATATTTTGGAGGTAGAACACGTAACTGGGGTTCATGACCTGCACGTATGGCCGCTAAACTCCCACACCGTGCTGCTATCAGCCCATATAGTTATCGCCAAGGAATGCTACCGTGACGGGCACGCCCTCGAGGTGTTACACCAGGTAGAAGAGTGCATGAAGTCCCATTTCCCGCGCAGCATCGAGCACTGCACCCTGCAGATTGAGCCCGAAGGCCACGCTGCCCACGAAACCCTAAAGCACTAGCTGCGGAATAGCGTAGCTAAGCACACCCCAAATTACCTGCTAACACCAGCGGAAATGCCAAAAATGAAGACACAAAAAATGGGCATTAGCAATGTGCCACAATGCCTGTAGCTAAGGGTTTGCCCGAAGGATGAGGGGAGTGGGCTACCGACTACTGCCCTGGAAAGGGGCTACTGCCCATTCGGGTATTACCCCGGTATTAGCCTGCTATTAGCCTTTAAGCCCAAGAAAGGATCAAAGCATGAAAAAGGCGGCCGGAAACTTTTGTTTCCGGCCGCCTTCCTCTATTTTTCACAAAGGAAAGAGGTAATCACCCACTAGGTGGTTACTTCAGAGCCTGCAAACGCTCACGCAGTTTCGCGAGCTCCTCGGTAATCGCCTTGGGCAGTTTGTCGCCGAACTGCGAGAAGTACTTCTCGGTGTCTTCGGTCTCGGCCAACCAGGCATCGGGATCGATGGCGAACATCTTGTCCCATTCTTCCCGGCCCATACCAGTGCCTTCCAGGTTGAAGTCCTCGAACTTCGGGTAGTAGCCGGTCGGGCCTTCAATGGCGTCAACCTTGCCAGAGGCGCGGCGCACGATCCAGTCCAGAACGCGAGCGTTGTCGCCGTAGCCCGGCCACAAGAAACTGCCGTCCTCGTCCTTACGGAACCAGTTAACCTGGTAAATCCGCGGGAACTTGTCGCCCACCTTTTCCTGCATTTCTAGCCAGTTACCCCAGTAGTCGGCCATGTTGTAGCCACAGAAGGGCAGCATAGCGAAGGGATCGTGGCGCAGAGAACCAACCGCACCTTCAGCGGCAGCGGTCTGCTCGGAGGCTACGGAAGCGCCAATGAACACGCCGTGTGCCGGGGAGTACTGCTCGGCTACCAACGGAACGTTGGTGGCGCGGCGTCCACCGAACAGGATCGCGGTGACCGGAACGCCCTCGGGAGCTTCCCAATCGGGGCAAACAATCGGGCACTGCGCAGCCGGAGTGGTGAAACGGGAGTTCGGGTGAGCGGCCTTTTCGCCGGATTCCGGAGTCCAGTCTTTACCATGCCAATCGATCAGGTGATCGGGGGTGTCCCCATCGATGCCTTCCCACCAGACATCGCCATCATCAGTCAGGGCAACGTTGGTGAAGATGGAGTTTTCCTTCATGGTCTCCATCGCCATCGGGTTGGTCTTGTAGGAAGTACCCGGGGCTACTCCGAAGAAGCCAGCTTCGGGGTTAATGGCGCGCAAGGTGCCGTCCGGTCCGGGGCGCATCCAGGCAATGTCGTCACCAACGGTCTCGACCTTGTAACCGGGGATGGTGGGCTGCAGCATCGCCAAGTTGGTCTTGCCACAGGCAGACGGGAAGGCAGCAGTCACGTGGTACTGTTCACCGGACTTTTCGTCGGTCAGACGCAGAATCAGCATGTGCTCTGCCATCCAGCCATCGCGGCGAGCCATGGTGGAGGCGATACGCAACGCGTAGCACTTCTTGCCCAGCAGGGCGTTCCCGCCGTAACCGGAACCGAAGGACCAAATCTCGTTGGTTTCGGGGAAGTGGGTAATGTACTTTTCGTCATTGCAGGGCCAGGCTTCGTCAGTCTCGCCCTCAGCCAGAGGCTTGCCTACGGAGTGAACCGCAGGAACCCAAGGACGTCCCTCGTTGATGAGATCCATCGCCTTGGCGCCCATGCGGGTCATAATCCGCATATTGCAGACCACATAGGGCGAGTCGCTCAGTTCGATACCCAGCTGAGAAATCGGTCCACCCAGCGGTCCCATGGAGAAGGGGATTACATACATGGTGCGACCAGCCATCGCGCCGTCAAACTTTTCGTGCAGAGTTTCGCGCATCTGCTTGGGATCTGCCCAGTTATTAGTGGGACCAGCATCCTCTTCTTTTTCACAGCAAATGAAAGTACGCGATTCTACCCGCGCCACATCGGAGGGCAGCGAGCGAGCCAGGAAGGAGTTGGGGCGTTTCTCCGGATTCAAGCGGGTGAACATCCCAGTTTCTACCATGAGATCGGTTAGGCGAGTCCATTCCTCTTCAGAACCGTCACAAAATTCAATCGCTTTGGGTTTTGCCAGTTCTGCAACTTTAATTACCCAGTCAACTACGTCTTTCGGCGCGTTCTTTGGGGCGGCAGCTAGCACATCTTTCTCGGTCACTGTCATTTATCTCTTGCCTCCTGCGGCACTCGACACGGCAACACTTAGTTGCTCTTGCTCTTCTATTGTCCTTCATCCCCGCCGCATTCTCTACCGTGGAAGTCAAAAACTTCCCTAAAATCACTATGACCTGGCTCATATTAAAGGTAACTTTAGGCCGTAGGACACCTTCCTAAGCGATTTTTGAGGAATAACTAAAAGCTTTAAACCCGGCCGCGAGGGTTATTACAGTATGATGAAAGGAAAGCGAAACAGAGGCGGCGGGTATTTATACCGGCACTCAAGGAGGCAGCGAAAGTGAAACGCAAGCGACTTTTAGCGTTAGCGCTACTGCCCTTGGCACTGTTGCTGTCGGGCTGTGAAGCTAGCACCCAGATGCAGATTTACGAGAATGACACGTACTCGTTTAGTACCCATTTAACTCAGCCGCGTACCGCTCAAGATATCAAGTGCAAAGACCAGATCCCGGGGATCGAAAATTACCTGAAAACTGCGCAAGTCGCGATAAAGGATAAATCTAACGATCGGGTTTCTGATTGCACGATTACGGTAAAAGCGCAGCACATTTCCCAGGCGAAGAAACCCTTTGTGACCATTAAACATATAGGCGACAGCTACCTGGTGAAACTGGAACCGGTGCAGAGCCTAGATTTCTTGGACGCACAAACAGATCAGTTCCGCCTGACTATTACTTTCCCCGGGCCGGTATTGAAAACCGACGCCGATTCGGGAGCGCAAGTAAAAGACAATACCGTCACCTGGACCACCCCACAAGCCCTGGTCAAGGGGTTTGAAGTGCGCGGACAAGATCACCCCGGCATAACTATGAACCAAAAATGGGGAATCGGGTTCTTGGTGATTCTAGTAGCGCTAGCGGCGGCGCTGGTAATCTTCCGCAAACACCCGCGCATCGCCCCGATCTGGAACAAGCTAATGCAGGCTTTGGGAATTATCGGTGCCGCCTGCCGTAATCTTTTCTTCCGCGCTTTAAGCTACTTGGATCTTGGCGGTTCTTCCACTGGGCGGCGGACAAAGCGTTCTCGGCGACGAGGACGCAAGTAGGGTTTTACTTTTTCCTTTACGATTTCCTGGTTCCCATTTCTCCCAATAATCGGGCGTGTCCCCAAGGGTAGATAATCCTGCAATTTCCTGAGGGCGCTCTGTCGGGTTTGCTCAAAACATCGGTCTAGTTCCAACCTGAGTTTGCTCGTATAGCCTCATTCCAAAGGAGCCGGTGGTGTCGGAAACTCTACAAACAATCCCTAGGCACGTATCCAGCCAGACTCAACCCGACCCTACCTGCTTGATCTGGGGTTTTAACCCTTCTGAAATGCATTTTTTATCCCAAATGCTAACTCTCACCGGTTTTCACTTCACCACTTCACTTTCACCCCCTACCACTGCTTTGCACGCAGTTATCGCAGCTCAAACAGCTGACCCTAGGCTTTTCCCACAGAATCTGCCAGTAATTCCAGCGACTTTTTCCAGGGCAACCCCGCCGGCGAAGGGCAACCCCGCGCCAGCTGCCCTGTCGCAACGGCCCACCGTAGTTCCCCGAGCGACTACATCGCAGACAAACTTGGGTGTAGCTGCTGCTTTCCAGCTTCCCCGGCAGATAGCGCCCCTACTGGCAAAACTAGATCAGTGCTGCTATCCCCCACGCGGACAGGTAATAAACGTTTTCGGGGTAGAGCCGGGCGTCGGCGCCTCCACGATCGCTTTTGGCTTGGCAAACAGCGTGAAAAATTCACTCTATGTGGATGCAGCCAGCCAATTTATCTCCTCCAGGCGCACAAAATATGCAAAGGGGCCACGCAAGCTGGGCTTTTCAACTGTTCCCCACTTTTCTTCTCTCGAGATTGCCAGCGACCTGCTAGTTTCGCGTTTGCGGATAGTTTTGCCTCACCTAGACCAAACTCGTTTTTTGCAGCTTGATAGCTGGCATCCGTCTCATGTATCCCGGATACTTTCTCTGCTTATTCGCTCATTTTCACTGGTGGTCGTGGATTGGGGTCAGCTACAATCTTCGCGCAATCCGCTTGAGTTACCGGGGAAAACCCTGGTGATTCACGATTATCAAACTGCAGCACAAAATCCCCAGACCTTACGCCAACTGCACCGTCAAGGGATGCTGCTAGTGAATAATCGTGCTTCAAAACTGATATCCACAAGCGGTAACAGAAAATTTTCTTTACCCCATTGCCGCGAGTTAAAACGCCTCCAAGCTCAAGGCTTAGGTTCTCAAACCCCGCCTAGCTTCAAGACGCATCTAGCCCGACTTTTGCAGGAAATTTTAGAGGACGGACAATGAATGGTCTTCTAGCAGGGCTGTGCCGCTTAGCGAAAAAATCTACTGCGCAGCCAGAAGCGACGGTTTCCAGCTCAGATCTGCGCTTGCAGGTGGCAGCCGGCAGAACTCCTGCCGAAGTGGTGCGACAAGAAAGTTCCGGTAGTGCGGGAACCGGACAACTCCTAGCAGATTTGGCGAATATAAATTCCTACCTGGCCGGATTTGGCCCGCTACTTGCTCCCCTGCTGCAAGATCCTTTAGTGACCGATGTGTTGATAAACGGCCCGCAACAAGTTTGGGTAGACAACGGTCACGGACTCTGCAAAGTTGAAATCAATTTTGGTTCTGAACCGGATTTACGGGCTTTAGCGGTGCGCTTGGCAGGGGCGGCCGGAAAACGCCTGGACGACGCCGCACCGATTGCCGATGGCACTCTCCCAGGCGGTATTCGCCTGCATGCTGTACTGCCTCCCCTGGCGGTTCCCTCTCCAGTTATTTCCCTGCGCTGTCCCCGCGCCCGCGGACTGAACTTTACCCAGCTGGTCAAATCAGGGACGGTAGCTACCGCATTAGCGCCGGTAGTTGCAGCTTTAGTGCAGCGACGCGCCTCCTGTTTTATAGCGGGAGCTACCGGCAGCGGGAAAACGACTCTGCTATCTGCCCTGCTGGAACTGGTGCCCCCTAATCAGCGGATTGTCTGTATCGAGGAGGTGTCTGAACTTTTCCCTACCCACCCTCACCTGGTTCACCTGCAAGAACGCAGCGCAAATGTGCAGGGCGTAGGCGCGATTCCCATGTCGGATCTGGTGCGGGCAGCTATGCGGATGCGCCCGGATCGCATCGTGCTAGGCGAATGCCGAGGGGCAGAAGTGCGTGAGGTTCTCTCTGCTATGAACACCGGTCACGAAGGCACTTGGGCAACGGTTCACGCTAACGCGGTCACTGATATTCCGGCCCGGCTGGTGGCGCTGGGAGCCCTGGCGCTCATGCCTGAATCTACTATTGGGGCGCAGGTAGTTGCCGGGGTTGATGCGTTCTTGCAGATCCGCCGGGTAACTGAGCGCGGGCGAACCCGCCGCTATATTTCCGAGATAGGGATTCCGGTTTGGGCTGATTCCCACTTGTCAGCACAGTTAGCATTAAAAGTTACCCCCGAGGGTCAACTGCTGCGAGCGCCCGGATGGCGCTCACTATCTGAGCTGGTGAATATGGACTTTACCCAGCTTGCGGAGGCGATATGAACTGGGGAACCACCATTTTATTAACGTTTTTACTGTTGGTTGCGGGGATTCCTTGGCATTTACCGGATGCGCTGGCACCGGAAAGGAAGGGCGCATATCTATCTAGGCTTACCGTACTTTTTGAGCGCACCACCGCTTTCTTCAGGCGACGCTTTGGAGTGAAACCACACCTGTCCGCCGCAGTAGTCGAAGTTGCTAGCCGCCTAAATGCGGGAGCCGATTCCACTTCGGCCTGGGTGAAAACCTTGCCGCGACACGGATTTGCTTGCCCAAAAACTGCGAGCACAGCTGATCTGCAGGTCGCTATCGAACCCTATTTAACCACTTGGGAACAGGCATCCCTCACCGGGTTACTCGCCGCGCTACGTTTTTCTGAGGCAGTTGGCGCTCCCCTATCCGAGGTACTCACTGGTTGCGCCGACTCTCTTACCGAGGCTTCGCGGGCTGCTCGCGCCCGCAAACTTGCCCTAACCGCCCCGAAAGCCTCGGCCACTATTTTGGGGCTTCTCCCCTTAGGAGGAATCGCTCTCGGCGCGGTGCTAGGAGCCAATCCTTTGCGAGCTATTTTTTCCGGGGGATTAGGGACAATCAGCGCTTTGCTCGGTCTGATTGCCCTATGCGGCGGAATGTTGTGGATGTTTCGCCTTGTAGCTCGGGCTGAAAAGGCCTAGTCATGTTTTTTCTAGCTATCTGGATTTTTCTAGGAGCCTTACCCTGGTTCCTACCTCGGCGTTCCTCCCTGGAATCTACCGTTAGTCCTAAACAGACAGCCCCTATCGACCCGGCAGTAATCCTCGATTTGGCGAGTGCGGGGCTGGCTGCCGGGTCTTCGATTCCCCGGGTACTTTCCGCCCTGGCTACTGCCTGCCAGGAACCGCGCTTAGCAGTGGTTTCACGCGCGCTTATTTTCGGGGTTGCCTGGGAGGATGCCTGGAGTCTGCTAACCCAGGGCGACAAGAGTCCCGAATGGGCAAAGTATCTGTCCCAGGCACTAGAGCCGGCCTGGAAAGATGGAGTAGCGCCTGACGCTTTGCTGAAAGGAGCCGGAATTAGGGTGCGAGCCGGCAAAGACCAGCGCGCTCGCCAGGCCGCCCAAAAGCTATCGGTGCGCCTGGTGGTTCCCCTAGGAATCTGCCAGTTACCGGCATTTATCCTCCTAGGGATAGTGCCGGCAATTCTGGCGGGACTAGAGAAACTCTAGCTGTCCGAATCAGACGATTGTGCCGCGCTTGCCTGCGCTTTACCTGATTCGTCTAACTCGTCCTCGTTCAAAGCTAATCCCGCGCTCACCAGGGACTGGTTACGCTCGCGCGCCACCGCGTCATAGTCGTATGCTTGCTTCATCCGGCCTTGGGCAAGATCAATAATCAGGCCGAGCACCAACATAGCCAAGGAGGGTATTAGCCACCCCAACCCTAGCGAGGCCAGCGGAATCGTGCCGTCAATCCACTTCTCCATTACCCCGGCAGCTTTCAAACCATCGAAGAGACCGAAGATTCCGGCTACCCAGACCGACAATCGGTAAGCCCAAAACATATGGCCGGGGATAAAGATATCCAGGATGCAGGTGATCACCAGCATGATGGTGATGGGGTAGCAGAACATCATAACCGGAATAATCACATTCACCAGCGCCTCTAACCCCAGGTTGGCGATTGCTAGAGATACTACTACGTGCAGCACCACCCATACGGGACGGGAAACGTTCGGGAACAATCCCCTAAAGAACTGGGTCGAAGCCTCAACTAGCCCAATGGCAGTAGTCAGACAGGCCAAGATGGCGATAGCGCCCAATATGACCCTGCCAGTCGAGCCGAACAGGTGCTGCGCCGCGAAGGCCAGACCTTCCCCACCGTCCTTAACGTCAGGGTTCAACCGACCCACGCGCGATCCCACCATCGACAGGCCGAAATAGACCAGCCCCAGGAAGAAAGCAGCGATTACGCCAGAAAGAGCAGTCACCCCGAAAAGTTGCCTTCCGGGTTTGAAGCCTTTCTGTCGCAGCGCCCTAATAATCACTACCCCGAACACGAAGGAAGCGATGGCGTCCAAAGTGCCATAGCCGTCAAAAATTCCCTTCAAAGTGGGGGTGGAAGCATATTTTTCAATCGGCGCAGCCTCCGAAGGAGACATCGAAGCCACCGCAGCAATAATCATTACTGCCAACAGAATCAACAGCGCCGGAGTTAGCAGACCTCCGATACGATCCAATACGTTGCGCGGATTCAGACACAGGTAACCAGCAATCCCGAAGAAAACCAGAGTGTAAACGAATAGCCACAGGTGGGAATCACCTGCAGTGGATTGGAATGACATCGCATAGGAGGCAGCTCCCGTACGCGGAATCGCATACAGCATCCCAGTAGAGAGGAAGATCAGCCAACAAAAGACCAAGCCGGGATAGTGAGCAATCCGTTCAATAATCCCCAACACCCCGGAGGAGGAAGTTGCAGCGGCAATCATCCCCGCCATCGGTAACAGCACCCCGGTGAGCATAAAACCAATGGTGGCCGGTACTTGTTCGGCCCCTGACTGCACCCCGATCATCACTGGGAATATCAGGTTGCCGGCGCCGAAGAACATGGCGAACAACGCCAACCCGGTAACCACTACATTGCGAACACGTGTATTGCTATTCATGGCTTAGTATTCTCCACTCTCAATTTTTTCAACCGTTCTAGTGTCGCAAAGCCCCGCCTCGATTCAAAATAATCTTCCCTTATTGAATACTGGGTTACTATGTGTTAAGCAGTAAGTTTGTTCTTTTGAATGTGGTCAAATTTACAAATGACCAGGTGAGGTGAGATCTATGCACACTGACGCGCAGATTTCCCCCCTCGATGAATATTTCCAACACTTATCCGCCTTGCTCTCCCTTACCCCGATCCTGCGCCGTAATCAAGTAATCCGGGCTGTTCGCCTCGCGGCGCGGCAGATGGAGGAAACCGGAGCTCTGCCTGCCCCCTATACCCGCGAGCAACTTCATGCTTATCTGGGTACTCCCGAACAGGTGGTGGCCATAGCAGATGCGGATGTAACCGTGATTGCAGCTGGCAACGGCACCCAAGTTATCCAGGCGGCAGAGAATGCTAAATTCGCAGAGGCGCCTTGGGGAAAGGCTGCTGCCAAGGTGCGCTCCGAGGACGCACGACGACTGCGCAAATATGGTCAACTGATAGGTTGGGGAGAAACCCTGCCGACAGCACCGGTGCAACCGGATTTACTAGACAGCAAAATTGAATCGCTGGTTAATTCAGACCGCGCCCGGCATAACCTTTTCGCCTACGTTTTGCCGATTGCCTTTGGAATAGCCTGCATAGCTACCGCCCTGCTAGTTCCCTTAGGGTTCTTCTTGGGGATGTTTGCCTTGGCATTATTGTTTTACCTTTGGCGCAAGCAGATTTCTCCCCTGTGGCCGCGCATCTTCTGTGCTTTGGCTACCCTGTTTGCCATTGTTTGCACCGTGGTCGCTACTTTGCGCCTGCTCGGCTATGACTCTTAGGGGCGCCTGCTTTCTTATTACAGCTTTTAGGCATCGCTAGTTTTTAGTTTTCTGCGGCCTTTTCCCGGCGCACTGCCGCCACTTCGAATAGGGCAATCCCGGTGGCAACTGCGGCGTTTAAAGATTCCACTTCGGAGGAAATCTCGATCCGGGTGAGCAGATCGCAGTTTTCCTTTACCAAGCGAGAAATCCCGTCACCTTCGGCTCCGGTAACTAGCGCTAAAGGACGATCTGCCAGATCGGATTCGCGCACTGAGGAGGTTCCGCCGCCATCTAGCCCCAGAACGAAACAGCCTTGCTCTTTACACTGTCGAATCGCGTTTACCAGGTTAGATACTCGGGCAACTGGCAGGCGAGCGGCAGCTCCGGCGGAGGCTTTCCAGGCAGTCACATTCATCGAGGCGCTGCGCCGACCAGGAATCACTACCCCGCTAGCTCCAAAAGCCGCCGCGCTGCGCACAATCGCCCCCAGGTTATGAGGATCAGTTACCCCATCTAGCAGCACGATCAGTGGCTTAGTATGATTATTTTCGGCATTTTCAAATAACTCAGCGAGATCGGTGTACTCAAACTCGGGTACCTCGAGGGCAACGCCTTGGTGAACTGCGCCCTCGGTAGCTAAATCTAGATCGGAGCGGGGAACCTCCACGATGGGTGCTCCTTGGGTGCTAGCTTCACTTAGCAGCAGGGAAAGTTTCTTATTGGCTGCTAGATTTCCCGCCACAAATACCCTGGTAACCGGGATATCGGATTGCAGAGCCTCCAATACCGGGTTGCGTCCCGCAATCAGTTGATGTCCCCGCCGCACCTGGATCAGGGAACGCTTGGCGCGCGCCTTGCGTTGGGCTGTTTGCGTTTCTTCTCGCCGCTCTTTTTGGATACGGGCGCGATAAGCTGCGTGATAGGGGCGATTCTCCGCTTTCGGGGTCGGTCCTTTCGCCCGCAAGCCGCGTTTTTTACCGCCGCTGCCCTTGGGGGCGCCCTTCTTATCGGTACGCTTCATTCTGCCGTGGTGATCTCCGCGAACTGCCATCTGAATCCCCTACCCTAAATGCCAAGTGGAGCCGCTGGCTCCGTCCTCAATAATTATTCCGGCAGCGCTTAAGCGGTCGCGTATCCCGTCCGCGCGCGCCCAATCCTTTTCTTTGCGTGCCTGCAGGCGTTGTTCCAACTGGTCAGCGACCAGCTTTTCCAAGGCAGCGGTGGCAGAATCGTTACCGCTGTCGGTTTCCCGCCATTGCTCCGAGAGAGGATCAAGCCCCAAAATCTCTAGCATGGCGCGAATCTGAATCGCGACCTGCGCACCCTCGTCAGATTTCCCGCCTTCAAAAGCGGTATTAGCTTGCTTGATTTTTTCGTGTATCACCGCTTGAGCGGCCGCGATATTAAGATCGTCGTCCATAGCTTCGCAAAAAGCCTCCGGGAGGATGGCCTCTGCTAGCTCCTGGGCGCTGGCGGTAGCGACTTCGGGAGCCGCCTGGGCAAAGCGCGTCAGGGAAGAGGCAAACTTATTCCAGGTTTCGCCGGCCTGCTCCAGGGTTTCCGGGGAATATTCCACGGTGGAACGGTAGTGAGTAGTTCCCAAAGCCAGCCGTAATACCGCTGCCGGGGTAGTTTTCAAGATTTCGGAAACCACCAGGGAGTTGCCCAGCGATTTCGACATTTTTTCACCCTTAATGGTTACCCAGGCGTTATGCATCCAGTATTTAGCGAAGGGCCAACCGGCGCCGTGGGATTGCGCTTGCTCATTTTCATGATGGGGGAACCGCAGATCAATCCCGCCACCGTGAATATCGAAAGCTTCGCCCAGGTAGCGCCGCGACATCGCCGAGCACTCTAAATGCCAGCCGGGACGTCCTTTACCCCAGGGCGAATCCCACTTAGCGGTTTCCGGTTCGCTTTCTTTTGCGGCTTTCCAGAGGGCGAAGTCGCGTGGGTCGCGTTTGCCCGCCTCTATTTGGCTATCGATTTGGCTCTCGTCCTCGGTCGTGCGCATATCAGAAAGCCTTTGCCGGGTCAGCGAGCCGTAATCTTTGAGGGATTTAACATCGAAATAGACGTTACCGTTCCCGTCACTATAGGCGTGACCAGCATCGATAAGGCGCTTAGTGAGGGCGATTTGTTCGGGAATCTGCCCGGTGGCGCGCGGTTCATAGGTCGGGGGCAGCACCCCCAGGGCGCGATAGGCAGCGGCAAACTCTTGCTCGAAGCGATAGGCCCATGCCCACCAATCCCAGCCGGCCTCCGCAGATTTATTTAAGATTTTGTCGTCAATATCGGTCACGTTACGCACATAGGTAACCTGATAGCGGCTCCGACGCAGCCAACGAATCAGCACATCAAAGGCGATTGCCGAACGCACGTGCCCAATATGGGGAGAGCCCTGGACGGTGGCTCCACAGAGGTAAATCCCTACGTGCCCGGCTTTCACCGGCTCAAAGTCTACGATGCGGTGACGGGCAGAATCATAAATGCGAAGGCTCATGTTCCCATGCTATCGGCAAGTGCCCTTTTGCCCGAAGTTTTCCCAGTGTTCTGCCGATGCGACCCTATATTAACGATAAGTAGATTGTTCCAGTAAAAGCGGCGAGGCTACCAACTCGAGCGCAAGACGGATAAACTCAGATAGTAAGCGTGCAAACGCTGGAAGGAAAATCGCCACCAGCCTTGCCAAAATCCTTATTCGAGAGGAATATTCATGCCCGCACTGATTGTTGTCGGAGCCCAATGGGGAGACGAAGGAAAGGGTAAACTCACTGACCTGGTTGGTCAGAGCGTTGATTGGGTGGTGAAGTTTAACGGCGGCAATAATGCTGGTCACACCATTGTAGTTGGGGATCAAAAGTTTGGTTTACACCTGATTCCTGCCGGCATCCTCTCCCCCACGGTCACTCCGGTAATCGGTAATGGAGTGGTAGTTGACCTGGAAGTAATGTTCGACGAAATCAAGATGCTGGAAGAGGCCGGGGTCGACTGTTCGCGACTAAAGGTTTCGCTTAACGCCCATATCATTCCCCCCTATAACAAAGTGATGGATGGGCTGGCCGAACGGTCTTTGGGTGACCGCAAGATTGGTACCACCGGCCGGGGAATCGGACCGACCTATGCGGATAAGATGAACCGGATTGGGCTGCGGATTCAGGACTTATTTGATGAATCAATCTTGCGGCAGAAAGTTCGCTCAGCGCTAAGCGGCAAGAACTTTGTGATTGAAAAACAGTTTGCCGAAGAACCTATCGACCCAGAAACTATTTCTGATCAGCTACTTTCCTATGTTGAAAGAGTGCGCCCCATGGTTTTTGATTGCGCTAAAGAGCTGAACCTGGCTCTAGACCGCGGAGAAACCGTGCTTTTGGAGGGAGGGCAGGCCACTATGCTCGACATTGACCACGGCACCTACCCCTTCGTGACCTCCTCGTCTTGTACCGCGGGTGGTGCCTGCTCGGGGTCAGGAATCGGGCCAACTCGTATCAACCGGGTCATCGGGATTGCCAAGGCCTACACCACTCGCGTAGGCGAAGGGCCTTTCCCCACGGAACTTTTTGGAAAAGAAGGTGAGGAACTGCGTAAATCCGGCGGAGAGTTCGGGGTAACTACCGGACGTGCGCGGCGCACCGGATGGTTCGATTCGGTAGTTTCGCGCTATGCCGCTCGGGTCAATGGGCTTACCGACTTGGTGATTACCAAGCTGGACGTGCTCTCTAATTATGACGAGATTCCGGTTTGTGTGGCCTATGACGTTGATGGTCAGCGTTTCGACGATTTACCCGCTGACCAGACTTCTTTCCACCATGCCCAGCCGATTTACGAGATGCTGCCGGGCTGGCACGAAGATATCAGCACCTGTAAGACCTTCTCAGATTTGCCGGTCAAGGCGCAGGAATACATCCATCGCCTAGAGGAGCTTTCGGGATGCCGCATTAGCGTAGTCGGGGTGGGTCCTGACCGCGAAGAAACTATCGTGTGTCATCAGTTGCTTGATTAATCTTTTCGTTCGCATCAAATTGGTCATCTGACACCGCTATTTTTAGGTAGCGCGGCGCGGTTTGCGCAGAAAGCCACTCTAATAATCTATCGTGGCTGTTGTATAGACTACGCGATTTCGTTGGAGGTCAGATGAGTAAGAACGAGCCGGATAACGACTTTGGTACCCGCACTTGGTTCGTGGGGGAAGAGGAAGAGAGTGATAATACTCCCGAAGATACCTTAATCCCCGGGCAGCACGCGGATTCTGCTACCTCTGGCAACGACTCTTTGATCGCTGGCGATGGGCTGAGCGCGGCTCCCCCTTCTCTCAGTGAAGATGAATTATCGGCTGGACAGCTAGATCATTCCGATAGCATAATTGCCGGTGCTGACGAGAAACCCGCTGATCCAGTAGCCGAAAACGCAGATGAGGCGGGTCTGGAGCCTGCCGAAAAGCCGATTGCGCAGGAACTAGCGACTACCGGGGATAGCGAGGACAAGAAAGATTCTCCCCAGCAGCTAGAACGTAAATCATTAAGTGAACGGGCTGTTGAGCTTGACGAGGAAACCTCTGATAATCCCCAACCGGAACTAGTCACTGCTAGCGAGGTTGAAAGTACCGCTGACCGGCGCTATTCCTTAATTAACAGCTCAGACGATATCCCGGAGCCTATCGAGGAAGAGGCTCCTCATTGGGATTCTGTAGAAGAGACTGAACCCGAAGAAGTGCTGACCACCGCGGATCGGGAAAAGAGTTTCGAGGAAACAATTTTCGAGGGCGCGACTGTCAAACCCACGGTTCCTTCGCGGGCAGCAGCCCATATTTGGTCACTTTTACTCTTCGTGGTGCTGGTACCGCTCAGTTGGTATCTAATTTTTGATGTAGCTACCCGTTTAAGTAACCGCAGCCAAGATATGTTCCTGCCCGCTTCGGCTTTGAATGTCGGCCAATGGGTAGAGCTGGTAGCAGCGGTAGTCGTAGTGTTCCTACTGATTGTGGTGGCCCGGTTCTCTTCTTTGGGCGCTTTCATTACTGGTCTGCTGCTTACCGTGGGGGGCGGATTCTTCATGGTGAATCCAGCAGGCACCGCCCATGCCCTAAAACCGCTGCTCACCGCTTTGGATAACGCGGGACAGCAAGGACACTTCTACCAGGCACTTCCCTCTAATATCGCCCACCACCTAGCTTGGTCGGGTGGATCCGGGATGCTGCTATTTGCGGGACTTGCCCTGTTAGGGATGGCGCTACTTTCCCATAGCGCCCGGCGTGCCGGTCGCAAGGACTACTTGGTTGAACGAAAAGTTAAAGCCGCCGAGGATAGCGATAAAGCTAAAGAAGACTAACTAGCAGCCAGCCCGCCTGGGACTTGTGGTTCCACCTCAGAACAAACGGTTGCTCTAAACGGAGGTTATAGTTAGGTGCTCTTTAGGGGTAGGGCGCCACTAAACTGAATGTTTTGGCAAATGCTTGGGGGCGGCAACCATATGGTTGCCGCCCCCAAAACATTTATTTAGCGTCAGATTTTAGATATTTTTCCCAGCTGCTAGCGAGCACGCCGCGCCAAGCGGTCAACGTCAATCAAGGTGACTGCGCGTCCTTCTAGGCGAATCCATCCGCGGGATACGAACTCAGCCAAGGACTTGTTCACGGTTTCCCGCGATGCCCCCACCAGCTGAGCTAGTTCTTCCTGGGTGAGGTCGTGAGGTACGTGAATCCCGTCCTCGGTGCGAATCCCGAAACGATCGGCCAGATCCAGCAGTGCTTTAGCTACCCTGCCAGGCACATCCGAGAACACCAGATCCGCGAGCGTGCCATTAGTGCGCCGCAAGCGTTTCGCCAAGGCTTTCAACATGTGCTTCGCCAATGAAGGGTTATCTTCCAGGAACACCATCAGATCCGAATGGTTTAAGAAAACCAAGCGGGCAGGGGAAACCGCAGTAGCGGTGGTGGAGCGCTGACCGGGATCAAAAAGGGTGAGCTCGCCCAGAATCTCTCCGGGCCCCAGTACTGCCAGCAGGTTCTCACGACCATCAAGGGACTGATGGGAAAGTTTTATCTTCCCTTCGGCCACAATATACAAGCGGTCGCCATCATCGCCCTCTTCAAAAAGATTTTCCCCACGTCGCAACGTGGTCTGCCCCATCATTGAGAACAGACGCTTCTGCGCTTCCTGATCAAGCCCCTCAAATAGGGGAATTCTAGCTATAAAGGACGAATCCAAACCAATCACTCCTTACACAAAATTTTTTATACCGATAAAAAAGTACATACCGATATAACAGTACCCGCTTGTTGTGACTTATGCCACCCGGCAGATGGTGTGCCGCGAAAAATTTCCACTTTTCTTTAGAATGCCCGCCGCAGCTGAGACTTAAATCCCCCCGCAGAGGTTAAACAAGTGGAAAAGCAGTTCCTAGTGGTTTCTAGAAACAGTTTACTGGGCGGTAGTTTGGCGCTGCACCCATTCGGATAGTTCCATCCGCTTGCCAGTATAGAACGGGGTGTCTTGGCGTACATGCAGGCGGGCTTCACAATCACGCTGCTGACGTAGCACGCCCATCACCCGGTTAATATCGTCGGACTCTAGGGTTACGGACCATTCGTAATCGTTGAGGGCGAAAGTCGCCAGGGTAGAAACCGCTACATCTAGGTAACCAGCACCGTTGCGGCCATGTTCGGCGAGCATGGCGCTGCGCTTAGCCTTCGGCAGGTAATACCACTCGAGGGAACGCACGAAGGGGTAAACCGCGGCATAGGCACGCGGCGCCCAACCCCCGAAACAGGCCGGCAGGTGCGGCTTATTAAACTCGGCAGTCATATGAGCGCTCATAATGGACCATACCGGCACTAGGTGGGCGCCTAGGCGGGAGTTCAACACCGCGTGATAGGCATCTTGCAGCTTGTCATTGGATTCATCCAGGAACCAGAACATCAGGTCGGCGTCGGCGCGGTATCCGGCAACGTCATACCAGCCGCGTACGGTCACTCCCAGCTCAGCGATTTTTTCCTCGAGTTCTCGCACCATGGCTGCCCGTTCGGCCTCCTCGGCAGGCAGCGGCAAGGCCAGCTCGAAAACTGCGTGCAAAGAGAAGTTATTGCACGCATTTACTTCGTCAGGATCCACCTTGTGATCACGAGGATCGGGGGACACATCATTGGGCATCGGATGAGCCATAATTTTCTCCTTTGGCTTTCTAATTTTGCTTTATTTCAAACTCTACTGGCAGGTCAGCACCGTGCTTGCTGACCCGGGAATCTTCTGGGGGTGCCCACGCTGGCCACCGGGGTTCCAGGGCATCCTGGGCGTAGACGACCTCACCACCTGCTTTTTCCTGGGCGCGCTCGTTCACCAAGTCTGCAAGCGCCTCAATAAAGTCGGAATCTGTACCCACCGTGGGCACTCGCAAATAGTTAAGCCCCAGCTGTTCTGCAGTTGCTTTCGCTTCCGTATCCAGGTCATAGACTACTTCCATATGGTCGCAGATAAACCCGATAGGTACACAAGCTACATCGGTTACCCCCTCAGCTTTCAGCTGCGCCAGCCGATCATTAATATCCGGCTCTAACCAGGGCATTTGCGGCGGTCCGGAGCGGGAACAAAAGGACAAATCCCATGACAACTCTCGCCCTAGTTCCTGGCTTGCCCGCGCCGCCACCTCGGCACATACCTGCTGGTGTTGACGGTGATAATCGGGGCGGGAGTGATCGGCAGGGCCGGAGCATTCCTGCATGGCGCGAGGAATCGAGTGGGTCACGAATGCGATATAGGGGAGGCGTCCACTGCTTTCCTCCATAGTTCGTACCGCTTCTACCAGGCGTTTCGTATAGGATCTGACGAAGCCCTCGGTAGTGTAGTAGGCGCGCACTTTATCCAGCTCCAGGGTTAACCCCTGCTCTTTAAGCTGAGCACGCGCCGCCGCTAAGTCTTCCCGGTACTGCCGGCATCCGGAGTAACACACGTAAGCGGAGGTAAAGACGCACAGGACCCGGGTAAGTCCCCGCATCGCCAGGTCACAAAGGGTGTCGTGAATAAAAGGATGCCAATTGCGATTACCGATTACTACTTCGATTTCATCGCCGCGGTGGCTGAGTTCCAATTCTAGGGCGCGGCGAATTTCTAGGTTACGAGCATTTATGGGGCTGATTCCGTGGAAACGTCCATAGTGGGTGGAAACCTGTTTTAGCCTCTCATCGGGAACTCCCCGCCCAGAAGTAGCGTTGCGCATAAAGGGCAACACGTCTTCCATTTGCCGCGGCCCGCCATAGCTGACCAACATCACCGCATCATATTGGGCGGAAATCTTGTTCACCGTGCCTCCTTTTCGCCGGCAGAGTCCTGTTTTAAATCAGCAACTTTCAACCCGGTTACCGGACAGGTGGGCTCTACATCTCCCATTCCCGTCAAAGTATCCAGATCTAATCCCCAAACTTGCTGGAGGGCGCTGACATATTCACGCCCCATCCCCTCGCGTCCGGCGCGGTGCGCATTGATAGTGGGAATATGGGCGAGACGCGCTGCTAGGTGTCGCAGCGCGTATTCAACGTCTTCGCGAGGGATGGTGTCCCCCTTCGGTAGACGCGCAACTTCATCGGCCAGCACCTGGCGGAAGCTATCGCGCAGCGCTACCACTACCGAGTCCATCTTCCGGTCTGCGAGCAGCGCTTCGGCTTCCTCTACCCCCTCGGCCACGATTTCTTCTGCCCGTTTTACCTGGGCTTTCCCCGCCTCGGGTACCCGGGCACTGATTTCTTCTAAGTTAATTACTCGTACTCGCTCTAAGTCGGCTACCCCGTCCTCAATATCGGTTTGTAAGGCCAAATCGAGAATCGTTTTTTCGCCGCTTGACAGCGCTAAAGCCCGCTGTACTTCCTCTTTAGTGAGCACCGGCGAGCCCATGCCGCGGCAGGTAACGATTAAAGTAGCTGCTTCCAAAGCCGCTATTAGCTGGTCTTTGGCTACCGGCTGCAAATCGTGTCCAAAAGCGAAACGTTCTGCCCGCCCGGAAGTGGAATATACCGAGATATCTTGCACCCCTTTGGCGCGTAGCGCTGCCACTGCCGCTCCCGCATAAGAGCCGGTGCCGATCAATAGCGTGGGAGTTTCTGCCAGAGGATTTATCCGTTCACTTACGATTTCGAGGCCGCAAGCCACTACCGAGCGCCCCTGGGAGGCGATTCCGGTCAGCTGCGCGACCCGGCGGGAAGTAGTCAACGCTCCTTGGCAGGCGCGGGTAATAGTGGCGGAGGAGATTCGCTGCTGGGTGGCGACCCGCAGAGCGCGGCGCAGCTGTCCGGAGATTTCTCGTTCCCCTATCACCATGGAATCCAGCCCGCAGGCTACCTGGAAAAGATGATCCAGCACTTCGCGGTCGCGGCGGATTTCGCAATCCGTGCCTAACCGGGATTGAATATAGCGATCTATCCCTACCTGTTGCTCTCCGGAGAGCGCAGGTGCGGTTTCAATGATGATTTCTACCCGGTTACAAGTCGAAAGAGGCATCACTCCCCGCACTTCGGGCAAGCGTTGCAAAAGATCCTGCGGGAGCCCCTCGGTGGTACTGGAAGCTGCCGCCACGGCGCTCAGCCCGTGCCGCAGATGATGTACCGAATAGGAAGAAAGACCCACGGGCTCATTAGACCATTTTTTTATTTTTCAAAAAGGACCCGGCGATTTTTGCTGCGTTAACTTTTCTATGTTTTCTTTTTGCGCAGCTCTAACCGTTATCTAAGAAATATAATCTGCCAGAGCGTCACCAAAAGTTACGATATTTAGCAACAGACAGATGCGGAAAATGTGTCAGAAAAATATTCTTACCGGTTTCACGCTCAGGGAGAATAGCCTGCCTTCCACTCTTCGTCGCACTTGCTTGCGCTGGCTGAAAATGCCAGCGATGATGGAAATATGTCTGAGCAAAATTCTTTTCTAAAAGCAGTGCGCGGCCTACGCCCCGATAAAACTCCAGTTTGGTTTATGCGCCAAGCCGGGCGTTCCCTCCCCGAGTACCGCCGCCTGCGTGCTGATAACGGTATGCTCACCGCCTGCACCACTCCCGATCTGGCCGCCGAAATCACCCTGCAACCGGTGCGCCGCTACGGGGTGGACGCCGCAATTTTCTTTTCCGATATTGTCACCCCGCTATATCTGGCCGGCTTAGAGGTGGAGATAGTCCCCGGTAAAGGCCCGGTTTTCGCCGACCCCGTCCTGGACCCCAAGGATGTAGATCGCCTCACCGCTCATCAGGGTTTTGACCCGGATTGTATTACCGAGGCCGCCCAGATTGCCTGCGCCGAGCTGGGCGAGACCCCCCTAATTGCTTTCGCAGCCGCGCCTTTCACCTTGGCGTCCTATCTGATTGGGAAAACCCGCTCGAAGAATCATCTAGAGGCGCGAGCGTTTATGCATTCCTATCCGGATGCCTGGAACCGGCTCGCTAGCTGGTGCGCGGATATGTCGGCGGCTTTCCTTGCCGCCCAGATTGCCGGTGGGGCGCGCACCGCCCAAGTTTTTGATTCCTGGGTAGGCGATCTGTCACGCGCCGACTATCAAACCTACTGCTGGGAGCATTCCCGGGTGGCTATTGATTCCGCCCATGCCCGCGGGGTACCGGTGATTCATTTCGGGGTAGGCGCTAGCGCCCTGCTGGATTTAATGCGCGATGCGGGCGCCGAATGTATTGGAGTTGACTGGCGACTACCCCTAGGTGAGGCTGTAAAAATAATCGAACATGGCCCGGGAGACCGCTTTGCGGTGCAGGGAAATATCGATCCTGCGATTTTGTTTGCCTCTAGCCAGGTGCGCCGCGACCACGTAGACCAGGTTTTAACGGAAGGTAGGAAAGCCGCCGCCCATATCGTCAACCTGGGACACGGCGTGCCACCTAATGCCGACCCGGCGGTTTTACAAGAAATCGTCGACCAGGTACACGAATCAAACTAATCACCAACGACTATGCTGAAGGACTACCCGAGGTGTCAGGTCTCGAAAACCGCTTGTGGCAAGGAGATGCAATGCACGACCTAGCTGGATTAGCCGATTATGATGTTTTGGTTATCGGAGGGGGGCTAGCCGGATTAACCAGCGCCTATACTCTGCAAAAACAGGGCGCGCGGGTGGCGGTGATCGAGGAACGAGGACGCCCCGGCGGCCTGATCTGTTCGGGACGTTTTGGGGACTTCACTTTCGATATTGGCGCTGAGGCTTTCGCGGCCGGAGCTACCGAAGTCAAAGATTTATGCGGCGAGCTAGGTTTACCGCTAGTGGCTCCCCGGGGTAAATCTTGGATTTTCCACCATGAACGTGCAGGTATTCCCGAGGGCGCCCTCCCGATTCCCCACGGTATGCTGGGAATTCCCGCCAGCCTGGATGACCCCGGGATTGTGCAGGCACTCAGTGAAGCAGAAATGGAGCGCGCCCACCAGGACTTAACTATGGGTCCGGAAGTGGGGGCAGAAGAAGCCACTGTCTCCGATCTGGTAACTGCCCGCCTCGGAAAAGCAGTTTTAGAGAAAGTAGTTGCCCCTGTGGCCGGCGGCATCCACTCCGCCAGTACCGACCGCTTAAATGCCGACACCACCTTGCGTGGTTTGCGCCCGGCACTAAAAGAGCACGGCTCGCTGGTGAAGGCAGTTGCCAGTTTGCGGGGACTGAAGCCGGGTAAACCGGCAGTGCTTGCCTCTGAGGGAGGAATGTTCCGCCTGGTAGAAACCTTAGCGCAGCGCATCGAAGAGGGCGGGGGGTTGATTTTATCCCATGTGCGCGCCCTCGACCTGGCACCGGTTGCAGATGAATCTGCCGCCGCTGACGGCCCCGCTGCAGGCTCGGATCAACCCGGCTCAGCAGGCTGGAAGGTGACGGTTTCTAACACCAAATCGGGGCCGACCCCGGGGGCAAGCCCCATAAATATCGGAGAGGCAGTCTCGGTCACCGTGCCGCAGGTAGTAGTAGCGCTACCAGGTTATTTAGCTGCGCCGATGCTGCGCAAAGTACCAGGTATTGAAGTCGGTCAGCTCCCGCAGGGAGGGCCGATCGCGCACGTAACCCTATTTGTTGATTGCCCGGCCTTAGATGCCCATCCGCGTGGTTCGGGAATGTTGGTACAGCGCCCGAGCAGTGAAGATATTGAAAATGGCTGCGTGGGAGCAAAAGCGATCACCCACTACACTTCTAAATGGCCCTGGGCGGAAGAAGCTGCCGGTAAAGGCCGCCATCTGCTCCGAGTATCTTATGGTTGGGCGAATGGACCGGAGATTCCGGTATCGGTCGAGGGGGCATTGCAGGACGCATCCCGGCTGCTGGGGGTGGAGATTTCCCCGGATCAGCTGCTGGGATCGATGATTATTCACTGGGATGGCTCCCTGCCGCCCTTTACTCCCAAGCATCGGGAAATGACCGCCAAGATGCTGGAAGATCTGCGGGCTTATCCTGGTCTGGAGCTGGCAGGCTCCTGGGTTGCCGGTTCCGGGATTGCCGCAGTAGTGCGCCAGGCGCAAACCATTAAATTGCGCGGTACCGGCTGGATCAGTGAGGCGAAGGACGATGCTTTAGTTTTGGGAACTCGCGCCTCTCGCCTGGCAGTTACTCAATCAGAAACTGTGGCCACGGCTTTGCGTGAACATGGGCTAAATGTGCAGCTGCGGCAAGTGCGCACGGCCGGCGATATTTCCCGAGCCTCTTTACAAAAGCTAGGAGGAGTGGGCGTATTTGCCGCGCAACTACGCCTGGCGCTCCTGGAGGAAAACTGTCATTTAGCAGTGCATTCTTTTAAAGATTTACCTACCCAGCCGGTTTCGGGTCTAAAAGTTGCGGCGATTCCGAGCCGCGCTGATGCCCGGGACGCTCTGTGCGCCGCTCCCGGTTTAACTTTGGAAACTTTGCCGCCAGGCGCCACCGTGGGGACGGGTTCTCCGCGCCGCGCCGCCCAGATTTTAGCTTTACGTCCTGACCTGAAGATAGTGGATATTCGCGGAAATGTTCCTACCCGCCTGGGCAGAGTGAAAGGTATTAGCGCTCCGCAGGCCGATTTTACTGATGGTCGGGAGACTCGCGAAAAAATTTCGCAGGGCGCGCATGACCTGGATGCGGTGATTTTGGCGGCCGCCGGTTTGGATCGGATCGGACTCGGCGCTTACGCCAGTGAGCGTTTCGATCCCGAACAGGTGCTGCCGGCTCCGGCGCAAGGGGCTCTCGCGGTGGAAGCATCGAAGGCGGCGCTAGAAGCGCACCCCGATTTAGCGGCTGCCCTGGAGGAAATTAATGACCTGGCAACTGCCCTTACTGCTACTGCGGAACGAGCTGTTTTAGCGGAACTAAACGCCGGGTGTGCCGCTCCGGTGGGGGCGTTTGCGCAGATGGAGCGAGGGATACTCACTCTGACTGCCGCGATTATTTCCCTGGATGGTACCCGCGAGGTGCGCATCAGTGATTCCTTGCAGGCGGATCCGGAGAAAACTTTTGCCGAGATGCTTGACCAGGCGCGCCAGCTCGGTGAAAGTGTGGCTCGCGCCCTTTTGGAGGCAGGTGGCGGCGAGCTCGCTGACCTGGGCGCTGCTAAGGCGCGCGGCTAAGAACCGGCAACGGGAAACTATTTTCGGAGGGCGACAATGGCGTTTACAGTGGCACTGACCGCCGCGGCAACGCGCCCACTTACGAAAAAGCTGCAGGTGGAATTGCCTGACTTCCGGGTAGTTGGCGCTCCGGTTACCCGTTCTCTCCCGGTTTCACCCCCGCAACTTCCCGTCTGCCTGCAGCGTTTAAAGCACGGGGAATATAGCTGGGTGGTTATTACTTCTGCCCGCACTGTCACCTATTTACAAGAACTGTTAGCTACCGAACCGCCTCTAACCACCTTTCCCCAGGTAGCAGCGGTAGGTAAGGCTAGTGCCCAGGCCGCGAGCAAGGCCGGTTGGAATGTCGCCTTGCAGGCGGGCGGCAATGCTACCGATTTAGCACGCCGCTTTGCGGACTTATCCCCCAGCACTTCCTCCCCTGGTCGGATATTTTTACCGGGATCGGCGCTAAGCAAACCCGATTTAACAGCAGCTTTAAGTGAGCAGGGCTACCAGATCGATGTTTGCCCCCTCTACACCATGACCCCGGTTTCCGCGTGTCCGGAAGTATATTTCCAAGCCGATGCGGTGGCGGTTACTTCTGGCTCTAACCTGCGCGCCCTCACTGACTTTGGGGTGTTTAGTTCCGATGCCACTGACTCTGGCCGCGCCCTCCCCCGCCTAGTTTGCATTGGGGAGCCTTCTGCGCAGGTAGCAAAGGATTTAGGGCTAGCAGTTACCGCGGTAGCTAAGACTCCGGATGCAGGCGGGCTGGCTGCGGCGCTACGTTCCTGCCTCGAACGATAACTGCGGATTGAAGCAGCTGACAGTTTAGGTGTGAAATTTTGGTTAACGTTTATAAACCGTTGGGTAACGTATGCAGAAAACACCTTAACTAGCGGCATTAGCTAGACCACAACTGTTAAAATAAAGCATGAGTTATACACCCCAGCCTAATAGTGAAAACCCCGTTCCCCAAGGTTCCCCGATACCGCAAAGCCCCCAGTTTTCACCGGTAAACCCGCAAATACCCGCCTCACCCATGCCGCCGGCTGTACCTCCCAAGAAGAACAAGACTGGTTTGATTGTCACCATCGTGATTGTGGCGGTGCTAGTTGTCGCGTTGGTCGGGTTATTTGTCGCTAATGCGGTAGTTGCCAAAACCCAAGAAGATAATCTCAAATCCAGTTTCACCAGTGAAGGCTTTTCTAAGGTGCAGACGGAGATAGATTCCTCCCCCATGCTGATTAGCTACTTTAAAGAGTATTACCGACACGCGAAGGTTACTGCCGCTGAAGGAGAATTTAAGCAAGGATCTTTCGGTAAGCAGAATGCCGGTAAAAAGGACAAGCTGAAGATAAAAGATTTTAAGCTCGATGCTTACGGTCTCAAGGGTGGGGACGATCCCCTGATTGAGAAGGGGAATATATCTTTTAGTATGCCTGGGGAAGAGCTAGACAAAATGATGACTGACCCCAACTTAACCATGAAACGTGAAGGTAACAAGATCACCGCCGAGGGCGATGAGGACGGACTAAGGTTCCAGGTCGTGATGCGTATGCAGTTTGAACCCGGAAAGTCGGGAGAATCTGGAAAACTTTTCCTAGTCCCCGACAAGTTCATGATCAACGGTAGTGACGAGTTCATGGGGCAAAAGCTAAATCCTGCTGATATGGGAATGAAAAAGAAAGAAATCCCGATGGATTTGAATAAAGCTTTCGTCCTCAAGAACGTAGATTTTTCGGGTAAAGACATCAAGTTTGACATTGATTTCAAGAACGTCAAACTGAAAGACATCGGCAAGTAAGGATTGCTGACTACCCGTTTAGGCAGGTAACAGCTACTGATTTCCGAAGTTGCCTGCAGCTGCCGCATCTGTGAATTCTCCGCACAAAAAGCGAGCGCCAGCCCCGGATAAGGGAATTTGCGAATGCTCTTCCGTGCTGAGCGGCAGACATCTTGGGCATCGCAGCTGATTATCCCCGCCAGTTTCGGGAAACCGTGCCGCGCCCTCGGAAAATATTTGCGAAACTATTCACGCTTTTGGGCGCGAATCTCGCTAAAGTCCCTTGGCGCGGTATGCTTTTTTTAGTTTTCTTATCCGCAAGCCGCATGGCTTACCTAAGGAGGAACGATTGTTTAACTCCCACGAAGAAGCCCTAAAATTTGTTGCCGACCAGGGTATCGAACTGATTGATATCCGTTTTTGCGATCTGATTGGCACCAGTCAGCATTTTACGATTCCCGCCGACCAGTTTGCGGATGCCCTAGAAAACGGGTTGATGTTCGATGGTTCCTCTATTCGCGGTTTCACCTCGATAGATAAGTCGGATATGAAGCTGATAACCGATGTGTCTGACGCCTATGTGGATCCCTTCCGCGCTTGCCCCACTTTGGCGGTGAACTGTTCCATCGTGGATCCTTTCACCGATGCGCCTTTCCCGCGTGATCCTCGCCAGGTCGCCTCTAAAGCGGAAGCCTACCTGCGCTCTACCGGAATCGCCGATACCTGCTTTATTGGCGCCGAAGCCGAGTTTTATCTTTTTGATTCGGTGCGTTACCAAACCCAGCCTTATGACACGTTTGTGAAACTGGATTCTGTTGAAGGCTACTGGAACACCGGCCGGGAGGAAGAGGGCGGAAACCTCGCCTATAAGACTCCTTTGAAGGGCGGTTACTTCCCGGTGGCGCCCTCCGATAAGTTCTGTGACCTGCGCGATTACATGGTGAAGCTGCTCAGTGACTCCGGGTTAAAAGTGGAGCGATCCCACCACGAGGTCGGCTCCGGGGGGCAACACGAGATTAACTATCGTTTCAACTCGCTGATGGCGGCGGGTGACGACATGATGAAGTTCAAGTACCTGATTAAGAACGCCGCGCAAGAGGCGGGAGTTACCGCCACCTTTATGCCCAAACCGATGGCGGGCGATAACGGCTCGGGGATGCACTCCCATTTTTCGCTTTGGAAAGAGGGCGAGCCGCTGTTCTATGACGAAACCGGTTATGGTTCCCTCTCTGACCTGGCTCGTTACTTTATTGGGGGCTTGTTGCAGCATGCGCCGGCATTGCTGGCGTTCACTAACCCTTCGGTTAACTCTTATCGGCGGCTGGTTCCCGGTTTTGAGGCTCCAATTAACCTGGTGTATTCGGCGCGTAACCGTTCTGCCTGTATCCGGATTCCGGTGACTGGCACTTCCCCGAAAGCTAAACGGGTGGAATACCGGGTTCCTGACCCTAGCGCGAACCCTTACCTGTCCTTCGCGGCTTGCCTGATGGCGGGGATTGACGGGATTCAAAATCGCCTAGAGCCGCCAGCTCCCATCGATAAGGATCTCTATGAGCTGCCGCCAGCCGAATATCATGACATTCCGAAACTGCCTTGTTCTCTGGATGCAGCTTTAGAGGCACTCCGCGCTGACCAGGACTTCTTGACTGAAGGTGAGGTATTTACCCCGGACTTGATTGACACTTGGATTGCCTACAAGGAACAAAATGAGGTGGCCCCGCTGCGGCAGGTGGTGCATCCTTATGAATTCCAGCTTTACTACGATATTTAAATCTGTTTCCTAAATAAATCCCGCCCCCGCGACCTCGGAAAATCGCAGGCAAAAGCCATTATTTTTTCCGAGGCCGCGGGGGCGGATTATTACTATTACAACCTTTACTTTTCGTCGCGATTAGTTTTAGTGATTTCCACTCCCCACAATACGCAGCCGATTACCCCGAAAACGATGGAGGCCATCACCATGATTCCGGCGCCAAAGGGGAAACTGCTGTCGGTGTCGATCACATAAAGAATCAGCGCCCCTACAGCCAGCAACACTACACATAGGATAGTGAATATCCAGGCAAAAACTTTCAGCATCCCTCTGTTCCTTTCATGCTGCCCACAGCTTTGGTTACTCTAGCAAACACCATCGGCGAAAAGTAGTTTTTCTAGAGATTTATTATCGTACTGCCGGGAAATTTCTGGCCGATAACTTTCCCTGGTTCTGGCTAATGCAGTACAAAGCTCACCTGCTTTTTCTTCGTATCTATTTCTTTTTATCATCTCGACCTCGGCGTCATCACCAGATGCTTCTTCCTCCTGGCTGGCAAGTTGCGCTGGCGCACCCTCTTTCATAAATGGAGCCGCAAGTTTATCGAACTCGTCTAGACTTTTACGCAGTTGCGCATTGGTTTCCGCTGCCTGATAGCCTTCGAGGAACTCTCGAATAATGTTGAGTTCTTTTGAAAACCGCATGGCTGATAAGTCGTCGAGCGAGTTCAGGTATCTGTGTTCTTTATTGCCGGAATTCCTCCAGGCGGAGAAATTTTCCGGTTTGAAGGCAGGTAAACGTAGCTTTTTCTGGATGTTATCAATCCAGGGTTTATACATGGTATTAAAAGCCTCGAAAGCCTTATCTTTGTTGAGATATTCCGGATACAGCAAGACTTTATAGTGTTTTTTCTGAAACTCCATGGTGCCAACTACCGGTTGATAGCACTGATTTTCACTTCCCTCTACCCCGTAACCGGCATCGGTCGCATCTCGCAAAGTAGAAAGTGAACACCAGCTATACATGGGCAGATCTGCTACGTCTTTCACGGCGGCGTGTTCCTGGGCATGACTCCCCCACAAATACCCCGCCCCCACTGAAGTTATGCAGGTTAAAACGCCAGCTAAAACAACCGCCCCCACCTTCTTATTGATCTTCATTTTGCAACCCCCTCGTGATATTTGAAGTGACACTTTCATGTTTCCAAAGGTCAAATGGGTAATTCAATGGTCAAGTGGCTGGATATTAGCGCCAGGTGGCCAGGATTAATATCCGGGTGGCTACTCGGTGGTTACATTTTTCACCGGGGTGCTTGCTGCCGGCTGGTTTGCAGCTATAGTGGCGTCGAAACGTATATTCTAAAAAACAACGAGGAGGTGGCCGTGAGCGAACAAGAAATCACTATCGGGTTGGTTGATGACGATCCCTTTGCACTGCAAGCATTGGCAGCAATTTTGAATAGTACCCCCAATTGTGCAGTCTCCTGGGCAACCTCCAATCCTGAACAAGCCCGCGAATCCTGTCACCGCGATCCCGTAGACCTGGTGTTACTTGACTACCTCTTAGGCGAGACCACCGGGGACATAATCTGCAAGCAGATCACCCAGCAAAACCCGCAGCAAAAAGTGGTGATTATTTCTAGCCTGGAAGTGGCAGATGTAGCCCGCACCGCCCTGCTCGCCCGTGCGCGGGGATTCCTAAATAAAGCCGATGTCTTAAAAGACTTGCCCAGTTTCCTCTCGGTAATCATGCAAGACTCCGTGGTGGTCTCCCACGCGGTAGTACAGGGATTGTTCCAAAGTATCCCTGCCCCCTCTCAAATTGCTCTCACCGAGCGGGAGCAAGCAGTTTCAGAGCTAATTTTGCAGGGAATGTCTAACCGCGAGATCGCAGAGAAAATGAGTTACTCCCTATCCACGGTGAAAGAAACTGTAACTGCGCTACTGGAAAAAACCCACACTTCCTCGCGAACAGCAGCAGTGGCTGTCCTGGTGCAAGACGGAGCAGTCAGCTACCCAAATAACCTTCCCTAAGGTTGGGGTAACGAGGACGCGACAATAGCTGAAGTCTACCTAGTCGCTACCAACCTCAAGCTGTAATAGGTTCTGCCACTGGTCAGCACGTTTACCATAGGTGAGCAGGCCGCCGATCTCCAGCATCCGTTTACTGGCCAGCCCTAACCCCATCTTCGAAGAATCCACTGTCCTGCCCCGGATCTGATTCTTGGTTTCTAGGCGGAAGCTATTTTCATAAATCCGCGCATTGACAGTTACTGGATGCTTAGGATCGCCATAGCGGAAAATATTTTCAAAAAGTTCTGCCACCACCTGCGCCACTGTGCGCTGCTGCTGCCGAGAACACTCAATTTCTCCAGTTTTTTCACACTGGTAGGAAACCGGGAATCCCTGCTTCTTAAGCTGGGCTACCGCCTTAGAGAGCACCTCCGTTAAGCTCTGGGTCACCACCTCGGTCTTTTCCGGCAAGGTTTTTTCCGAATTGATGAGGGCGCGGATAGCCTGCGATATTTCTGCGGCCTCGTGCGCGGCAGTGTCCCTAAACTCCTCTAAAGGTAACAAGTCCCGCTGGCTTTGTTCCGCAGCGAGTGCAATATGTGTGCAGTGCCGTAAAACATTATCGTGGAGGCGAACATTAAGGTCCCGCCGCTCCGCCTCGCGGGCTTCCTGTTCTTCGCGTCCTACCTGAAAAGAACGATCCATCCAGGTTTTTACTAAAATCCCGGCAATCGAGAAACAGGCCACATCCGAAAAAGCACTTACCGCTTCGAAATCTACCGGGTTTGCCCAGACGAAAAAGAAAAAGACATTAATTACCGTAGGAATCAATACTGCTGGCCCTAAGCGCTTGGGGGAAAAAGAAAAAGTATCTAAGAGGGCAATATTGGAGGCGGGGAAAATCGGTGCCCAATAAATCTCATCTCCCCCAATTAATGCGACCGAGGTGAGGGCGTAACCTACCCAGAAAACGGGGAAACGTATCGCTAATATGGCCATGACTAAAGCCTCAATCGCCAGCAGGTATCCGATGTCAAATTCTTGGGTTAATATCCCGTCATACAGCAAGAACAGACAGTTAAAAACCGCGACCGTGATAATGATGGCTCGAAGTAATAAAACCTTACGTGCGAACTTCTTCCCTAAAGTTTGCCGATCAAAATATAAATACGAGCCCAGAACCTTAAATACCGCATCCACAGGAAAATCATACTGAGAATCGCCCGGTAGCTGGAAGGCTTAGGGTTTATTACCGAATATTTCGCCGCTTTTTCTCTGAGTATCTGGGGGATTAAAACCAGATTCGGCAGGTGGAAGCGATCGCTGCGAGCGCTCTTTCGGAAAGCGGCAGGCAGGTGGGTTAAAATCATTGCAGATACCTAGGAGAAAAAATGACTGATGACCTTTTGCTGACACCAACTATTCGTCCTCGCCGCCTGCGGGCTTTCCCCGCGATGCGCAACCTGATTGCCGAAACCCGGGTGAGTCCCGCCCAGCTGATGCTGCCCGCGTTTGTGCGGGACGGGATTGAGGAAGCGGTAGAGATTCCCTCTCTACCAGGGGTTTTCCAGCATACAGTGGAGTCGATTCGCGAACTGGCCGCCGAGTGCGTACAGGCCGGGGTGGGCGGGATCATGTTATTCGGGATTCCCAATACTGCTGATAAGGACGCGCAGGGCAGCCCCGCCTGGGATCCCAACGGGATTTTGAATCGCGGTATCCGTGCGGTGCGCGAAGAAGTAGGAAATGACCTGGTAGTGGGGGCAGACACCTGCCTGGATGAGTTCACCAGCCACGGACATTGCGGGGTAGTCACCGCCGACGGTCAAGTCGATAATGACGCCACCTTGCCGCTATATGCGAAAATGGCGCTCAGTCAGGCGCGCGCCGGAGCCCATATGGTAGCGCCTTCCGGGATGATGGACGGCCAGATCGCGGTGATTCGCGAGGCGCTTGACGACGCCGGATTCACCGACACCGTGATTTTGGCTTACTCTGCGAAATACGCCTCCGCTTTCTTTGGTCCTTTCCGGGATGCGGTTGCCTGCTCTCTAGAGGGCGATCGGCGCTCTTACCAGCAAGATCCCCGTAACCGCCGGGAGGGCGTATTTGAAACCCAGCTAGATTTAACCGAGGGCGCCGATATGGTGATGGTTAAACCTGCCGGTTACTATCTGGATGTACTGGCCGATGTGGCGGAAATGTCCCCGGTTCCAGTCGCGGCCTACCAGGTCAGCGGGGAATACGCCATGTTAGAGGCAGCAGCCGCTAATGGGTGGATTGACCGCGAGCGCGCCATTGACGAATCCTTGCACGCGATTGTGCGTGCCGGAGCCGATATGGTGCTCACCTATTGGGCGCTAGAGTACGCACAGCAAGACAACTAAGCTGCTCAATGCCTGATTCTTTCCGCCTGCTTGCAGTTTCCGAGGTGGCACATGCCGCTAACTGTCAGTGGCGGCTTTGGTGCTACCTCACCGGTAATACTGAGCTGGAAGCCTCCGATGTTTTTCACCGCTATATCGGGGATTTAACTAGCGGCGAGGATGAAAAACTAGCGGCGAAGTATCGGGCGTCCGGGAGAATTTTCCAAACTGAGCTGGAATTAACCGCCGAAGATCTGAACGGAACCCTGCCGTTTTTGGTTTACGAGGACGATTCTTGGGTGCTGCAAATGGTGCGCTTTTCCGCCCATGCCCGCCAAGACTCGGTGAACCTCCTTGCCGGATATGCGCATCTGGCTCGGCATAATCAGGAGTTATTAAACGCAGATTTTCCCGCTTTAGCGGCAAAACTCGCCCCTTACGCCCAAGTGTTGCTGGCTGATGGCAAGACCATAGACTTTTCTCTGGATGAACTGGAAGAGCTGTGGGAACCCATTTATGCCCAGGCACAGGAAATGGCGGCTGACCAGGATTTACTTGCCGCTACCCCCGAGGAGACTTGGCGCGCCCTCGACACGGTTTGCGGTAGTTGCTCCCATTGCCGTTGGGCACTGGAGCGTTACGATGATCCCCTGCTGATCAGCGGGGTAGGTCCCGGACTGCGCAGGGAATTGCGAGCCGAAAATATTTTCACTGCCAGCGGTTTTGCTGCCAATCCTCCTAGGGGATATAGCCCGGAGTTAATCCGGCAAGCCCAGTTGCAGGTGGCGCAACATCCAGGAGAACTACTGCTAGAAACTAATCCGCTGGCTCCGGCGCTAATGGCTCTTCCCGAACCTCACCCGGGGGATGTGTATTTAGATTTTGAGAACGACTCCCTGTGGGGTTGGACCCTAAAAGATCACACCGGGCTGATTTACCTAGGCGGAATAGTCTGCTGCGATGAAGATTCTTGGGGTGAACAGAAAACTTTAACTCCGGCGCTACCGGTTCGTGGCCAAGAATCGCTACCGGCAGCAGACACCCTAAACGTGGCGGAGGAAGTAGGGGAACTATCTAAGCGTATCGGCGGAAAATATCGGAGGTTTTGGGCGCATAATCGCAGCCAGGAACGCCAGCTGCTGATTGATTTACTCGATTTTTTGCGCCAGCGTTTCCGCCAGTTCCCGCAAATGCATATCTACCATTATTCCCCGCAAGAACGCCTCTACCTGCAACGTCTCTCTTCTCGCCACGGCCTATTAGCAGGTGAAGTGCGCTACCTACTGGCTGCGGGCGGCCCCATGCGGGACCTGCAGCAAGTGGTGCAATCAGCTATTCGCACTGGTCAAGGCGGATATTCCCTTAAAGAGATGGAACCGTTCTATATGGGGTCTTGGATGCGCTCAGAAGACCTGGATAACGGCGCGGATTCGGTAATCGTCTATGACGCACTCTCGCGAGCAGGCGCCCTCGATCCGGGAGCCGAGCTTAGCGTTGATGCTGCCGAGCAGCTACGGCTCCTCGCCCTCTATAACGAGTATGACTGCTGTTCAACCGCACTTTTGCACCACTGGTTAATCGCTCAACGCCGCCGCCCGCGCCTGAGGGCCAAGCTGGATCCCGCCGCCCTAACCACCAAATAAACTACGCCCTGGCCCCACCCGCTCCGCGTTAAGCTGTGCTTTTCGCTAAAGAAAAATTATTGCTAGCTCTACTTTTGTCCCCGCCATCCTCATGGGAAAATAGGGGTATGAATGATAATCAACCCCAATCCGGTAACTTCGAAAATCAGCAGCTTCCCGGGATCCAGACTGGATCCCCCAACCCCTCTTACCCGCAATACGCTTCTCAGAGTGACTCCTCGTCCTATTCGACGCCGCTGCCGAACCAGCCTATGCCTAACGCTTCTAGCAGCGTCAGTGCAGATGAGCGGACTATGGCGATTCTGGCTCATTTAGCAGCACTAATCGCCATGGTAGTTTCTGCCGGTTGGCTTACCTTTGTAGGCCCCCTCATCGTTTGGTTTATTTATAAAGATAAAAGTCCTTTCGTGCGTAACGCGGCCGCGGGCGCCTTTAACTTTAACTTGGCGATGACTATCACTTCCGTGGTGGCTTGGATACTTTGCTTCACCATCATTTTGATACCCCTGTCCATCATCGCGTTTATCGTTATTTTCGTGATGACCCTGGTGTGTTCGATTAAAGGCGCCGTTAAAGCCTCCGATAAAGAGTTTTACCACTACCCCTTCGGGATTAACCTGCTGGACTAGCTTGCTGGGAACCGCTCCTAGATTTTTGTGACCTAGCATACTTACGGAACGATATCCCTGGTAAGAGGATTTTCTCTTCCCATTTTTTCCAGTTTTCAGATTTTTTCTGTCCCTGACCCAGGAATCTTTCAGCCCGGATAGAAAAGCTAACATTTGTTTATTTGGGTTACCTAAGTTGTGCTTGGGTTGTTTTGAAAGGATCTGGACTTGTCCTTCGTGGGAAGAGCTTGGCGATACGTCGTTAGAAAACCAGTTAGAACTATTGTTATCTTCGCAGTGCTCACTTTAGTGGCCACCGTTTTGATGTCGGCGGATGCCATCGAGAGGGCGAGCGCCCGCGAGAGCGCGAAGGTAGAGGCCAAGGCGGGAGCCGGCTTCGTCCTAGGAAATAATCCCCAGTTCAATCAGGGAACCCCGCGGGGAGCTGGAACTGTTAAACCTGCAGATATCGCCCAAATAGCGCACCTACCCGAGGTTAAAAGCTATGTGGCTAGGCAAAACGTGACCGCTGATTTGGTTGGTGCCCAGACTCAGAAACTGGGAACCAATGACTATGACGCCAAAAAGGAAGCCCAATTTGGCAATGCGGTGAACGTGTGGGGAGTAAACCGTACCGATATCGACAATAATTTCCGTTCTGGGGCGTTAACCTTGGTGGCGGGACGGCATTTAAAGCCTGGCGATCACCATAAGGCAATCATCCACGAAGATTTGGCGAAAGCTAATGGCCTGAAAATCGGCAGCAAGCTGAAACTCAAAGGTAATCCTTATGACGTCGATAATTTGCGAAAGTCCACTGCGGAAACCGAAATGGAAATCGTGGGATTGGTGCGCGGCTCCAATACTCGGCAGGCAGCGCAACGCAGCGAGCTGTTTGCCAATACCGTTTACACGGATTTGGATACTACCCGCGCCCTCTACCAGATGGGCAAAGACAACGAGATTTACCAGGATGCTAACTTTTTCGTTGCTTCCGAAAAGGATTTAGAGCAGGTAGAAAAGAAAGCCGGTTCCCTCAAGATTGATTGGCGCAACTACCAACTATCGCCCGCCACCCAATATTTAGCAGGGATTACCGGGGCGCTTAGCGGGATAAATTCCCTGATGAGCACCACTAAGATTGCAGCGTTTGGTTTTGCGCTGTTGATTTTAACGCTGGTGTTGTTCCTATGGATGAATGAACGCAAGAAAGAAACGGGGGTACTACTTTCGGTCGGCACCTCCAAGGCCAGTATTTTCGCGCAGTACCTGTGTGAACTGGTGATTACCGCGATCCCTGCGTTTGTGTTGGCGTTCTTTATTTCTGGAGCAGTCGCGCAATGGCTGGGCAATTCCGCATTGGCCTCGGTCAATAGTTCACTAATGCAAGAATTGGCTCAGGCCGGGCAGGCAGGCGCCGATATGGAATCTTCGGCGGCGACTAAGACCCTGGACGCGTTAGCAGTTTCGCTAGCTACGCCTTCGGTGATTACTGCCGTGTTACTAACTCTGCTGGTAGGCGTGCTTTGCGTATTGGCGGCGTCCTTCCCGATGCTGCGCCGCCCGCCGCGTGCCCTCTTGGTGGATATCAAATGAGGTCGCTTAGTATTTGGCGGCGCGCCTGGTATTCACTCATCCGTCGCCCGCGCCGCGCCTTGCTGCTCATGCTAATAATGGCGGTGGTTTTTACCGCGCTGGTTTCCCAGTCAGGGGTGCGCGCGCAGGTGGCCGGGATTTCCGGGGCAATTAACTCCGGGGTGAACGCGGGATTCACTGCCCACAGCAATAGTGGCACTATCTCTTTAGCGCAAGCAGAAAAGCTGAACCGCTTGCCACAGGTGAAACGCTCGGCTTTCGAAAAAGAAACTTTGGCTAAGCCGGAGGGCGCGCAGCTGGTAACTACCGCTTCCGGGGTGCAACTTGACGGCGAGTTCGCGGGTGATGCCGGGATTATCGGGACAACTAATAGTCATTTGCATCCGTCTTTTATGGGTAGGCTGTACCGGCTAGAAAGTGGCACACATTTGACAGCCAGCAAACGAGGCGCCCTGATTCACCGCGAGTTTGCTGAGCGCAATGGTTTACGTGTTGGCAGCCAGCTACGCCTGAACGCCAAGGGAAATGCAGTAAAAGTGCCGGTAGTAGGGGTTTTCAGCGGAAAAACTGAGAATCTGGGAGGACTACCCGCCGGGGCTTCCGAGAATCAGATTTTTACGGACCTAAAAAGCAGTCAACTCTTGGGAGGGAAAGAACTGACCACCGCTAGGTACTTTACCGGGGACGCCACCGAGTTACCGGCGGCTTTGCGCGGGGCTAAACAGACGGATTCGGAGCTGAATTTCGAATCTAATGCCTCCCAATTTGCGGGGGTGCTGGCTACCCTTTCGGGGGTGAATAAGCTGCTCACCGGGCTGGCTGTGGGAGTCGGTGGAGCCGGGCTAGCCGCCCTCGCCCTGATAATGATCTTTTGGATCCGCGGACGCACCCGCGAGATCGGGGTGCTGCTGGCTGTAGGAAAAACCAAAGCGAATATCTTGGGGCAACTCGCCCTAGAGGCCGCTTTCTTGGCGCTAATAGGCAGCGCTATCGGAGCGGTCCTGGGATTTCTGCTGTCAGGGAAGGTATCTGCCCTGGTCTTTGCCAAGTCCGCCAGCCCGTCTTTATCCGCCCTGTCTGCGAGCGGGAGCGCCGGGAGTATCCTGGCCGCCCTCGTCCTCGGATATGTGATTACTTTTGTGGCGCTACTTTTAGCGACCGTTCCCCTGCTTCGTCAAACCCCGCGAGCTATTCTCGCAAAAATTAGTTAGGAAAGATTATGAGTATTTTGCAGTTAGACCACCTTGAATATGTGTATCCGGGAACCAGCACCCAGATCCTGTCGGACGTGTGCACCGAGTTCGAGACCGGGAAGTTCTATGCGATTGTAGGTGCCTCAGGAGCCGGCAAATCCACCCTGTTGAACCTGCTGGCCGGATTGGATAAACCCACCTCCGGGGCAGTGCGCTTTGATGGTACCGATATTGCGGAGACTGGCTATGCTCAGCACCGCAAAAAGCAGATTTCGCTGGTTTTCCAAAACTATAATCTGATTGATTATTTGACGCCACTAGAGAACTTGCGGCTGGTGAATGGGAAAGCCGGGATTGATACTTTGACCCAGCTGGGGCTGTCTGAAAAGGAGGCGCGGCGCAGCGTTATGGCGCTTTCGGGGGGTCAGCAGCAGCGGGTAGCTATCGGCAGGGCGCTAGTGTCGGGGGCTCCGATTATTTTGGCGGATGAACCTACTGGGAACCTGGATGAGGATACCGCCCGCGAAGTAATCGAGATCTTGCAGCGGGCCGCTCATGAACAGGGCAAATGCGTGATCGTGGTGACCCATTCGCGCCAACTTGCCCGCAGCGCCGACGTTACGTTACGCCTAAATCGCCGCAAGCTAGTGGTGGCTTAATCTCCCAATAGTCCCGCGTAAGCGTGCCGGAGCTTCGCGGTATACCGAAACCTGGAAAACAATGCTGTTAAAGTTACGAAGGAGCAAGACTTTACTATTGGGTTAAGAGCGCTAGCTGCGAAAAGAAACACGCTGCACGCGAGGAAGTGATCAAAAGTGACGAAGGGGTTATTTGTAGGTCTCGCAACGCTCGATGTGATCCAGTTAGTGGAAAAGCTCCCGGCAGAAAATGAAAAAATCAGAGCCCTCGATTTCGCGTTTGCCGCAGGGGGACCTGCCACGAATGCTGCGGTGGCTTTCGCACACGGATATTCACAGTTAGGACAAGGCTTAGAAAATAGCGACGATGCGGTTCTAGTAACCCGGATATCAAATGATCGCATTGGTGACCTGATTCGCGAAGACCTCGAAAAACAGCATGTCTGCGTTAAGGCATCCGCACTACCTGGAAACACGTCCTCGACCGTGGCCACAATTTTAGTAACTAAATCAACTGGCGATAGAGCGGTAGTATCTGCTACTGACCAGCGAAAGATCGCCCCTGCTGTTAGCGCGATTGCTATCGAGGTCGAGGATTTCAACATTGTGGAAACCGATGGTTACGAAACCGATCTCACCCTAGAGGTACTAAAGCGTGCCCAAAATGCAGGAGTAACCACGGTTTTAGATGGAGGGAGCGTTAAAAGCTATACCCAGGAACTTTTACCTTTTATCGATGTTGCCATTGTTTCGGAGCCATTTGCCGCAGGTCGCAGCTCCAGCAAACTTTTCGACTATCTAGCAAAATTTGGGGTCAAATATTCAGCGATTACTCGAGGTAGCAAAGAGATCCTCTATTCGGCGGATGGAGTTACCGGAACAGTGAAACCCCGCCAGACAACAGCCGTAGACACTCTTGGTGCCGGGGACTTCTTCCATGGAGGTTTCGTAAAAGCCCTGGGCAGGCAAGAGCTTACTGTTGATACTTTCTTAGATGCGCTTTCCAAAGCGAGCCGGATCGCGGCTTTATCGATTCAATCCTTCGGCACCCGTAATTGGTTGGAAGGAAACTAGCTTTTTTCTGCCGAAATATCGAAAAGTAATCTGATTAGCGCGTCTGCCTCGGACTTGGTTGTTTCAACAATATCTTTATTGGGAGAATCAACTTCATTTACCCATTTGACCGCGAGTTTTCGAGAGCGTCCCCCAGCCATTTGCCTGTCAATAAGTCTATCTTTCAGTAAAGAAGTATCAGTATCTAAATACCAGAGGATATCTAGCATTTCTTTAACATATTCCCAACCGCCATTATTTGCGGCCAGATAATTCCCTTCAGTGACAACAACCTGAGTGTCTGGCTTGATCTCGATAGCAGCCGCAATCGGCTCGTGCAGCGAGCGCGAGTAGGTAGGGGCAAAGAGCGAATAGTTTACCTTTGCCCGCAACCGTTGCAGCAAGTCTAGGTATCCGTTCACATCAAAGGTTTCGGGCGCACCTTTACGATCTAGAAGCTGCTTTTGCCGCAATATCTCATTTGAAAAATGAAATCCATCCATAGGCAAATATGCACTAGGAATGTTTAAAACCTCCGCTAAATAATCAACGAGTTTTTGCGTTAACGTGGATTTCCCAGAGCCGGGAGGACCCGCTATACCGACAATATTGCGACCTGGGCGTAACTGACGGCACAACTCTCGTGCGAGACTATCCAAGCATTCAAATTCGTAAATCTTCACTCAATATCCTCCTAAAATAAATTTTACTGCTTTGGTTGCCGCCCGAAAGTGGAGTTAGTTCGCTCAACGCATTTTTGGGGATTAGAATAGTCGGACTTAGCTAACTTTGTATAGCAACGAACGTAGTGTCTATCAAAGAATCTTGGATCATCCGGGTGTTTTTCTATACAGGAGGACGCAAAGCCATAGCGGATCACCACATCAAGATTACTTATTTTTCTTCTGGTATTTCCGTAAGGTTTCTTCCAATGTTTTAGTGATTTCTTCCCGCAGCTCCGGCGGGGAAAGCACTTCTACAGAACCGGCATACTGCAATGCCCACCACACCATGGCATTTGGTTGAGCCCTCACATGTACTCGGTAGCAGTCACTGTCACCATCGGGCACAACCTGTGCATCTGGGAACCAAGAAAAAGTGCCGTCAAGCCCGCCGGTTACCCTATATATGACGTCAACCGCCTGCCCGCTAAAAAAGTAAGGTCGCTCATTTACGTACCTAACGAAATCAAAATCTTCGCTATCCACGCTGTCCGCAGTGCCCTCTAAAATCTTGATATCGCTGATCCTATCGATAACGAAATGAAATATCCGGGTATTTTCGTTCGGGTGCGGATCTTCGCCCGCAAGCAGGTAGTAGTCCCCTCTTTTAAAAACCGTGGTGTAGGGATAGAACTCGTACTTTTTCCCGGATTCTTTCAAAACAGCCTGGTCTCTGAGCCTGCTAGATTCTGATCGCTGTTTTTTTCCCCGTCGAGATCGCTGATTCGGAGACCAGTATTTCCCTGGCGCCTGGCGCCCCTCTGCCTCTGGCCGCAACGCCACGTGGCTATAGGAGAAGCGAATTTTGTACCCCCCACTCACAGCGCTATCAAGCTCAAGCAGAGTAGCTGGCACCCCGCTGAACATGGGGCGATCTGGGAAAAGTATTTGCCCGCTTTCGAGGTGTTCTGGCTTTACACCCGCCAGTGATGCCAGTAGGCTGCGCAAGTCGGCGACATCATCCGGGTAAAATCGTGACATCTGCAGCGCATCGGCAAGCACTCGCATTTGGGCAGGGCTAATAATGGCGGTGGCAAACCAGTCGGTGCGCCTTCCCCCTGGAGGCACCGGGATTTCGTCCTTTAAATCCTTGAACTGTTGAACCCGAATTCCGAACGGCAACCGGTCCTCCCAAGACCCAAGGTGACTCAGATATTCGCGCGCGGTTCTCTCCGAGATTTCAGGAGGGTTCCATTCCAGATCCCCGCTGGCGAAGTCTTGGGCCAGGCTGAGCGCCGTCACTCCCTGATCAGGACTGGTATTTTCCAGCAAATACTTTAAAATAGCGAGCGCGTAACCGCGTTGCGTCTTTGCCTGAGACTTTTTGGATTCGCTGTTACCCATAGACCAAGGCTAGTTCATTCCCGCTAAAACCGGAAGAGTTTTTCCGTATTACCCGCAGGATTCTTCTGGTTTGCCGGCCGCCGATTACGGGAGACAAAAAATAGGTGCTTTCCAGATAGGTGCCCTAGGGTTTGCGAAGACCTGCCAGCGGCATCGGAATATGAGCCTAGCCGCGACAAACAGCCAACTAACGCAGTAGCTGGGAAAAAAGTTTAAGTAGGACTAAACTGCCTAGATCAGTTCGGCCACCTTAACGGCAAGCTCTTCATCAATTTTTCCATAAACCTGATCTAAGGAAGCACCCAAATCTGCCTTAGCCAGCAGTTCTTCTCCAGATACGGTCACGACTTGATCCGCAAATTTTGAAAGTTCTGCATGTGCCGCTGCCGCTTTCTGGGCACGTTTTTCACCCTCGAAAGGAATGGGCATGGACACCACGGCAGAAACCTTGGCTCCCAATTCTTTGCCGATTTCGGCTACAAAAGGTGCCGCGCTAGAGCCGGTAAATCCCCCCATCCCTGCGAGTACTACGATAGCGCTGGTGCCGTTGAGCGCATCGCGAATCTCACCCGCATGCAAGCTAAGGACTTCTTGCCAGCGATCATCGTCAACCTCGGAATCTCCCTCAATATCGAGGCTGGTTAACGCAATCTTTTCTTGAGCCTGCGCCTGATCTAGGCTGTCCTGCGGCCGATTCAGGGCAATGGTTCGCACCGAGGTTCCCGTTGCCGCGACTTCCTTCGCAAACTTGTGAGTGAAAACGTCGAGAACGGTAGTACCCATTCCCCCGATGCCAACAACTGCGGTTACCTTGCCCATGACTCCTCCAAAAAGCTAGCTGCGACTAATGTTTTCCTAGCTTACAAACTCCGGAAATAATACGGCAGATTTCTTCCGTTTTACTGTTTTTGACTTACCATTAAGTAGTACCCAGTCCCCATAGCCTGATAGCAGGAAATCTCTTGTTCGTCACCGCAAAAACCGCGAACAGTATTAGTTTCCCAGTAAAATAGCACCAAGGAGAAAACCATGTTTTACGCGATGAGTGACATACATGGATACTTGGACGCCCTGGAAGCAGCGCTGAAGCGTATTCCCGATTTGGAGGCAACCCTAACTGGCGACCCCGAATCACACAGGCTGATTTTTCTTGGTGATTATGTTGATCAAGGGCCCCATAGCCGCGAAGTATTACAACGCATTTACGACCTACAAACTACCTACCCAGACAATGTAGTGGTCATCAAGGGGAATCATGACGAATGGCTTATCGACTTCCTGACTACCCGGGACTGCCTGGCGACAACCACCTATATCCCCGAGACTCTACTGAGCTTTTTAGACGGGGTAGACCGCGAAGCGGTAAAAACCGAACTCGCAGACAGGGATCCCGAGACAGCCCTGCAGGCGATCCGCGACCAGATTCACGCCCAATATCCTCAGCTGGTGCGCTGGCTGAAAAACTTGCCGAGCTATTGGAAAACCCCAACCCAGGTGTTTGTTCACGCCGGAATCGACGAGGACGCGCAGGAATACTGGGAGCTGGGAACTTCCGAAGACATCATGCTAAACAAATTCCCCGCCACTACCGGACCGTTCCTGATAGATATTATTGCCGGTCACATCGGAACCTACGCTTTAGCAAGTGACCAAAATTTCCATGACATCTACTTTGACGGATTCTCGCATTACTTTATCGACGGCACCGTCGGAGTATCCGTCCGCATCCCAGTTCTAACCTATGACCCCACTACCGGCCGCTACGGATCGGTCTAGCAGACCCGACGGCATAAGAATCCGAAATCTCCAGTGCCAGCAACACTTCGTGTTGCGCCAACGAAGTGGAGCTAGCGGGACTCGGCGGTGCTACGCACCAGCAAGGATTTTCGGAGCTGTTCTGGGGATACACAGCCTCCGAGAATTAATCCCACCTACATTCCCACTCGAATAGTGAAGCGTCTGTAAGTCTTGGGGTGGCTGGTCTGGGATTGGCTGGCAGGATTGGTATTGGCCGATACCGATTTCGAGAAGACTCGCGCAATAACACCGCACGTCGTGTTCAACCAATACGGGGCGAACAGTCAGCAAATTGGTTCAGTCGGCACACTTAACATTGGCAGGAGGTTGTGATGCCAGAAGGACAGATCGCACCCGTAGAGCCAGCGCCGCCAAACGCAATGGTTCTCAATCAGCTCGGGTCAAACGGTATTCAGATTGCTCACGCAGGTACCATCAACGCCCCTATCCACATCATGGTGCCAACACCCCTCGGGACTGCGGGAACACCTGCCATCCAGGTTGCTTTAAGTAGCGACTACTACCAGCTGATCGTAACTCCAGATTTTGCTCCGAACGCCCGATCGGTCCCTATGGATCATCAGCGCGCCTTGATTGAAAACATGTGCCCCACAAATCGCGAGCAGCTGAACAAACTCGACAAAGACGTCATTGAGATGCTGAAGACCTACCCCGCGCTCATCATGAACGAGAACGACGACTTTTGTAAGGCCAGCACGGAGCAGGTCGCTTATTTTGCTGCGGTCACGAACATCCGCAACGGTGTACGCGGAATCAAAATTGAATACGTCCCGTTAACAGAAATCCCGCAACAACGCATCAACGACCTCCTCGAAGAACTTGACCTATCCGGCAACGACAAATTCAACGAGCTCAACCGCACCCACTGGGCCGTCAAGAACGTCAATCTCATCTATGAACTAGCCAAAGCTGGAATTAGCGTACTAGCTCCAACCTTCGTCCAAAGCTAGGCTCAGCACGAGACAGCGCGAACTAGATAGACGTTCGCGCGATGCGTCCCCTAACTTAGGCTAACTACTGAGGGCGCGCACCCATCTGGTGACCTCCTGTGAGTCTGGTCAGAATGTGGCGAAAGATACATCAGCTATAGTATGCTTAGGTAAGGCTAACCTAATCTACTGGAGGTGTAATGCTGAATCCTAAAATCGATTTAGATGGAATGAACAAGTACATCTACGACAGCGAATGGTCAGACTTATGGCAGACCTATTTTTCTGAGCGTCCAACTACGCAAGCGACTGCCGACTTCCTAGCTTCTTTAATTCCTGGGGGTCGAGCCTTGGAGATCGGAATCGGCAGTGGCCGTGTAGCAATTCCACTAGCTGCACGCGGCGTCAAAGTCACCGGAATTGACACTTCTGTTCACATGCTTAAATATCTTGAAAAAAATGATACCGAATGCTCAGTTGAAGCAATTCAAGGCGACGCTCAAAGTTTCGACTTAGCTACCAAAGATTTCGATCTTGTATATTTTGTTTCCTGGGGACTGCACATGTTACTGACCGATGAGGCTCAACAGGCTTGTTTCGATAGGGCATCTCTTCATTTGAAGAAGGGAGGCTATTTTGTCATCGAACTAATGTGTTCAGAAGGCTATCCTTTCGGTGACTCAGACATTAAAGCACTTAAAATTGATAAAGGTTCGGTTATTGCTGCAGGTGAAATACATAATCCTACACAGCGTCTACTATTGAATGCTTATCTTATTTTTAACGATGGGGAAGCGCCCAGAGTTCACACTTCGGCATCACATTACTGTACTGCTGATCAGTTGGACATAATGGCGTCTAATAGCGGACTAGAACTATATCACGCTTACGAGTCATGGGATAGAGCTCCGATTATTGAGGATTCACCTACGATGATTCGAGTTTACCGGAAGTGCCGCGATGACTAACCAAGCATTTCCTCCAAGATCAGGGCTAGACGTGTCCATGGTTGATACAGAGATAGAAGTCCAGAATGGATATTGGACATTCTCTAATGGAGTCGCAAATTCTTTTGTAAGTCACGTCCGCAAATCTGTGCCTTTGTACGACGAGGGACATTTCATGGCAGCCGAGTTGGCCAGTTGCTTTTTGCTTCCAAAAGGAAAAGCCTACGAGCTCGGTGTTTCCACTGGTGAACTCATTAAAAAGCTAGCCCGTCATAATCCTCGAACACGATCGGTAAAATGGATAGGTCTCGACTGCGAGAGCGAAATGATTGCAAAAGCTCGCGAACACTGTGCCGGGATAGACAATATTGAGTTGATAGAAGCGAACTTAGAAGACTTTGAGTTTGATAAATGCGATTTTGTCGTTGATTTTCTAACAACACAGTTTTTGAATCGCTCCGCGAAACGTGCATTATTTAGGAAAATATACGAAAGCCTGCGAGAGGGCGGAGCATTTTTTACGTACTCGAAAATACTTCAGCAGGATGCCTTTTTTCAAGAACTTGCACTGCTACTTTACTCACGATTTAAAACCTTTAACGGGTTGAGTGCCGAACAGGTCGTAACAAAATCTGAAAGTGTTTACGGTGTTATTAAACCCGAATCTACCGTTTCCATGATTGAATTGTTGCACGATGTAGGATTTGAGAAAGTAACTCCCGCTATTAGATACATAAATTTCGAGGGGTTCTTAGCGGTAAAGTGATTACGAGCTGTTCATCGGAAGATGAACTGTTTAATTTCCCCATCGTACACTTCGATGGCTTCTACTCCGTAGACATCAGAGATCAGTTCTGTAGACAGTGTGTTTGCCGGACAACCCTGGCAAGCTATTGAGCCATGCTTCATGACGATAACTTCGTCGCAGTATCGTGCCACAAGGTTCAGGTCGTGCAGGACAATGACTGCTGTAGGTGCGACTTCACGTACGAGAGCAAGAACCTGATGCTGGTATTTCACATCTAGGTGATTAGTTGGTTCATCCAGAAGCATACATGGACATTGTTGAGTTAAAGCTCTAGCGATTAGGACACGTTGGCGTTCCCCGCCTGAAAGTGTTGTGAAATACCTGTTTTTGACATTACTCATACCGACTCTTTGTAGTGCTTGGCTGGCAAGTTCATAGTCGGTATCTGAGTAGCCTTGGAAATCGGTGCGGTGAGGAGCTCGTCCCAAAAGGACGAACTCCTCCACACGCATCCGGTCAGTGTCATGCTCAAATTGCGATACCACAGATATTTTCTTGCCAATCTGCGATGCTCGCATTTTATGTAATGGTTTTCCTTCGAGTGCAATTGTTCCTGTGCTAAGGGGTTGCGCTCCAAATAGGGAGCGCAGTAGTGTTGTTTTCCCTGAGCCGTTGGGTCCTGCTATACCGAGAATATTTCCAGGCTTTACTTGAAATGAAATCTGGTTAATGGCTGTGTAGGAGCCAAATTTTACGGTTGCTTCTGTCACAGTCAAAGGAAAATCGTTCACGGTTTCTCCTATTTGCGGATTTGATCTGCGAGTTCAATGGTGCCGTATAGTGCTGTGGGCGAAGCATAGGCAATTGCAGACTCAGCAAAGAAAATCTGGTTGTTCTTCACAGCCTTCATGTCTTTGTATCCAGGGATTTTCTCCAAACGCGCCATGGTTGATTCTTTAGTTGCCCCGCCCATTCCCAGGAGGACGATAATCATATCTGGGTCGGACTTGACAAAAGCTTCTTCCGCAATTGGGCCTTGATGGGGATGATAGTTTGGATCGATAGCAGACTTTAGATCCAAAGTTTTTGAAATTTCTCCCATGACCCCTTTGGTTCCGTAACTGTAGAGTCCTTCGTCTTCACCGTAGTAGTAGGCGTAAGAGACGCTGCGACCTTGTCCTGGCTTTTCTTTAGCTATTTGGTCTATTTTGGATTTAAGATCATCAGTTGTTTGCTTGGCTTTTTCTTGTGTTCCTAACAAGTTCCCAATTGTCGTTATTTCACCTAGAATCGCATTGAATGACTCATTTTCTTTTTGATCAGGGTAGAAGTAGTGACATTCTGGTGCGTCAACGATTGCGGGAATTTTCTTTTCTAGTACTGCATCTGGGGATAGCCCGCCTGATTCAAAACCTCCGCCATATACTAAGTCTGGCTTTTTGGAGATAAGAGCTTCCATGGAAATTGGTTCTTGGATTGCCTCAATTTTATCAACCTTACCAGCCATCCAGGCCGCAGGTTCTTCACCCCATTCGTTTGCTCGCAAAATCACCTTGTCTTCTGCCCCTGCTGCAGCAAGGTATGCAAGTCCAGTGACGCCAAGTGAGACAACCCTTGATGGACTGGTAGCAAAAGTCTGTTCTTTGCCGCAGTTAGTCACTGTAATCCCTTTGGACTGATTTGACGATGATGATGTCTGACCTGACGGCGCTGATGAGCATGCAGATAACCCCATAGCCAGGCATACAACCGAGGTCATCAGTGTAGTCAGTTTTTTACTTTGTCGCATTGTTTCTCCTTTGGTTATTGTGCGTTCTTCTTGATTAAAGCCATCAACATCGGCGTGCCCACTAAGGCCGTGAGGATTCCGATGGGTAGTTCTGCTGGACGAATAATTAGACGGGCACACAAATCTGCCACGACAACGAGAAGTCCGCCAGAAAACATAGCCACGGGTAGCGTATTTCTAGTAGTTGATCCAACAAGCAATCTGGCAAGATGAGGAATGACTAACCCAATAAACCCGATTGCTCCAGTTATCGAGACGAGAACTGCAACAGTAAAAGCTATGATTGAAATGAGTAAAGCCCGGTAAATGCGAGGGTTTGTACCCAAGGATCTTGCACAATCGTCCCCGAGATTTAGCACATCAACGCGACGCCCCATAAGAAAGAACAATACGAAGGCAAGTGTTGTACAAATGGTCGCTATCCATACGTCATTCCATGATGCTGAGGTGAGCGAACCGAGCATCCAGAACACAACAGACTTTGCCCCAGCAGCGTTTTTGGCCGTTACCGTGATTAGACTCGTGAGCGCTGAGAAAAAATAGTTAACAGCCATACCAGCGAAAATAATCCGTGCTGGAGTGATACGCCCTCCAGCACTAGCAAGGAAACCGACACAAACCATAGCAAGAAGCGCTCCGAGAAAAGCCCCAACTGTGACACCAAGTGAAGCAAGAAATACGTGAGAACTTCCTAAAACAATGACAAGAGCAGCTCCAGTTGATGCTCCAGATGAGATACCTAAAATGTAAGGGTCACCCAATGGATTCCTCAATAGTGACTGGGTGATAAGCCCACACATAGCCAGCCCAGCTCCTGTTGCAAATCCCAGCAAAACACGCGGCAAACGAATTTCCGTGATAACTTGTTGATCCGCTCCGTCAACAGTGCCACCCAACATGTCATGAATAGCCTGTACTACCAAAGAAACTGAAATATCAGTAGCGCCAAAAGAAATGCCAAACACTATGCAGACGCAGACCAATGCAAGAAGTGCGATTAAGAGCAGAGAACGTTGTAGCCGAGTACCTAACACTTTATCTCACTTCCTCAACGCGCATGAGAACCTGCGAGGGCAGGCTCGCAGAACAGCTTGTTCGTTTTACCTGCCTGCGTGGTGAGATAGTCCCAAAACTGATCAGAATGCTCTTGTCGAACTTGACTAGATACGGCACCTTGATGTGTTCCTGGTGACGAATAACGGTAGTAGGTTACTGCGGCTAGGTTTGCTCGGAGTTTTTCAACTAGCAAATCGGCGTGAGAGACAGGTGTCACCTCATCGTCTACGTAAGCTGAGATGAACCAAGCGGTGTCTTTTAAAGAACCGTTGATCGAAACTGCGATCGGATCTTCTTTTTTCATAAATGCTTCCCAATCTGACACTCTGGAATCGCCATATTCGGTAATCCATTTATGGCTGAGATCGTCGATATGAATATTGCGCGTATTTGCTATGGGTACTCGGCACAAGTAATTGCTTGCAAGGCTGGGAGAATGCATTGCAGTAGATGCAACAACAAGTGCTCCATGAGACATACCATGTAAGAATGTTTGCTGTGGTGTGCAGACTTTTTGATCCTGTAGGGTGTGGATAGCGCTCTCAACGTCATAACGCACTAGCGCACGTCCCTGAAGGCGTGCTTGCTCATGCCAAGCAGTTCCATACTCTGCACCGCCTCGGGTATGGATGAGCGCTATATTGAATCCTTGGTCAAGCCATCGGCTTGCAATCTGTGAGGAAAAGAAACTTGTGTTGGATTTACCAAACCCTCCATAGACATGAACAAATGTAGGGCTACATTGCTCAAGCTCGCCATAACAGTCAACTGGGATACGTGTCCCGTCAGTAGATACCGAGTTGATGCGGCGGTGTTTCACGCTTACGGAAAAAGGATATGGTGTGGATGAAATCTCGGTTAAGCTGCCATCTGCCTCAATAGCGAATTGCACTTCCGGGAGCAGGAAAGACGACACCCTCATGACCCAGCCATGTATCGAATCTTCCACGGGTTCGATAGAGCAACCTGGCGGGAAGAACTCCCCAGCTTGATAGGTTCGCACGCCACGGTCGTCTAGGATCGCAATCGCGCAGTTAGCGTCAATCCATCCCCCATATATTTCCCGTTTTTTCTCTCGAATCCGCCAAGAGACAAACATGGTAAAACCGTGCGACACCCGGATGGACCCACGTACCCGAACTGGTCCGACCACGCGCGGACTAGTTCGGGTACGTGTTGCATCAGGTTGTTTGCTGGAGTCGTTTCGGTTCTTCATCTAAGTGAGGTTGTTCGGGAGTAACTTCTGTCATATCATGTACTTAGGGTAGCCTACCCTAAGTACATGATTAGAGGCAAGTCTGTCTCTCACTCCACAACCAGAAAGGAGGCGATGATGGAAAATCTCGTCATTGTCGAAGTTCAAGAGGAATCCACCGACCAAATCACGGTTCCTCACTGCCATCACGCTCGGACTACGAGCACCATCGCGTGGTCGTAACCGCATAAGGCCTGGCGCTGGCGTTGGTCATCTCGCCACTGGTGCGAGATGCCAGCGTCAGACCAGCTATGAAATCAATTGAAAGACTGGAATGGAAAGCCAACTGCTCGGTATTTGTGCCGAACTAAGAGTTTTAGATCAATCTCGAACCCTGTTAACCTGCGCCGATGGGACTCAGCTTATACTTCAAGCTGATGCTGTATCCCTCGCTGAAGTTTTCGATAAAGCAAAAGGACGCTGTACAAGTGAAGTTCTCGGAACTCCTTTGTACTCAGCGCTCGCTAAACACACTTCACTGAAAAAACCACCGACAGCAGCAAGCAAAATGACCGTACCGAAAGCACATGGTCCGATAGACGTTCTCGTTTGCGGAGATGAGTCATTCGGAAAGGCTCTAGTGCTCGCACTACTGAACAAAGGGGTTAAATGTGCCTATTCGGATCGAAATCCCAGAGAATGCTCCTATGAGGTGTTTCATGGGGGTTTTCTAGTCGTATGCAGATCCACTCAATCGCGGATGCTGTTCGATTCCGAATTGCAGGCACTCAACGAATCAAATGTATCTTGGATCCCCATCGATTATGAAGGGTGTTCACTTCGAGTAGGACCAGTCGTTGTCGAAGGTCGCGGCGCGAACTACAGCGACTGCCTGGCACGGGAACGCGCAAACTCTATAAACGAGGAGGTTTTTGCCGCGTCCTTGCAACCTGCATTACGTGGGCGCTTTCTCGAATTTATCACGCAGTCTCCTACGTTGATAGAAGAATGTGCCGAATTGGTTAGCCATATCTGCTCTGATGAACAAGTCGATCAAAATCAGAGTTCCGTTTTTGATACCGTCTGGGAAGTTAAACCGAACTCCGATCTCCTCATCCATCCCGTACTTCCAATCAATTTTGTTAATCCGCCGGATAAACTGAGACCAGTTCATCCCCCCACGTTTCTTGTAGACCGACTCTATGGTGTCGTAAGAGAATTAACTACGGTTAGACATTCGTCCCTCATGCCTCCGACTTTGGTAACAACACAGGCTCGAACTACTGATTTATCAAAAATGTCTGGTTACGTTAATACCGTGTTTTGTCAAGGCTCAAGTGTTGCGCCTTCGCAAGTGAGCGAAAATGAGATCGAGATTGTTCGTGACCAGAACTTTTACGCTGCGATTGGAGAGTCGGTGGAACGATACTGTTCTAATCTAATTGATCTCAAACCAGTACAATACGCCAGTTATAACGAACTAATCAGACGTGGGTTTCCGGCGTTGGACCCTCGCGAACTGGTGCTTTTCTCATCAAAGCAGTATGAAACCACCGGGTTTCCCTTCCAACCTCTGACTGCCGATGTGAGAATTGGCTGGGTCGAAGGACGATATTTAGATGATGACAGTGCAGTCTATGTCCCAGCATCGCTTGTTTATGTCAACTGGCATATACGGCAAAATCGGCATCAGCCGCGTATTAATTTTCCGGCGTTTGCAGGTGTGGCTGCCGGGATAACCGAAGAACAAGCTATCCTTTCTGGTTTGAGCGAGGTAATAGAACGGCATGCCACTATGGTGTGGTGGCTTAATAAACAGCCACTGCCACACGTTAGACTTAGCCAGGCACAGCTTTCGTTATTCGAAGGGGCTCAAGAAAATCTGCGCCCGGCGCTGATTCATTTAGATAACACGTTCAATGTTCCTGTGGCGGCAGGTGTAGTTCATAACGACACATCCAAGCTGGTTCACGTTGGGTTTTCCTGTCGGTCCACGTTAGCCGAAGCCGCATTGAAAGCGTGGAGTGAGGCGCTCACTCTCCAAGAAGGAGCGCACGACTTGAAAAACCCCAACGGTATTCACTGGTCGGCTATACGAGACGGACTGTTACCAGGACGATCCTATAAGGCATGGCGTGAGGACAGGCGCTACTTAGACGACTTTCGTCCAGATCTCAAAGATGTTGATGATTTATTAGTCCAGCAGGAAGTTTTTCTTGACCCAAGAGCGGTAGATCGCGTTGCACCCTTGCTTGATGTTACGCCAGCAAGAGATCCTCAGACAGTAAATGAACTGCCGGATTCTTCCTTGAAGACATATTTAGAGATAGTTCGCAATCGCGGCAAACGTGTCATTGTAGTTGACATTACTTCACCAGATGCAGCATCGTGCGGATTGAAAGTCATTAGGACGCTGGTACCGGGAACTGTTGGCAACACGCCAGCTGCATTCCCTTATCTTGGTAACGGCGTTGTGGTCAATGAGGCCGTCACACTGGGGTGGCGTGAAAAGCCTCTGGACGAAGAATGCATTAATAATTTCCCGATGCCGCACGCTTAGACGTGGTGTCGTTATAGAAGGAGAAGGATGTTTACCCAACAACGACGCGTTATGGCAGCGGCAGGGCTGACGGTATGGCTGTTGATTCCGCCTATTGTGATAGGAATGGTTGTGTCTGCCCTGTACGTGGCAGCTGCCTGGTTGAACGCAAGCCTGTTTACCGAACTGCTGGGGCTGCGACGCTTTTCAGTGATTGTCCCCCTTATCGCCGTGATTGCCGTTTTGCTTGTAGTACGGCCTTTAATTGATGTGTGCGGCCAGTTAGTACAAAATCGGGCGGGTTTGGTGGTGAAGGGCAATCTTCGCCGTTCGTTGCTCAAAGAACTGGATCGTCAAGGTCCGATGCGGGTGGGGCTTGGCCGCTCAGGGAATCTTCAGTCTGTTATCACTGACGGTGTGGAAGCTATCGAGCCTTATTTTGTCAAGTATTTCACCCAGTTGGCTGTCACGGCTATGACGGCTTTGGTTTTGACTATTACCTTGGCCCGCGTGAGCGTGTGGATAGCGCTCGTGTTGCTGGTCTGCGGCGTTGCCGTAGTAGCGATTCCCAGATTATGGGATAAAGCATTGGCTGAACGCGGGCAGTCCCATTGGGCTGCGTATGAGACATTAAATGCCGATTTCATTGACGCAATGATGGGCATGGCTACTTTGAAGTCATTTGGCGCTGCCGATTCCTATGGCGACAGGTTAAATCGGCAGTCTCGTGAGCTGTTGACCTCTACCTTGGGTCAGCTTCGTCTTTCCTTGGGCGAGACAGGGTTGAGTGGGATGATGAAAGTACTTGGCCCTGCATTAGCTTTGCTCATAGCGATTGCCCAGGTGCGCACCGGCAGTATGGAACTTGGGCAATTGTTCTTTGTAACGTTGCTATCCGTTGAAATGTTCCGGCCGTTTAACCAGCTTTCATCGTGTTGGCATGAGTCATTTTTCGGTATCTCAGCTTTGCCGTCAATGAATGAGCTTTTCACCCGGATCCCGCCAGACGATAAGGAGTCTGACCAGCCTGAGCACGGTCAGGTAATTGAGACAGTATCTAACCCTAGTTTGGGGATAGTTTTTGATAACGTCACCTACACATATTTGGGAAGCAGCAAGCCGGCGATTGAGCAGATGAGCTTCGATATTGAAACGGGTAAAACGACATCGATTGTGGGATTGTCTGGGTCTGGTAAATCAACTGCATTGGGGCTGCTGATTGGCTATGATCAGCCTGCCAATGGCGATATCAAGGTGTTTGGGTTACAGCCATCGGTTGATGAGGTAACCAAGCTGGTGACCCTTGTTCCGCAAGAGCCGATTATTTTCCCCGGCACTATCCGCGAGATTTTACTGAGTGCCAATCCTCAGGCTAGTGAGGCCGACATGATGAAGGCTTTGACTATTGCTCACGCAGATAACTTACACGTCGAATGTGATGGCGACTTAGACGACAATCGTTTGGCAGAGCAGCGACCTTCGCATTGCCTTCGCTCGGATTCGGTTGCTGACAGTGTTTTGGATGTAGAGATTTTTGAACATGCGAAAAACCTGTCGGGTGGACAAAAACAGCGTCTCGCTATCGCAAGAGCGTTAATTCGCGGTACACAGATTTTGATTTTGGACGAATCAACATCAGCGCTTGATACCTATACAGAGCATCAACTGCTAAGTGAATTGAGAGCTGCCTATCCTGAACTAACTCTTGTGGTGGTGACGCACCGGATAGATACGGCAGCGAAATCTGACAAAGTCGTGGTTTTGGCGCATCGTCAGGTGAGCTGTACAGGTGCCCCTAGTGAATTAGCGAAAGATCCTGGCTCGGCATGGTCTGAGCTAGTAGCGGCACAGAAAGGAGAAAACTAGTATGGCTCAGACTCTTTCGCACATGGTGCGGTTGATGCGCAGACTGCGTGAATGCCTGCCGTTGTTTGTAGCTTCTACCGTTGTGACAGCGTTGGCTCAGATCACTCTGGTTGGGGTTACCGTGACATCGGTGTGGATCTCAACCCAGTTCCTAAGAGATGTGAATACCCAGATATCCGGTCTAGTCGGACTTTTATTAGGCCTGGTTGCGGCTCATGGGTTGACAACTTTACTTGAAGTGTGGTGGTCGCATGAGGTTGCTTACCGGATTTTGCATACATTCCGGGTTCACATTTACCAAGCAATTAAGCGAATCGCTCCGGTCGGCTTAGCTGGTAGGCGCACCGGTGATGTGGCCTCAGCAGCTATGGATGATGCTGAGAAACTTGAATGGTTTTATGCCCATACCGCCTCAACCATTATTTGCGCAATTGTTAGCCCATCGATTTTCATTGCATTTTTATGCTGGCTAATCGGTCCAGTTGGGTTGGTTATGGTGTTCCCAGTGGTAACCATGATCAGCCTGCCTCTTTTGCTGTTACCTATTCAGCAAAAGCAAGGGAGCGCACTAAGGCATGCTCTGGTTGATTTGCGGATCGCTGTGCTCGATTCAATCCAGGGGCAACGAGAGTTACGTTCTCTAGGAATGGTCGCCAAGCAGCATACTATTATTGACGGTTTGACGCGGCGAGTACAGCAAGTAATGAACCGTCAGGCTCTGCGACGGGCTTGGGAAGGGGCATATGCCGGAATCTCGACGTCTGCTTGTTCGACGCTTCTGTTGATTATTCTCACCGGTCGAGTACTCGATGGAGAGCTTGATGGTGCCTTGTTGCCAGTTGCTGTTGTTTTGGCAGGGATGAGCACTGCGCCAGCTCTTACTCTGGTTGGAATGCTGGGTAAGTTTGGGGAACTCGGTGCCTGTGCTGGGCGGATTAATGAGATTTTTGATGCTAAAGACCCTATCCCGAGCGAGCCGATTGAGGTTGAGGAACACTCTGGTGAGGCAGGGTCACTGGTAGCGTCGGAAGTGTCTTTCGCTTATGAGGATCACACGGTGCTAAAAGACGTTTCTGTTGCCGTGCGCCCAGAATGCTCGATAGCGATTGTTGGAGCCTCAGGTGCCGGTAAAACCACATTCGCTAATCTGGTAATGCGTTTCCTTGATCCTGACCAGGGGGTAATGCGATTTGACGGGGTTGATCTGCGTGGCCGCCAGCCTGATACCTACCGGCAAGAGCTGGCGCTGATCCCTCAGGATTGTCATATTTTCGCTGGATCTATCCGTAATAATCTGGCGCTGGCTCGCCCTGAAGCCAGCGATGACGACATGTGGCAGGCACTCCAAGCGGCACAAATTGGGAATCTTGTTGAATCTCTGGGTGGTTTAGATGCTCGAGTTGGTGATCGAGGAGCAACCTTATCTGGAGGAGAGCGGCAACGGATTGGTATCGCTAGAGCAATTTTGCGTAACCCTGAGTTGTTGATTCTTGATGAACCATTGGCGAATATCGACCCGTTCCTCGAAGCTCAAATCGCGGCTCACGTGAAGCAGTTACGTTCGGGACGTGCCACGATAGTCATCGCTCACCGGCTTGCTTCTATCCGAATTGCTGACAGCATCGTGGTTCTTGATGCTGGAAAGATTGTTGCTCACGGGACTCACGACGAGCTGATCAGTAATGATGTTTACCGCAAACTGTTAGGAGATCAGATACCGGCAAAGTAGTTGAAAACGCTAGGGCAAGAATAGGGGTCTTGTTCTAGCGTTTCAAAAGAAATGAGGGGTGAGAGGTGCATTTGTGTGCAATTCTCATCCCCTTTTTTCCTGATTAGGGCTACGCACAGCAATGATAGCGCAAGATTGATGACACCGAAGACGAATACCGTTCAGAGCGTAACTGGCTAATATCTCAACAGCGTGCGCGATACCTCTCAACTCCCGTGAAACAAGACGTGAATTCTTCACCGTCAACTAGAAAGTCGAGCGACTACAACCAACGTAGTTCTACAACCACGCCCCTTGCCCACACACCGGGCACGAAGAAATATTCATCCCCATACAATGCCCGGCCCAATTTCAATGCAGACTTTCCCGCGCTACAAAGCCGCAAAACCCCGCTCATAGCAACATTTTCTGTCCGACCTTCAAGTTACCCCAACCAACTTGAACCACGAGCTTTCCCCACCACACCAACGAAAAGCCCCCACAAAAGCAACAAGAATGTCCTATAACCCGCAACCACCGACGAAAAGCCTAAACAATTTGACGAGCGCCGATACTTTTTGACGGAGTGCCATACGTTTTGACGCCCTCGGAGTCGTGACACTCGAGATCGCCTTCCTGACCCCAGATTCGACACTCAGGAGACCCCTAACCACCATCTCCTGCACCCACTCAGCAGGCCAACCCTTCCCCACAAACCCACTCTGACAAGCCAAACCACCGCCCATCCGGGCACAACAAAAGGACGCTCACTTTGTATCAAAATGAGCGTCCTAGTGGTGGAGCTAGCGGGACTCGGCGGTGCTACGCACCAGCAAGGGTTTTCGGAGCACAGCCTCCGAAAACCACTGGCGCGGGCGAACGCTCAACCCGCGTTCGCTACCTCCCCGCGCCAGCCCTCACGGGTTCGAATCCCCTTAGCTCCACAAACCGCCCCGGCCAACCCCGCGTTGGTCGGGGCTTTTTCTTATTTTAACCTCCCTAACCTGCGCTGATAGCCCGCTGGCGGGGTGGAAACCGAAAGGCACGGACGGACAAAGAAAGACAAAAAAGGACTAAAACGGGTAGAATCTAGTGGTACTTAAGTGGTACTCGAGTGGGACTCGTTTTGGTGGTGATGATCTTGAGCAAGCGGCGTGGCTTTGGTTCGGTAAAGACTCGGGAGCTGAAATCGGGCGCGCGCTCGTACCTGGCTTCTTTTATTAACCCGGATACGGGTAAAAGAGTTTCGCGTTCTTTCCGCTCGAAGATGGAAGCGAACGCTTGGCTAGGGGAGCGGCGCCGCGATATCCGTTCTGGGGAGTTCCGCTCCCCAGATGATCATAACGAGTTGGTTACTTTCGCTCACGCCACCCAAGAACATTTACAGCGCCTAAAGACCGCTGGACGTAAAGGCTCTACCCTCTATACCTATTCCTCGAAGCTGCGCTACCCCCTGGACAAACTAGGGGATAAGGATTTAGGGGAGCTTTCCTGTAACGATATCGAAGCCTATTGCCTGCAGACCTCTAAGGATCTAAAGCCGGGCGCAGCCGCTAACGCCTTGAACGTAACCCGCGCGGTACTGCGATGGGCAGCAAAACGCGGATACATGGACGCCTCTGAGCTGAACCGGGTTACCTGGCCAGTATTCGACCCAGTAAAAGACCCCGAGCGCCGCCAAGTAGCAACCCCCGAGGAAGTCAAGGAACTGGCGGCTGAGATGCCTGAGCGGCTACGCCTAGCAGTCCTACTGGGCGCCTGGTGCTCTATGCGCATGGGGGAGGTTTGCGGCCTGCAGCGCGGCGATTTCACTAACCTAGATAACCCAGCGCTGGCAACGGTGCGTATTGTTCGGCAGACCAATTCGAAAATGGGCGGGGCTTTAACAGACCTGAAAACCAAAGCGGGGCGCCGCGAGATATCTATTCCGCCCGCCCTCGTCCCGGTAATCAAACAACACCTGTCCACCTGGGTGGCAAAAGACCCCACGGCTCCCGTATTCCCCAGAACCACCGACCCGGCTACGCCGGTACATCACAACACGATTCGTAGCGCATTCGAGCGCGCTCGCGAACAGCTAGGCATGGAATGGTTCGTGTTCCACGATCTGCGCCATACCGGGCTTACGATTTTTGCCCAGCAGGGCGCAACGCTCGCGGAACTGCTCGAGCGCGGCGGGCATGTGGATGTGGAGGTTGCGCTGCATTATCAGCACGCAACCATGGAGCGTGACCGGGCGCTAACTGCCCGCATGGATTCGCGTATAGAGGTTTAGGTGTGGTGAAGGCGCCTGCGCTGTTTGCTGGGTATTCTAGGGATTAGCGACAAGATGTAATAAGGCGTGACGCTATGAAGTAAGGAGAGGAAGTGGCAGGCAATGGCGAGCGGTGGCATTTTCCCAATGAGGCAGACGCTGAGGGTGAACATCTTCCCAACCTACGGTCTGGAGAACTGGAACAGGGAGATAGACCAAGCGGCGATGCAGTCGCGGGAGCGGCTGGAAGCGACCTACAGCCAAGCGCGGGCACAGTCAGCGCTTCAGCAGCTTCTATTGAATCGCTTGAAAATATTGCAGGAGAAGCGCTGATGCAGGATCTTAAGAAGGGAGCGGCGCGTCTGGGGATTTTCTCGGTGTTCGACCTGAGGGGCAAACACACTTACGCAGCGTTTCAAAATCTTCTCCCAGCTCCCCGGGTGGTGTCACCATTGTCGATGTGGAACCGGGCGGCGAGCATGAGCCAGAGCGCCAATAGATCACTCAGCAAACTTAATAGAAGTTAGGCGTAGCCGATTTCTAAAAATTTAGGGAAATATGTGGGTAAATACTGTTACTAGTAGATGGATATCATGTTATACTTAAAGGGTGTTCAGGAGAACACGTTGATTGATAACTAAAAAGGGGTGATGCCTATGAGGCTAGCCGATTGGGTGATGTCAGCCTTAATGCTTGCAAGCCTAACCCTGCAAGGGGTGGCGATATGGCAGCAGCGCAAACCACAAAAACGCGGTAAGCACCGCAAGGGCTGACAAACAAAGGTGAGGGGTTCAAAATAATCGAACTATCTTGAACCCCTCACCGCCTAGCATCTCATGACTTACCCCTGGAAAGGAATATTATGGTGACCCGAAACATGACCGTATCGGCGCTCTCGCTGCTGATAATCGCTCTAGCAACACGGATAACCGGTTTACGCTGGTACACCTGGCTATTCATAGCAGCATGGATAGCCCTTACCGCCATCGGATACCGGCAGGACAAAGCCCGTGACTAAACAACCAAAACGCTACCTATCCGCGCTGGACGTGGCAGAAAGAATCGGGATAAAACGCGGAACCCTGTACTCTTACCGCGCAAAGAATATGCTCCCACCCCCGGATGTGATCGTTGGAACCACTACTAACGCTACTCACGGCTGGCTACCCAAAACGATAGATGACTGGAACGCTGCTCGCCCGTCCCGCTCGCGGACAAGTCAATGAAAGATAGTAGAGTCTGAGTATGGCAAGAACAATCGCAGCAATAGACCTGTTCTGCGGGGCAGGGGGACTTAGCTTAGGGCTAAGACAATCCGGTATTAACGTTCTTGCCGGTTATGACCTAGATCCGGCTTGCCGTTACCCCTACTCCCATAACATTAACGCCGATTTCTTCCTCTCTGATGTCAAAGACGTCTCAGGAAACCATCTACAACAACTCTGGAACAAGCACCCTCAAGATGTCAGACTACTCGCGGGTTGTGCTCCTTGTCAGCCCTTTTCGACTATGCGTAAGCGTGGGCAGGGAGGCAGCTCTGACCCGCGTTGGCGATTGTTGGAAGAGTTTGAGCGTCTCGCGTTAGAGACGTTACCAGAGTTTGTGACTATGGAGAATGTTCCAGGTCTGAGCGCCTCGCCTGTGTTCTCTGCGTTTATTGCTGGGCTGGAAAAGGCGGGCTATCACGTTTCTTACAGCGTTATTGACTTGCGTAGGCTTGGTTTGGCGCAATCTCGGCGGCGTCTGGTCTTGATGGCTTCTCGCCTTGGAGCTGTATCTGTTCCAGAGGGTGACTTAGAACAGGGAAACTACACAAGTGTTGCGGATGTAATCGGAGGTTTAACCCCTATTGATGCAGGGGGTACTGATGGTCATGACCCCTTGCATCGGTCAGCGCGTTTGTCTGCGCTTAATTTGCGTCGTATCCAGGCTTCAATCCCGGGAGGTACTTGGAGGGATTGGGAAGATAAAAAGCTATTGGCTGCCTGTCATAAGAAGAGTTCGGGGAAATTTTATGCGAGCGTGTATGGGCGAATGCGTTGGGATGAACCGGCTCCCACTATTACTACGCAGTTTTTTAATTACGGGACTGGAAGGTTTGGGCATCCCTCGCAAGATCGGGCTTTGAGTTTACGGGAGGGTGCGTTGCTTCAGGGCTTTCCGCAGGGGTACAGTTTTGCTCCCGGAGAGATGGCGGCAACGGATCAGATAGGGCGCCTTATTGGAAATGCGGTTCCCCCGGTACTGGGCAAGGCGGTTGGTGAGGCTTTTCAGGCGTCACTGCTTGCTGTTTAGGTATTCTTGGTTCTCTAGGTAATCGTTGAATATGTCCAATATTGCGTACAGGTATTCATCGATGATTCTAAAAGTGTCATTTAGATCCTTTTCGGTGCGGTTAGCTCCTAGTTCTTTGAAGCTTACTTCGCCGTGTGTTAATCGATTGCGGTCATTTTTTAGTCCCGTAAGGCATTCCTGTGCGTGGGTGAGCGCTTTTTGTTCTGTGTAGTGTTCGTGGATTTTCTTATCAAATTTTAAACCCAGATGGTTACAGATTTTATCGATTGCTTCGTGGTCTATATTTCCGCTGTCCTTCATTAGGAATTTGACGTATTTTGCAGGTGGGAAGCTGCTTTCCGGGGGGATAGCTTCGCCATCCAGATAGGCCGATAGGCGTTGAATCTTTGTGGTGAACTTAGCCAGATGTTTTAGCTTGGGCATGGAATCTGCTGTTTGTGCGGCTAGAAAGCGGCGTTGTATCGATTGGTTGAGGTTCTCGGTGCGGACTTGATCCTTTTTAACTTTACGGATTACAGCTCTAAGTGCTTCCGTTATTGTGGCTTCAATCCAGGTGTATTCCATGACCAGGGTTGCTGCCCGCTGAGTAACCAGTGGTTGGGGGTTAGGGGGTGTTGTCTTGCCAAGTTTGGTGATTATATCGAGAGCCTCGCTTATTTCGTTTCTGCGTTCGTGAAACACGTTATACGCGATTTCCATTAGGCATCACTGCCTAGGAGGAAGTCCTTAACTGTATTAATCCTTCCTAGAAGTCTTGATTTAGCGTTGGCTCCATCGGCGCGCACGACTTCCTTGAACTGGCGGCTTTCCAAGAAGTCTGCAATATCTTGTGAATCTCGGATTATTTCTCTGCCTGAGTTTAATGCCAGGGCGCTGCCAATTGCTATCGCTTCGAACCTGCTATTGGGGGTGAAGTTTCCGTCAGGTTTTCGCCTAAACCCATACGGGAACGCCTGGTCTATATACTCCATAGTGTTTGTGAAGGTTTCCCGCATCTGCTTTTCTATATCTGGGTTCTTCGTCAAAGCGAGGTTCATGCGTTCTGTGTAGGTGTATATGAAATCTTGTACTCGGTCGCGATAATCGGATAAGTCGTATTGGAACGCGAAGAATCTTGCTACCAACTCTTCACGGCGCCCCTGATTGGCTAATCTTTTCGACATTGGAGACATGGAAACCAAAGGTTCTGTTTGCGCAAGCTCTTGAACTAAGGACTGGAACGGGCCGCTCAAAGCGCCTTTACGAACTTCAGGAGGCTTGGCTACCTCAGCAGAGGTGTTAATACGGTCGAACAGATCCGCAAGTGTCTCCGAATCCCCATCCTCCAAAATAATGCTACGCAGCGAATAGTTCTTGAGCTTGCGCTGCCTGGGCACAGACAGAGAACTAAAGCGCAACCCCTCGCCCGCCGTAATAACTTTCATAGGACCAAGAACTAACTGGTCATGTAGAAAATCCCGAATAGTACGCAAACGCTGCGAACCATCAACAATTTCCAACAACCCAGTTTCTCTGTCCAAAGATAAGAACAAGAACGGAACCGGAATCCCTAACAACAACGACTCTATAAACCGAGTTTTCGTACTATCATCCCAAATATCCTTTCGTTGATAATCCGGGATAACAATCTCTCCGTTCTCTAACTTGTCCGAGTAATACTCCAGCGTGTACTCCGAAACATAGTAAGAAAGACGAGATTCTCCCTCGATGATCTGTTGTTCTACTTCTTCTAGCTGCTGGTTTTCTACCGAATCCTTAACCATTACCATTCCAATCTCTTAAATCACGCGAAGGGCTCTAGTTCTTCCAAGTCCTCGCTGACTTTCCTGCTCTTACCGCGACCAAAATCAGGGCGCGCAACATTATCGACACCCGAAACATCCCCCGAAGCCGCGCCATCCGACCCCGGAGCACTCGCGGACGGGGTAGCCCCGGCTATTAGCGCTTCTGCTTGTGTTATTACTGCGCTGGCAGTGGTGGCTACGCATTCGGCAAGTTTCGCGATTTCACCTACCGATGCCGCACGTTCCCCGCGAAGAATAATCCCTACCCGGTTCTGACTAATCCCCGTAGCCGTAGCTAACCTTTGCTGGCTAAGCCCCTTCTTCTTCGCTCGCTCTCGCAGTAGCGCACTGCACGCCTTGTCTAGGCCGTCTACGGGTTTAGGTTTACGAGCCATAGCGCCAATCCTCAACCATTACCATTCCAATCACTCAAATCACGCAAAGGGCTCTAGTTCTTCCAAGTCCTCACGGGCAACCCTGCTGTTACTGCGACCAAAATCAAGCCGCGCAACATTCCCAACACCAAAAGCACCCGCTCCCTGCCTGGCTCCCGAACCACTTACTCCCGGAGCGCTCGCGGACGGAGCAGATCCAGATATTCGTGCTTCTGCCTCTGCTACCACTTGGGACGGACGCAAAGATAGCGCAGTTGCCATACGCACAATCTCGTCAACGTTAATCGTTGGCCCCTCGTTGCGAAAAATGATTCCTACTCGGTTCAAAGACATTCCAGCAGCTTTAGCTATCGCCCGATAGGACAATCCCATGAGGCTGGTCTGTTCTTGCAACACTGCAGCAACGCTTCGACCTAGATCTTCAACAGGTTTTTTCCGGGCAGACATACGGTAATCATACTAAAAACGGGGACACGACCCGCCGCTAACTTGACAACGTACCGAAGTCGGTTCATTATGGGGTCATGAACAAGTTGAACCGAAGCCGGTACAAGGGGTTTGAGGTCGTTCTTTCAGGTGAAATAAGGGCAGAAATGGCTCGACAAAATAAAACGGTCAGTTCCTTAGCCGATGAAATGAAATATCGTCGCGCAACACTCTCTGCCAAACTCAACAATCACACCCCCTTCTCCGGAGCAGAACTCGGAAAAATAGCCCAATGCTTAAATATAACAGCTTCCGAACTCATGCGCCGCGCAGAAGAAGCAGTCGCTCCCGCCTGCCCTACCGCTTCCAGCTTGCGCCACCCGCAGCACCCCGAAACCTCCCCCGAAGCCGCCCCATCCGACCCCGGAGCACTCGCGGATGAGGCTGAGGCGGGTATGTGGCAGGCGGTGCTGGATCACAAGGCGCGTTGCGCTGCTTGTGACACGCTGCTGCAGGCGCAAACGCATCTAACCGAGTTAGCGCTTACCGAGGAGGAGCGTTATCTTCAGCATCTTCGCCGTCTGGCTCGCGCCGATGCTACTTCAAGGACTATGGAGTACGCATCATGAGTGACCAATGTTTTGTCTACTGCCTTGACTGCAGGCAATTCTATACCGGAACGTGCGATGAAAAGGGTATTTATCAGCGTGATTTAGACGCAGAGCACAGGGGTCATTCGGTGCATGTTTTCGGTGATCCTTACACCTATCAAGAACCGATTTGCAGCACGCTTATCACTTTGATGCGCGGTGGCGAAGTACCAAAGCTGCTAGTGACGTTTACCCATGCGGCTATCAAACTGGGTTATTTAGATGATGCGCTGCGAATCTCGAGGGAAGAGGGAATCCAGGCGCAAAAAGCTAGAGCCCGCGCGGCTGAAAGCAGCAGGTTCGCGAGGCGGTACCGCCATGGGGTCTAAGCATTGCTCATATTCTTCCTCCCTGGCAGGGACGGGCTTCCAAAACAATATCCCTGCCGGGGAGGGCTCAACTTCTATTTATTCAAAGGAGAACTCGTAAATGATTCGCAACCAGTTTAGCGGCGAGACCGCTAAGGATTTCGCTAGGGAATTGCAAGACCTTTACCATGCGGGGCGGGCTTTAAGTGATATTTCAGCTCCGATAGAGCTGGAGAATTACTCTAACGCCACGATCTACTCCTGGCTGCAGTCCGTATCGGCGGCGATGGCATTTTTTACCCTCGCGGCGGGCCCCGTTTATCGGCGGATTGGAAACTCTGAGATTCCTTCCGGGGTGATTAAACAAGCAGCAGAGTTCTTTGGCGGTGATGCTCATGATTCTTCCTCCCCAGTAGGTGATGAAACTTCCTTGTCCACTTCTGATCCTACTGGGGAGGGTTCTCCCCAGGATCCTATCTCTGCTTTTATACGGAAGCTGCTCGGGGCGATACTCAAGAAAATTCGGGAGAGGAGCAATAAATGCTTCGCAACCAGACCAGCGGCGAGACCGCTAAGGATTCTGCTAGGCAGATGCACAGCCTTTATCTGGCGGGGTGGAAGTTAAGTGACGTTGCGGCCCCGGTAGACGTGGAGGATTACCCCAATGCCACCGTCTACGACTGGCTGCAGTCCGTATCGGATGCAGTGACACGCCTGGTGGAGGCAGCTCACCCGGTGTATCAGCGTTTGGGCGCCGCGCAGGTTCCGATGGGTGCGCTCAAGCAGGCGGCGGACGCTTGTCGATATATCGAATACGCACAGCGCTTCGGCGTTGACGAGGACGAGGCGCGGAAAAAATGGGGAGAGGAGCAATAAATGCTTGCGGTTGTATCTGATTGTGCTACTATGTCCGCAGGTGCTGAACACACCGTAACGAGCGGTCTACCGCGATCCCGTGAGAGCGGTTTTTTCATATCGGCTTGGCGTACCAAGCCGGGTAGCGTCCTCGCTATACAAGACCCTCCGGGGGAAAGCGGGAGGCCTGGCTCGTTACAGGTGTTCAAGTACCCGGCGCTGACTTGCTCTGAACAAGCCGGTCAGCGTCCTCGAACGAACTTAACGAGCTTTTTGGAGGACGCTATGGAGCGTTATACGGGTGTTTCTTGCTCCCGGTTGGTAAAGTTCCCGCTTACCCGAGGCGATTGCCCGGCGTGCGCGGGTACGCATCCAGCAGGGCATGAGTGGCACTGCCCGGTGCTTTCTTATTTGGTTTCTGATTTTTTGGCTCCCGGCGCGCGGCTTTCTATCGCGCAGGTGGGGTTGGTGCTCGATGCGGTGGCGTCTTTCGTGGCCGCGATGGCTACCGACACCCCCACCGGTGACGGCGCCACTGCTGGCGGTGTTGATGGTGACGGTGTTATCAGTGAGGGGGTGGCGTAGATGCGTTACCTCGATGATGAACTACGTGACCAGCTTAGTGATGAAGCGGTGGTGCCTTATCGGACGGGTGCTTCTTTGAGTATCGTGTCCGCTGCTTCTCGCCTGGCGGGAGTGATGTCTGCTGTTAGTAGTGTTGCTCAGGCGTATCACGAGAACGTTATGCAGGAAACCCCGGCTAGTGATGCTTTACAGGTTTTAGAGCTGCTGTGTGCTCAGGTTCGGGTGTGTAACCGGGATTTGGAAAGCGCGGTGTTATCACTCGCTATAGGCCACGGCAGGCCTGCCGTTGGTAGTGACGTTTTGGCCGAACTCTATGACCAGGTACCCCTGCTCAGGTTGTTCGACACCCCGCCAGAAGGTGGCGAGGTCGTTAAAAAAGCTGGCGGGCGCACTCGGAGACATCTCTCTAGGCAAGAAGCTTTTCAGCGTGATTTTGCGGTTCCCGTTGTACCAGAACCGTTCGATAAGGTCTCCATCGTTGACGCAGACCATGAAGCCGCCCCCAGCGGTGAAAAGCCGCTCGGGAGCAGTGTCGATGACGGCAAGCAACAGCGGGTAGCTGGCGACGTCAATGATGTAGTCCTCCATGAGATACCTGAAGGTTGCGGTATCGATCATAATTCTTCCTCCCCGGTGGGTGATGAAACTTTGTCATTCCCTTCTGATCCTACCGGGGAGGGTTCTACTTCTTCTGGTTCTGGTGAGGGGGTGGAGTAGATGCGTTGGCTAAAAGCTTATTGCGATGAGGACTGCGAAGATGGAGCTTACTGCCGTTCCTGTCGCGCGCCGCTTAGAGAGGCAGACCAGGTGGTCTGGCAGTTAGGAAACGATGGGCGCGTCTTGCTGCAGGAAAATACCGTCGTCATTGAATTCGAGGACGGGTGTGGCCTCACCAGTTATCCAACTTACGATCGCGGCTTGTGCCGAAGGTGCAGGGGTATCCGCATCAAGGTAGGAAAGGTCAAAGGTCTCGGTAACTTTGCGGCTCGGAAAGCTAACTGTCGTTGTGATTCTTCCTCCCCGGTGGGTGATGGTTGTCGTTCTCTTTGCAATCCTACCGGGGAGGGTCTTACTCGTGAGGAACGCTGTCAGCTAGCCGGTGCGTGCTTCTGCCTAATCTCTGCCTTGCAGGGGCAAGGGAGCGTTAGCAGTTCCGGTAGCGTCCGCGATGGCTTTGACCGATATGCGCAGCATCGCGATCTGATTGGCAAGGTTGCCAAGCATCTTGCTCTCGGGGGACAGCTCAGCCCAGTTGCTCGTGAATTCCTCAAGCGCGACATTCCCTATCTCATTAGTGAAATCTCGTCGCAAAGTTTCGATGCGTTCCAGCGCATCTTTGACGGTACTAAGTTCATTCATGATTCTTCCTCCTCAGTAGGTGATGAAACTTTGTCATTCCCTTCTGATCCTACCGGGGAGGGTTCTACTTCTTCTGGTTCTGGTGAGGGGGTGGAGTAGATGCCGCAAGTAGCTAGAAAAGACCGGTTAAACGTCAAGCAGGCAGCAGAGTATTTGGGGATTGACCCGCGTACTTTGCGTCGTTACCGCCAGCAGGGGCGGATTCGTACCCGGCGAACGCCGGGGGGTCTGCCGTGGTTTTCGCGTACGGATTTGGATAAGGCTTATGACAATTATGACTGTCCCTTTAAGGGGGCAGCATGAGGCATGATCCGGTGTTTATAGCGCGCCGCTGCGGTGTAGTGGTGCTTGCTGTTGCTGCGTGGCTTTACGTGACGTTGTTTCTTATTTCCCCGTCTGAGGTTGCTTCTCCTGCGGCTACCGCGTGTTTTTGGGGAACTTTCATTTTGCAGGTTATTGGCGGGGTGTTGTGTATGACGCGCAGCCCCGAAAAGAACGAGGAGGGGCAGTGATGGGGATATTGCTGACTGGTTTGTATGTACTCATGGCAGGGATTGTGGTTGGCGCGGTAGCTCGCGCGGTCTCGCAGTGGTGGGAGATTCGCTCGGAAGGACCGGCGTATTGCACTGATATTGAGGAGGCGATTTCGCAATGATTCTTTGGCTTGTGCTTTCAGTAAGCGCGGTGCTGCTGTTCGCAGCTGTTGCAGCCACTTTGGTGTTGGCTATCCAGGATCGCTTCGAGCAGTACGGGGAGGTGCAACACCCTGATGATTACCTCCGCGACTAGAGATTGCCCGGTTATTAGTGTGGCGGTTCCTCTGCTTAACGGTTTGCCGTTGGCGCATGTGCAGGCGGTAGCTGCTGGCGAGGCGGCTAGGCAGGCTAGGGCGCGGCGCCTGGTGCTTTCTGGGCGGCGCCCGGTTGATATTTCACATGAATCCCGGCTTTTCCGGGTCGAGTTCGAGACGCGCCCTTATACGGGTGTGGATGTTCCGGATGTGAAGGCTATGCGCCCTAAAACGTTTTTGAATGGGAAGGATACTGATTCATGGTTAAGCTGAAATCTTCCCTGCCTCCAGGAGAGTTAAACGGGCTGTACGATATCGCTACTGACGCGGTTTCTTACCCCAGCAGGATGCGCCTGGTTGTAGGACTGGTAGAGGTTCCTGAGGTACGTAAGAATATCCGTAAGGGCTTCACAGAGCCGGTTTTCGAGGTTACCCATATTGAGCCGTTGCCGCCTTGTTTGATCCGGCAAGGATACGCTCTGCTTGCTCAGGCTATGGAGCTGCGCCTGCCGCCTTCGCTTTTTGGTGAGAAAGAGCTGCAGACGTATTTAAAGAACTTGGGGGCGGGCTTAGAGCGCGATATATCTTCCCAGACCCTGCAAGGTCAGGATGATTATCTTGACGGCTCGATTGATGAGGATACAGGGGAGCTTTTAGAAGAAGGTGACCTGGATGGCAACTGAGAGTTTGTCTTTGGGGCGTGATTATTGGGTTACTGCTAATGCCCGGTTTAACCCGATGGTGCGGGCGCGCAAAGTTAAGCATCTGCGTTCGTGTGGCTATTGGCTGGGTTGCCAGTTCCGTAATAAGCATGGGCTGAAAAAAGTCCCTAGATTGCGTATGGAGGTTACGGTTACGAATCCTCCCCGCGGGGGCTGTAGGGATGTGGCGAACTATCATCCCACGGTTAAAGCAATCCTCGACGGGATCGTAGACGCCGGGGTACTAGAAGACGATGATAACCGACATTTGGAAGGACCGTTCCTGCGTCCTGGTGTCGGTCACTCTGAACATAGGGGGGTGGCTTCGTTTGAGATAGCGCTTACCCCTATTGATTAATTCTTCCTTAGTTCACTTTTCGAGGTACAGGTGTTTTTTCAAGTTGATGATCAGCTCCAGGTGAACCCGAAAGCGTTAGCCTTGGCCAGGCGGACACTTTCCGGGGACTTAATGGGGCCGGCTGCTCTTGGGGTGTGGCTCATGGCCGGATCTGCAGTCCAAGCGCAACTGACCGATGGTGTGATTTCACTAGAGACCCTTCTAGGTATCTTCCTTGATCGCGATTTCGTGGAGCGTGCTGCGAGCCTACTGTGCGAGGTGGGGTTGTGGCACGATCCTAACCATAAGTGTGACCGCTGCCTACCTGTCGCACCAGGAACGTGGCGGTATCATGACTGGTTCGATCTTGGCTACGATACCGGCGAAGGTAAGAAACTAGCTGACCGTAAGAAGAAAGAACTCAAGGATCGGAATCTTATCGATTCCGTATGGGCGCGAGACCGGATACCCTCTGGGCGCTCTGGACGTTCCGATGTTGCTCTTTGCCGCTATTGCGGCAAGAAGCTCCGTAAGAACGTTCGGCGTGGTCCGGATGGTTGGGAACTAGACCATGTAGATCCCAACCGGGCTATCGGCGCCCGAAACGTGGTGGTGGCCTGTCGTGATTGCAACGCGAAAAAAGGCCGCCGCCTGCCTCAGGATGCCGGGTTAAAACTTAGAAGGCCCCCTAGTGGGCTTAAACCGGATGACCCGTACTTGCTGCTAGCAAAAATGAGTGTGGACAGTGTCGCTGAACCTGACCAAGGATCGCCCATTCACGCCCAGGACACGGCAGCAGATACCGTACCGGTTTGCGCTGTGGACAGTGTCGCTGAACCTGACCAAGGATCGCCCATTCACGCGCCACGTTTTAACCCGGCCACTGAGGAATTTTCCGCTCCCGAACCCGAATCCAGCGCCCCCGAGAGAGTGCCAGAAACTAGCACCCAAGAAAATAGGGTGCTAAAAACTGGCAGTCCCACCTCTGATGCTGAAAATATATTGCAGCAGGTCAGCGCGGGTTTTGTGAATGAGGTGTCCCCGCGCGCACGCCTGCGCGCGCGCCCGCGCACGCGGGCATGGCAGGGTTATGGCAGGGAAATTACTTACCAGGGTAATACAGGGACTAGGCAAGGCTCACCGCAGGGTGACACTCAGGGTTCACTGCAGGGCGCACCACAGGGCGCCAGGCAGGGCGCAGCAGGGTCTGTCCAGGGTGACGCTAGGGTTGCCGCCCCGCAGGGGCAGAGCACGGCTAGGAAGCGCCGCAGAGGACGCAGGCGCACCAGTGGTGGCAACTGTGAGGTTGCAGAGAATCTGGACGCAGGCCAAGCTCCCAACGTGCTTGTGGCTGGTCGCTTTGGCTCCCCTTGGCATGGATGGCACGGACCTCCAGCAGAGCCGGGAATCTCGTTTTGCGAAGAACACGAGCAGCACTGGCCTTGCCGGTTCTGCCAAGAACAAGCTGAGGAAGAACATGAAAATAGTTAATCGAACCGCCTGGATTATCTTGGCGCTGGCAGTATTGATCGCGGGATCCCTGGGTGCGCTCGCGGGTTATGCGGCTGGCGCTGCAGGGGTAGACGATTCCCCGCAGTCAGTGTCGGTGGCTTGGTGTCAGCGTTTGCATCGAGACGGGGCTGCTGTTTCTTGTGATTGGGATTCGAACGCGGTGCCAGTGCTTGCCCAGCAGCTTGCCTTAGAAGAAAAGCTATCTAGTGGGGATGCTACCCGGCGGGCTGCGTGGCTGCTGGAGAGGGGGCGCCTTGGATGTGGATGAGCGCCAGGTTCGGCGGGCGCATTCCTGGCTTGATGATCTAGCGAAGTTGCGGGGACTCTATCCCTCGATGATGGAGCTGGCTCTTTCGCGCCCGGGCGATTCCTCGGGGCGCCACGGTCTAGGTTGCGGGCGGGGGTTACCGTTTCGGGCGGGGCTTTGGCTTGACGAACCTTCTATGGAGGGGGCGAAGACTTGGCCAGCAATCGAAGCAGAGCTATCTGCCTGGTCTGATTCTCTTTCTAGGTATTGCGCTGTGCACACTGGTGACCCGTTGGCGGATCTACATGACATTATCGACCACATGTTCGCAGAGGAATCAGAGGATTTGGAATATCTGTTGGGGGATATTTCGATTGCGTGGCACCGGGTACATAATGTCGTGGATCCGGATGTTCCTGGTCCTCCTTGCCCTGATTGTGGGGAAACCACGATTAAGCCCCAGGGCGCGAAGGGCTGGACTGAAACCTACCGGTGTAGGGCGTGTGATCGTACTTGGAGTCAGGCTTCGTGGCTGGCCGATGCCCTGGGCAAGATTCGCCGGTCTACCCAGTTGATTACTACCTCCCAGGCGTGCGCGCTGTTCCCGGGGCTCACGCGCAGGCGTTTAGATACTTGGCGTTCGCGCGAGAAGTTGTTGTCTGCTGGGTTTCGGGCGGGGCAGTCCCTTTGGTGTTGCCGCGATATTTGGAATCTGTTGCGCGTGTCTGGTGGAGAAGGCGCTGGTTGTGGTAGTGTGGACGCTAACGGGGCATCAGTGTCTAATCAGACAGGTGGTGCCTTTTGAGTTTTAAGACCAAACCAACCGCGCGTTATCGCCAGCTCCCTAAGAATTGGCGGCGTATCAGGGTAGAGGTTATTCAACGTGATCATGGGCGCTGCCAGATTTGCGGTTCACCTGGCACGGACGTTGACCATATCATCAGGGGACAGGATCATTCCCTGTCTAATCTTCGTCTGCTTTGCAGACGCTGCCACATGCGGCGAACCGGGAGGGATGGAGGAAGGGTTAAGTATCGGTCGCGGGTTTGTACGCTCCGCCCGAAAGAGGCTCATCCCGGGTTGAAATCTAGCCCCGCCCCTAAAGATTTAGGGGGTAGGAACCCCTCCCCGCCCCCCTCGCCATCGCTTCGCGTATAGGCGCTAAGAAACTGTACGGGTTTTAGGGTCGATATGGGTTTGACCTGCATCTATCCTCTCTTTTTGTTTGGTTTTGTTCGGTTTATCGGGGGGTGCAAATTGGATTTTTTAGATGGGGGTGTTTATGGGTGCTCGCGGTCCTATTCCAAAGCGTAGCGAGGCTAGGCGCCGCCGGAATAAGCCGGTGAATAAGGTGAAGTCCGCTAAGGGTGCTGAAGAGTTTAAGATTCCGGGTGAGGATCGTTCTTGGCATCCGATAGCGAAGAAACTTTGGCGTTATACTCGCCGTTCTGGGCAGGTTCGGTTTTATGAGCCTTCGGATTGGGCGGTTCTTTATTCCCTGTGTGATGACATCTCGTATTACAAGAAGGCTAATAAGCGTTCTGGGCAGATGTTGGCTTCGATTATGTCTGCCTTGTCCTCTCTGCTGCTTACTGAGGGTGATAGACGCCGGGTTCAGATTGAGTTACAGCGAGGCGGTAGCGAGGGCGATGCGGAATCGAGCGCGGTTGCGGATATGGAAGCGTGGCGGCGCAAGCTCTCTGGGTAGGTGAGACTCGTGGCGGGTGCACAGTCGCAGGTTTTGCTGCCTCCTCGTGAACGAATCGTTACTTTGCCCGAGGGACTCCCGAAGTACACGCTGGGTTATGGTGCTTTGGCTTGGATTCAAGACAATCTGCGTCAGCCTAACGGTCCGCTCGCGGGGCGTCCTTTTACTCCTACTCGCGGCCAGGCTCGGTTTCTGGTTTGGTTTTATGCGGTTGATGAGGACGGGCGCTGGCTTTTTAGGCGAGCGGTGCGCCGTTTAGCTAAGGGGTCTGGTAAGTCCCCGTTCGCGGCGGTTATGGCTCTGCTGGAGCTTTTGGGACCGGTGCGGGTGGCTGATTTTGATAAGCGGATTCCGGGCGGCGTGATAGGTAAACCGGTGTCTATGCCTCTGGTGTGGGTAGCAGCGGTTTCTGAACGGCAAACCGGGGTCACTATGCGCATGGTGCGGGGAATGGCTAATAAGCGTTCCCGCCTAGCCCAGCGCTATGACTTAGAGATTGGTAAAACCTATATCGAGACCCCCTATGGGGGCAAACTTGAACAGATTACTTCTTCTGCTTCCTCTGCTGAGGGTTCGGAGACTTCTTTTACTATCGCGGATGAAACGGAGCACTGGACACCGGGGGTGGGAGGTCTTGACCTTGAAGAAACCCTAGACCAGAACCTAGCTAAAACCGCCTCTCGTATGTTGGAAACTTCGAATGCGTGGCTACCTGGTGCGGGTTCGGTTGCGGAAAAGACTTTCAATGCCTGGTGCGAGCAGGAAGAGGGCAACACTATTGGTAAGCAGAAGATTCTTTATGACGCGGTGATAGCTCCCGCCAATACTGCTTTAACCGATACCCCTGATGATGGGGAAATCTCGATTACTGAGGGGTTGGAGTTCGTTTACGAGGATTGCCCCTGGGTAGATATCGAGACCATTAAAGAAAGGATCTGGTCTCCGTCTTTCCCCGTGTCACGTTCGCGGCGCTTTTTTTTGAATCAGCCGAACGCTGCCGAAGATGCTTGGGCTACTTTGCAGGAGTGGTCGGTGCTTGCTGACCCTGACCGGGCGCTTGAAGACGGCGAGGACGTGGTCCTGTTCTTTGACGGTTCAAAGAGCAATGACCATACCGCGCTAGTTGGTTGCTGCATGAAGGACGGGTTCATATTCACGCTCGGGGTATGGGAGCCGTTAAAGACTACCGGGGTAGTGGATGTGGGCGCGGTAGATGCGACGGTTGCTAGGGCTTTCGACAGGTTTAATGTGGTGGCTTTTTCCGCTGACGTTAGGGAGTGGGAATCGTTTGTGAAGACCACTTGGCCAGAAAAGTACGGAGAGCAGCTGCTTATCTGGGCGCAGCCTAGGGGGATGTCTGCTTCTCCTATCGCTTGGGATATGCGTTCTCACGCTTACGAGTTCGCTACTGCTGCTGAGATGTGTCTAGCGGAAATCCAAGACGGCTTATTTGCTCATGATGGTAACTGGGATACCTCGCGTCATATCGGTAACTGTAGGCGCAAGGAATCGCATGGGCGGATCACAGTTAAGAAAGAGTCCCCGAAATCTCCTAACAAGATTGACGCGGCTGTGTGTGTTATCGGGGCGCGCATGGTGTATCGCAAAGTCCTAGCTTCTAAGGAATGGGAGGCACGCAGTGATTCAGGGTGGGTGGTGTATGGATGAGCTTTAAATCTTTACTGCAGAACTGCCAGGTAATAAGAGGAGGTAGGAAATACTCTTCCTATTACGAAGGTGAACACCGCGTGGATGCCATCGGGGTTTCTCTTCCTCCTCAGGTGCGCGTCCTGGAAATAGTTGCTAACTGGCCGCGCCTAGCGGTAGATGTGCTAGTCGAATGCTTAAGCGTGGACGGTTTCACGCTCGCAGAAGATAAAACCGGGAAAGTTACTCGCGCTCTGCAGCGTCTGTGGGCGGGCGGTGATATGGATTCGCTGGCGGCTATGGCGCATACGGAGGCACTTATTCAGGGGCGTTCTATCTTGGTGGTGGAGCGCTCGCTTCAAGGCAAGGTTTTTACCAGGGTGTTGCCCTGGGATGCGTGCGTTGCGTATGAGACTGATTCTGCCGGGCGGGTTGTTGAAGCCATGATCCGGTATCGGCGCCAGGGTGAACAGTGGGCGCAAGTATTCGGCCTCGATGGTTCCGCCTGGTTCCAGTTTTCAGGCGGGGTATGGCGGGAAGAGAAAGCCTATCGCCAACCCTTTGCCGGTATTACTCCGTTTATCCCGGTAATAAACCGGATGCGTCCTTCTGATGAGGTTGGGCGTAGCGAAATGGATGATGTGATTCCCTTTGCTGACGCTGCTTCTCGCTCTTTCACTAACCTGCAGGTTGCGCAAGAACTGTTGTCGATGCCGCAACGCTACATTCTGGGCGGTAACTCGCAGAAGGTTACCCGCCCTGATGGTTCCCAGGTTTCAGAACTTGAACAGTATCTAGGCCGCTATATTCACGGACCGGAAAAGGGGAGCGTTGGGCAGTTGCCGGGCGCGGATTTAACCCCGATTATTTCGGCTATCAAGATGTATGCGCAAAATGTTTCAGCGGTGGCTGGAATCCCGCCCTCTATGTTGGGGATTACCACCGATAATCCCTCTTCTGCTGAGGCTATGCGCGCCGCTAAGGAGCGTCTGGTGGCTAAAGCTGAGCGTAAACAGGCGCTGTTTGGTGACGTGTGGGAGCAGTGGGCGCGCATTGTGTTAGGGCTCTGTGGAAGACCGGTTAGCGGACTTGAGACCTTGGAAACCATTTGGCGTGATTCGGCTACTCCCTCCCAGGCAGCGAAGAACCAAACCGTGCTGCAAGCCTACGCCCAGGGGTTGGTGTCAGCACCTACCGCGCGTGAACTATTACCGCTCTCGCCCGAGCAGCGAGCCAGAGAACAAGTAGGACAGCTAGAGCCAGACGATTTATATCTATAAGGCGGTGCCATGAATCCTTATGAAGCACTGCTGAACGCGATAATAGCTTTAGCGAAAAAAGCTATTATCTGGGAAACCAGTAAAGCCATCCAGCAAGCAGATGGTGACACTGAGATTACCCAACGGATTTTAGCTGACCGGCTCCCGCCTATCGTGCGGGCTTTCCGCCGTCTTGCCTACCAGGCAGCTATCTCCCATGTACGCTCCGAGGGCATACAGCATGGGGTGGATCTCGACTACACTCCCGGTCTCGCCCTATACCCTGAAAAAGCAGTCCTAGACCCTATTAGACGAGCACTGCGGATAACCGAAAGCACCGATCCAGAAACTGGCGAACCCAGCAAACAAATCAGCGCCAACCGCTATGACATCAGCCGTAAATTAGGGAACATTCTTTCGCGGCATGTCCATAGCGCAGCCCGCCAAGCAGTGCGCAGATGCGCAACCGATAGCGAAGAGCAAGCAGAACTATCCCGGCAACTAGACCAAGAAACTGATTCTACTGTGCCTGCGCGGCTCGCGGGTGGGGATTCCCCGCTTGATAGGGCTGCTGCTCGCATGCAGGAAACTATTCTTGCTGAGCGCAGGGAGGCAGCTGAGCAAACTGGTTTACCGGTTGATGATCCCCGGCTGCTCAAGGAGTTCGAGCGGCTTAAGAAACGGGTCGCTGATATTGATGATTTGGTGGACGATGAGCGGATAAAACGCGAACGGCGCGCTGATTACGATAAGGAAACCAAAAAGCGCCTTCAATTTGGTAGGCCGCGTGCTTGGGCACGGGTGCTTACCGGGGCTAGGTCTTGCTGGTTTTGCGTCATGTGTGCTTCGCGCGGTCCTGTTTACCAGTCAGCCCAGAGCGCGGGAGAAAACAAGGAGCCTTGGAATAGCTACCATGATCACTGCGATTGCAAGGTAGTTCCCGTGTTTGATCATCGTAACTGGGAAGGCGTTGAACAGTACCGCCAGTTAGAGAAAATGTGGCGGGATGTCACCTGGAAGAAACGTGATGGAAAGCTGCGCCCCCAGGATGGCGAGATACAGCGCCAGTTGATGCAAAAGTTCCTAAAGAGTGATAGCGGAAAACAGCAGTTAAACGAGATTTCTAACTTTAGGAACGATAAAGATTATCTAACACCTAAAGTATCGCGAAAAGACCTTCTAAAACCTGTAGGGGAAAAACTACGGCATGTGCGTCACTACCACAAATACAATCCTGACCGTAAGCCCAGACCCAGGGTCGAGCGGGATACGCAGTTTCGCAAGAATTTCTTGGGCAAGGAACCGCCCTCGAATGAAGCAATTAATGCTCTAGTAGAAGAAATCCTTTCAACAGGTGAACTCGTCGATAGTGAGGGTGTTGAAATCCATTTAGCGAAGTTTGTAGGAGAAACTCAGGTTACAGCGGTATGGAAATTTACTGAAGAAATGATTTGGAAATTCCAAAGTGCATTCCCAACTGGTGGAACAGGATATTATGAAGCTATAAACGGGGTCTGGACGTATAGGTAAGCGAGGTGAAACATGACTCTTAACGATGAAGATTTTCTCCCCAGTGAGGAAGAACTAGATGAAATCTGGGACTTCCTTATTAAGCAGTCGGAGCTAGACACTCCGTTTGGGAAAGCTGTTAAAACAGAGTTGAACAGTTTACCTCCAGAGCCGACTACCGTTTTTTACTGCTCCCTCCTGGAAGCATGGTACAGACAAGCCCCGGTTCCAAAAAGCATTATCGAGTATTACCGAGGCTTTATGGACAAAGACCAAATAGACCACATGGATCTGAGCAAACTGATTGTCGCTGACGAATAACAGCTAGTAAACAACTAAATAAATAGATTTACCCGCATGACCAAAGGTTATGCGGGTTTTCTTATACCCAAAAGTAAGGAGAAAACATGTTTAAGAACCGCTGTAAGCCAAAACCCCGCAAGACCACTAAACCGGGTAAACCCAAGCGCCGCGCGCAGGGTGAAGACGAAAACGCAGAACCTGAAACCGAAGCACAAGAGCAACTGAGCGAGGAAGAAAAAGACACCGCGCCCTCGGAAAACAGCGAAGAACCCCAAGCCGAACCGGACGAGCAGGAAACCTCTAAAACTGACGAGGACAGCGAAGAGGAAACCCCCTCCGATGACGCTAACCCGTCCTCAGAGGATGAAGCTGATTCTGGGGAAGATACCCCTGCTGAAAGCGAGCAGGAAACTGAACCAGAACAGGACGTGACCGCTGAAATCGCCAAGTTGCAAACCGATCTGGAAAACGCCCAGAAAGCGCTCGCGGATAAGGAAGCGGAACTGGCGTCTTTGCAGGCGGTAGAGCAGACGGGGAAGGTGCTCTCTAGCGAGGGGCTACCTCGAGAGTTAGCGCAGTATTTACCGTCTGATCCTGAGCGTTTAGCTGAGGCGGTAGAGCTGCTTAAATCCCTGCAAGCCCGCCCGGGTGGGGAGCGGATTCCGCGTCCTGATTCGGTTAAGGGTGAGCGGGGCGGTAAGGATTATGAGGCTTTCTTTGCCTCTCTTGACTAACTAGCAGGCCAAACTAAGAAAGGAAAAAGATTATGGCTATAAAAGATAACATTTTTACCCTGGAGGGTCAGCAAAAGTCTGGCCTGCTTGCCCCGGAAATGGTGGGCGAGATTTTTAAGAAAGTCCAGGAAAGCTCCGTGGTTGCTCCCATGTGTGGGACCGTTCCGATGGGGGCTAATGGTTCGGAGTATGTGATTGCTACCGGGGAACCGGAGGCAGATATTGTCGGTGAGGGAATGGCCAAACCGGTTTCGACTATCGGTTTAGCTACCAAAGTGGTCAAGCCGGTAAAAGCGGCGGTGATTGTTCCTTGGTCTAAGGAGGCTCGCCTAGCTAACCCGGCTTCGGTGTTCGACACTATTCAAGAAAAAATGTCGGATGCGATTCGCCGCCAGGTGGATTACGCGATTTTGTATGGTAAGTCCGCTAAAACGGATAAAGTTATCTCCGGGGTTGACTGTGTAAACCAGACTACTAACCGGGTAACTTTGGGGACTGCTACCGCGAAACAGGGCGGTCTATCTGCTGATGTGATTAGCGGATACACCAAGGTAATGGAAGCTGATAGCGGCGATTATGATTTCTCCGGGTTTGTGGCTGATCCACGTCTGCGTTCTACCCTTCTTAGCGCGGTAGATGATTTCGGGCGTCCGCTGTTCCAAGCTGAGCGGGTAAACCTGGCAGATTCGTGGGGCTCTATTATGGGCCTTCCCACCAAGTTCGGCAAAGTAGTATCTGGGCGTATCGCTGGCCACGCTGGCAGTAATGTTCGCGCTTTCGGTGGCGATTTCGCTGGTTCTATCAAGCTTGGGTTTGTTGAGAACATCACGGTATCCATGTCGAATGAGGCAACTATCCAGATTGGTTCCGAAATGGTTTCGCTATGGAGTAACAACCTCGAAGCCGCTTTGGTAGAAGCAATCTTCGGGTGGGTTATCGAATCTCCTAACGCTTTCGTAGCTTACGAACAAAAGGCAGCTACCACAGCTGGTAGTTAGCAAACGGGAGGGTAAGTAAATGGCAATAGCAACCCCTGAGGATATCGCGGCATCGCTACTGCGCGACCTTACCCCCTCAGAGAAAAAATATGCCGGGGTGCTGCTGGATCGGGTTGAGGTCATGATCCAGGCACGGTTAAACCTCAACCTAGATGAGATTACTTCCCACATGCGGGCAGCTCTCATCCAGGTTGAGGCAGAAGCCGTTGCCCGGGTATACCGAAACCCGGAAGGCCGTATCCAAGAAGCTGATGGCCAATACTCCTATCAGCTATCCAATCTCGTTGCATCAGGAATGTTGCAAATCCTGCCCTCAGAGTGGGAACTATTGGGGGCAGGATTCAACCTTTGGAAAACTATCCCGCCCGCTCTGGACGGGTATCTAACCGCCAACGCTAAAGCCCGCCCGGGTAATGAGTTCGGTTTCAACATTCGCCCTGACCGCACCTATATCCCCTGACAGGGAGGAAAAGATGAGCCTGCTAGAGGGACGTCACCGCTTACAGGTACAAACCGCGCGCCGTACCGGCGTCAGCAAGTATGGTAACGCCCAAATCACCTATAACGACCCGGTAGAAGTAGCCGGAAACGTACAAGCAGTCTCTAGCGAAGAAATAGCCTCCCTGGGAATGCAAACCAAATCCGTCTATCGCGTCCTCGCCAGGTCTTGGCCGGGCGGGCCTTACTCGCGGATTTTCTGGGAGGACAAAATGTTCGAGCAGCGCGGGGAAGCTAGGTGGTTTACTCGTTCGCCTGCTACCTATCACTGTGAAGTGCTGATGGTGGCTTCTGGGGTCGAGATTAAGTAGGTGGGTGGTTATGGCAGGCGGGGTAACGGTTAATAAGACCGCCTATAGGGTGGCCGCTAAGGTGGCTGGTCAAGACCCTGAGATGGATAGGGTAGCTGCCCGGGTGGCTGCTGTTGCTAGTGCTGAGGCTTTACGGCATAAACGTTCTGGTGATCTGGCGGGCTCTATTCGGGTGCGGCGTGGCCGCAAAGACCGGGTGATAACGATTGATGACCCCGAGGCGTTACATATCGAGTATGGGCATCTTGCCGGGGGTCGTGGTAAGGGCGCTAGGTGGGTTCCGGGGCTGCACATTCTTTCTAAAGCGGTTAAGAGGGTGGGGTAATGGATGTTGTAGCAACGCTGGTGAGTGTTCTGCGTGAGGGTGGCTTGGATGCTATGGCATCGGTTGATACCGATATTGCTGTAGATACTGATCCGCTAGTGATAGTGGAAGAATCAGTAGCTCGCCCAGTGGCCTCGTTTTCGTGGCGTTGGGCGCATCAGGTAAATATCGATATCCACGCGGTTACCGCTATCGAGGCTGACCCGATAGCCGTCCTCGATAATGCTTTGGATATCTTGTGGGACTGGTTCCAGGCAGGTAAACCTGCTGGCGGTGTCTGGGCGTCACATTTGGAAATAATCCAGATTCCTTCTCTGGTTCCTACCGATAGGCTCACGGCTACTCATCTGCGACAAGCCCGCACCGAAATCTCTCTAGTCGCTCGTTCGCTGGCGGTCTAGGTCTGAAAACTCAATAAAAAAGTTCTGTTTATACGTCACCGGCCAGGTGGCGTTTTTCTTTTGAAAGGAAAAAATAATGGCAAATCAAAAATATGTGGATACGGATCATTTGCTCGTACCTGGTCGAGGCACTGTGCTGTTCGCTGAGCCGGGGCAAGCGATGTTTAAACTGGAGGGTTTCGATAAGGCTAAGCCAGATAGCTTTGCGTCTTGGAATCTGTTGGGCGGTACCTCTAAGGAGAATATGCCCGCCTTCGATAAGGATGGTGGCGATGCTACCCAGTTGGGGATTTGGGAAGAGGACGCTGTCTATACCACTTATGAAGCAACCTCTATGTCGGTTACTTTGAATGCGGTACGTATCGATAAGGAAACTTTCGAGCTTGCCTTCCCGGGCGGTGTCTGGGATGAGGCAACCGGCTCGTACAAGATTAACGGTATTGGTTCAGTTGAGAAGGCTTTAGCGATTGTCATGTTTGATGGGCAAAAATGCGCGGCTTTCTATATGCCACGGGTTTCCCTATCGGTTGGTGATATGCCTGAGCTGGATAACGAGAACTTCTTGGAAGCCCAGATTTCCGGGCAGATTCTTACCGACCAGACCCAGCATTTACGTTTGCAGGTGTTCCGTCCTCGCCCGTTGACTGCGGCTGCTCCCGCGTCCTCTGCTGGGGGGAGTCACTAAGTATGGGTAAGGCAAAGAGTATTTCGGAACAGGCAACCGCGAAAGCTGAAGAAATCAAGAAAACGCCTTTCCGGCAGATTCCCGGGGCTCATGTGATTAAACCGTTAAAGGATATTCGCGCTTCGGATCGTTTGCGGTTTACTGCCAAAATCGCTGTTCTTCTTGATGAGGAAGGTAACCAGATCGGTAACACTCAAGAAGTGCTGCTGGCGATTGCTGACGCTTGCGACTTGGTGGAAGAACGCATGTCTACCACGCCGGAAGAGTTCCAGGAGTGGGCGGGCAGCGTTGATGATGGCTCCCTGATTGAGTTGTTGATGGCGCTTTATAGCGAATTGGGGGAAGGCAAAGGCTCTACGAGCTGATCTGTACCACAGGTGATGTGGCAGGCGATCTTAGAGCCTTATTTGGGTTCAGCCCAGAGGAAGTATGGGAACCCTCTGGGCTGACCTTAGCTACGCAGCTGATTGACCGGTTAGCATTCGAGCCGCGCTCTATTTGGCGGGCGCGTCAGATGGAATCCGCGCCCGCAAAACCCGCAAGTGCAGATGCTGCGTTGCCGTTCTTTGCTTGGGATGAAACCAGTAATGCGCTAGCGCTCATAGCGGATGAGCTGCAAGCATTACGCAGCCAAGTCGCGGCCATGGGTAGCGGGAAGCGTCCTCGCAAGATTACTCCTTATCCGCGTCCTACCAAACGCAAAAGGCACACCCCGAAAAGCCTGGATCAGATCAATTGGGATTTCTTTAACTTCTGATTTTTTTCTTTTCCGGGAGGTGGGTGGATGGCTAATAATACGGTCGGTCGCATTAGGGTTAGGACCCTGCCGGATACCTCTAAGTTCAATGAGGATCTACGTAAGGTATTAAAACGCGCGCGGGAAAAGTTTGATTTACAAATCCCAGTAGAGCTAACCCTGGATGGTAAATCGGTCATTAAGGTTCGCAAACTTATCAACAAGCTGTCCGATATCGAAATAGAGCCGGATATTGATGTTCCCACTGAGCAGGTAAAGAAAGCCCGCGAAAAGGTTGAATCTGCGAAACCGGAGATTAAGCCGCATATTTCGTATGACCACGCTGAAGCGGAAAAGATTAAGAAGCGGCTTGAGGAAAAGTTCGACAAGATAAAGTCCACGATTAACGCGAATCTGGATGTGGGTAAAGCCATGGCGCGTTTGAAATGGTTTACCCGTCCCCGGTTCGTGTCTTTAGAGGTGCGCCTTAAAGGAACTAAGAAGGTAGCTTCTTTCTTTGCTGCTCTCTCTGGTGCGCGGGTGTTGAAATCGTTTGGCACCTCGATAAAGAACTTTGCCACTAATCTTGACCGCACTACCCCGAAGATTATGGCCACTGCCGCCGGAATCACTGCGTTATCTTCGGTTGCTCTTTCTGCAACATCGGGGCTGATTGGAATCGGTGGGGCTTTAGCTTCAATCGCGCCCGCAGCTCTCGCCCTGCCCGGTATTCTGACCGGCGCAGCCGTAGGCGCGACCGCACTGTTCTTAGCTTTGAAGGACACTGGGAAAGTTCTAGGTGATCTCGCCCCACAGTTTAAGGCGGTTCAAAGTTCTGTCTCAGCTTCTTTCTGGGCGCAAGCAGCAATCCCTATCCGCTCCCTAGCTACCTCTGTACTGCCCACTCTTTCTGCAGGGCTAACCAAGGTAGGGGCTGAATCCGGTAAAATCGCTGCCGCGCTGGCGGGCATGTTTTCCGCTCAAGCCAAGAGCGGAATGTTTAGCAGCCTGTTCAATAACGTTGCTAATTCCATTGCGACAGCCCGGGCAGGAGTAGTCGGTTTTACCGGGGCTTTCGCCACTCTCGGGTTGGTAGGTTCCCAATACCTACCCCAGTTAGGTGCCTGGGTTACTAACTTGGGGCAACGTTTTCAAAACTTTGTATCCCAAGCAGCCGCTAACGGATCCTTAAAGGGCTGGATTGATTCAGCCATACAATCCTTTAAAGACCTAGGTGGCACCCTGGCGGGCATCGGCGGGATCTTCTCCAAACTACATCAAGCTGCCCAAGCCGCAGGAGTAGGGGGACTAGCAGGTCTACGCACTGCGCTGGAAGCCATAAACAAGGTTATGGATTCCCCCGCATTCCAAGGGGCTCTAACCCAGATTTTCCAAGGAGCAGGCCAGGGGGCTAGTGCGCTCGCGGGCGCGCTTAGCCCGTTGGGAGGGATGATTGAATCATTAGCTCCTGCGCTTTCTGGTTTGCTTTCTGGTATGAGTAGCGGGGTTGCTACCGCTATTACTGGGATTGCTCAAGCGCTATCTTCTCCGGGGATTTCTCAGGGGCTTGCGGCGCTTACTTCCGGGTTTCAACAGATGGTTACGAATCTGTTACCGGCGTTTAAGCCCCTGGCGGGGGTAATAGCTGCGCTTGCTCCTGTGATTGGTCAGTTAGCTGCCGAGATTGGTTCGGTGCTGACTGCTGCCATCCAAGGGGCAGCCCCGGTGATTACCTCGATGCTTGCCGCTATTAGGCCGCTAATCCCGATTTTGGGTGGTGCCTTGATAGGGGCGATACGGGTACTTTCCCCGTTGCTGCAAGCGTTGTGGCCGCTAATCGTACCTATCGCTGCCGGGTTTGCGGCGCTATCGGGGGCTACTGCTGCGGTAGGGGTGATTACTAAGATTCAGACCGGGTTCGCTTCCCTGGTTAAAAGTTTCGATGCTATCTCCAAAGTTTTAACTATTGCTAAAAATGGGTTTGCGGCGTTAAACGCGGTGCTAGCGGCTAACCCGATCATCCTGATAGTTGTTGCTGTGGTTGCGGTTATTGCTGGACTGGTGTTGCTGTATCAAAAGTGCGAATGGTTCAGGAACCTGGTTAATGCTGTATGGGAGGCAATCAAGACCGCCATCATCACAGTTATCAACGTTATTAAAACTGTTATTACCACGGTTGTTACCGCGATAGCTGCGGTTTGGGGGTCTATTTGGAACGGGATTAAAGCTGTGGCGCTGGCGGTTTGGGACGGGATTGTTGCTGGCGTAACTGCGTGTATTAATACTGTTCGGGCTGTGATTACAGCGATAGTTACCGGGATAGCTGTGATTTGGAACGGGATTTGGACCGGGATAAAAACTGTTGTTATCGGCGTGTGGACAGTGATTAAAACTGTGGTAACTACCTATATTAATGCTGTTCGGGCTGTGATTTCGGCAGTGATAAACACTATCCGGTCTATCTGGAGTGGCGGGTGGAATGCGGTCAAGTCGATTCTTTCGGGCGCTTGGGCAGCTATCAGAGGAGCGGTCAGCTCAGGAATATCTGCTGTGGTCTCTGTGGTTCGCTCCCTGCCGGGGAGGGCTCGCAGCGCTTTAGGAAGTATCGGTTCAACGCTGCTGTCTGCTGGCAAGAATCTTATTAAGGGGTTTATTAACGGAATCAAGAACATGTTCGGATCCGTTAAATCTACCCTGTCGAGTTTGACCTCAAAGCTGACGTCTTGGAAGGGTCCGCCCCGGAAAGATGCGGTGCTGCTTTATGGGGCTGGACGTCTGGTGATTGATGGGTTCAAACGGGGCCTGGAATCTCAATACCGCGCGGTGCGGCGGTCTTTGAATGGGTTTACCGGGTCGTTAGATCCGCAAATGCCAGGACTGTCGATGTCGCAACCGGTGGGTCTTACCTATGATGCGTCCAGTTTCAATCCTGGCACTAGCGGGTTTGGTGGAAATTCCGGGCGGGTATCTGAGGTGAAACAGTATTTCCCGAATGTTATTGATCCGCGTGCTGCAGCTCTTGCAGCGGCTCGCGGTTTGCTTGGGGTTCCGGTATCTACGGTGAAAGGTGGCGCGCTGTGAATCATGAGACCGACTGGTTTGCTCGCGTCACCCCGATCCAGCATCATCAAATCAAGATAGGCTCTCTTGTTTTCGGGGTGCGCGACAGTGAGGGCGTGGATTGGTTGATCCAAGATGTCACCGACTGGTCATCGACCCCGGTGCATTCAGAATCTGCAGATAGATCCTGGAGAGATGGGGCATGGTTAGGGCGTCAATGGATTAGCGCTAAACATTTTGAGATTCGGCTTTCATTGATAGCTCGCAGCTATGACGCGGCTTTCTTTGAGCCGCGTGTGGACGCTATTCTTAAAGAGCTGCCTATCCGTAAGACTTTGCCGATGCTGGTTAGTCGCTGGGCGTCAGAGACTGCGACTTGGGTGCGGGTTGAAGAATCGGTAAAAGTGATCCCGGTTGATAGGCGCCGTTGGGATATATCGATTCAATGTATCGCCCCGGAGGGGCTGCGTTATGCTGCCTCATTCGATACCGGAAACCTGCTATGGCAAACCTATCGGACGCATCTGCCGAAATCTTCTGGCGGGCTAATCATTCCCTTCACGGTTCCGTTTACTATTAGGTCGCTGGTGGAATCTGGGGAAATGGTTTTCCATGTCGCAGGCACTGCCGCTCCGCTGGCGCAGATCATTATTAAAGGTCCTGCCCGTAACCCGGTTATTCGTGATGAGAAAGCAGACTGGCAGACCTCGTTCGCGTTGAGCCTGCGAGAGAACCAGCGCTTAACGCTAGATCTTTCACGGCGGACAGTAACTCTAGGAGAATCTGCGTCACGGCGGGGCGCCATGCGAGGGGTCTGGCCATCTCTATTACCGGGGGAGCATCAGATTTCTTGGAGTTCAGACGTCTATTCCCCTGATTCGGAATTGATTATCAAGTTTGTAGAAGCATACACGTAGGAGCATTCATGGCATCGATAGATATTATTCCCCCCTGGGCGCTAGACGCCGGGAAAGATGATAAACCTACCTACACCGGGCGAGACTTGCGCGACTTGCTCGCAGCGGTGTTAAAACCCGGGGATAGCCCTGTTAGTGCGAAACCAGGAATCTTGCGTGGCCTCGAAGTCAAAGACAACGGTCAAGGGGTAACTGTTGAACCCGGTTATTGCGTTATTTCTACTATGGACGGGCCGTTCCTTACCGGTGTGCGTCACCCGGTTACCCTGCCGATTGCCGCGCCCCACGTTTCGTTTTCCAGGATCGATTTAGTCGTAGCGGTGATTGATGATTCGGCAGAATCAGACCGAGGAATGAACCTGGAAATAGTGCAGGGTTCCCCGGCATCTAGCCCCACCCCTCCTCAAGCTCCCGCGAAATCTTTAACTATCGCGGAAATAGATGTATCTCCAACGGGGGGACTTTCTGTTACCACAGGTGAGCGCACGCTGCTGGCGGGCGGTTTTGAGCCGGGGACTTCCGTTTTGAAAAACGGTTCAGGAGTGTCCTCTGGGGTGATTGAGCGGTTGAGCCTACCGGGGCGGGTAGTGGTTTTGAATGTTGCTGTTATTGCTTCAGGTGAATCTGGTCTTTTAGCTGATACCGGTATTTCTGGGGTCACCCAGTTTGCTTTGATGGGCTCTGACACTCAGATGTGGTGGTGTGGGCTTGCAGGAGATGGTTTCTTAACGGTCTTTGGGGATACCCCGAAGGCCGGTGATGCTTTGTCAGGGACTCTAGTTATTACTGTCCCAGAGGGGTAAGTAATGTTTTTTGGGGCGTTCGATATTAAAACAGGGGAGCTGCTATCGGAGCTGCCTTTATCGGTTTCCGGGGATCTTACCCTTGCTATGGCGACCATTACTACGTGTGATTTCGAGTTGCCTACGGATGATCCTGCGTGTCCGACCGATTGGTTAGCTATCACGGATCCGTACCGTGTCTGGATAGTTGCCTGGACTGACATAGGGGAAATCGTGTGGGGCGGGATTATTGATACGCGGGTGCTGAAATCGTCCTCGTCTGTAGTGGCTATCTCGTGTGTTTCGGCTGAGGACTATCTGGATCGGCGCTACACTCCCACGAAGAAGTTCAATAACATTGATCAGAGTGATATTGCTGCTTGGCTGGTTAGTCAGGCAGTAGTGGGTGGGATTCCTTTTCTGATTGATGCCCCCAAATCTGGGATACTGCGCGACCGTGCCTATTATGCGGATGAGTCCGCTACCTTGTATAAGCGTCTCACCGAGCTTTCCGGAGTGATAAATGGTCCGGAATGGTATGTGGGGATAGAGTGGGCATCTCTTGAGCGGAATTCGATTGTTCCCGTGTTCCATTGCGGTACTCCACAGGTAGGAAGAATCTCTAGTTCTCCTAGCGCGGTTTTCGAGCTGCCGGGAGGGCTCTTAGAGGTACAGCTTGAAGAACGGGCAAAAGTGGGGGACATGGCTACCCACGTGATTGCGATAGGAGGCGGGGAAGGAGAAGACCGCCCCATCTCTGCGGCTCATATTGCTGTAGAAAAAGAAAATTCCGGATACCCAAGAATAGAGATTCAAAAAACCTTTGACTCCGTTTCCCGCCCCGAAACGCTTAACGCACACGCCGCCGCTATCCTAAACCGAGTCCGTGAAGGTTCTAAACCCTTTACCCTTACCCAGCGCATCGGAGAATACCCCGTAGTGGGAATCGATTACGGTCTGGGAGACCTCGTAAGGATAGAGATAGAAACTGACACGATTTCCCAAAAAATGGTTTTACGGGTGGTGGGCTGGGTGATTAACGTGAATGGAGAGGCAATCTCGCCTATTGTGGCTCAGCTTGGAGAATCTAACGACCAGTAAAACCGCCATTCGACTAAGGAAAATGGGTAGCCAATGCCGCAGCTAGTACCTTTACCGGTAAATACAGACACCCTGCGTAGAGTTTTCCGCGAAGCCGCTAAACCAAATACCGGCAGGAAGCTATCTTCCGCAACAATCTCCCAAGGCGGAATCACCGTGCGCGATAAAGGCGTACTCGAAGTCGCTGAAGGTGGAAACGTAACAGTAGTCGATGGTGACCTGATCCTGGCATCGGGGATCATACAGGCAGACATGCTTAAGGAAAACATCTTCCCCCAAGTAGTGACCATGCCCCGAAAAACGCTAACCAGTCTGAACGGGGCAAAAACGGGAACCTGGGGAACAAGCCCCCCGGCGCTTATCGCTACAGCTCCGTCTTGGGCGAGCGCAGCTATCGTATTCGCCGTCATGACCGGATGCCTAGTCTTAGATGATTATGACTCTACCCCGAACTTTTATGCGCTCGCGGCCGTGACTATTGAGGGGAACCGAAGGAATCCCTCTAGGTTTAAGGATGAAACCACGGGAGATGTTTTTCTAAATGTTCCTCACGTGGTGCAAGCGATAGGTAGCTTTAGTGGCGTCCTGTCTGATTCTCGTACGGTGCGGATTGGGTATGCGTATCAAACTGGAGACCCTGGCCATATTGTTCTGCGGTCTTCTTGGGTGGAGCTGCAAGCATTGATTATCTGGATGTAGGGGGGCGGCGTGGATCAGGTTCCTTTACCTTCTGGGATTGGGCAAGCCCAGCGTAGGTTGCGTGAGATTCAGTCTGCCGTGGATTCTACGGGGGCTCGCACCTTAGAAAATGCTTCTATTAACCAGGGGACTCTCCGGGTAAAGCATGGCGGCAACATTGTTATTAGTGATGGCGGTACGCTACGTATCGAGTCAGGGGACTTGATATTAGGGCGAGGGAAAATCCGTGGTGATGCCTTAGCGGAACAATTTACTGCTAAAACCTATTCGATACCGTTAGAAGGGGCCGCTGACTCCCCGAATAGTTCGTGGCGGTTTATGCGAAAAGTGGTTGTGTCCCCGCCTAGTTGGGCGCAGCGGACGCTGATTATCGCCTCTTGGTATGCGTATCAAATCTTGCGGTTAAGCGAATCTGGATCTGGTTATCAAGCGCGGGCTCGTCTTGCTGCGGGCAGTAAAGAGTGCGAATCAAGAATGTTGCACTGGGAATACACTCTCGAAGTCGGCACAAATGGGCGGGAACGTGACTCGGCTAGTGGTTTTGGGATTTTAGAGATTCCAGGAAACCAAGAATTCTCCTTAGGTGTACAGGGCTGGGCTACCACGGCTAAAGCGGTGATGCCTGTGCAAATGGATGCTACTTGTCTTTTCACTCGAAATAATTCTTGATATTGGAGGTAAATATGGTCACTGCTCTTTCCCCGATTATTCACGCGGATTTACCGCTTGAGGAATTAGTTCTGCCAGAATTTTCCGGAACATGGAGGCAACCTTCCTCTGACGCGCATTTGAGGATTTTCCGGCAAGGAAAAATGGTCTTCTTCGTAGGCGAGATTGTTGCCGGAAGCAACGCCACTACAAACATATTTAAAACTCCGCTCCCGGAAGGCTGGCGCCCTAACGGCAACTATTTTTTCCCCGTGTATTCTGCAGGAACCCACGTGATGTTTAAGATTGACGCCGCTGGAAACTTAACCTACGGCTACGGGAAAGCTGGTCAATACGATTGGTTCCCCATGTCATCGATCCGATATCTAGCTGAAAACTAGCCTCTAACTCATGCTTGAAGCCCCGGTATTGTTCGGGGCATTTTTTATACCCAAAACAAAAGAAAGGAATCCCCTATGGCGCCTAATGAACCTGATGATCCTGAGGCGATCCAGATTGCTACCGTGCCTGAGTTCGGTGATGGTCCAGAAGACTGCGCCGAATTATCTTCCCTTGAGATTGGGGGCGAATAATGGCTACAGCATCCCAAGTGATTAATACTGCTGCTAAAGAAGTCGGATACTCGCGCTGGAACGACCCGAATCCAGGCACTAAATACGGGCGCTGGTACGCCGCGAAAACCGGCTCCCCATACTTCGGGCGGTCAGGCGTCCCGTACTGCGCTATGTTCGTCTCCTGGGTACTGAGCCAAGCGGGTATGATCCCGCCGGGAGGGATATTCGCCTATTGCCCCACCGGGCTAAACAACGCCCGCCGCTTGGGACGTGTACACGATAAACGCAGCGCCGCGCCTGGTGACATCGTGTTCTTTGATTGGAATAAAGATGGATTAGCTGATCATGTGGGAATCGTAACCGCCAACAAAGGTTCCTACATCGAGACTATTGAGGGTAATACCTCATCAGGGCGGCGCGGCTCCCAATCCAACGGGGGCGGCGTGTACCGTAGGGCGCGCGCACTCTCTTGGGTGCTTGCGGTTGCGACCCCGCAATACTCCAACGCTGCTCCCTCGTACCCCGCCAGTGGCTCCCGAACCGGGCTAGTGGTTGATGGGTGGGCAGGCCTAGCGACTATTCGCCGCGCGCAGCAGATCGCCGTGACACCGGCAGACGGGATAGTCAGCGGTCAGTGGAGAGGAAATAAGCAATACCACTGGGCAGTAGCCGCCGTTAGCTACAGCCGTGGTGGATCAACCCTAGTCCGCAAAATCCAATCCATCCTAGGAGTCAGCCCTGATGGATATTGGGGGAGACAAACCTCTATCGCGATGCAGCGAAGGCTGCACGTTACCCAGGATGGGTATTTCGGACACGCTTCTGTAAAAGCTTGGCAACAAGTTCTCAACGGCGGACGACTCATTTAATACCAACAGCAAAGGAAAAATTATTATGGGAAAACACTCTCGATACTCCCTCACCCCTGAACACTTGGAATGGTTGACTCCTGCAGTTCGAATTTGGCTTTATGGCGTGGTGCTAGCAGTAATCGCTCTGCTTGGAGGTTACGGGCTAATCACCGACAGTGTCGCGCCTTTATGGGTGGCTCTCGCGGCTGCGCTGCTTGGTCAAGGCACCGCGATGGCGCACACCCCCAAAACAAGTGCTTCTCCTGGGGGTGGCAGTCCTAGCGATACTGTTGATCGCTTAGAAAACTAACTGCCTACTTGTCACCCGCGCCTACCATCCTTGGCGCGGGTGACTTTCCTATCCTGGGAGTCAATCTTGCATCAGACACTCTTAAATAATCTCGGTGATGCCGCGATCTCGCTTGTTATCGCGTGCCTAGCTTTTTCTACCGCATGGCTACAAGCCAAAACAAAACGGCTTGCCAAACAGAAAATCTCTTTGAAAAGCCATGCGGCCAATCTTCAAGAACATTTAGAAAAAGCCCGTACTGACAACGAGACTGTCTCCGAAATTAAAGAGCAAGTAACCAATAGTCACGGAACGAACTTGCGTGCAGACCTAGACCGCGTGTTGGTAGGGATTGCTCGCCTGGACAGACGGCTCGACCGTTTTGAGACAGCACAAGACGAAGTAAATCGTCAAGCGATAGCGAGCTTCGGGCGGATGTTCGAATCTACAGAAAATATCAGGCGATCAGCCACCCAGGAACACGAGCGCATCTGGCACGCAGTTGATAAAATACAAACAGAACAGGCGCCACACCCCCCCCCACGAAATAAGTTTCTAGTGGAACTTTTGTGGCACTAAATCCCCTATTCTTTGTATTATCCCAGGTAAAAGAATCTTGTAAAAGAATCCCCTTGACTCAAAACACTGATGCCCCGGCACAAGGCCGGGGCATCAGTGTTTGTGGAGCTAGCGGGACTCGAACCCGCGACCCTCTGCTTGCAAAGCAGATGCGCTACCAGCTGCGCCATAGCCCCTTCGAGCCGGAAAACCGCTTACAGGTACTTCCAAACTCCAGGATCATTGCGTAAGTCATTTGCCGCATTCAGTGCCCAGGCAATAATCACCCCGATAAACAGCAGTTTTAAGATCTTTTTCAAATCTACCTACCTGGTTGATTGCTGAAACAAACTTCCCTCGCAGTGGGCCTAGCTGGGCTCGAACCAGCGACCTCAGTCTTATCAGGACTGCGCTCTAACCAACTGAGCTATAGGCCCATCGTGTCCATCGATGAACACCATTGCAGATTACAACATTCCTAACCCGGCTTTCAAACCCTGCCTAGGTGCGTTCCGTCACGCCCCCTGCCAGCTTCCTCGCCGAGTACAGAATGGGGTAATACTACTCGTCGGTAAGTGCCAGTTTTATCCCGCCCACTAGGGAGGTTACGAGGTTATAGATAAACGCCCCGACTGTAGAGAACGCAGTCATTAAAATTACGTTGGAAACCGCGATGATAGTGCTCATCGCCATCACCCGCGGCAGGCGCAGATAATCAATCATTGAAGCAATCGAACCGGTGGGATCAATATCGTTAATAAAATTCTCCACCGAACTAAACACGTTCATCGAGTTCAAAAGCAACCAGACCAGCAAACCAGCCAGCACCATCGCGATTCCAAGCGCCACCGACAGCAGGAAGGAGACCTTCATAACCGACCAGGGATCAATCCGGGAAACCACCAACGAGATTTGGCGGGGTTGATACTCACCAATCTTCTTTGCTGAGGATGCGCTGGCGGCTTCCGCCTGCCCCACCTTCGTAACAGTATCGGATTTTTCCGGCACCTGGGGAATCGCAGAGCTGCTGCCACCCTTCGAATCCGCCTTACGCGCGTTTTCTTTTTCGCCGCCCAGATCCTGTGATTCACCCTCCGGGGAGAGATCATCAGCTACCTGCTCTGAGCGAGCCTTATCTTGATCTTTACCATCAGTTGTCATTGGTCAGCCTCTCACTAGAGCTCGGTTGGTTCGGTTTCTAACGCGGTCACTTCTTGATTGAGTTCCTCGTCGGTAGCCTCATCGATTTCACTATCGTCTGCCTTTTCATTATTTAACGCCACGGCCAAAACCGCATCCCCCTTGGCCGGGCGAGTGAAAATCACTCCCTGAGTGTTGCGTCCCGTACGGGGCACTTCGTCCACTCGAGAACGCTGCACTTTCCCAGAGTGCATAATTACCATGACTTCATCATCGGGGTTCACTATCAAGGCTCCCACCAGGCCGCCGCGCTCAGCCACCAGGTTTGCAACCTTGATTCCGAGGCCACCGCGCCCTTGCACCCGGTATTCTTCTACCGAAGTCCGTTTCGCGTATCCGCCCTCGGTAACCACCAAAAGGTCGCTGTCGGGACGGATAACCGTCATCGCCAACAGGTGATCCCCTTCGCGGAACTTCATTCCCCGCACCCCGGAAGTAGCGCGGCCAGTAGGACGCAAAGCTTCGTCGGAAGCTAAGAAGCGCAGCGACTGTCCCTTATGGGAAACCAACAGCAACTCGTCATCACTATTGACCAGTTCCGCAGAAACCACTTCATCAGCGCTACCATCAGGCAGTTCTCGCAGGTTAATCGCGATCAAACCACCGGTACGATTAGAATCATATTCGGTAAAACGGGTCTTTTTCACCAAACCCGAGCGGGTAGCCAACGCCAAATATTCGGCATCATCATAAGAACTGAACGCCAACACCTGCGCGATTTTTTCCTCTGGTTGGAACGCCAACAGGTTCGCTACATGCTGCCCTTTAGAGTCACGTCCTCCCTCGGGAAGTTCATAAGCTTTCGCCCGATAAACCCGACCCTTATTGGTAAAGAACGCCAACCAGTGATGGGTGGTGGTGGTAAAAAAGTGATCCACCACGTCATCTTCGCGCAGCTGCGCCCCTTTAATACCTTTACCGCCGCGCTTTTGGCTGCGGTATTGATCCAGGCGGGTGCGTTTCACATAGCCCGAATGGGTAATGGTGACCACCACGTCCTGTTCTTCGATCAGGTCTTCCATCGACATTTCCCCGGCGAACGGCATAATCTTAGTGCGCCGCTCATCGCCGTATTTATCGACGATCTCGCCCAGTTCGGTGGAAATAATTCCCCGCTGCCGCTCGGGACGAGCCAAAATATCCTGTAAATCTTTCACCCGCGCCTCGAGCTCGGTGTGCTCATCCAGAATCTTTTGCCGCTCGAGGGCGGCGAGGCGGCGCAACTGCAAAGCCAAAATCGCATCCGCCTGGACTTCATCCACCCCGAGCAGTTCCATCAGAGCGCTGCGCGCCTCATCAACCGTGGGAGATTTACGGATAGTTGCAATCACCGCGTCCAAGGCGTCCAGCGCCATCAGGTAGCCTTGCAAAATATGGAGGCGATCCTGCGCCCGCTTGAGACGGAAGTTAGTGCGGCGCACAATCACTTCCAGCTGGTGACTGATCCAGTTAGAGATAAACCCATCGATAGAAAGAGTACGCGGAACCCCATCTACCAGCGCCAACATATTGGCAGGGAAGGAATCCTGCAACTGGGTGCGCTTATAGAGATTATTTAGAACCACCTTGGGAACCGCGTCCCGTTTCAGCACAATCACCAGACGCTGCCCGGAGCGGTCCGAGGATTCATCACGGATATCCGCAATCCCCTCGATCTGTCCGTCTTTAACCAACCCGGCAATCTTGGTCGCCAGGTTGTCCGGATTTACTTGGTAGGGAAGTTCGGTAACTACCAGACAAACCCGGGAGTTAATTTCTTCCACGTTGACGATTGCCCGCTGCACAATCGAGCCGCGACCGGTGCGATAGGCACTTTCAATCCCTTTACGTCCCAAAATAGTGGCACCCGTGGGGAAATCCGGTCCCTTAATCCGCTCGATCAGGGCTTCCATCAGCTCTTCACGCGAAGCCTCGGGATGCGCTAAGGCCCATTGCACGCCGTCGGCAACTTCCCGCATATTATGAGGAGGAATCCGGGTAGCCATCCCCACCGCAATCCCCTCCGAGCCGTTAAGCAGCAGGTAGGGGAGCCGCGCGGGCAAAACCGTGGGTTCTTGAGTGCGCCCATCATAGTTGTCCATAAAATCGACAGTGTCTTCATCGATGTCGCGCACCATTTCCATCGACAAGGGCGCCATTTTACATTCCGTATAACGCGGAGCTGCCGGCCCTAGGTTGCCCGGGGAGCCAAAGTTACCTTGACCAGCCACCATCGGGTAACGCATCGACCAGGGCTGTACTAGGCGCGCCAAGGCATCGTATACCGCGGCGTCACCGTGGGGGTGGAAATGCCCCATCACGTCGCCCACTACGCGCATACATTTAGAAAATCCCGAGTTGGGGCGGTAACCGCCGTCATACATGGCATACAGAATCCGCCGGTGAACCGGCTTCAAACCGTCCCGGACCTCGGGCAGGGCGCGCCCTACGATCACACTCATCGCGTAGTCCAGGTAGGAGCGCTGCATCTCGGTTTCTAAGTCAACCTGATTGATATGCCCCTTTGCCTGAAAGAGACCGGAATTATTTTCGAGGGCGTCTGATGAGGAAGTATTCCCCGCACCCGCTCCGAAAGCCTCGCCGGAATGCTGGGGGGTTTCCGGGGAATCTGCTTGTTGATTTTGATCTTGGTTGTCTATTTCGCTCATTTTTAACCCGTCCCTTAAATATCCAAGAATCGCACGTCAGTGGCATTGCGCTGAATGAAAGCGCGCCGCGACTCCACGTCTTCGCCCATTAGCATCGAAAAAACTTCATCCGCGCTGGCCGCCTCGGATAAGGTCACCTGCTTGAGCATCCGCTCTTCCGGATTCATAGTGGTTTCCCACAGTTCCTGAGGATTCATCTCCCCGAGGCCTTTGTAACGCTGCACTCCGCCCTCTTTTGGCAGGCGCTTGCCATCGGTTTTGCCGTCCTCTAAATATTCGTCACGTTGACGATCTGAGAACACGAACTGGTGAGGTGCATTCGACCATTTCAGCCGGTAAAGCGGGGGGCAAGCAATAAATACGTGCCCTTTTTCAATCAGCGGTCGCATATAGCGGAACAGCAAAGTCAGCAGCAAAGTGGCAATATGCTGGCCGTCCACATCCGCGTCCGCCATAATCACGATGGCGTTATAACGCAGCTTGGAAATATCGAAGTCTTCGCCAATGCCGGTACCAAACGCGGTAATCAAAGACTGGATTTCTTGACTGGAGAGGGCGCGATCTAGGCGCGCTTTCTCTACGTTTAGGATTTTCCCGCGAATCGGCAAGATTGCCTGGTGAGCCGGGTCGCGCCCCTGCACGGCAGAGCCCCCTGCCGAGTCGCCCTCCACGATATAGATTTCGCATTGGGAGGCATCGCGGGAAGAACAATCCCGCAATTTCCCGGGCATAGACACGGACTCAAGAGCCGACTTACGCCGGGTAGCTTCCCGGGCTTTACGCGCCGCGACCCGCGCACTCGCCGCCTGCTGGGCCTTCAACAAGATTGCTTTCGCATCCATGGGATGGGCATCTAACCAGTCACCCAGTTTGGAATAAACCTGCTGCTGCACAAAGGTACGAGCCTCGGTGTTACCCAGTTTGGTTTTGGTTTGCCCCTCGAACTGCGGCTCGGTGAGTTTAACCGAGATAACCGCGGTTAAACCTTCGCGAATATCGTCACCGGTCAGGTTGTGATCCTTGTCTTTGAGGATCCCTTTATCGCGGGCATATTTATTCATCAAGCTGGTCAGTGCCGAGCGGAAACCTTCCTCGTGGGTGCCGCCCTCGGTGGTGTTAATAGTGTTCGCGTAGGTGTGCACCGATTCCGAATAGGCGGTGGTCCACTGCAACGCGATTTCTAGGCTGATGGATGCGTCCTCGTTAACCGCCTCGAAATCGATAATCTCGGGGTTGATGACCTCGGATTTCTTGGAGTGGTTAATGAACTCAACATAGTCGCGCAAACCATTTTCGTACATGAATGATACTTGCCGGAAACCGGGAACCGGATCGTCGGCGGTGCCTTGCGCATCGCCGGTAACTAAATCGCCCGCGTCGGTAGCCTCGGGGCGTTCATCGGTTAAAGTGATCCGCAGCCCCCTATTTAGGAACGCCATCTGTTGGAAGCGCTGGCGCAATACCTCGAAACTAAAAGTCGTGGTCTCGAAGATTTCCGGATCCGGGTAGAAGGTCTGTTGGGTACCGGTTTCCTCGGTTTCTTCCCCGCGTTCTAGTTCGGTGAGGGGATGTCCGCCGTTACCGAAAGACTGCCGCCACACGTAGCCTTGCCGTTTGACCACGGTATCCATGCGGCGAGACAGGGCGTTTACCACTGAAACCCCCACCCCGTGCAGACCGCCAGAAACCGCGTAACCGCCCGAACCAAACTTGCCACCCGCGTGCAAGATAGTCATCACTACCTCAACCGTGGGGCGCTTTTCGGTGGGATGCATATCCACCGGGATCCCGCGGCCGTTATCGCTGACCCGCAGACCCCCATCCGCCTGAATGGCGACTTCGATATGGTCGCAATAACCGGCCAAGGCCTCGTCGACGGAGTTGTCGACTACCTCGTATACCAGGTGATGCAGACCGCGCTCCCCGGTAGAACCGATATACATACCGGGACGTTTGCGTACTGCCTCGAGTCCCTCTAAAACTGTAATGTCGCCCGCGCCGTATTCGTGCTGGACTTGTTGGTCACCCAGATCAGCCACCTGCTGGATCTCCTTGGTCTAGTTCGTTGGCCCCGAGCTGGATACTCCCAGCCGCTGGGCACCATCTGCCCCAGGGCATTCACGCCGAAAATCCGGCGCTCACTAGCTCTATTCTACCGTGAAAGCCTCAAAAACCCACATTTTACGGCTTCACCCCACTTTTCGGGGGAAAGTCACTTTTTTACTTTCGGCGCGTTAGGCGCAAATTTTTCCGAGGACGTACCTGGGACTCGGAAAGGTGCGGGTATTCTCAAAAAATCCGGGATAGCGCTTGGGAAAAGGCGAGGGCAGAGCTTTTGGAAAAACGCCAGCGGCATTCTCGGGAAGATGGGAATAGATGGGAAGACACGGGCAGTTCTTAGAAAAAGACGCCAGCGGTCTTCCTCTAAACACGCCGGCGGAGCTTCTCGGAAAGCAAACGCTACTTGGGATCCATGATCCGGTAGCTCAGCCCGCGCACAGTCACGATAATCTTCGGCGAGTGCGGACCGTAAATATCTGAGTTGTATTACTTTTCCACCCTGATTATTCTTATCTGATTTCTCAGCCACCTGCACTAATAGCTTGCATTTATAGGTCTACCCCCGGAAAACTAGTAACGAAAGAGAGTTTTTTAGGACGCTTTGCTGAGCAGCGCTGACGGCAGTAGTTCTTGTTTGGTGGTTTTGATATTTTATCGAAACTCCCGGAGTCAGCCACTCGCCCTGGCACCGGCCGTTTTATACGGATGACGCCGCAGAACATCCTTTAAAGAATCCCTATCAACAGCAGGAATATAGGAGAGAAAATAATGAAACTTGGCAAACTAGCTGCCGGGGCAGCCGCCCTCGCACTTTCGCTAGCGCTCGTGCCCTCCGTGGCCAGCGCCGCTGAAAGCGGGTTAAGCAACGAGGATACTTTCATGATCCTGCAAGCAAAAAACCCAGTCAGACCGGGATACTACCCAGAGGGAGCTGCGATTTATTATTACACGGCCAATTTAACTGCCACGCGGGATGGAAACCCAGTTGATGCTAAACAGGTTCACTACGGTGACCAAATTGTGGTGACCACCGGAAAACCTGCCTTGGCTGACGGATCTCAGCACGATTGGAAAGAACCGTTTTCCACCAAGCAGACCCTAAAAATTCACAGCGGATTTACTTCGAACCCCACCCCTCCCGTTGGGGATAAGTATCTCTGGCAGCCCACCGGCGTTGTAAACACGTCGGAAGCTAAGACTGTTGCTCCCACCGAGGAGGGCAAGTTTACTTATACCGTGGACTGCCAGCTCAAACCCGGGGAGCGCTTCGCGTTCTTAGATGCACGCTACGACAAGACCGTCAATGACACTTCTCCGACCACGTACGGTTCTAGTTATGATGACGCCCAGAACGTCGCCTTGCTAAGTTTTACGATTAACGACCCGGAGGGCGCCGCAAAATGCGGTAATAACAATAGTGCTAACCCGGGGAATAATTCCCAAGCCGGCACCAACACAAATAAGACCTCTACTTCGAAAGCCAACGAAGATAAACATAGTGCGAACAGTGATAACAATGCCAAAAAGATCGAGCAGAAGTCTGTCAAGAAAGATTCCCTGCCTCCCACCGGGGCAATTGCTCTGCTAGCTACTGCCTTGGCAGGAACGCTAGTTGCTGTAGGTGGCGGTATTACCTATCTGTCTCGTCGCCGTAAACAACGTTTCTAAGTCTCTACTAGATTAGGTTTTTGCCCGGCAGGAAAACCTGCCGGGCAAAACTTATCTTCAGGTATTATTTCGGATCCATGATCCGGTAGCCCAGTCCCCGCACGGTCACGATAATCTTCGGTGAGTGCGGGTCGTCCTCAATCTTGGAGCGCAGCCGTTTGACGTGTACGTCCAAGGTTTTGGGGTCTCCGAACCAGTTTTCGCCCCACACCCGATCCATAACCTGTCCGCGTGTAAGCACCCGCTCAGGGTTACGCAAAAAATACTCCAATAGTTCGAACTCGCGCAGCGGCAGCTCTTTGAGCTCCCCGTGCACCCGCACTTCGTGGCGGTCGACGTCCATGGTGACGGGTCCAATTTCCAGCAGGTTTCCTACTTCGGGAAGGTCCTGGGTGCGGCGTAGTACTGCGGTGATGCGCGCCAAGAGTTCGCGGAAACGATAGGGCTTGGTCACGTAGTCATCCGCGCCCAGTTCCAAACCGATTACCACGTCAACCACGTCATCTTTAGCCGTCACCATGATGATGGGGGTATCGTAGCTTTCGCGCACCTGCCGGCAAACCTCGGTGCCGGGAATCCCCGGAAGCATCAAATCCAGCAAAACCAGGTCGATGTGGTTGCTTTTAACCACTGAAAGCGCCTGGTCACCATCGGCTACCCCGATTACTTCGTAACCTTCGCGTTTAAGGGAATACTCCAGAGGTTTACGGTAAGCTTCCTCGTCCTCAACTACTAATATGGTGGTCATTCCTGTTCCTTTTTCAGCTCTATTTGGGTAGCTTGCGTATCTTGGGGGTTGTGACGGGGCAAAGTAATAGTGAAAGTTGCGCCCTCCCCCGGTTTAGAGTTCACGTGGATAGAACCGTTTAGATCCGAAACCACGTGTTTAACGATTGAGAGCCCTAAGCCGGTTCCGCCAGTGGAGCGGGAACGAGCCGGGTCTACGCGGTAAAAGCGTTCAAAAATTCTGCCTTGGTCTTCCTCGGAGATTCCGATGCCATCATCGGCAACTTCAATCACCACGTTATCGTCTTCCCGCAAGGTGACATCCACGTGACCTCCAGGATTAGAATAGCGAATCGCATTTTCCAGCAGGTTTTGCAAAGCAGAAGTCAATAGCTCCAGGTCAGCAATGACTAAAACCTCTTCCCCCTGCGGAAAATGGGTATTTAAGGTGATATTCGCATCCTTGGCGGCAGTTCGCACCTGGTCTAGGGCATCGTTGATGGCTTCGATTGCCAACATGGAACGTGGTTTGGCTGGCAGGCGCCCATCTTGCAAGCGTGCTAAAGAGATGATTTCGTAAACCAGTTTGGTGAGCCGTCGCGATTCTTTAACTAGCTGAGTGGAAAAGGTTTCTACTGCCTGCACATCGTCGGCATTGTCGTGAATCGTTTCTGCCAGCAAAGAAATCGCTCCCACCGGGGTTTTCAGCTCGTGGGAAGCGTTAACCACGAACTCACGCCGGGTGGCATCAGCTTGGAGGACGCGAGTGCGATCCTCTAACAACACCAGGGTATGCCGGGGTGAGATTGGAGCCACCCGCACCCTAACCGACCAGGGGACGGCGGCATCAGGATGCACCAAATCGTAGTCTTCCTCTACGATCCGTCCCGCGCTGCGCGCCTTGTCAATCTGCGCTAAAAGCTGCGGGTACTCGATTTTCCCGTTATGGAAAAGGGGTACTAGCCGCGCCAACTGGGAGATATAGGCAAAAGAATTATCGGGATTGAGCACTACCGAAGCCTCGGGTAGGGCGTCAAGAATCGTAGATAGATCCTCTACTTGCCAGCCGGAACCATCCCAATGTGGCCGGTCGCTTTGGCTCTCCATACTCATTATTTTAGAGGGGTCAATCTCTGAGAAACTAATTGTAGGGACTTTGTTAACCAACTGTTAACCCTGGGTAACGGTTTTTTGACACCGTGGGCTCTTAACTTCTGCCACTTACCTTCGTTACCTTCGCGCGAGCCCCCTATCCGAAACGCCCCGCAATATAGTTTTCGGTAACTTTTTCGTGAGGGGTGAGGAAGACGGATTCAGTAGGCCCGATTTCCACCAGTTTCCCCGGTTGGCGCGGCCCGGCGATATTAAAGAATGCGGTCTGGTCAGAGATCCGCGCCGCCTGCTGCATATTGTGAGTAACGATCACAATCGTATAAGTCTGTTTCAACTGAGAAATCAGGTCTTCAATCGCCAAAGTAGAGATAGGGTCAAGCGCCGAACAAGGTTCATCCATCAGCAGCACCTCGGGCTTTACTGCAATCGCCCGCGCAATGCACAAGCGTTGTTGCTGCCCACCAGACAGGGAAGCGCCCGGTTTATCTAGCCGATCCTTAACTTCTTCCCATAGGTTCGCACCCTTGAGGGATTCTTCAACAATCTGCTCGCTCTCGGATTTGCTGATTTTCACCCGATTCAGATGCAAGCCCGCTAACACATTGTTCTTAATCGACATGGTAGGGAAGGGGTTCGGACGCTGGAATACCATGCCGATCATCCGCCGCACCTCCACCGGGTCGACCTCTTTGCCGTAAAGGTTATCCCCGTTGAGTAGGACTTCACCCGCAATGCGCCCTCCGGGAGTGACCTCATGCATCCGGTTCAAAGTGCGCAGCACCGTGGATTTTCCACACCCCGACGGCCCAATCAGGGAAGTTACCGTTTGGGTTTCAATCGTCATATTTACGTCCTCTACGGCTTTGAAATCTCCGTAGTAAACGTCTAAGTGTTTAGTTTCTAAACAGATTGCCATTTTCTTTTCCTATTTGCTTTGCTTCTTGGAGCCCTGCTGGTAGCGAGGGCGAGTTATTTATTTACCAATCGAGAGTTTCTTGGCTACGAACCTGGCTCCCAGATTCAAAACCAAAACCGCGAATACCAGCACTAAGGCGGCGCCCCAGGCGCGATCCACATTGATAGTGGGGTTACAGTTCACCGCGTGGGCGGCACAAGAAACCGTGGAGGTGTACTGCTGATAGATATAGACCGGCAGGGTTTCCATGCGCCCGGAAAACACATTGTTATTGATTGCATCGAACATGCCGGCGGTAATCAGTAAGGGGGCGGTTTCTCCCACGATTCGTGCAATCGCCACCACCACCGAGGTTACTAGCCCAGCCGCGGAGGTGCGCAGCACCACCGAGATCACGGTGCGCCATTTGGGAACCCCCAAAGCATAGGATGCTTCCCGCAAATCATTAGGCACCAGCCGCAACATTTCCGCTGATGAGCGCACTACCAGCGGAATCATCAATACCGAAAGGGCAACTGCCCCCATTAAGCCGGAACGGTAGGCCGGCCCAATCACAATGGTGAACAAGGCAGCCGCGAACAGACCGGCAACGATCGAGGGTATACCGGTCATCACGTCTACCAAGGTAGTAGTGAGTTTCGCGAACTTAGTATTGCCCGCGTATTCGGTCAGGTAGATGGCTACCAGCAGCCCTATCGGTACCGAAATAACCGCTGCTACCAGGGTAATCAGTAGGGTACCCACCATCGCGTGGTAGATACCACCGGCCTCCATTCCTCCGTACACGCCCTTCATAGACACGCTCAAGAAATAGGGGGAAATAATCCCGATACCCCGCCGAATAAGTTCGTATCCGATGGAAGCTAAAATCGCCAGCACCAGCAGACCGCACATCCACATCGAAGCCGCAATCGCGTTATTGGTGAATCGGCGGCGGAATGAAAGCGCTTTATCGCCACCCAGTTTGGCGTGTTTAAGCTCTGTATTAGGCTCTCCGCTTTCTAGTTTCTCCTGGTACTTCAGCTTTCGCTCCAGGATTACTGCCTGCAAAGCAGAAGTATTATCCGAGGTGGAAAGAGCCGCAAGCTGATTACTTTTGCCCAGGCTCATCGCCCCGGTACCGGCGGGAGCTTGCCCGGCTTTAACCGGCGTGTGCCCGGCGCCTATAGATTGTTGCTTTATTTTTAGGTCGCCCTGATTCTGATTTTCTTCACTCATTTATTTCCCCGAACTTTCCTTGCGGGCTACCATCCAACGAGCACCCGAATTGACCAGTAACGTCAGCACAAACAGCACTAGACCAGTGAAGATTAGCGCCGCCGCCATATTGGAATCGGCCTCCGGGAACTGGAGGGCGATATTAGAGGCAATCGTAGAGTGCGCTCCGGCTCTAAACAGCGACCACACATAAGAGGCGCCGGGCGAAAGTACCATCGCCACGGCCATAGTTTCCCCGAGTGCCCGTCCTAGCCCGATCATTGCTGCCGAAACCGTACCGGAACGCCCAAATGGCAGAACCACGGTTTTTATCATTTCCCACTTGGTGGCGCCCAACGCCAGAGCCGCTTCCATTTCGAGAGCGGGAGCGCGGGCATAAACCTCGCGGCACAGCGCGGTAATAATCGGAATCACCATAATCGCCAGCACCACCGAGGCTGCAAAAATCACCCGCCCGATTGGAGATACTGGCCCTGAAAATAGGGGAAACCAGCCAAAATAGGTGGCAAGGAATTCCATAATCGGTTGCAAAATAGGCAGCAATATTAGTCCGCCCCATAGGCCGTATACCACTGAGGGAATCGCTACCATCACGTCAATCAATCCGGCGATAATCGCCGAGATTTTCTGGGGAGCATAGAAGTTTACAAATATCGCCAGCGCCATAGAAAGCGGTAAGGCAATCGCTAAGGCGACCGCCGCTGCCAGGACTGTTCCAAAAAGCTGGGGCGCCACGTACTCCCAGATGCTGACCATTTCGGTGCGTCCGCGCATCCGCAGCCGCAAATCCGGGTTAGAGATTGCCGGCCAGGCTTGCAAAGTCAGGAACATCGCTACCAGAGCTAACACTGCCGCGATAACCACTGCTGAACCTTTAGTAGCAAGATAAAACAATCCATCCCAGTTAAAAATTCCTTTTCGGGAAAGGGATTGTTGAGATTCTCGTTTTTCGGGGAGGGTTTTGGTACTCACGTTTACTCCAGGTGGTTAAGGCCAGGAGTACTGGCACTTCGCCGGTACTCCTGGCCACCATTGCCCATATTTAGGGAGTTCTTACTTGATTGCGTCTAACGCAGTAGTGATTTTCTTCGTGATTTCCTTCCCCAGGGGAGCAGATCCGGCTGCTTCGGCAGCTTTCTGCTGTCCATCGGCGGATACCACGTAGTTGACCCAGGCTTTCACCAGTTTGGCGGTGTTGGCATCTTTGTACTGCGGGCAAACCGCGTAGTAGGAAACCAGTACCAAGGGGTAGGCCTGGGAATCATCGGGGGTGCGGTTGAGTTTCAACGCCAGGTCGTTCTTTTCTCGTCCGTCCTCAACTTTGGCATTTTCCACGATCTTGGCGGCTGCATCTGCAGAGTATTCCACGAAACCATCACCCGCTTTGAGCGCTGCAGTCCCGAAATCGCCGGCCTGAGAGGCATCGATATAGCCGATCGCACCCACAGTTTTCTTTAGGTTATCCACTACGCCCGCGGTTTTATCCCCGGATTCGCCGCCAGCCACCGGCCAATCTTTTGATGGCTTATCCGGCCAAGCATCCGGGGCCGCTGCGTGCAGGTAGTCGGTGAAGTTCTCGGTTGTACCCGACTGGTCAGCGCGGTGTATGGCTACAATCTTGGAGTCAGGTAGCTTGGCGTCAGCATTATCGGCGGCGATCGCGGGGTCATTCCATTTGGTGATTTCCCCGCGGAAGATCTTGGCGATGGTTTCTGGCTTCAGGTTCAGTTTCTTGATGCCATCCAGGTTGAAGGCCACCGCCACTGGGGATACATAAACCGGCAGGTTGATCGCTTTGGAGTCTTTACAAACCGCAGCTGATTTTTCGACTTCTTCGCTAGTCAGTGCCTGGTCAGTACCGGCAAAAGACACGCCACCCTGTAGGAAGGTGGTCACCCCTGCCCCGGAACCTGTGGGGTCATAGGTTACTTCCACATTCTTAGCTACATCCGCAAACCCGGCTTTCCAAGCCTCAACGGCACTTTTTTGGGAGGACGCGCCCGCGCCCGCTAACTTGCCGGAAATATCAACAGTTTCCGTTTTCTTAGAGTTATCTGTATTTCCAGTGGCATTATCGGAGCCACAGGCGGCCAAGCTAGTTGCTGTCAAGGCAAGACCAGCGATAACCGCTAAAGATTTAATGCTCTTGCGCATATCTTTCCTTCGATTCTTTTAGATTTTTCATTGACACTTGCAAAGTAAACGAAGAAGTTAACACCATTCTGACGGCAGCGTTAATTTTTAGTTAACAGTGTTTCAAGGTAGAAAAATTACCCCTGTAAAACTGTTTTACCTGTGCTAATGAAAATAACTAGCCAATTTTTGGAGCAACCCACACCAGGGTGTAATAGGGCAAAGTGACATTTTGGCTGGGGTCTAAAGCCAAATCGCCCCACAGATACGATCGCAGATTACTCTGCATATGTTGCTTCCCCCGCTCACTAGCCTTCAGATAGGAAGAGCGGGTCTTGGCCAGGGCAAAGAGGGCGGCAACTGGGATAGATATTCCCCATTGGAACAGTTTCAGCTCCGGGGTAGCGAATTGTTTTCCTACTTGCGGCACTCGGTCCGGGTGGTGCACATCCCCGGAACGCATCACCCGCGAAAGCCGCTTTACCCAGGGGAAAGACACATTCATCTGGTTGTAGATGATCACTAGGCGTCCGCCGGGTTTCATCACTGTGGCCGCGGCTGCGCAAGCCGCCTCCCTATCGACCCAATGCCAGGATTGCGCAAAACAAAGCGCATCGAAAGTATTGGGTGCAAATAAGTCGGCGACGTCCTCGGCCTTCCCTTCAAAAAGAGGGACTTGCGGGAGGGATTCGCGGAACATTTCCCGCATGGACGCCGCGGGCTCTAGGGCGCTAACTTTTACCCCCTGCGCTACTAACGCCCGGGTAAACTTCCCGCTACCAGCCCCAACATCTAAAACTTGGGGGTTTGCTAATCCGGAGAGCCCCGCGCGAACAGCAGCTGGTAGATAGGCGGGCCGGTAACGTTCATAATCAGTTCCGGCCAAAGTGTAGGGGTTTCCTCCGCGCGCAGCTCCGCCAACCTGCTGCTCATCGGTAATACTTCCAGGAGGCGGACCTAGATTAACCATAGGTATCGCGGGGACCGCGCCCTTTAACCGAACGTGGTCCATGTTTCCAGGAGGGTGCCTGCGGGCCCAGCACAATCAACCTTTTTATCACCACAGAACCGGCATGATCCTCAATTAATCCCATTAACTGCGGAATCAGATTACGCAGCTCGCTTGCCCAACGGGTAGAGTCGCAGCGCACCACCACATCCCCATCTTTGATTGATTCGATTTGCGCGTGTTGAGCCACCTGGCTACCAACTATTTGTTCCCAATTGGCTTTCAGTTTGCCCACATCCAGCATTTGCCCGAAGCCAAAGTTATGTACATATTTTTCCCAAACCGCGCTTAACCTGCGTGGTTCCCTCCGTGACCATCTGCCGCCGTGGCCTCCACCTGCCAGTCCCGGAGAGGGCTGTAACTGTGCTAATCCGGGAACTCGATCGCGGGCGTAGCTATCATTTATTCCCTTAATCTTCCCCAGCGAGATTTCCTCGGACTCTAGGGAGTCAGTGTCTTTAGAAGCGGTGGCAGCTAGCCCGTCCCAGTTGCGTCGTCCCCGATAACGTCGCAGCTCGCCAGCCGACATTCTGATTAGCCCTTTAGAAAAGGCGTGTTCTTGGGCGGCGCGCAGCACCCGCTGAGTGTAGGTAGGAGTTTCCTCTGGCTGCTCGCTCATGAGGGATCCTGCCGGTTATCTTCGCGGAGAGCTTCCCCGCTGACTTCGCCAGATACGGTCATTGGGGTGACGGTGGTTCCTTGGGCGGCGCGCAGCACCTCAAAAAAATGTGCTTCTATTTCGGGGGGTAAATCTTTACGGCTGGTGGCGGTAATCAACACCTGATCAGCGCGGTTCATGAAATCGAGGAGGGCGGATCTGCGGGAAGGATCCAGTTCCGCAAAAACGTCATCCAAGATCAGGATGGGAGTTTCCCCCACCTGCCGTAACAGCTCAAACTGTCCTAGGCGTAAAGCGAGGGCGGCGCTCCAGGTTTCTCCGTGGGAAGCAAACCCCTTCACCGGTAAGGCATCTAACATCACCGCTAAATCATCGCGGTGCGCACCTGCCAGGTTGACCCCGCGAATCAGTTCTTCCTCGCGGCGAGCCGCGAAAGTTTCTCGGAGTGCCGCCTCGACTGCCTGCGGGTCAGCCAAATCAGCGGGAGCCGCGAACGACGGCACATAGGACAATCCCAAGGTTTGGGAGGAGTTCGCCAGATGTTCTTCTCCTAAAACCAGCAGGTAAGCCTGCACCGCGTGAGGGGTAAGCGCCTGCAAAGCCCGGACTCTACCCGCAATTAAACGCGCTCCCACCTGGGCTAACTGATTATTCCAAACATCGAGGGTAGATAGTTCTAAAGATAGATCTGCCCCGCGGCGCTTCTTTTTTGCCGCCTGCTTCAACAGGGCGCCGCGCTGGCGCAAAATCTTTTGATGCTGACTGATAGTGCCGGCCTCTACCGGCCACAGTTGCACCAATAAGTCATCGAGGAAACGTCTGCGAGCTGCCGGATCGCCTTGTAAAATATCTAAATCTTCGGGAGCGAACAGCGTAGTAGCAATCAGACCTCGTACCTGTTTTAGAGGTACCGGGGAGCGCGCTAGGCGGGCGCGATTAGCCCTCCCGGAACCTATTTCCAGGTCTACTTGCATTTCGTGATCCTGGCTGTGGGCTTTCACTCGAATAACTGCCGCCCCTGGCGCGGTACTCTCAGAACTGCTATCTGCCTGTTCGCCCTCGGTTTCTGAACCTGCTAGCGCCGTTCCCTCGCGGGCAGCGAGCGCCGCCGATTGGGGGGCGAAGCGCACCAGCGCGCTGTCTGCACTGGAGCGATGGGAGTGGAAGTTCGTTAAATACCCGATTGCCTCCACAAAATTGGTTTTACCTTGACCATTGGGGCCAACCAGGATATTTACCCCCGGCGATAAATGCACAACGCAGTGGTGAAAACTGCGGTAATCATCCAGGGCAATATCGGAAATATACATGGCTTTGGGCGCTACCCCGCCTGACTAGGAAGAATAGCGAATCGGCATTAGCAGATACCTAAAGTCCACAGAATCGTCACCATCTAGTTCTTCCTGTCCGGTAATCACCGCCGGCTTGGTGGGGTGAGTAAAGGACATCCGCACATAGTCGGAATCCAAAGCGCCTAAACCATCCAGGAGATACTGGGAGTCAAACACAATCATCATTGGCTCATCTGCAATAAAGGTGCAGGTCATTTCTTCATGCGCCTGCGCATCATTGCCCTGCCCGGCCTCTAAAGTAAGGGTGCCATCCGCGAAATTCATGCGGATCTGGGCGCTGCGGTCAGTCACCAAAGAGACACGTTTAATTGCCTGCTCAAGTTCTTCGCGGCGAACCACTGCCTTAATAGGCGCTTCTTTGGGGAAAAGGCTGGTCACCGGAGGATAATCTCCTTCGGTTAGCTGGGAAGTAATCTTGCGTCCTCCGGCTTCTAGGGCGATAATCGCCCCACCCTCGGAAGAGTTTTCTAAACCTAAATGAATCTCTCCTGCGCCGGAAAGTGCCTTGGCCATTTCCGAAAGAATCCGTGACTTTACCAGCGCATCTGCGGAAAAATCAGTTTCTTTAGGTTGCCATTCCATTTGCCGTACCGCCAGGCGATAGCGGTCGGTAGCCATTAGGCTCAGGTGGGAATCCGCCAGTTCCATCCGCACCGTGGCCAGCAAAGGTAGGGCTTCATCGGAGGAGGCAGCGCGGGAAACCTGGGCTACTGCGCGCGCGAACTCAACCGAGTCGAGTTCTCCGATAGCCTCGGGGATTTGCGGCAAAGCCGGGTAATCATCCAGGGGCATCACTGCCAACTGGAAACTGGAGGCGCCGCAGGAAATGCTGACTTTACCCCCCTCCATCTGCACAGTTACCGGCTTCTTGGGGAGCTGTTTGCAGATATTAGCCACCATTTTTCCGGAAACCAGGACTTCGCCCTCTGATTCCACATCGGCCTCAAATTGGTTCCGAGAGGAAACTTCATAGTCGAAGCTGGACAAGGTGACGATCCCGGCCTTGGCGCTCATCCACACCCCGCCTAATACCGCCACTGCTGGACGTGCCGGCAAAGTGCGGGCGGTCCAACTGATTGCGTCCTCGAAAACATCCCGCTCGACTACGAACTTCATGCGCTGCCCCTTTTATCTTCTTGACCATGGTGTATGGCGCGAAATTTGCAAAATCCAGCCGGTGAAAACCGGGCTGAATAATTTGTTCCAGTCTCCCATTATAGGGTTTCGCACCCCGATTAGCACTAAAGCGCCAAAAACTGGGGATAACGCGCCGATTCTTACTTTACGGGACAGATTATTCGCAGCTGCAACCGGTTTTGAGGGTTAGCTTCTCAGGTTTAACTGGGGTGCGGCCGCGATGAGTTCGCGAGTATAGTCCTGCTGCGGATGAGAAAACACCTGCTCAACCGGACCTTGCTCTACGATTATTCCCTCTCGCATCACTATTACCCGCTGGCAAAGGTGACGCACCACCGCCAGGTCGTGACTGACAAACAGCAAAGTCAAGTTTTCCCGCTGGGCAATCTGCATTATCAGATTCAAAACTTGAGCACGCACTGAAACGTCCAGCGCGGAAACTGCTTCATCAGCTATTAGCACGTCAGGACGCGCTGATAGGGCGCGGGCGAGGGCGATTCGTTGCCGCTGGCCTCCCGAAAACTGGTGGGGATATTTATCGGCGTCTTCGCTGCTTAAACCGACTTCTGCCAGTACTTCCTCTAGGCGAGCGGGGATATCAGTAGGCACCCCCTCGCGTCCGCGAACCCAGGGGGAACGCAGCGGTTCGGTAATAATTTTGCCCACCCGCATCCGCGGATCCAGGGAACTGAGCGGATCTTGAAACACGATTTGTACCCGGGCACGCAACTCCCCTAACTGCTTTTCTTTTAATCCGGTAATCGTGCGACCCGCGAATTTGATTTCTCCGCTAGTAGGACGGGAAAGAGCACATAGCATCCGAATTAAGGTGGATTTTCCGGAACCGGATTCGCCTACGATTCCCAGACGTTCCCCGGCAGTGACTTCCAGGCTTACTCCAGCTACCGCGCGTACCTCTCCGGAGGAACGCGGATAGATTTTCACTAAATCTTGGGCGCGGAAAATCGGTTGCTCACTCATCGCTCCCCCTAAAGAAATCACTCAGGACGGGCAGGCGTGCTCCCGGTTTTACCGCCGCGATATCGGCGGTTGCCAGCAGGCCGCGCGTATAGGGATGTTTAGGCTGTTCCAGCACTTGCCGCAGGGAACCGTGTTCCACGATTTGCCCCCGATACATCACCAGCAGATAGTCACATATCTGGTTAACCACCGCTAAATCGTGGCTGATAAACAGACAGGCAGAGGCGCTTCGAGACAGCTCTTTATCTAAAAGCCGGAGCACCTTCGCCTGCACAGTAACGTCCAAAGCAGTGGTGGGTTCATCGCAAATCAGCAGTTGCGGGGCATTTATCAGCGCCATTGCCATCATTACTCGCTGACGTTGTCCCCCAGACAGCTGATGAGGAAAGGCGTTGGCGCTCTGCTCCGGCTGGGGCAAACCCACCCGTTCCAGCATTTTTATGACTTCCTGGCGCTTGTCACTCCGTCCGCGTTGATGCAGCGCTAAAACCTCCGCCACCTGTTTACCGACTCGCATCGTGGGGTCGAGGGCGGTCATCGGTTCTTGAAAAATCATCCCGATTTTAGCGCCTCGCAACCGCGCCATCTGTCTATCTGCCAGCGGCAATAATTCTTTTCCGTCAAGGGAAACCGACCCGGAGATTTTTGCGCCCTCCCCGAGCAGACCCATTAGGGCGAGCGCGGTCACTGATTTCCCCGAACCAGATTCACCAATCAAACCCACCCGCGCCTGGGGCGGAATCTCGAAACTGATTCCTTTAACTACCTGGCGTCCTCTAAAGGAAACCTGCAGGTTATCTACTATTAGTCCCTTCATTGCCGCTCCCGAAGTCGCGGATCTAGCACCTCGCGCAGCCCGTCACCTAAAAGGTTGAACCCTAAAACAGTCAGAGCAATCCCCAGGGCGGGCCACAGCGCCAACTGCGGATTTACCAGCAGCGACTTTTGGGCCTCAAACAGCATCAACCCCCAGGTGGGAGTGTCGGGACGGGTACCTAACCCCAGGTAGGAAAGGGCGGCCTCCGCCAAAATTGCGAGGGCGAAACTTACCGAGGCCTGCACGATGATTGTGGGAGCGATATTGGGTAACACGTGGGTGAAGGTGGCGCGATAGCGGGGAGTACCTGCCGCCCTGGCCGCCACCATATAGTCCTGCGACATTACCCCCAAGGTGGCTGCCCGGATATTGCGGGCAAATGCGGGAGTCGAGGCGATTCCGATCGCCACCATCGCGGTCCAGGTGGAACCGGATCCGCGCGCCGCCGCCAGCAAAATCGCCAGGAGTAGGGCGGGGAAGGCATAGAGAATATCTAGGGAGCGCTCAATAATTCTGGCCGGCCATCCTCCACGCCCCGCAGCATAAACACCCAGCGGAACCCCGATTATGGCGCCGATACTGACGGAAACTATCCCCACCAGCAGACAGATTCCGGCTCCCGAAAGCATCCTCGAAAACACGTCGCGTCCAAAATCGTCAGTTCCGAAAATATGGGAGGAAGAGGGCGCACTTAAACGCTGCTCGCTAACTTCCGTAGGGTCAAATGGCAGATAGAGGAAAGATATTATTCCCATCAGCACGATGAGACTTACTAGCGCGATCCCGATCCACAGATTGGGCTGGCGGCGTAACGATAGTTCCCGGTCGGTTTTCATCGCTCCACCCCCTGCCGGATTCGAGGATCCAGTAACTGGTAAACCACGTCTACCAGCGCATTAATTACCAATACCGCCGCGACCAGAATCATCACTACCGCTTGCACTACGGTTAAATCTCGCTGCCCAACCGCGGCGATCAGGTAGGTGCCCAAACCGGGGATTGCAAATACTTGCTCTACGACAATCGCCCCTACCAGCAGGGTGGAAAGTTGCAGCCCCAAGACCGTGATTACCTGTAAAGATGCGTTTCTCACCCCGTGACGCACTAGCGCCCCCGGAAAACGCCAGCCAATCGCCCTCGCCGTGCGGAAATAGTCCTGTTTGATTACTTCGATAAAAGCCGAGCGGGTGTAGCGGGTAAGTACCGCTCCTTGCACTATCGCTATCGAAAGTGCCGGCAGGAATAGATAGCGCGCCCATTCCAGCGGATCATCCTGGAAAGAAACGTAACCGTTTGCCGGCAACACCTGCAGTTTAACCGCAAAAACTATGGTCAGCAGCATTCCGGCAAGGAATGCGGGGATCGCCATCCCTAACTGGCTGAGGACAGACACCACGATCCCGCTCTTACGGTTACGGCGCAATGCCCCGAGCATACCCAGGGGGATTGCCAGCACTAAAGCCAGGATCATCCCCGCGAACACCAGCGAGAATGTGGCCTCTAGGCGGTGGGGAAGCTGCTGAGAGATTGCCTGTCCGGTAAATATCGAGGTACCCGGATCTAGGCGTAGCATTCCACCCAACCAGCTGAAATAGCGCAAAATTAGTGGCTGATCCAGTCCCATAGCTGCCCGCAGTTGCGCCACCGAACCCGGGTCGGCATTCGCCCCTAAAATCACGCCGGTCACGTCCCCTGGAAGCAGGTTTATCAGCAAGAACACCACTAGCGAAGCCACTAATAGGCTCACTATTAGGGTGGCTACCCGCTTCAGGATGGCCTGTGCCGGCGCTTTCATCTCAACTCTGGTAGCTAATAGACGATAGGTCGAAGGACAGCCCGGTTACATTCGCGGCTAGGCCGGAAATATCTGCCTTGGTCACAATCAGGTTGGGCAGCAGCCACAAGAATCCGGCGGCGGCATCATCAGAGAGTACCTTCGCGGCCTCCTTCATATATTTGACCTGGTCTTCCGGGGAAGCCTCATCGGCTTTTTGATACAAATCCCGGAACTCCTGCGAATCGTAATGCCAGTAATAATCGGTGTTGGTGAAGCGAGAAATATCGCGCGGCTCCATATGGGCAACAATAGTCAGGTCGTAATTCGATTTGACCATTACCTCATCAATCCAACGCGCCGGGAACTCTAACTGCTCAATCTCTAAGGTAATCCCCACTTTAGAAAGTTGGCTCTTAATATGGGTGGCCGCTCCCGAGGCATAGGGCAAAGTAGGAATCCGCATCTTGAGGGTGAGTCCCTCTCCGTATCCCGCTTCTGCCAACAGTTTCTTGGCTTTTTCCCGATCTAAAGGATAGGCAGAAGACAGATCTTCATACCAGGGATCAGTCGGCGGCACCATCGATCCAATCAACAAGCCTTTACCTGCCCAAACTGCGTCCCGCACCGCTTTGCGGTCAATGGCATAGTTAATAGCTTGGCGCACTCGCTTATCTTTGAGGGCTGCTTGCTGCTGATTCATCCCCATCACCACTTCGCCATTAGTGTGGCCTTCCAGCACTTTGAAGCGGGAATCATCGCTGAACTTATCGAGTGCCTGGGGGGCAGCCAGGTTAGAAATAATATCTAGCGAACCAGAAAGCATCGCGGTATTCATCGCGTTAGGGTCGGAGAAATAGCGGAAAGTCGCTCCTTTGACCTTCGGTTTTTCACCCCAATACTTCTGATTAGTGGCTAACTGGATTTCTTCCCCCTGTCGCCACTCTTTCAAGGTATAAGGGCCAGAACCTGCCGGTTTAGTCGCCAAGTCACCCTTATCGAGTGCCTGCGGATCATAAATAATCCCGGCAGTCGAACTCAGGTAATACAGCCACGCATTCGAGGGGTGCGACAGCTCAAACTGGACTTTGTTTCCCCCGAGGTCTTTCACCGCCTTCAGGGCTTCCATTTCTTGCTTGCGGGTAGGGCTCACGGTTTTATCAGTCAGCAAATAGTTGAAAGATTTGGCGACCGCCGCCCCATCAACCGGGGCACCCGAAGCAAACTTCGCGTCTTTCAAAGTAAAGGTATAGGTCTTGCGATCAGCAGAAACCTGGTACTCTTTCGCCAGCAGTGGCACCAGCTTGCCCTTGCCGTCCACCCGCAGCAAAGTTTCATACACGTTATAGAGCAACGCATAGGTAATCGCCGCCGCATCGTTATGCGAGGGATCTAAAGTCGAGGGCGTAGCATGCACCCCGATAGTCAGCACTCGCTCGGATTTACTATTTGACGAATTGGTACTGGAACAGCCAGCTAACACCAAACCGGCAACAGCCAGCACAGCCAAAAGACGCTTACGCAAGGATCTCCCCTTTATCGGCGATGGGTCATGATCGTTTCAATCATAACGCTTGCCCGCCCCGCCCGAATTTTTCGCTCACTGCCAGCTACGAGGATGGATTGCGTAAACACAGACGAGGGCGCGGGGGAAGAAGTTTTTCCTCAGAACAAAATCAAAGAAACTGGACTGTTGAGCGCGTGGGGGCTAGGTTTTTCCTCCCGCCCAAGAATTCGAAAAACGTAGCGACGTTTTCCGAATCCTTATGCCCACCGCACCCACTCGGATAAAACCTAGCCCCCGTGCGACATCAAGTGGTTAGCTTCAAAATCTAAGGTGCCCGCAAGGGTCGCGGCCGGTAAAAGATACGAGAGGGGCTTGACCGGCGAAGCCGGTCACGGGGTCCCCGGAGTGCTTTTACCGAGCCAGACCCGCAGCGCATGCTAAAGCAAAATGTGGATAACTGCAGGGATTAAACGAGTTCTGGTACGCCCGCAGGGGATCGAACCCTGGACCCACGGATTAAAAGTCCGTTGCTCTACCAACTGAGCTACAGGCGCCTGCCATAAAGGCACGTTTTATTCTACAAGGACAACGGCCATTTCCCAACTTAGATTTTGGTTGCTTACCTCACTAAAGAACCCGTAAAGTAGTATTCAAATCCCTCCATTAAACGGCGGGAATTCACTTCTAGGAAAGGGTTTTCATGCTCACGCCAACTACTTTTGGAACCCCCATGTCGAAATCCGCTTTGCGGGTATTATTGCTCGGCTCGGGAGAGTTAGGTAAAGAATTGGCGATTGCATTCACTCGACTAGGGGTGGAAGTCCACGCAGCGGATCGCTACCAAAACGCCCCGGCACAGCAGGTGGCGCACTATTCCTACGTTCTAGATATGACCGACGGTAAACAGGTAGATTTCCTGGTGAAAAAGGTGCGCCCGCATTTTATTATTCCGGAAATTGAGGCTATAGCTACCGCCACTTTGGAAGAAATCGCAGCTTCCAGCCAGGTGACGGTAATCCCCACTGCTCACGCCACTCGTCTCACTATGGATCGGGAAGGTATCCGCCGCCTCGCCGCCGAGGAACTGGGTATCCCCACTTCCCGGTATGTGTTTGCTTCCGGGGAGGAGGAAATGCGCCAGGCGGTAGACAAAATCGGGCTGCCCTGCATCGTAAAACCGGTAATGTCCTCTTCTGGAAAGGGCCAGTCCCTGCTGAAAACCCCAGCGGATATTGAGCCTGCCTGGCATTACGCTCTGGAGGGAGGACGCGGCGCCAGCCAGGGACGAGTAATCGTGGAAGGCCTGGTGGATTTCGACTATGAAATCACCCTATTGACGGTGCGTTCTCTCGACCAGCAGACGGGACAGACAGTCACTAGTTTTTGCGAACCTATAGGTCACCTGCAGGTAAATGGGGATTATCACGAGTCTTGGCAACCGACACCTATGGAAAGTGGGGTGCTAGAAAAAGCGCAAGCTATTTCCGAGAAAGTTACCACCGCCCTGGGTGGGCGCGGCATTTTCGGGGTAGAACTGTTCATTTGCGGAGATGAAGTCCTCTTTTCCGAGGTGTCGCCGCGTCCTCATGACACCGGCATGGTGACTATGGCTTCTGGTTACCTCTCCGAGTTTGAGCTCCATGCCCGCGCTATTTTAGGGCTACCGGTCGATACCCGCCTGCGTACTCCGGCGGCCTCCGCGGTGATTTGCGCTCCGCTTGCAAGCGCCGCTCCGGTTTATCGCGGTTTAGCGTCAGCTCTTGCTATTCCGGAAGTAGATTTAAGGCTATTTGGTAAACCGGATTCTCGCCCCGGCAGGCGAATGGGAGTGGCGTTGGCGCGCGGAAATAACATTGACCAGGCGCGGGAACGCGCCAAGAAGGCTGCCGGATTAATCACGGTTCAAGATGCCTGATAAACCGGGAATAATAGTTTTTACTTTCGAGCAGTAAACCTATTTTTTCGCTTTCTACCGGTTATCTTGGCTATATTCAGCAATAAATACCACCGATTTTATTTTTAGGTTGCCGCCTTTATCGGTTTTGTTTTCGATATTATTTAACAAGATATAGAAATGCATTATTGCCGGCGTTAAAATAAGAGGCAAAAGCAAACCTCGAAAAGGGAAAGGTAAAAGTATGGCCAGAAAAACCAGAATTGTTCTGATTGATGATATTAACGGCGAACTTGGGGATGAAACCATTAAGTTCGGTCTTGACGGCGTTGATTACGAAATCGATTTAACTACCGAAAATGCCAAGAAGTTCCGTGACCTTATGGATCCGTGGATTCAGGCAGGACGCCGGGTAGGGGGACGCCGCGTGGCCGGCACCGATACCCGCCCGGTTTCGGATGCCGCCAAGATTCGTGCCTGGGCACAGAAACAAAATATGCAGGTTTCCGAAAAGGGACGTATTTCCGCAAAGGTGCGTGCTGCCTACTATCACGCTCATTCAAAATAAATTCGGGACTTATACCCCGTGCAACCTCACTCTCAAAATGAAAGACTAAAGATATGACTTACAAATTGATACTGCTCCGTCACGGGCAAAGCGAATGGAATGCTAAAAATCTTTTCACCGGGTGGGTAGATGTTCCGCTATCCGACCAGGGCCGCAAGGAAGCCACCCACGGCGGTGAACTATTAAAGCAAGAAAACATCTTGCCGGATATCGTATTCACCTCCCTGCTGCGCAGGGCGATTATGACCGCCAACCTTTCTTTGGATGCCGCTGATCGGCACTGGATCCCAGTGAAGCGTAACTGGCGTCTAAACGAACGCCACTACGGCGCTTTGCAGGGCAAAGACAAGAAAGCTATCCGCGACCAGTACGGCGATGAACAGTTCATGCTCTGGCGCCGTTCCTACAGCACTCCTCCCCCAGAAATTGAATTGGGATCTGAGTTTTCCCAAGATGCCGATCCGCGTTATGCGGGAGAGCCGATTCCGCGCACCGAATGCCTGGAGCAGGTGCTAGAGCGCTTGCTGCCTTATTGGGAACAGGAAATCGTTCCGGAACTCAAGAGTGGCAAGACGGTGCTTATTGCCGCACACGGTAACTCGTTGCGCGCGATTGTAAAGCACCTGGATCAGATCAGTGACGAGGATATTTCCGGTCTGAATATTCCTACCGGGGTTCCTTTGTACTACGAGCTGGATGAGGATCTACAGCCGGTCAAGAAGGGCGGAACCTACCTGGATCCGGATGCCGAAGCTAAGATTGCGGCGGTAGCCAACCAGGGCAAGTAACCCTGATAAGCAGTTTTTTCTCTGACAGTCCCCGAGGTCGCCCTCGGGGACTTTGTCATATCTAGCCCCGGTTCCTTCGGGCTTTGGGGTTAATCCGGCTGCGCCCTCGCAACCGGAAAGAGGTAGATTTTCGGGTCTGAGGGCGGGGTGAGAGACAAAAAGTGCGAATTGACACAACTTTGGCGTATCTCACTACCGCAGGGGCAAAAAATATGGCAGACTGAGATGTAGGCGCAACCAGCGCTCGTGTCGCAGGTGACACGTGGGGAAGATATTTCCCGCAGTTACAAAAAGACACTCCACTCGGATCGTCGGGCACGTACCTGCCCGTGGAGGAGATATATAAATATGGGAAAAGTTGTATTTGATTCGGTATCCCGAATCTATCCGGGGTCAGATCACCCGGCTGTTGATAAATTGAATCTGGAAATCGAAGATGGAGAATTCCTGGTTTTGGTGGGTCCTTCGGGCTGCGGCAAAACTACTTCGCTACGGATGTTGGCTGGTCTAGAGGACATTAACTCCGGCAAGATTTACATTGGGGATAAAGATGTAACCAATGTGCAGCCCAAAGACCGCGATATCGCGATGGTTTTCCAGAACTATGCGCTTTATCCGCACATGACGGTGCGTCAGAACATGGGTTTCGCCCTCAAGATCGCTAAGGTTCCGCAAGAGGAAATCGATAAGCGGGTCGAGCAGGCCGCCGAAACTTTGGATTTGACTCAGTATCTGGATCGTAAACCGAAGGCTCTTTCTGGTGGTCAGCGTCAGCGCGTGGCTATGGGTCGCGCGATTGTGCGTAAACCTCAGGTGTTCTTGATGGACGAGCCACTGTCGAACTTGGATGCGAAGCTGCGGGTACAGACCCGTACCCAGATTGCCCAGTTGCAGCGTACTTTGGGGGTCACCACCTTGTACGTGACCCACGACCAGACCGAGGCGCTCACCATGGGCGATCGGATCGCGGTGATTGCGGGCGGTATCTTGCAACAGGTGGGCACCCCGCGGGAACTCTATGATCGCCCCGCGAATGCTTTCGTGGCTGCCTTCATCGGTTCCCCAGCTATGAACATCGGTACCTTCAAGGTAGAGAATGGTTCGGCAGTGCTGGGCGGAGCCAAGATTCCGTTGGCGCCGTCTACTGTGGACGCGCTGAAGCCCGAGGATAACGGGGAAGTCATTATTGGTTTCCGTCCCGAGGCTCTCGAAGTTCAAGAGGCCGGGGTGGATCCGGAGCACACCATTCCGATCAAGGTGACCCACGTTGAGGAACTGGGCTCTGACGGCTATGTTTACGGCACTTTGGATGGTTATGACGCTAAGGAGCATCGCACCGATGATCGTCCTTGTTTGAAGCAGGTAACTATCCGCGTGCCTCCGCATTCTGCGCCCCCCGAGGGATCAGTAATGCCGGTACGGATTAAAGAGGGCGGGCGTCATATTTTCTCGGCCTCTACTCAAGAGCGGCTACCGGAATAAACTAATCAAATAGCAACCACAATTGTGGGGGCAGGCGTTTCGCCTGCCCCCCATTGCTATGGTGAGTAGCGCCTGGAGGCTCATACCAAGTCATGGGCTAATGCCCGAACCTTTATTCGCTAGGCGGGTATTGGCATGTTCCCCTGATTAGGTACTAACCCATTACCCACCGATGTAGGGCTGATAACCGAAATTTATTGCGGGGTCAATGCCCGTTTTGAACATTGACCCCGCCTGGCGTGATTTACGCTAGCTAAACAGGTGCTTACTAGCGCGCATGCTTCGGCTGGCGCCGCCGAGCAACCAGGTAGGCTCCGGCACCTGCGCTGATTACGGATAGCCCCAAAATGGTGGACAAATCAGCTGCCCCGGTGTTCCCGAGGCCGGAACTGGAAGCGTTAGCTTGCTCACCTGCATGTTTACCTGCCGAGGATGACCCGGGTGCGATGCAGTCTTGGTAGAGCTTCTCGTAGGTGGCTTTCGCCTGATCCAACTGAGTGGTAGCCTGCTGCAAGGCAGCTTCAAATGGCTGCAAGGCAGCTTTAGCCCGTTGATATTCTGGCTCTGCCTGCTTGACAGTTTCCGCAGCGGCTTCCGTGGCTGCTACCGCAGGCGGATATTCCTGATATTTTCCAATCACCGCAGCAATCGCGTCCTGCGTGGCTTGACTGGCAGTTGGAGCTGCGGGCGCACGGAGCATGGAGATTGCCCTAAATGCGGCAGGGGCAGCTGGGGCAGGGTTACTGCCTGGCTGCTGCTTAACCCAGGTGTCTAGGTCGGGCACTTCCTGCGCGGCATTGTTATCTGCCTCAGCCTGATCTTTAGCTGCCTGGGCACTATCTTTTGTTACCCCAGCGTCCTGTTTTGCTTTATCAGCTTTTTCTTTTGCCGCGTTCGCATCAGTTACGGCTTTATCTGCGGCTTCGGCATTAGCCTTGGCCTCATCCGCAGTCTTTTGCGCGGCGTCTTTGTCTGCGTAAACCTTACCAGCCGCGTCGTTTGCCGTCTTGGCGTCCGCTGCTTCTTTATCAGCTTTGTCTTTAGCTTCCTTTGCCTCAGTTGCCTTGGTGGTAGCTTCGTCAGCTTTCTGCTTCGCTTCGCTTAGCTTGGTTTCGGCGTTGGCTGCTGCCGCATCGGCTTTAGCTTTTTCGGCTTTAGCGGTTTCAAGAGCGCTTAGAGCTGCATCAATCGCTTCTTGAGCTGCTTTCAGTTTCTCATCAGCATTATCGTGGATAGCCAACGCTTCTTGATATTTCTTGTTGGCCTCAGCCAAAGCTTTTTTATTTTCGTCTACTGATTTTTGCGCGGCATCGGCATCCTGCTTCTTTGCGTCTACCTCAGTTTGTGCCTTGGTAACTGCCTGATCAGCTTTAGTCTTTTCATCCTTAGCAGTATTCACTACCTCGGTTTTTTGGCTAACCACAGTCCGCTGTTTTTCGATATCCGCGACGGATTTAGTTAGTGCGTCCTGAGCCTTAGTAGCATCAGCATTCGCCTTTTCTAGCTCCTGTTCCGTTTGTGCCAACTTGTCTTGGCAGGCTTTACATTTCTGTGCTTCCGCCTTGGCGGTAGCTGTTGCCTGCTGCAAGTTAGTCTCTGCTTCTGTTTGCGCCGCTTGCTTTTTTGCAAGCGTAGCTTGAGCTGCAGTTAACGCGGTATGTGCGTCTTTAGAACCATTATCCTTGGCATCTCTCAAAGGGCTGTAGTACTTCAGTAATCGTTCCCTGTAGTCCGACACGCTGTAGGAAGTTTCTGAGGTGGTAGTGGAAGCTTGCTGAATGTCTACAAGTGGGTTAGACCCAAAACCGAAACCGGCATATTTAAAATTTGCATTCATTACCTGTTCGTAGTGACCGGTAGTATTCACAATCCAGTATCCGTACTGACCTTCCTTATGATCATCGTAAGAGACCGAACCACCATTATCATCGTAAAATTGCTTTTCTGCTCTATACCAACCGTCGAAGGGGTCTTCGTGCCAAGCTAGAATCTCCCCTTGACCGACATTGCCCCCCCAATTATGTGTATGGTCGCGGGTAATTGCAGAAGCATTGGCGTTTATTTGAGCAAGCGCCATAAGCTCATCTGTTACTCGTAGGGCATCCATGGGGGCAAAGTTATTGTCCCCGGCTTTTCTAAGGGCATTGCCTTGATCGATATAATCAAGTGCTTTCAGCATGTTCTCGAGTGAAGTTGTATCACCATCAGCTCCCATATGAGTGTAATTCATAATCGGGACTTCTTCGCCTGTGAAATTGCCCTCCTTATCTTTAATTTTGACTTTGTAGGTAGTTTTGAACTGCTCCAATGCCTTCTGCGAATTTACACTCTCAAAAAAGCCTATTGAGCCTTTTGCAATCTGCGCTTTAGCTTCGGCTTTGGAGGCTTCGACAGCTGCTTCGGCTTTCTTTACCGCATTCCGAGCCGCTTCCACTGCGGCGTCAGCTTCTTCCTTAGCCTTCGTAGCTTTCTCTACCTCTGCTTTGGCAGCGTCACACTTCGGCTGCTGCTCATTTAAGGCTTTTTGCGCGTTATCTTTACTGGTTTCGGCATCGGTTTTCGCTTGGACGGCGTTGTTATAGTTTTGCTGCGCGGAATTTTCATCATCCTGCAGCTGCTTCAGCTTATCTTTGGCAGCATTCAGGGCTTCTTGAGCGTTTTTGACCGCCTGCGCCTTTTCTGCCGCCTCGTTCTTCGCGGTATCTAGTTTCGTTTTAGCCTCGGACAATGCGTCATTCGCAGTCTTTTGGTCGTTGACGGCATTATCGTAATCTTTCTTCGCCGTATCTAATTTGTTTTGTGCGTCTTGTAGCGCATTGTCGCTTCTAATAGCCTCTTGCACGGCCTGAAGTTTCTGATTTGCCTTATCTAACGCAGTTTGCTTTTCCTGTACGTCATTCGCAGCGTCTTTAGCTTTTTGCTCCGCAGCTTGCTTGGCGGTTTCAGCATTCTTAGCATCCTGGTCCGCCTTTTCAGCAGCCTTGGTGGCTGCGTCTAGGTTAGATTTAGCTTCCGCGGCTTTTTCTTGTGCATCTTTTAGTTTCGCTGCAGCATCATCGGCAGCCTGCTTAGCTTCAGCTACCGCGTCAGCTCCGGGAGCAGCGTCCTGCGCCTGCTTATTCGCGTTATCTGCGGCCTCTTGATTCGTCTTCGCGTTATTGAGGTTTTCTTCGGCTTTCTTTGCCCGTTGCTCAGCCTCAGCAAGAGTCTGCTCCGCTTCCTGCAGCTTCTCCGCTGCCGCCGCCAGTGCTTGTGCTGCCTGGTCCTGCAGCTGCTGGTGCGCAGCGGTGGCATCATCCCGTTTCTGTTGCTGGGCAGCTTGTGCCTTCCGCAAGGTATCCTGGGCACCCGCATAAGCCGCGAGGGGCTTGGCAATCTCTGGCTTGGCCTGCTCAGTTTCTAAATTCGCGGCGGCGTCCGCGGCTTGCTGCTGGGCGCGCTGATAATCCTTATAGGCTTTATTGACCGCCGAAACGTCAACTCCGACGCGGCATTGTGAAACAGATCCCGGAATATTCAACTTGCCCTGTGGTGCTGCTTGATTAATCCCGAATGCCGCCCCCGCCGGAGCCACCAGAGCAATACCGGTGCCTGCTGCAATCGCTACCTTCGCAACCTTTTTGCGTGCCATGAGATTCCCCTCTATATCCTGTTAGTTTCGCTCGTATCATCAAGCCTTAAGTTCCCTATAATCTTCTCGTATTTAAAGACAAAAGTCCAGTCCAGGGGCATTTTGAAGGGATTTATCCCGAAGTACGGACAGCTGCAAAAAATTAAGAAGTAAATAACGGAAGAAACCACCCGGAAAAAGACACTCCCGATAGTTCTCAGCCCCGAAAACACCAATCGCAAACCCCAAAACCAGAGCCAAAATAACGGGCATTAACCCAAAAAATAATCTGGCTCCTAGACTGGGAACGTCCTAGGAGCCAGATTTTTCTTTTTATTTACTGAAGCCAATCAACCAGGTAACGACTGGATTCTTAGATTATTTTGAGGAGCCGCGTCCTCGTCCCTAAGGACGCGACCCTCTTTGGGACCGTTAGGCATAGAAAACGCAAGTTACCCAACGGAGTATGCGGGCAGCTTCAGCTCGTAGAGAGAAGCTGACATGAACGAGGTGAGCCAGAACTGCACGGTGGGTTGAATCTGCTTACCCTTCATATCGGGGGTCAAAGTCAGAGTGTCACCGGTTCCAACCTGCTTACCGTTTTGGTCCTTCCAGATCACATCGGTGTAGCGCTCAACTGAATCGGAGTTACCCTGCAAGCTAACTTTCGCGATCAGCTTGTCGCCCTGGCGAACTACCTGATCCTGATCGAATCCGTAGTATTCCAGCTTCAGCGGTTCAGAAATCGAGGTGCCCACCGGGTTGGTGACCTTCAAGCGGAAGCGCAAGGACTCGGCCTCGGCGCGGTTGGCAATCGGAGCCGACCGCAGCAGACCCCACTTGTCTTCGGTGCGAGCACCGGGAGCGTAGTCCAGATCGTTCGCGGTTCCGTAGAAGCGGTGATCATTGGGAATCCGGAACTTGTCCTTTACGTCCTCCCAAGTCTTACCGGCATCCTTGGAGCGCTGCCACTGGTACTTCATCCCGGTGGAGCCCTGCACGGTGAGCTTAGCCGGTTCGGCGTATCCACCCTGAGCTACCCGAGGAGCGGCATTCACCTTAATCTGGGGAGCCATCTCGCTGGAGGAGATCATGGGATCGAACAGCTTCACGGTGTAGGTGTAGGAGGAGCGAGTCGCACCCTTAACCCCGGTAACGCTAACCGTGTAGTCACGCGATCCATCGGTACCTACCGGAAGATCCTTGATCTTCGGCATCTTGATCAGCAAGGTGTTGTAGAAGTTCCAGGTCCCCGGACCCTGCCCGTCACGGTCGTTACTAAGAACGGTGGTGGGAACTTCCGCACCGTTCGGACCAGTCACCCGCACCTGTGCTCCAGAGAGGTCAGGACGCTGCGACTTGCTTTCACCACGGAAAGAGATGCTCCAGCGTTCCACATCGTCGCGGTCATCGCGGTTAGTGGTCAGCAGCTGGTAGGGGAAGTAACCGGCAGACGGCCAGGTCATGACTTCCGGCTTGTAAGCGCTGTCATTAGCCAGCTGCTTGTTATTGAAATCAGGGGTGGTGACCAGGTGATCGCCGGTTACCACAATCGCGTTGTAACCATTGACATTCCCGTAGGAGGAGGTCGCCAGAGTGGGATCCATCAGGGCGATGCGGTGACCCAGGCGGTCATTGGAACCAACCTTGGTCATAGTAGAAGCGCCCAAGTTAGAAGGATCAATGAAGTACCACAGAATCTGTTCCGCAGGAGTTTGCCCGGCGCTATCAGACAGGTTCGAGATAGCAGCTCCCTGCTGTGCTTTTTCAGAGAAGCACTTGGAGTTTTCTTGGATCGAGTGAGAAAGGCGACCGTTGGCAGCCATATTAAGAGCGGCCTGCTGCGCATAATCTTGCAGTCCGGAAGTCATATCCATCTTGACTGCCTCGGCACCGTTGAGGCCGCGGAAGAAGTTAAGAGCCCGACCTACCGAGTTAGCGGTGGTGGGGTTGGCTACACCCGCGCGGCATTTATTATGATCCGCACCGTTGTTGGGGCTTTCGGGGTAGTCAGTGTCGGCAATATCGCTAAGGTAACGGGTACGTACCGCTTCCCGGTTGTTGGTGTCAATGGCATTAGCGGTGACTGCAGTAGAACCTGCGGCGGAGGTATTGGTGAAAAAGGTAGCTGCATCGGCCAGGTTTACACCTGCCGCAACCACACCTGCGACCAGAACACCTGCGACCAAAGTCTTGGCGTGCTCTTTCCACGTTTTCATCGTAGATCCCGTTCCTTGCGTTTTCCTCTTAGTGGAAACCAAATCCTTCGATTTCCGTGAACGTTGCGATCCTTCGCTTCGTTCATTAACTATTATCCTCCAAAACGAACACGATTTAAAGCGAAAATGTTGGAAAATGAAAGTTTTACACCTGGTAGGGAGAATTTACGAATACTTACCAACCATAAAGTAGCTTTGACCAGCTATATTAGAATGTTTTCAGATTTTTAGAGCGATAGCAGCAGTCTGGGAATAAAATGTGTTTTGCATCACTGGTAATTTTGACCATGTGAATGATTTAATGTATTGTTTCATCTACAAATAGTAACTACCAGCTAGAATAAGTGGAAAGTGGTAGTGTTTCTCATAAAAAATTTAAAAAATGAAAATCTAGGAAGCAACGCCGCTTTTTAGCTGAGTTTTCACTCACCGAGCCTGAGTTTTCACTCATGCCAAGAATCCAACAGAGAAATGCCGCAAACATTTAACTATCCTCATTTTCAAATGATTTTTATGAAAACATACCCATCTGTGAGTCATCGTCACACTAAAGCCAACCAGCAACTCCCCCGGGGTTAAACTGTTCGTGCCTGGAAAATAACTGGAACTTGAAATCCGATTTGGCTACTCCAGAACTTTCCGGGATATATATAAGGTATAAAGGTCAATCGTTAACCCACGAGAAGAGGCAGTTTTGAGCGCTAAGAAACTGGTAATAGTGGAATCTCCAGCCAAAGCCCGCACGATTAGCGGATACCTGGGCGTTGACTACCAGGTAGAGGCGTCCGTGGGACATATCCGCGACCTGCCCCAACCTTCCGCACTGCCCGAGAAACTAAAACAGTCGGGTTACAAAAAGTTCGCAGTCAACGTAGATGATGGCTTCCAGCCCTACTACGTGGTTAACCCGGATAAGAAAAAAACTGTAGCGGGACTGCGTAAAGACCTTGCCCAGGCCGAAGAACTCTACCTCGCCACTGATGAAGACCGCGAGGGCGAGGCAATCGCGTGGCACCTTTTGGAAGTGTTAAAACCCAAGGTTCCGGTCAAGCGGATGGTGTTTCATGAAATCACTAAAGAAGCGATTGACCGCGCCCTAGAAAATACCCGAGATATTGACACTGACCTGGTGCAAGCCCAGGAAACCCGGCGGATTCTAGATCGCCTCTACGGATATGAGGTGTCCCCGATTCTGTGGCGCAAAGTTGCTCGTCACCTGTCTGCCGGACGGGTACAGTCGGTGGCCACCCGCCTGGTGGTGCAGCGCGAACGGGAACGGATCGCGTTCGTGCCTGCCAAATACTTTGACCTAAACGCCACCTTTAGCGCCGATGAGCAGGAATTCGAGGCGCGCGCCCTAGAAATGGATGGGGTTCGTTTCGCTGTGGGACGCGACTTTGATGATCGCGGACAGTTAAAACGCAAAGCCACAGTTATGGATCAGGCGCTGTGGGAAAAACTGGCGCAGGCGTTGACCGAAAAGCCCAGCTGCCAGGTAACTTCCGTAGAATCCAAGCCCTATACCCGCCGCCCCGCTCCCCCCTTTACTACCTCTACCCTGCAGCAAGAGGCCGGGCGGAAACTGCGAATGTCTTCGCGGCAAACCATGGCGATAGCCCAATACCTGTATGAAAACGGCTACATCACCTATATGCGAACCGACTCCACCGCGCTGTCTAGTCAGGCGATTTCGGCGGCGCGTCGCCAGGCAAAGGGCCTGTATGGCGCGGATGCTATTCCCGAAAAGCCCCGCTTTTACGCCAAGAAAGCGAAAGGCGCACAAGAGGCACACGAAGCTATCCGCCCTGCGGGAGATAACTTCCGCACCCCCTCCCAGGTGAAAGGGGCTCTCAGCGATCAGCAGGCGGCGCTTTACGAACTGATTTGGAAACGCACCCTGGCCTCACAGATGAATGATGCGCGCGGAACTACCGATACCGTGCGGGTGAGCGCCCAACTGGTTTTGGAAGGCGAGACGCGCGAGGTGGTGTTCACTGCCTCCGGGACGGTGATTACCTTCCGGGGTTTTTTGGCTGCCTATGAAGAAGGCAAAGATAAATCCCGCTACGCCAGCGCCGATAGTTCTAAGGCACTGCCAAAACTTAGCGAAGGACAAAAACTGGCGATCACCAGTGTAGATAGGGAAAAAGCAGAGCACGTAACCAGCCCGCCCCCGCGTTATACCGAGGCCTCCTTGGTGAAAACACTAGAAGAAAAGGGAGTAGGGCGTCCCTCCACCTATGCCTCCACTATTGGGGTGATTATTGAACGCGGCTATGTGCGCCGCGCCGGGCAAGCCCTAGTGCCTTCGTGGCAGGCATTTTCGGTGGTCAGACTGCTAGAAGAAAATCTGGCTTCCCTGGTGGACTACGACTTTACCGCCACTATGGAGGGCGACCTCGACCAGATTGCTGCCGGTGAGCGCGACGGGAAAGAACTTCTTACCCACTTTTATTTTGGAGGCGGCGAGGGCGATGCTTTCTGGGCACGCGGCCTGAAAGAAACCGTGGAAGGTCTGGGCGAGATTGACGCCCGCGCCCTAAACTCTATCGAGGTGCAACCGGGAGTAAACGTGCGGGTAGGGCGCTATGGGCCTTATCTGGAGGATGCCGAAGGCAAGCGAGCCTCAGTTCCCGAAGATTTAGCGCCTGATGAATTAGATGCCGAAAAAGTAAAAGAATTGTTCACCATTTCGGCCGATACCGGGCGGGAGCTGGGCAAAGATCCAGATAACGGGAACACGATTTTAGTAAAGAACGGGCGCTATGGGCCTTACTTTACTGAGGTACTGCCCGAGGACGCGCCCAAGGGTACTAAACCTCGCACGGCCTCCCTGTTTAAGACTATGTCTCCCGAGTCCGTTGACTTGAGCGATGCCTTGAAACTGCTTTCGCTGCCGCGAGTAGTGGGCAAGGATCCGGAAAGCGGAACCGAGATCACCGCGCAAAATGGGCGCTATGGACCTTATTTAAAGAAGGGGTCGGATTCGCGCTCCCTAGAAACGGAAGACCAGATTTTTTCCATTACTTTGGAGCAGGCGTTAGAAATTTACTCCCAGCCGAAGACCCGGCGGGGACGTACCGCGAAGCCGCCCTTAAAAGAACTGGGAACCGATCCGGCCTCCGGCAAGCCGGTGGTGATTAAAGATGGGCGCTTCGGCCCCTATATTACCGATGGCACCACCAACGTGACTGTGCCGCGCTCTAGCACCGTGGAAGAGATAGATGCTGATCAGGCCTATACTTTGCTGGCGGAAAAACGGGCGAAAGGACCGGCTAAGAAACGCGGAACTCGCAAAACCACCAAGAAAACTACCGCGAAGAAAACTACCAAGAAGCGCGCCAGCACTAAGAAAACTACCGCTAAAGCCGCAAAGAAGACTGCGGCGAAAAGTAGCTAGGCGCCAGTGGGGCGCCGCCAGCCAGTCGTTGAGAGGGTTTTAGTAAGTGGTGCGCTCCGCCTTGCGCATAGTGAACCCGTGACCAGTCTTAGAGTTCCAGCAGTCTACCCCGGTATATTGCTCCACTCCACAGGCGTAATCGCCGTTGTAGTAGACGGAGCCGTAGCTAGCCGGTGTTTGGGGATCGGTTCCATTACCAGGATCGCAATGTTGGTTTACTCCGCTATCAGTCAGCTCAATTGCCCATATATCATCGCAACCCTGTTCCCACTGCCGCTGACCAATCTGGCAATATACTGAATCGCCATGCATTAGGCAGCCAATATTTTTGCTAGGCGTATAGAATCCGTGATCTTCATAAATCGCATCTGCGGGGATCGGCTTGCCGGTTTCCACGGCGGTCTCGGTAGCGGTGGTAGTGCTTTGTGCCGTCGTGGCAACGTTAGTGCTGGTGTCACTACCGCTGGCACCTGCCTTACCTCCACGCGAAGAAACAATCCAGGTGACTACCACAGTAAATGAAATCAAAGCTATCACTAGCAGCACAGTTAGAATAATAATTCCCCAGCTGCGTTTGGGTTTTTGGGGATGGGGGGCGCTGACTGCCGCTGGGTTCGCATAGTAGACAGGATAGGGCGAATATGCCGGATAATTAGCGGGCGGAGGTATAACCGGTTGCTGCTGGGGCATCGGATAGGTGGGCGCCTCTGGTTGCGTTGGCAGCGAAACTGTCTCTGCCAAGTGAGTGGCGCCCTCATCCAGAGAGGGAATCGCTGCTTGTAGGTCTTCCACAGGAATACTTCCCAGGCGAGTGGCATCCTCGTCACCTGCTACCTCACCGCCTTGTCCGTCGGGAACTTCCTGAACTTCGCTTCTATCCTGGCTTTCAACAGAGGTTTCCGCTAGTTTTTCTACCTCCGCATCCTTAGGCTCGGTTCCGTTTTCTGCGCCTTCCGCGCTCACTTCCGCCTCAGAACTTATCTCTTCGGTAACCGGAATGTCCTCTGCGAGGCTTTCGGGTTTTTCTTGCCCGGCGTCCTCGGCGGGGAGTGGGAGGTCTTCCTCATCTTTGGGAGCGAACAGACTATGCGAAGAAGAGGATTCGGTTTCCGGAGCCGCTTCTTCGGGTTCTTCCTGGCTTTCCGAAGCTAACTGTGGCATTTGCGGCGCCGAAAAATCCCCCGATCCGTTTGGTTCTGCCGACCCTGATGCTGCTTGCGCCAGCGCGGCCTGTCCTATAAGCCCGCCCCTGCGCGCGGCCACCACGGCTTTTACCCGGTCATCTCCCACGTTTTCCAGCAAATCAAGCAGGTCTGGATAGGCATTCGAGTTGGCAGCTACCTCGGCAAACACCTCGGGATGCTGAGCTGCGATTTCAAATAGCTGATTCGCGTCTGTTTCAGAGGCTAGTGCTCGCTCACGCAGCTCTTGCAAATCGTCATTTTCGGTCATGGTTCGCCTTTTGCTAAAGAAAATACTGCCCTCATTCTAGCGGGCAAGACGCAGCGGTGGTTAAGAGTTCTAAAATAACCCCGGCTAAAAATACTACTCTCAAAAATTTCTGCAAGCTTCAGCGAGGGCGCGGGACGCCAAAACTGGCAGCGCCTCAAACTGGCGGCTAGCGCCCTTAGGCAGGCCGGAAAGAAAAGTTTTCAAACCCTAACTCGCCGATTTCCTGAGCCCAGGTTTTTACTTGGCTATCCCAACCTTTGGCTTGTGCCTGAAACTCCGCGGAAGTACCCAGTTCGCGCGCCTGCTGCAGGGCAAAGTTTTTTACGCCTCGCGCCGCTAAATCCTGCGCCAACTCCACTACTTTTCCGGGGTGAGATGGGTAAACAGTTAATCGCACCTCGTAGGCGATGCCGCTGGCCAACACGGCATCTAAGCAGGCGAAAGCCTTATCTGCGCCGGCTACCCCGGTGACTTGCCGGTAGTCGGCGGGCAAGGCTTTAATATCTAGCCCCACCCAATCGAGTAAGCCGGCCGCTAACATTTCTTGCAGGCGCGAAGGGTAGGCTCCGGCCGCGTGCAACCCCACCTGGAAACCCTGAGCCTTCACCCAACGAGCCGCCGGGATTACCGCTGCTTGTGCCAGGGCTTCCCCGCCGGAGAACACCACTCCGTCAAGCAGTCCTTTTCGGCGTCCCAGTAACTCCTCTAACTCGGCAAACGGTACCGCGCCGGGGACTTTAAAATCTAAGATTTCAAAGTTTTGGCAGTAGGCACAGCGCCAAGGACACCCCTGGCAAAACACACTCGCCACGATCTTCCCCGGCCAGTCCACCGTGGAAAACGGGACTAGACCAGCAATGTTAAGCTGCCTTGCCTGCCCCAGCAGGCTCGGCTCACCGTTAGTTGCCGAAAAATCAGACACCGGCTAACTCTTGCGAGAAAGTAGTGCGCTCGGCATACTCGCTCTGCTTGCCGGTATTGAAGGAGGTAACCGGACGGAAGTATCCCATCACCCGCGTCCACACTTCACAGGGCTGCTCGTGGTTGCCTTCTTGGGCGCACTTGGGGCAATCGAAATGTTCGCCCGACAAGTACCCATGTACTGGGCAGATCGAGAAGGTGGGAGTAATCGTAATATAGGGCAGCTTGAAGTTCGCGAGCGCCCGGTGTACCAGGGTCTTGCAGGATTCCGCGGAGTTCATCGCCTCCCCCATATAGAGGTGCAACACAGTTCCACCAGTATATTTACCTTGCAGTTCCACCTGTTCTTCTAGCGCTTGGAAAGCGTCCTGGGTGTAGCCTACCGGCAGCTGCGAAGAGTTGGTGTAGTAGGGCGCATCCGCGGTTCCCGCCTGAATAATGCCGGGGAAGCGTTTAGCGTCCTCTTTCGCAAAGCGATAAGTGGTGCCTTCGGCAGGGGTGGCCTCCAAGTTATAGAGGTGCCCGGTTTCTTCCTGCAGCTGCACCATCCGTTCCCGGATGTGATCTAGCAGGTCAGCACACATTTTGTGCCCGTCCTCGCCGGTAATATCTTGGGCATCATCGGTGAAGTTACGCACCATCTCGTTCATTCCGTTTACCCCAATAGTGGAGAAATGGTTATCGAGAGTGCCCAGGTAACGGCGGGTATAGGGGAAAAGCCCGGAATCCATATGCCAGGAAATAACTTCCCGTTTCTTCTCTAGGGACTGGCTGGCCAGGTCGATCAGGTGATCCAACTGTTTGGTTAGCCCGTCCAGATCGCCTTTATAGAGGTAGCCGAGGCGCGCCATATTGATGGTCACTACCCCCAGGGAGCCGGTTTGTTCCGCCGAACCAAACAGCCCGTTGCCTCGTTTTAGCAGTTCGCGCAGATCTAGCTGCAAGCGGCAGCACATGGAGCGAATCATATGGGGATCCAGATCGGAGTTCAGGAAGTTCTGGAAGTAGGGCAGACCGTATTTGGCGGTCATCGCAAATAGGCGCTCGGTGTTGGGGGAATCCCAATCGAAGTCGGGAGTGATGTTGTAGGTGGGGATGGGGAAGGTAAACACCCGTCCATCAGCATCCCCGGCGGTCATCACTTCGATGAACGCCCGGTTAATCATCTCCATTTCTTCGTGCAGATCCCCGTAGGTGAAGTCCATCAGTTCATCCCCAATCAGGGGGTGTTCATCTACTAGGTCATCCGGGCAAGTCCAGTCGAAAGTCAGGTTAGTGAAGGGGCACTGGCTGCCCCAGCGGCTGGGCACATTCAGGTTGTAAATAAGTTCCTGCATGCACTGGTGAACCTGCTCGTAGTCCAGGTTGTCTTTGCGAATAAACGGCGCCATATAGGTGTCGAAACTAGAGAACGCTTGGGCGCCGGCCCACTCGTTCTGTAAAGTTCCCAGGAAGTTCACGATTTGCCCGCAGGCAGAGGAAAAATGGCGAGGCGGATTGGAAGCAATCGCGCCAGTAACTCCGTTAAAACCTTCCTGCAATAGTTGCTTTAGGGACCAGCCGGCGCAATAACCTGCGAACATATCCAAGTCGTGAATGTGGTAGTCGCCGTCGCGGTGTGCCTGCCCGATTTCGGGAGTGTAAATCTCGTTCAGCCAATAGTTGGCAATCAGTTTGCCCGAAGAGTTAAGGATCATGCCCCCCAGCGAATACCCCTGGTTCGCGTTGGCGTTTACCCGCCAATCGGCTTTCGATAGATACTCATTTACGGTCTGACCCGGATCAACCAAGTGCTTCGTCTTCGTTTGGGGTGCCATTTTCTTCCTCTTTCGCTTCCTTCAAATTCTTCTTTTAATGTCTACGGGTTTGTAGCCAACGCTATCGACTATAGGTAAAACTGGCCGCAAAGCCTAATAGACACACCAGATATAGTAGGTTTCCCAAATCTGAACCACTAGATATTGTGTTTTTCTGATTTTTCTCATATTTGCTGGCGAGGACGAAAATGGTTACTTTACTTGCCAGCGTGCACTTGTTTGAACTGCGCAAATACTTTGGGTCTTAAGTCCTAAGGGGTAGGAGGGGAAGATTTTCGAGGACGCATCCCGGCGCGGGCAACCTCAAAAATAAAAATCCAGCAGGCGCCCCCTAAGGCAAGGACGGTTCCGGTCGCCAGCGAAAGGGCGAGGGGGTGACGAGATTTAGCGAGGTGGCTGAGATCCATAGTGGCCGTCCCGACCGTGAAATAGTTGCCTCCTCGCGCTAACTGGTAGTAGCAGTAGGCAACCAGCACTACCCCTACCAGCGCCATGATCGCCGCCAGAAAAGTGAAGATGCGCCCTCGTCGCAAAGCTCGCCGTCCGCGCTCTCCGCCCAGCTCTAAGGGAGAAAGCAGTAGGGCGAACACCGAAACTACGCAGATGGCGGCAAATACATCAGAAGGACGATGCCAGCGCGCCACAATCACCGCTAAGGCCACCATCCACAGCACCAATGCCGAAAGATAGGTGGCCACTTCCCGCCAGCGATCGGCGGCTACCATCACCAGCGCAACCGCCGCTGCCCCTGCCGTAGTGGTGTGACCGGAGGGGAAAGAGTTGGTCATATAGTAGGTGATTCCCAGCGCGGGACGGACAAGCACCAAATGCTTTAACACCTGGGTGGTGACGGTGGCCGCCAGCACCATCACCAGCATTCGAGCGCCGAGGGCGAAACGCCGGCGCACCAACGCCACGATTACTGCCGCCGCGATTAGGGGCACCAAAATAAATAGGTACCATTCTCGCAGCAGCACTTGATCCCAGGGCGCAAAGGAATGGTTGAGGTCAGACAGAGCGAACATGGCAAGAGTATCGGTTGCTTGTCCGGCGCGGGTGCGCACAAAAAGCAGGTAGCAGGCCACCAGCAGTAACGCGGCGAGGAGGGCAGCCGAAAAACGGCGCACGTAACCGGCGGTTAGACTACTTCTCACCCCGCTGCTCATGCTTTAACCTTATTTTGTCACCCCTTTGGTTTCCACAACCACTGGGTATTTTGGCGCGAGTGTTAGCAATAACTATTTTCGCTGGGAAAGGAGCAGCTGGTGAGGTTGCAGAATCTGCTGGCAAGTTTGCGTGCCTTCGGCACCGATCAGTTGCTTTACGAAAAAGTGCTTCCGGCGCGCCGCGCTAGTTTTGCCCCTTGGCCCGATTGGGTGGGAGAAGAATTACGGGCAGGACTTAGCGCCGGCGGTATAGACCGGCTATGGGAACATCAAGCTAGCTGCGCCAATGCTCTTTATAGAGGCCAGGATGTGATTCTTACTTCCGGAACCGGTTCCGGGAAATCTTTGGCTGCTTGGCTGAGTTTTCTTGCCCGGCGGGCTCAGGAAAAAGGTGCTGATACTTACCTGGAAGGAGCGCGACCCACTGTCCTGTATCTGGCCCCCACCAAGGCTCTGGCTCGCGACCAGGCGGCGGCTTTGCACCGTTGGTCTGGACTCGCCGGACTTGATTTGCAGGTTGCGCCGGTAGATGGCGATAGCCCCGGGGAGGTTAAGAAGTGGGCGCGGGCGGGTGCTGACATCGTGCTGACCAACCCAGATTTTTTGCATTTTGCTATTTTGCGCGGTCACGAACTTTGGCGACCGTTTCTGCGCGGTCTTTCGCTGGTAGTTATTGATGAGGCGCACTATTACCGGGGGGTCTTGGGAGCTAATGTGGCCTTGGTTTTGCGCCGTCTGCGCCGGCTTGCCGACCACTATCATGCCCAGCCGGTCTTTGCCCTACTTTCTGCCACTACTGCTAATCCCGCAGCTCACGCCGCTAATCTTTTGGGACAAGGGCGAAACCTTAAAGTTATCGACCAAGACACTTCCGGGAGCGGGGCGCATACAGTATTGATCTGGCGCCCGCCGGTAATCGATGCCAGCGATCCCGCCAGTTGGGATAGCCAAAATCTGGGGGAAGAAAGCGACCCCTTATTAGGGCAGGCAAAAGATTTCGCGGTAACAAATCCCCAGCTGAGCGGGGGTGATGACACCGATAACCCCGAAGGTAAACATGATGAGGGATCGCGCTATCCCGCCATTTGGGAGGGCGGTCGCCTGCTGGCACAGCTAGTAAATAACGGCGGGCGCCTGCTGACCTTTGCGCCCTCTCGGCAAGGGGTGGAAACTATCGCCCAGGTCGCCCGGGATCAGCTAAGTACCCGCAATCCCGCGTTAATGTCTCGGGTGGCCGCCTATCGTGGTGGTTACCTGCCAGAGGAACGCCGCCAGTTAGAAAAAGACTTGCGAGAGGGCATCTTGCAAGGTCTTTCGGCAACTTCCGCCCTAGAACTGGGAATCGATATTTCCGGGCTGGACGCCACCATTACCTGTTCGTGGCCGGGAACTCGCGCCAGTTTCTGGCAGCAAGTAGGTCGCTCCGGGCGCGCGGGGCAAGACGGAATCGGTATCTTAGTGGTTTCCGATAATCCTTTAGATGATTTCCTGGCGAACCATCCAGAAGAGATTTTTCGCCCGGTGGAAGCAATAGTTTTCGATACCGAAAACCCGTTTGTATTGGCTCCCCAACTGCTGTGTGCTGCCGCCGAACTTCCCTTGAACAGTGAAGATGTTTCTTTATTTGGGGAAGAGAGCGCCCAGATCATGTCGGAACTTCACCAACAGGGTTTGCTGGTAGAAAGACCGGCGGGACTTTGTTTCGATATCACCAAACCTTTTTCACCCTGGGAAGCGGTGAAAATTAGGGGCGATCTAGGTCAGGTACAGATTATTGAAGCCGAAAGTGCGCAGGTAGTGGGGACTGTTGATAGTTCTCGCGCCGATAGCGTGCTGCACCCGGATGCTATTTATGTGCATCAAGGCCGCGTCTGGCAGGTTTCGGCTCGAGATGAGGACACCGCCCAGGTAGTTCCGGGCCCCAAAATGCTACGCACCCGCCCAAACACTGACACCAGTATTTCAATTTTGTCTGAGGAAGCACCCCCGGTTACCCCTTTGCAGGGAGTCAGTTGGCATTACGGCAGGATCGAAGTGCAAACCACGGTTACTTCTTTTGATTTATTGCGTCTGCCCGGTCATGTTTATCAAGCTACTTTCCAGTTGGATTGCCCCACCCGCACTCTGCAAACTACCGGCACCTGGTTCACGCTAGATGAATCGATAGTTAAGCACTTACAGCTAAACGAAGAACAGCTGCTGGGAGGGGGCTTGCACGCAGCCGAACATGCCCTGATCGGACTGCTTCCCCTGGTAGCCACCTGCGACCGCTGGGATCTGGGAGGACTATCTTTGACTCAGCATCTACAAACCGGGCTACCCACGGTGTTCATCTATGACGGAACCGCCGGCGGAGCTGGTTTTTCGCGGCATGGTTTCCGCGAGTTGCCCACCTGGCTGGATTTAACCTACCGGCAAGTGAATGAGTGCCCCTGTAAAGAGGGTTGCCCCCGCTGCATTCACTCCCCCAAATGCGGGAATGGAAACGAAATGCTTTCAAAATCCGCGGGACGCGATCTTTTGGAATTTTTGTTGGACACCTTTAAGGGCAGAAAAACTACTGGTTAGAACCCTAACGCTCACTGAGGCTGGGGCCGGCTCGCGAATGCGCCTTTGCCCACCAATTAGCGGGCCCTTTCACGTTGACCTCCACTCTCACGTCAGAAACATGCAAGCTACAGGCAGCTAAAGAAACCTGGTTTTCGCGAGCCACTTGCTCAGCTACGGCACACGGAGTGCCTTGCCCCCCGTAAAAGTAGGTTTGGGCAGCGGCTAAAGCCGCGAAATCGGCTCCAGTTTGCGCCCGTGCCTTCGCGGCTAAAACCCCACCTAACAGTGCGACCCCCACCGCTAGCGCCGCCAATAGGCAGATGAATCCCACCGCCCAAATCGTGGCTGAGCCTTCCTCGGCCTCGGCGAATCCTGGTTTTCTGAATCCCCGCCAAAGATTCACCGCTCTATCCCCATCATTAGCTCTGTTTCTTTGAGGGCGCTGGCGCGGCAGGTAACCGCCGGCAATACTGGTCCCGCCAGTTTTTTAGTGGCGGTGGCTTTAACCCACTGCCCGCTGCGGTCTACCTTCACCGCGATTGCTCCCCTGCCTTGCCAAGGCGCACCAATACTTGCCCCGCGCGCTGCTACCCGTGCCACGTCACAGACTTGCACTTTCGCTGCTCCGGCCGCGCCGGCACCCAAACCCAAAGCTGCCACCGCCACGAGAGCGGGCAGGGTTAGGGCGGTCTCGACGGTGGCGTAGCCCCCCTGACTTTCCCGCCGCATTTGCCACAGTCGACGCAGCCACTGCCAAAACTGCGCCGACTGCGGATGTTCCCCGAATATTTTTTTCACTTTAAATCGAGAGCGCCTGTTGAATAATTGCAGTTAAAGCGCTTTTTATCCCCCCTCCCTTAATGACTGCCATCAATAAACCGGCAAATGCGGCCGCCGCTAAAGTTCCGATCGCATATTCGGCGGTAGTCATTCCGTCCTCCTCGGTTTTTAGCCGCGTAATCGCCTGCCGAGTCTGTGCCCAAACCAGTGCGCGCAACGCCAAATTTTTCATCCCTTCCCCTTTCCTGACCCCCAGACCCACTTCAGCCTGCGGTGATACCAGCATTCCGCGCGAGATCCCACTCCGGCAATGTCCGCATAAATCCCTGTGTAAAGACCGCGATTATCACCTCCTGGGGACTTGTAGGCGATAATGGGCGCATGAGTGAGCAAGTAACCCAATCTGATAAAGAACTATTCGCCCAGGCAAGAAAAGCGATTCCCGGAGGAGTTAACTCTCCGGTGCGCGCCTATGGATCCGTGGGCGGAACTCCCCACTTTATTAAAGAGGCTTTCGGCGCCTATGTACGCGATGAAGAAGACAACACTTTCGTGGATTTGGTTTGTTCCTGGGGACCGGCACTACTGGGACATTCCTGCCCCCAGGTGGTGCGCGCAGTTCAAGAAACCGCCATCAAAGGCCTGTCTTTTGGTGCCCCTACAGTGAGTGAAACTAAACTGGCGCAGGCGATTACCGCCCGGATGCCTTCTTGCGAACAGGTGCGCATGGTTTCTACCGGCACCGAAGCCACTATGACCGCGATTCGCTTGGCGCGGGGAGTAACCGGACGTGACCTAATCATCAAGTTTGCCGGCTGCTATCACGGTCACTCCGATGGACTGTTAGCCGCCGCTGGTTCCGGAGTCGCCACCCAGGGGCTGCCTGGTTCCGCGGGGGTAACCGCCGCGGTGGCCGCGGAAACCATCGTGCTCCCCTATAACGACTTTGACGCCCTCACCGAAACCTTCGAGCGCAAAGGGGAACAAATCGCGGCAGTCATTTGCGAATCCTGCCCCGCCAATATGGGAGTCGTACCCCCACTGCCCGGTTTTAACCAGCACATTCGCGCGCTCACCAGTAAGTATGGGGCGTTGATGATTACCGACGAAGTGCTGACCGGTTTCCGGGTAGGACCCTCGGGATATTGGGGGCTGCAAAATGACTATTGGATCGACCTGCCCGCAAAGCTCCCGGATTTTTCCAGCGAGGACGAGCAGGCCAGCTGGCAGGCCAGCCAGCTAGAAAAAATGGAGTTCGTTCCCGACATCTTCACTTTCGGGAAAGTAATCGGAGGAGGCATGCCGCTGGCCGCTCTGGGCGGATCCCGAGAAATTATGGAGCAGCTTTCTCCCCTGGGTCCGGTTTACCAAGCCGGAACCCTTTCGGGTAATCCCTTAGCTACTGCTGCTGGTCTGAAAACTTTGGAGCTGGCCGATCACACGGTCTATGCCCGCACTACTGCGGTTGCTGACGCCCTAATCGGAGCTATCGAGCACGAGGCCGAGGAAGCGGAGGTACCTCTGAAAGTTAACCGGGCAGGCAGTTTATTCTCGGTCTTCTTTGGGGAAGGCCCCGCAGAAAACGGGGTAACCAATTTCGAACAGGCAAACGCGCAAGAAACCTTCCGTTACCGGGCGTTCTTCCATGCGATGGAGGAACAAAATATCGCCCTACCGCCCTCCGGATTTGAGGCCTGGTTTGTGTCTTCCGCTCACGATGACCGGGCAGTAGGACGGATCTTGGAGGCGCTCCCCTCTGCGATGCGCGCCGCCGCCGAGGCTGAGGCTGATGATAGTTAAGTTAAAATTGTTTATTTATCGATTCTAATTGATAACTCATTACCCCAGGGTTTTGAGTTAAATAATAAAAAACTCGATTAAAACTCTATCGTTAAACTTTAATGTTGTGATACACTATTAAGCGTATTAGTAGGTTGGGTAGGGAAGTTCCGATTGACTATGGGCATTCTGCGCAAGATCAGCAGTTTTGCTGCCACTGCTTTAGTGGCAGCAGCGCCGCTGTGCATTGGCTTCTGCGCTGCTCCTTTCGCCGTTGCCGCTCCTTCCGACACACCAACCACCAGCACTTCCACTACCAACCCAGCTGGTCAGTCGCAAAATCTCAATGACTGGTCAAAAGCTAATTGCCCTGGTGGAGCCGAGTTTGTTAATGACGCTAATCAAAATACCCCGATTTATTTGGGGTACGCGAACGGGAACACCTATCTGGGCTATACCGACGCAAAAATGAACAGCAATGCGGGAACGGGGAAGAACTTTATTGATCCCCGATCCGATGCAAAGTACCAGGAAAAGTTCGGTACCTGCGTGCGGGTAGCTGCTGATCACAGTGGGCAGGCCATTGCACACGTCTTTTACGGAACCTTATTCAAGGCAGATGAATCTGCCCTCGCTGCCTCCGGTTTTAGCAAGGAAACTGAGACCGTTTTCCAGGTGACCAAAGTAAAATCATGGGAACCGGGAACAACGGTAGAATCACGGGCTACCGAGTCTAGTGACAACTACCAAGAAATGCCCTACTCCGTTTCCAATGGGCAATCCGATAGCGGTTTCAATAATCTTTTAACTGCTGATGAGACCTCGATTGACCTGCGCTTTAGCCAGTCTGGTTTTTACACCATCTACCTAAAAGCCATCACTACCGACCCCAACAACCCCGATAAGTCCTACCAGGCCGAAATGGCCTACACCCTTATCGTCGGTAAAGAAGCCTCAGTTCCCAAAGATCTCCAAGATGTTGTCGATGGGAAAGACCCGGGAGGATCAGACAATCCCCCCACTCCCAATCCGGGAGAAACTACTCCTGGTACCCCTACACCGGGACCTGGGGACGAGGGCGGAGGAACCCAACCGGGAACTGACCCCACTCCCAATCCCGGGGACATTACTCCTGATACTCCCACGCCAGGTCATAGCGATAATGGGGGGAACACCCAACCCGGAACCATTCCCACCCCAAAGCCAGAGGTAAGTCCTGACCCACGGACGCCAAATCATGGAACCGCTAACGGAAATACTCAGCCTGGAACTAATCCCGACCGCAAACCCGCAGTAGGATCTACTACTTCCGGGCATAACCCGGGACAAGCTTCCTCTTCCCGCCTACAAGCAAATTCGCGGCTTGTCGGCACTAACTCTGCCCGGCTCGGCGGCTCCCTAACCCGCACGCAGCTACCCCGGCCGCTGGCAGGTGCCTTCCCCACCCTTCCTGACTCGGCCAGCTCTGCAGATGCCGGGAACTCAGCGGGGAATAACGCCCACTCTGCGACGCCTAATCCGGACTCCGCCACTGCAAACGGTTCCGACTCCGGTTCCCAGGCCGATAACGAAAATTCCTTGAAGTTCCAGGCAGCTAATACTTCCACTAAACAAGCCGCCCAACAGTGGATTCGTTCCTCCTCCCTAGCGGTATTTTCGGTAGGTCTGGCAGTTGCCGGTCTTACCGGTATCGGTTTACTTGCCTACTCGCGGCTACACCCGTAGATGAAAAAACCTTGGCGCGCCCGTTTGCGCGACTACCGTTTAAAACGGGAAAAAGATCAACCTCTTGATGAAGCCATCTATATGTCAGTGGTTACTGGCCGTCTCGAACCTCTGCTGCGCGCCCTCGCGATCTATCCGGTTTATAGCAGCGGGCAAGTCATACATACCGATGATTCCCAGTTTTTAGTCGCCTACTCTACCCGCCTGCGAGCAGACAATACCTCCCCTGTGACCCCGGCGCTCTTAACTGAACATTTGGATGCCACCAGCGCAGAACCTGCCCCTTTGGGAGCAATCCTGAATCCGGGTGGAAAGTTCGAAATTACCCTGGAGGCGCATAATCTTCCACGCCTACGCGCCCTGGTTTCCAATCTTCCTTGCGAGGACGCACTTACCCCGATTGCCTCAGAATCCCTGGAAGTAACCCCGCCTACGGAAGAACATAAGCAGCTGCTAACCCCGCTAACGCAGGAGTTTGGGGTGCCTGCCGGGCAAAGCCTGCGCGTCCTGACTGCCGAGTTTCACGGTTTTAAACCGGGGTCGTGGCCGGTAGTTTTTTTGATTGATACTGCCGGAGTACCTCAGGAGATTCCCGCCGGCCTGGGCGAGCAGCTTAACCGCGATTTTCCCCAGGTGATAGTGGTAGATCCGGCGATTGCTGATTGGCGGCGCGACCTATTTTGGCACTACCGGGAGTTGCTGGTCTAAAAGCCTGTCAGCTGTCTGCCTGACGCCAGGCAAAAGCGAGTTACCTAGGTTTTATTTCCCTAATCGCGGCCAAGAACTGATCATTTTCTGCGCGGCTACCGATAGTTACCCGCACGCCCTCGGGAAAACCGCGGGTTTGTACCCCCTGCGAGAGCGCTGCCTCCTGGATTTGCGCGCCTACCTGCCCGCCGAACCAAATAAAGTTGCCACCCGCTTCGGGAATATTCCAACCATCGTGGCGCAGCACAGCTAATACTCGCTCTCGCTCCTCACAGACCTCAGCTACCTGCTGGCGAAGGGCTTCCTCTGCCTCCAATGCCGCCAACGCACAGGCTTCAGATACTGCTGATAGCCCAAAGGGAGTTGCTACTTTGCGGATCGCTGCCGCCACCTGGGGGCTAGTTAAACCGTAACCGCAGCGCAGCCCGGCCAAAGCGTAGGCTTTAGAAAAAGTGCGCAGCACCAAAAGGTTAGGAAAATCCGCGAGCAAAGCCGCTCCATCGACATGCCCGGCAGACGTATCGAACTCAAAATAGGCTTCATCCAAGACTGCCAAGACTGTTTGGGGCAAAGCCCTTAAAAATTCGCGAACCTGCATCGCCGAGAGGGAAGGGCCGGTGGGGTTATTGGGACTGCAGAGAATAACCGCCGCGGTTTCTTCATCTACCGCCCCCATGATTGCGTTCAAATCGTGACCACCCTGGCTATTTAGCGGAATCTGCCGGGAGGAGGCACCGGTAATCCCCACCAATATCGGGTAGGCCTCGAAGGAACGCCAAGGGTAGACCACGTTATTGCCTGCCTGCGCCACCGCGGTCAGCGCATTGGCGAGTACCTGAATCGATCCCGGCCCCACTACCACCTGGTTTTGATCCAACCCAAAGCGGGCAGCCAGTTTTTCCACCAGGGCACTACCAATTGCACTCGGATAGCGGTTAGCGGTGGCTAATGCCCGCTCACCTGCCTCAATAACCGTTGAAGCGGGTGGGAAAGGTAGCTCGTTACTGGAGAGTTTAACTACTTTTCCGGCGTCCCCTTTGCCTGCAACATAAGCGGGAAGCCCGGCGAGTGCCTGGCGAAATCTAACCTTAGTCATAAGCTAAGTTTGCTCCTTTAAGCCATTTGCTGCCCGTTTGTTTCAAAATGGCGTGGCTGGCAAGTACGTACACCGGCTGCGCTCGGATTTTAGGGGTTCATTTTCCCAGCTTCGAGCCGGTAACCACTCCTTTATTTAGCGTGCCATAATAGGACTTATGCAAACCCTGCTTGATAACTGTTTTGATTTCGCACAAACCGACACTGCTTTGGGGCCCTTAGATGGACGCTACCGCTCCCACGTAGCAGCCCTGACCAACTACCTGTCCGAACCCGCCCTTAACCGTGCCCGGCTTTTAGTAGAGGTAGAGTGGCTGATTTTCCTGGCCGAAAACCGGGTACTTGCGGGGGTCGAGCCTTTTAATGAGGACGAGAAACGCTACCTGCGCTCCCTGATAGAAAACTTCGGCGAGGCCGAAGTGGCAGAGCTGAAACAAATCGAAGCGGAAACCAAACACGACGTGAAAGCAGTCGAGTATTTCTTGCAAGCACGGCTGCGCCGCGCCGGAGATGTTTTAGGGGAAACTGCCCTACCTCGCTACCTGGCCGCCGTACATATTTTTTGTACTTCCGAAGACATCAACAACTTGGCCTACGGGATTGGCATCAGGGGAGCCGTAGAAAAGGTGTGGCTGCCTAAAGCTAAGGATCTGGTCAAGCAGCTAGGTGAACTCGCTGCCCAGGCAGCTGAGGTGCCGATGCTGGCGCACACTCACGGCCAACCCGCTACCCCGGTTACTCTCGGTAAAGAAATGGCGGTGTTCGCCTATCGGTTGAGCCGGCAGATTAGCCGGATTGAAAATACCGAATATTTAGGCAAGATCAATGGGGCTACCGGAACTTGGGCCGCACATAAAGTGGCGGTACCCGGGGCTAACTGGCCGCAGCTCGCGAAATCATTTGTGGAACATTTGGGGTTAACCTGGAATCCGCTTACTACCCAGATTGAATCTCACGATTGGCAAAGTGAGCTTTATAGCGACCTGGCTCGGGCAAACCTGATTATGCATAACCTGGCTACTGACTGCTGGAGCTACATCTCGATGGCCTACTTCCACCAAAACTTGGCGGCGCAAGGCTCGACTGGTTCCTCCACTATGCCGCACAAGGTCAACCCCATCCGCTTTGAAAATGCAGAAGCCAACCTGGAGATTTCTTGTGCATTGCTGGAAACTTTGGCGCAAACCCTGGTGACTTCCCGACTGCAGCGTGACCTTACCGATTCTTCTACCCAACGCAATATTGGGGTGGCTATCGGGCACTCCCTGCTCGCCCTCTACAACCTTTCAGGCGGCCTTAGGGGGCTAGATGTTGCCGATCAAGTGATGGCGCGCGACCTTGACCGGAACTGGGAGGTGCTTGGAGAGGCAGTGCAACAGGTGATGCGGGTAGAAGGCTTGGCGGGCACTCCCGGGATGGATAACCCCTATGAGCGACTGAAAGAGCTCACCCGAGATAGCAAAGTTGATGAGGCAGCCATGAGAGACTTCGTACTTTCATTAGGGCTTTCTGAGGACGCGCAGACCCGGCTGGCGGCGCTCACCCCCCAAACCTATATTGGTTATGCCCCCGAACTGGCTACCGGAAAGCTACTTGAAAACTAATACTTACCAGGTGGTAAGTAGAGTATCTAGCGGAATAATTCCGAGAATCTAGGAATTTTTAGGCAAATAGTAGATACATTTACCAAGGTTAAAGCCTTATGTGAGCTATCTCACTTAGATTAGATTATTTTCAGCTGGCAATTTAGTGACCATGCGGTAAGATTATTAGTGGTACCAAATGAATGGAGCGTTCCCAATAACGGCTCCGCGATAGATGAGGGATTGAACAATGAGACTTAAGAACTTCGCCAAGACCCTGGTATCTGGGGTGTGCGCAACGGCCTTGATTCCCGCCGGTCTCTTAGCGGTCGCAGCAGCCGGTAACCTGCAAGGTGAATCGCCAGCTCGCGAAGTAAATGTATCCACCTCAGTGGCGAACACTCCCAAGTTTTTAAGCGGTTGCATCGACTCAAGTCAGCTGGGCTATGAAAATGTGGAGATTCGCAACCTCCCCGCTGGCAAAGACTGGTTCCTTACTGTTTCTGACTCTGACCAGAGCCCCTTCCCCAGCCGTGACAGCTACCGGAATCCCAATGGTGGCGGCTATATGTACATTTTCGATTCCAGCGCTGACACCAACGATCGCTACATTAAAGAAGCGGTTGCAGAATCCGGTTCCGGGTTGGCAGGCACCTATAAGTTCAACTCTTCGGTCAAGAACACTTACGGCTGGGTTTTTGTCCAGCTAGAGGACGAGCTATACGGAGCTTTGAGAGTTAACGCCGGTTGCGATTACGACTTCGCCACGGTGTTGGACAACAATGCTTTTGACAAGTACCTACAGATCAAGAAGATGGTGGTTAACCCGCAGGCAGTACGGCAAACCGTAAATCCGCACCTAGACCTGCACCAGTTCCGGGCGCCGGCAGATGGCGACTTTAAGGTACTAGATACCCGCCCGGCACCTCCCACGCCGACTGATCCGGACACTGAGCCGGCTCATCCGGATGTTCCCGAGGTTCCAACAGCTCCGACAGTTGAACGCCAGGCGCCAACTCTTGACGCTTCCTCTAAGAAGCCCGAACCGCGCGCTGCGGAACAACCCGGCTCGCAGACTACTAAGCAAAGCACTAACAGCCAAGCTAAACCGCAACCGGCTCCGGTGCGTACCGTAGTTGAGTATCGGGAAAACACCCGTACCGTAACTGTTCCCGGTCCGGTTCGTTTCCGGGAAGCTCCGACTAATACTTCATCCTCCAATAACGCAAGTGGAGCGAATAATCCTTCTACTTCCGCGAACAACTCCGCTAAACCGGCTCAAGAGGCGTCGGATGGCGCGAAGGAAGCAACTGGCAATGGGACCGCCAGTCAAGTTCAGGGAGTAGAAGCACCCAAGGCAGCGCCTTCGGCGCCCGCCGCGGCTCGAGCTGCCAATCCCAGTGTGGTTGACCGCATGGGTGGGCTCGGCACGATTGCCGCAATCGCGGTTCTTGGGTTGATTGGCGCAGGTGGCGCCATTGCCCTAACCAGGTCGTTAATGAACGGTTAAGGCCACTGGGAACTGGCCTTAGCAGTTCTCTGGTTAGGTACGGGGCAGGAGATTCCCTCAATCTCCTGCCCCGTCTTAAATTTTGTGGATTTCATAAACAGCTGAACTCATTGCAAACTGCAAGCTACCGACTAGAATTCAAGCAGAACACATCAAAATACCAGAAGAGGATACTATGGGGTTTTTTTCAGCAAAGCAATCCAATAAGAAAGCCACTGATCGCACTATCGATATTTCGGTCACCGGCATGACCTGCAATAAATGCGTAGAGCACATAAGTGAAGCCCTGGAGAGTCTAGATAAGGTGAAGCAGGTGTCAGTATTGCTGCGCACCGAAGAACCCAGCCAGGTGACCATCCTGACTGACTACGAGATCGAAGATCAGGTTATCCTCGACACCGTTAAGGACGCCGGATACGAAGTTGTCGCCATTGAACGCGACCAATAACTCGCCTACTTCGTAGCTTTTAAGCCAGCCCCGCGCAAGCAAACGCTAGCTATTGCCCGGCTGTCGTCTCCCTATTTGCCTGCAGTTTTTTTCTTCGAGCGCGCCTTGAAATAGCTGAATACCATAGGTACCACCGAGATGGCTACGATCGCGAGGGCAATTATTTCTACGTTATTGGCCACTGCCGGGATATCCCCCAGCAGCACTCCCGCGATCATAAACACCCCGATCCACAGAGCCGCGCCGAGCATATTCCAGATCAAGAAAGTACGGTAATTTTGCTTGCCAATCCCGGCAATGATCGGCACGAATGTTCGAACAAAGGGAACGAAACGGGCTAAAACTAGCGCCACCCCACCGTAACGGCGGAAAAACTCCTCGGATTTATGCATATTTTCGGTTGATAAATAGCGGGCGTCATCTTTAAATAGCCGCCGTCCGTATTTGCGACCCAGCCAATAGCCCACCAGGTTTCCGCAAATAGCAGCAGTAAACAGGACTAGGAAAGTCAGCCATTCCGGTACTCCCGGTATCCGGTTGTGCAAAATTCCCAAGGCGAAAATCATGGAGTCACCCGGAAGTACCGGGAACAGCACCCCAGATTCGATAAAAACGATTAGGGCGACAGCAGCCACCATCCAGCCACCAAGCTGCGCTAAAAGCGTGTTAAGCAAAAGGTTGGGATCGGTGAGGTAATCTAGCACCCCGGTAGCAGCCACGAACCCTAACATCTGCCCTCCTGAAATAAAATAATCAACTGTCTTCATCCTAGACGAGGGCGCTAGTGCCCTGGCAAGCAAAAACCCGCCCTGGGCGTAAGGTCACATCTAAGTTAATTGCATAGAATCAAGGCATGAGTATTTCGGGAGATACTGCCAGTCCTCAGCAGGATCAGCACCTCACCGAAATAGTTGACGCCAAAAACTCGCGTTTGCGTCGCATAGATGACTTGGCACGCGCCGGACTTTACCTGGCAGCCATCATCCTGGTGGTGCTGATGGCTATCTATGCCCACGCCACCACGCAGGCGGTTGCCCAAGATTTAACTAAAGTTTTTATCAACACCACTTTGGCGCAGATTCTGCTACTGCCCCTCTCCATGCTGCAGAATCTATTTATCCTGGTAGCCCCGGTGGCGTTACTGATTATGCTGGCGCTGCGGGGGCAATGGTTGCGCACCTTCCAAGCAGCTTTTACCGCGGTTGTGGGGGGAATGGTCGCTTTAGGGGCTTCCGCCTTGATTTCGGCGCTCCCCTACGTGTTTTCAAACGCCTTAAAAGTCTGGGCAGTGGGCGGCTCGATAGTGGCGATTTCCATTCCCTTTACCGCGGTAGTGGCAATGATGACTATGGCCGGGGAACGCCGACGTGACCAGCTCGTACGGATACTATGGGCAATAACTTGGGCAATCTTAGCCCTGGCAGTCCTCCAAGGCCGGATGACCTTACCTTCGGCGCTAATCACCGTACTATTAGGTACTTTCACCGGGTGCATAGGACGCTACCTATGGGGGGTTCGTAACTATCGCCCTAGCGGATCTTCCTTGATTTGGGCTTTAACCCGAGTGGGGATTACTCCCCGGCGAATCTTGCGTCTAGACCCACCTACCGAGGGGGATCTGCTTTGCGTTGAACAAGTAACTTTTACTACCGAAACTGGCTCCCTGCTGCCACTTGGGGAAATGAAACGGGAAAGTCTGCCCCGAGACCCAGTTTTAGAGCTCGCCACTTTTGCCGGTCAAGATCTAAAATCCGAGGGGGAAACCGCCGGATCTGCTGACCGGGTTTATAGCGTGATCTCTGAGGATTCCCGCCGCTACCGGATGGTGGCTACCGATGGAGATTCCCGCCTCTCCACCTGGATCACGGGAATCTGGAATAACCTACGGTTGCGCTCTTTTTCGAAGTCAACTGCCAGCACCGTGAGACAAAACGGGGAATACACCGCGCTAATGGGGGCGATGACCACCCGGGCGCAAGTGAGAACGCGTCCCTACCACGGCCTCGCCCACTCTGGCACCACGATGCTCAATATTTTCGAGGACGACATTGCCCTAAGACCGTTTAGTTCTCTAGGTTCTGCAGATATTTCTGATGCACAAATCACTTCCGCCTGGCGCCAGCTGCTACACGCTCATCAAGGAGGGCTCGCCCACCGCAATATCAGTGCCGAAAATCTTTGTTTAGGATCCGATGGATTTCCCTATTTTCTTAACTGGTCACAGGGGGAAGTCGCGGCCTCCCGAATGTCAATCCTCATTGACCAGGTACAACTTCTAGTGTTAACCAGCCTGTTAGTGGGGGAAGATCGGGCAGTCAAAGCCATGCGGCAGGTGCTGCCCGCTTCTCAAATAGAAGCTATGGTGCCGGTACTGCAAACTTTGGCATTGCCAGATTCAACCCGACAGCAGGTACGAAAAACCTCCCTACTTGCCAACTTGCGGCAAGAACTATTAGTCAGCAGCCACACCGACCCAGCAACTGTTCCCCGTGCCCAATTGCGCAGGTTCTCTTGGTCTTCGCTAATCTTCACTGCGCTGGGAGTAGCGGCAGTCTTAGTAGTATTAGGTTCGCTGAACTTTAAAGAAATCTACGCCACGATTATTACCGCTAACGGCTGGTGGATCGGGGGTGGAATATTTTTTGCCATCGCTATGAGCAGCGGGCAAGCGCTATCCCTGCAGGCAGTAACCCCAAATCGCCTAGGTTATCGGGAACTATTTTTACTGCAAATCGCCGGTTCGGTCACCTCTCTGGTGGTGCCGGCAGGCTTGGGGGTAGGAGCCCTAAACCTGCGGTATTTAACCAAGAAAAATATGACCAGCGCCCTTGCCTTAGCTACCGTCTCCCTAATGCAGCTCTTCCAATTCGTGATTACCGTGGCGCTACTGGCGATAATGGTGATGTTCACCGGCACTTCTATGAACGTGCGGTTACCGTCTTCGACTATGGTGAGCGCAGTCCTAGTGATTGTCGCTTTGCTAGTAACCGCCTTCGCCCTCCCCAAAGTGCGTAAATGGATTTGGGAAAAAATCGAACCTTCCTTCTATCAGGTATGGCCGCGCCTAATCTGGATTACCTCTAGTCCTAGGCGTATGTTCTTGACTGCTCTGGGATGCCTGCTACAAACCAGCCTGCAGCTAGCCGCCTTTTATTGCGCGGTGGCAGCTTTCGGCTACCACCTGCCGATTGCCATTATTACGGTTACTTTCCTGGTGTCCAACACTTTAGGCTCCCTGATTCCCACCCCGGGAGGGCTGGGACCCGTAGAGGCCGCTCTGACTGCCGGGCTGCAGGTAGCGGGGGTACCAGGCGCGATTGCGCTGTCCGGAGCCTTGTTGTATCGCTTACTGACCTTCTGGATGCGCGCGCCCCTGGGATGGTTAGCGATGCGCTATTTGCAACGGCGTGACGTGCTCTAACTAACTGGCTTCCCTCCGCTTTTCTCCCTTAGGCTAGAAGCAAAGAGAGGAATAGGTTAATGAGTCAACCCCCTGCCACAGAGCAACCCAAGAAAAAGCCGGCAGCCATTATTGTCTTAAGTTTACTGGCGGTTTCCTTCTTAGTGCTGGTATTTTTTATCGCCTACTATCTAGGTTCGAGCAAAACTGACGCTACCAGCACCAACGGCACCGATGCGTCCTCGCTTAGTAGCCAAGGCGCACAAAGTGACCAACAGTTACCTCAAGGGGTTAACCTGATTAGCGACGAACAGGGCAAGCAGCTTATTAAGTCTTTTTATCGCTCCAATAAGGACGATGCCCGGGCGATTGGTAACCCCAAGGCTCCGGTAACCATGATTCAGTTTTCAGACTTTTCTTGCCCCATGTGTTACCAATATGAATCCACGGTGTTTCCCCAGCTAAAACCCTATATAGATAACGGGACCCTGCGGATCGAGTTCAACAACTTGGCGATTTTCGCCCGGGATTACCATTCGGATCTGGCGGGAGCCGCTTCAATTGCGGCCGCTAAACAGGGCAAGTTCTGGGAGTTCTTGATTGCCGCCACCAATTTGGCTGGTCAACAAGGCAATGGTCATATTACCTGGGATCAGGAGCTGGTCACTCAAGTGGCTAAATCCAGCGGAGTTAGCGACCTCGCACGCTTCAATCAAGATCTAAACTCTCCGGAAGCTGCGAAAATAGTGGAGGAAGAAAGCGCGCGTGCTCACTCAGCCGGCCTTGGTGGCACCCCGGCATTTTTCATCAATAACTATTACATTACCGGGGCTCTACCTGCGGAAAGTTTTCTACAAACGATTGAAATTGCTTTGAAGGACGCGAAGTAATCTCCCATGACTATTAACTTTACGATTGCTTACCTGGGAGGCCTGGTTACCTTCCTAGCTCCCTGCGGAGCTTTCTTACTACCGGCCTTTTTCGCTTGCGCTTTTGAGGAGCGCGGCCGTCTCCTACAGCGAATCCTAGTGTTCCTGGTCGGGCTAATCATTGCCTTGGTTCCCCTAGGTTTTGCCGCTGGAGGCCTCGGGGGTTGGCTACTCGCCCACTCTCGCCTAGTTACTCTCATAGCCGGGGGGGTAATTTTAGCTTTAGGTCTAGCCCAAGTATTCGCTCTCCCCTTACCTAAACTGCCTCTACCTCGGGCTTTAGGTGGCGCGACCCGTCCTAGTATCGCCGGGATTCTCCTTTTCGGAATTTCCTACGGCCTCGCTGGATCTGGATGTACCGGTCCGATCTTAGGGGCAGTGCTTTCGGCGGCCACCCTTACCGGTTCCAGTGTTCGCGGCGGCATCCTAATGTTTTGGTATGCGCTAGGAATGTTCACCCCCGTTGCCCTACTTTCCCTAATCTGGGGTTCGCTCACTGCCCGCCAACAGCGCCTATTTCACCCGCGTCCTCTCCGGTTTTTAGGACGCCAAACCACCTGGGGCTCGCTACTGGCCGGCTTAGTGTTTGTGGCGGTAGGAGTATTTTTACTAATTACCGGCGGCACCAACGCTAACTCTTTACTTGACCCCTCCCAGCAGGTATCGCTAGAAACCCGCATTTCCCAGGTAGCCGGTGCCCTCCCCGACTTTCTGTTGCCCCTACTGCTAGTGGTTCTAGTGGCATTCTTTGCCACCCTTACCTGGTATTTGCGCAGCCAACGCGGAAAACACCATCAAGAAGAACTTGATTCTGCAGGCGGCAAGTAGAGAATTTTTACTTTAATTTTGCTCTTTTGATGGTCACGGCTTTGGTAGCCTCGCTTCTTCGTGGGAAAATGGCTATTAATCTAGCAAAGGAGAAGCTAATGAGCGCGCAAGAAAAAGGAACCCATCTGGATTTATGGCAGGATTCCTATGCTGCGCGAGCTCATAACCTGCGTGAATCCGAAATTCGCGCCCTCTTTTCAGTGGTTTCTCGCCCGGAAGTGGTTTCTTTAGCAGGCGGGATGCCCAATATTCATGATCTGCCGCTAGCAAAACTGGCCAATAGTGCCCAGCAACTGGTGCTTGAACACGGCGAACAGGCGATGCAATATGGCGGCGGTCAAGGCTGGGCGCCGCTACGCGAAGCTATAACCGAAGTAATGGCCGAAGAAGGGATCCACGCCAACCCCGATAAGGTGGTAGTTACCACCGGCTCTCAACAAGCATTAGACCTGGTCACACAGCTTTTTATTGAGCCGGGAGACGTGATACTAGCCGAGTCGCCCTCCTATGTGGGAGCGCTCGGGGTGTTCAATGCCTACCAAGCGGATGTGCGCCATATTGCTCTTGATGATCAGGGGTTGATCCCCTCCGAGTTCGCCCGCACCGTTGAGCAGGCGCGCGCGGAAGGCAAACGCATAAAGTACCTGTACACTATCCCCAATTTTCACAACCCTGCTGGGGTATCGATGTCGATTTCGCGACGCAAAGAATTGGTGGATTTGTGCCGCAAATATGGGGTGCTGATTTTAGAAGATAACCCCTATGGTCTTCTAGGTTTTGAGGGACAAACTATGACCCCCCTGGTGGAACTTGCCCCTGACCTGGTAGTTTACCTTGGTTCTTTTTCTAAAATCTTCGCTCCGGGCTTTCGGATTGGTTGGGCGTACGCGCCCCCAGCGGTCAGGGACAAACTGGTGGTGGCCTCCGAGTCTGCGATTTTATCGCCCTCCATGGTGGGTCAAATGGCAATCCACGCCTACCTGCGCGACTATGATTGGCGCGGACAGATTGACTCCTACCGGCAAATGTATCGAGGACGCCGCGACGCCATGCTCGAGGCACTGGCCGATTACCTGCCGGAATGTCACTGGACAGTTCCCGAAGGTGGTTTCTACACTTGGCTGACTTTGCCCGAAGGACTAGATTCCAAAGCTATGCTCACCCGGGCAGTTAGCGAATTGGTGGCTTATACTCCCGGCACCGCCTTTTATGCCTCTAATGAAGGTCGCCAAAATATCCGCCTAGCGTTTTGCTATCCCCCAGAAGATGAGATTCGTGAGGGCGTGCGCCGTTTAGCCAAAGTGGTGCATCGGGAAATGGGGCTAGTTAAATTATTTGCTTCCCAGCAGAAAGGTAAGAGCCATGACTGAAAGTAAAAGCTTGAAGGTTGCGATTATTACCGGAGGACAGCTTCACGAGCGGGAAGTTTCGCTGCGTTCGGCAAATAGAGTGGCCACCCAACTGCGCCAATATGGTCACCAGCTGCAGACTTTGGAACTCGACCGAGATCTACTTAGTTCCCTAAGTGACTTCTCCCCCGATGTAGTTTGGCCAATAATTCACGGACGCGAAGGCGAGGACGGCTCCCTACAGGATTTATTAGAGTTAAGCGGCTTGGCTTATGTGGGTACCGGACCCAAGGGCTGTCGGATTTCGCTTTCAAAACCGGTAGCAAAATCGGTGGTAGAAAAGAACGGACTGCCGACTCCACATTCAGTAGCCCTCCCGCAAATGCTATTTCGGCAGGTGGGGGCAGATACTTTGCTGAGCGAGGTTTCTCGGCGCTTGGGATATCCCTTAATGGTTAAGCCTTCTAGGGGTGGCTCGGCAATGGGAATCACCTATGTGGAAAATGAACAAGCGCTGCGCACTGCGATGGTAAACGCCTTCGCCTATGACGATGAAGTTTTAATTGAACGCTTTGTCCCTGGGCGAGAAATCTCGGTTTCTATCGTAGAAGAAGCCGGAGCTCCCCGCGCCCTACCTCCTGTAGAAATCCGCACTGACGTGGGCAGATACGACTTTGATGCTCGCTATTTAACCGGACGCACCGAATATTTCGTGCCCGCGCCTTTAGAAGCTGAGCTAGATGACCGCATCCGTTCCTTGGCTTTAGACTGTCACCGGGTTCTGGAGTTAGAAGATTTTTCCCGCATCGACATGATTGTGGATAAGGCTGGTAACCCATGGTTTATTGACGCAAATGTAGTTCCCGGTATGACCGATACTTCTCTTTGGCCCTTAGCGGCGCACACTGATTTAGGTTTCGGTGAACTAATTGAGGTGATTACTCGGGCGGCAGCCGCCCGCGGCGCCCGCGCCTAACCAAGTTTTTGCATCAATTAATTTATTCCTACGAATCACAAGGTTTCGAGTTTAGCTAGATCCTGGTTTATTAACCTTGTTGATTCCGCAGAACTGACTGGTTTTTCCCCGCTAACTAACGTTCGCCACTAGCCTTTTCTAACAGCTTCGTAATTCGCGCTAAATCTTCTTCATCAGCGTATTCAATAACTAACTTGCTAGTTTTCTTGCCTGGTTTAATAACTACCCGGGTATCGAGAATATCGGTCCAGCGTGCCTGCGCTATCTCTTGACTAGCAGAAAGATTAGGCTTGCTCCGCGAAGAGGTCGCCCGTCGCCGCACCGATCCCCGCACATTTCCCAGTGCCACAATTTCTTCAGTAGAACGCACCGAAAGACCTTCAGCGATAATCCGATCCGCTAAATATTCTTGATCCCCCGGATCACTTACCGCCAATAAGGCGCGGGCGTGCCCAGCCGAAAGCACTCCGGCAGCAACTTTCGGTTGTACGCTGGCTGGCAACCGGAGAAGTCGTAGCGCATTAGTTATAGCCGGCCGCGACTTAGACACTCGCCGAGAAAGTTCCTGCTGAGTACAACCAAAATCCTCCATCAACTGCTGATAGGCAGCAGCTTCTTCTAAAGGATTAAGTTCAACTCGATGCAAGTTTTCGATCAACGCATCCAACAACATCTTGTTATCGCTGGTTTCACGCACAATCGCGGGAATTTGTTTCACCTTCGCCAACTGGCAGGCTCTTAGCCGCCGTTCCCCCATGATCAATTCATAGGCGTTCTTGTCAGTGGGATCGGTGCGCACCACAATCGGTTGCAATAGTCCAACTTCTTTAATCGAAGCTGCCAGTTCTGCAATTTCGTCCTCATCAAAAGTTTGGCGAGGTTGTGAGCGGTTGGGATTTATTTTCTTAACTGCAATCAGTTCCAGTTTTGCGCCCGGCACTGGCACCAAAGATGTTTCACGTGAAACATCCTCAGTGACACCTACTTTTTGTGGTTTCTCCGAAACTGCCGACTTCCGTTGGCGACCGTTTGAACTGTCTCCCTTTTTAGTTGTCTCCTTTGGTCGGCTGTTACGCAATGTTTCACGTGAAACAATTTTACGAGGCTCTAAAAGTTCTTTAGCAGATCCGCCTTTGGGGGAGTGCCCATGGCCACCGAAAAAGATATCCGCAGGACGTGAGTCAGTATCTGCTGCTACTTCTGCGGGTTTAGTTTCTGCTGGCTCCGTGGGAATCAGTGCAGATAATCCGCGCCCTAAATGTTTCTTTCGCGTCATTACGATTTCTCCTCGCGACTAACTAACTCATATGCGGCATCTAAATAACATTTTGCACCTTTAGAAGCCGGTTGGTAAGTCAAAATTGATTCTTCATGCGAGGGGGCCTCCGCCAAGGCCACGTTACGGGGAATAATTGTTTCCATAACTATGTTGCCGTAGTAGGCGCGCACCTCTTCTAAAACCCCTTTACCTAGCAAAGTGTTGGTGGTAACCATAGTGGGCAAAATACCGGTAAATCTCAGGTCAGGATTAAGCCTTATTACCAACATGTCGATAGTTTTTGTCAGCTGCGTAAGCCCTTCCAAAGCTAAATATTCTGCTTGCAAAGGGACCAGCACTTCCTGCGCGGCCACCAGTGCATTAACCGTCATAATCCCCAGGGAAGGGGGAGAATCAATAAAGATATAGTCGAAGTGTTCTCCGCTATTTAATAGTTGGTGTACTGCATCGGCGAGAATTTGTTGAAAATTAGTTCGCTCGTTCAACTCTAGTTCGATACCGGCCATATTCATGGAGGCCGGCACTACCCACAGATTTGGGATTTTTTCGTTTTGAACCAGTGCATCGCGCAGGGCCGCGCCCTCGGTCATCACCTCATAGAGGGAAAGCTGATCTTCAGCGAGGTGACGAAATCCCAGAGAGGAAGAAGCGTTTCCCTGCTGGTCAGCATCGATTACCAAAACTTTTAAGCCACCCAAAGCCAGCGCTGCCGCCAGGTTTACCACCGTAGTAGTCTTGCCGACGCCGCCTTTTTGATTTGCTACCGCAATCACCCGAGGCTTTTCAGGCGCGGGCAAGGTATCGGTTCCGCTGGGATTAAGGGAACGTCTAGTCGCGCCGCTATCGGTTCCGCTATCCGCTTGCTCCACCATGTCTGCATCTGCTAATCGATGCTTGCTCATTATGCCTCCAAAAAGAGTAGTAAGCAGCTTGCCACTTAACCGCGTTTTGTTGCCATGATTATTCGAGTTATCGAATCATCCATTAGGGAGGGTACTTCCTCTATATGCGCCGACTCTAGCTTAGCTGCCATCAGTTCTTCCTGAGCTTCAGCCAGTTCTTGGGGAGCTTTCTCGCCTTTGATGGCCAGCATCCTGCCTCCGGGAGCCACCAGTTTGCCTGAGATGCGCACTAATTTCTTGAGACTGGCTACCGCTCGGGAGGTAACCGCCGAAAACTTTTGATCGGGGGGTAGATCTTGGCTGCGGGAACGCAATACTTCGACGTTTTTTAGTTGCAGCTCTTGTTTTACTTCCTCTAGCCATTTACTGCGCCGCGCAAGCGGTTCAATCAAGTAAAACTGCAGGTCAGGACGCATTATAGCTAATACTACTCCCGGTAATCCTGCCCCGGAACCCACATCGGCTACCGTCACATTTCTGCCCAGCGGCAAGAACTTTTCGGCTGCCGCGCAGTTTAGAAGATGCCGCGGCCACAGCCGCGGAAGTTCGCGTGGACCTAGTAGTCCCCGCAACTCACCCTGGTCTGCCAGCATCTGTGCATAGCGATTCATATTCGCAAAAGAGGAACCAAAAAACTCTTTTACGCTCTCACTCGGTAACGCAACCTCAGAATCTACTGGCGACATAGCTAAACCCAACCCAATAAAACAAACCAGCTAGCTGATAAAAGCCAGCAGGTCGGTATAACTATTCTTCTTCTGATTCCGGACCGGCTTCAGTCGGATAAATAACTACTGCCCGGTTCGGAGCTTGGCCTTGCGACCCAGAATATACGCCTTCATCAGCCGCTACGTCGTGACACACTTTGCGCTCAAAAGGATTCATGGGCTCCAGGCGAACCGGTTCCCCGCTGGTTTTTGCCTTGGTAATCGCCTCTTCGGCAATAGCCCGCAACTCTTGTTTACGTTCCTCACGGTAGCCCACAATATCCAGCATCAAGCGAGAATGTTCTCCCGTCTTTTGGGAAACTGCCAGGCGGGTTAAATCCTGTAATGCTTCTAGAACCTCGCCCTCTTTCCCTACCAGACGCTTCAGATCCGAAACATCTTGGGGATCCGCCACCACATCTACACTGGCACGATCGTGTTCCACATCGATTTCTAAATCTCCGCCCAAATCTGCAATATCAAGCAGTTCTTCTAAATAGTCAGCGGCGATATCGCCCTCTTCTTCTAAAGCTGTTACCCGGTCTGGGGCTTCCTCTTCGCTCATGATTGTTATTCCTCTCTTAACTACCTGCAATGATCCTATCGGTTCTTCCGCCGATTTTTACCGTCATTATTCTTCCTGCGCGCCTGGCGGCGTTTCGCTTTTTCTTGCTCGCTAAGCCCGCCGCCCTGACGACGCCGTTTAGCTTGCGCATCCCGCTGCGCCCGGGTGAGCCGTTTAGGTTGTGCCTGGGCATTGCGCACCCCGGGCTTCATCCCTTCCTGTTGTTCTTCGGCCTTTTTTTGCAAGGCCGACATCATCCGGGACTGTTTCGCCGGTTTCCGCGGTTTTTCTTCTAGCTCCAGGTCCTGCGCTTTCTTATGCAACCGATCCTGGGTTTCTTTATGGAGAGCCACGCCTTCACGCAGTACCTCACCATTTTCCACCTCTTCAAAGGGATCCTCATTACCCTTACGATCAGCTTTGACTTCTAGCCGCAAACCTTTATTCACGTCCTCGCCGCTTAGCCCCATTTCGGAAAGCTTCTGGTTGTATTCCTTCAGCGTTTCCTCTTTAAATTTATCGTATTTAACCTGGTGACGCTGCATTTGGGCGTCATGAGCGGGGGAGCCGGGAGTAGGCAGATAGCGCATAACAAAAATCTGTTGAACAAAACTAACCACCATCGTCACTACCAGGTAAACCAGCACCCCGATCTGCACAATAAAACCGAACCAAGCGGTCATCAGGGGCATCACATAAACCATCATCTTCATCATCCGCATTTGCTGCGGATTGGAAGTGTTCATATTGCGCCGCATATTGATGAACTGCTGGAAGAACATCAATCCGCCGTAGAGCAGCACCGAAACAATAATCAGTGTTTTAGTCGCGGTAGGGTTGGAGGCGGTGTTAGTGAAAGTATCCGAAAGATAAACCCCAAATACTGTAGATTTATCCATTTCCGCGGCCAGGGTGGAATCAAATCCCCCAATATGGGCTCCAGGATGCTTGGCAATCAAAGGCATTTGCCAAAGCACCCGGTACAAAGCCGCCAAAATTGGTAATTGAATCAGCAGCGGGAAACAGGATGCCATCGGGTTGACACCATATTCTTTATACAGAGCCATGGTTTCCTGACTCATCTGCTGCTTAGAGACCTGGTCGTTGCGCCCCTTATATTTTTCTTGAATCGCTTTCATCTGGGGTTGAATAGCGCTCATTCCCCGGGTGGATTTTATCTGTTTAATAAACAGGGGAATTATTAGTAGCCGCACAAAAATCGTGAGTACCACAATTGATAGCACCCAGGTAGCACCGGGACCTTCCGGCAAGCCCAGCAAAGTTAAGCCCTTGTGGATCCCTACCAGTACCCAGGCAGTCACCCACTTGAAGGGGTATAAAACGGTGTCATACCAACCACCCGAAGTGGGTTGGGTAGATGCCGCAAGCATCTGCGCACTTAGCAACATGGATTTGCTCCTTTACTGTTTTACCGGGCTCGGGAGGGCTGCATTATCTATCTTCGCCCAATGTTCTTGGAGTTCGCTTAAAGTCATCTGGTGATAGGGCGCGCTTTTCCACTGTCCCTTTTGTGGAGGGTAATCCACTCCTCCATCTGAAAGCGGATTACAGCGCAGAATCCGCCAACCGGCGAGCAGCCCGCCTTTAAGGGCGCCGTGTATCTGCAGCGCGGAGAGCGCATAGCTACTGCAGCTGGGATAATACTTACAGCGCGGCGGGAATAGGGGAGAAATACGGCGCTGATAAAAACCGACAAGGGATATCAGCGCCCGCTTCGCGATTTTTCCTCTCACTTTTTCCCCTTTTGTTTTACCTTACTCAAGGCTTGGTCTAAAGCCGCTCCTAGCTGCAGGTAGGAAGCATTTTTTGATTTCCCCAGAGCGCGAATCACGGTTAGGCTTCCGCTGCCTAGATTTTCTAGGCGACTAGCACTAAGTGCCCGAAGGCGCCGTTTAACTCGGTTACGATCAACTGCCCTAGGCAAGAACCTTTTAGGTACAACGAAACCGACCAGCGGCGCCGCAGTGCCAAACTGGTCGGGTAGGTGGTGCACCACCATTAGTTGATTTCCGACGCTTATTCCCCGCCGAAACACTAAGGAAAAATCGGCTGATTTTTTCAGGCGATTGGCCTGGGGCAACATGCTCTAAGCCGAGAGTTCCTTGCGTCCTTTATTCCGGCGATTAGCAATAATGGCTCGCCCTGCGCGGGTACGCATCCTCGCCCTAAAGCCGTGTTTCTTGGCTCGGCGACGGTTATTCGGCTGAAAAGTCCGCTTTGTCACTTTATTTCTCCTAAATGTTCTTCGCTTACCGGAATGAATAGCTCCGGTCTCTTAGGTTCCAGGTTTGTAACCTGGGATTAGACAACATAAGCAAGCCTACGCATAGCACTTAGCCAGGTCAAATAGTTATTCAGTGGTTATGACCACTATTTTTTCCCCCGCTTAATAAACCTGTGGAACTTACAAAAATTACAAAGATGTAAGATGTTAATTATCTATTTTAAAAACTTTCTGTTTTTAATGAGTTTTTGCACGCTATACCCTTTTTACCCCCTTAAACTACAACTGTGTAAGTTATCCACAATCTTTTCCCCAGGTTGGGGATAACCTATTTTTGTCCTAGAATCATCACTAACCCCAAAGTTGGGGAAATTCCTCACACTGGTTTTAGAGATTTTGGAGAAATCG